>NZ_VCHX02000352.1 GCF_005768555.2 Streptomyces sporangiiformans
GAGGGGCTGACATACCCAGCCCGTCCGGCGTTTGAGGACGAGGCCGTTCAGGCCGATTCGGGGGTCTGGGGGCGCAGCCCCCAGGAACGGGATGGGACGGGTAGGGGCGGCGGGGGCGAGAAAACCTGCCCAGCGCTACCCGGACATCTCCCACAGCAGCAGCTCCGCCGGAGAGTGAGCCACCGCCTCCAAATCCTTCGCGTCCGTGATCCGTGCGGCATCCCCGGGGCCCAGCCCCACACCGTCCAACCACACTTCTCCGCGCACGACATGGACGTACACGAACGAACCGTCCGGCACAGCCGTCCGCTCCCCCGCTCCCAACCGCCGCACATGCAGCATCGCCCCCGCCTCCGGCACCGCGTACGGCGTGGAGTCGGCGATGCCGTGGACGATCTCGTACGCGGGGTCGCCCCCCGGCTCCAGCGGCGCCAGCCACATCTGGACGAAGACCAGCGGCTCGGCGGCGTCGTTGCGTTCGACGTGGCGGACGCCGCCCGCCGAGCTGAGGCGCTGCACGTCCCCGGGCCGCACCACCGACTCGTGGCCCGCCGAGTCGCGATGCGTCAGCTCGCCCGAGACGACCCAGGTCACGATCTCGGTGTGGCTGTGCGGATGCTCGTCGAAGCCGGCGCCGGGCGCGAGCCGCTCCTCGTTGCAGGCTATGACCGCGCCGAAACGGAGGTTGTCCGGGTCGTAGTGGGGCCCGAAGGAGAAGGCGTGCAGGGACTCGATCCCGGCCGCCCGGTCGCCTCCGCGGTAGCGCGCGTCGGCGCGCCGTACGTCCATCACAGAGCCCACGGTAGACCCGCCGCCGCACCCGCCCGTCCGGATAAGGCAGTCTTGTCCCGTGCCCGAACCCGAAGCCAGCAATACCGAACGCCCAGCGCACAGCGTCCACGCGCACTCCGCGACCCTGAAACGGCTGGAGAAGTCCTCCGGAAGTCTCGCCGCGCAGGCCATCGCGCGCATGGACGAGACGCTGCCGTGGTACCGGGCCATGCCCCCGGAGAACCGGTCCTGGATCGGTCTGGTCGCCCAGGCCGGTATCGCCGCTTTCACCGAGTGGTTCCGGCATCCCGACGCGCCGCAGGCCATCTCCACCGATGTCTTCGGCACCGCTCCACGCGAGCTGACCAGGGCGATCACCCTGCGCCAGACCGTGGAGATGGTACGGACGACCATCGAGGTGATGGAGAGCGCGATCGACGAGGTCGCGGCTCCCGGTGACGAATCGGTGCTCCGCGAGGCACTGCTCGTCTACGCCCGCGAGATCGCCTTCGCCACCGCCCAGGTGTACGCGCAGGCCGCCGAGGCGCGCGGCGCCTGGGACGCCCGGCTGGAGTCCCTGGTCGTCAATGCCGTTCTGTCCGGTGAGGCCGACGAGGGGGCCGTGTCGCGTGCCGCAGCCCTTGGCTGGAATTCGCCGGAACATGTGTGCGTGGTGCTGGGCACGGCTCCCGACGGTGACAGTGAGCTGACGGTCGAGGCCATCAGGCGGGCCGCCCGGCACGCCAAGCTCCAGGTGCTGACCGGTGTGCTCGGTGACCGGCTCGTCGTCATCGCGGGTGGCAGTGACAATCCGCTGGCGGTCGCCAAGTCGCTGATCGGGCCGTATGCCGCGGGGCCCGTCGTGGCCGGGCCGGTCGTGCCCGACCTGCTGGCGGCGACCCGGTCCGCGCAGGCCGCGGCCGCCGGGCTGAAGGCGTGTTTCGCCTGGCAGGACGCCCCGCGGCCGGTACTGGCGGACGATCTGCTGCCGGAGCGCGCGATCGCCGGCGACCCCTCGGCGCGCGAGCAGTTGGTGGAGGAGATCTACAGACCGCTGGAGGAAGCCGGGTCCGCGCTCCTGGAGACCTTGAGTGTCTATCTGGAACAGGCGAGCAGTCTCGAAGGCGCCGCCAGGATGCTCTTCGTTCACCCCAACACCGTGCGCTACCGGCTTCGACGTGTGACTGACGTCACCGGCTGGTCGCCATCCGATGTACGCTCCGCCTTCACGCTGCGAATCGCGCTGATCCTGGGGCGTCTGGCCGATGGAGATCCTCAACTCTAGGTTTTTGTCGGGGCCCTACAATTCCCCTTCCTGTTCTTCGTCCTTGTCCCCACGGGCGGCCGAAGCCGTCCACAAGAGAGAGTGTGAGAGTGCTCGTACTCGTCGCTCCCGGCCAGGGCGCCCAGACGCCCGGCTTCCTGACCCCTTGGCTTGAACTCCCCGGTGCCACCGACCGCCTCGCCGCGTGGTCGGACGCCATCGGGCTCGACCTGGCCCACTACGGCACGCAGGCCGACGCGGACGAGATCCGTGACACGGCGGTGGCCCAGCCGCTCCTCGTCGCGGCCGGAATCCTGTCCGCGTCCGCGCTGGGCGAGGTGGCACCGGGTGCCGTCGCGGGCCACAGCGTCGGCGAGATCACCGCCGCCGCCTTCGCGGGCGTCCTCGACGACACGGCCGCCCTGACACTGGTCCGCAAGCGGGGCCTGGCCATGGCCGACGCCGCCGCGATCACGCAGACCGGCATGTCGGCGCTGCTCGGCGGCGAGCCGGAGACGGTCGTGCCGCACCTGGAGAAGCTGGAGCTGACTCCGGCGAACGTGAACGGGGCGGGCCAGATCGTGGCCGCCGGCACCATGGAGCAACTGGCCGCGCTGGAGGCGGAGAAGCCCGAGGGCGTACGACGTGTCGTGGCTCTCAAGGTCGCCGGCGCTTTCCACACGCACCACATGGCCCCCGCGGTCGACACCCTGCGGGCGGCCGCAGCCGAGCTGACGTCGGCCGACCCGCGCGTCACGTATGTCTCGAACAAGGACGGCCAGGCGGTCGCGACCGGCGCCGAGGTGCTGTCGCGGCTGGTCGGGCAGGTCGCCAACCCGGTCCGCTGGGACCTGTGCATGCAGACCTTCAAGGAACTGGGCGTGACCGCGCTCATCGAGGTGTGCCCCGGCGGCACGCTGACCGGTCTCGCCAAGCGCGCGCTGCCCGGCGTCAAGACGCTGGCGCTCAAGACCCCTGACGATCTCGACGCTGCCCGCGAGCTCATCGCCGAGGCGTCGACACCTGCCGCTGACGCGGCGGGCGCCTGACAAGGAGCGCGAGAGCATGTCGAAGATCAGGCCCAGCAAGGGCGCCCCGTACGCACGGATCCTGGGCGTGGGCGGCTACCGCCCGACCCGGGTCGTGCCTAACGAGGTGATCCTCGAGACGATCGACTCGTCCGACGAGTGGATCCGCTCGCGCTCCGGCATCGAGACCCGGCACTGGGCCTCCGACGAGGAGACGGTCGCCGCGATGTCGATCGAGGCTTCCGGCAAGGCGATCGCCGACGCCGGGATCACGGCCGAGCAGATCGGTGCCGTGGTCGTCTCCACCGTCTCGCACTTCAGCCAGACCCCGGCCGTGGCCACCGAGATCGCCGACAAGCTCGGCACCGACAAGGCCGCCGCGTTCGACATCTCGGCGGGCTGCGCGGGCTTCGGCTACGGCCTCACGCTCGCCAAGGGCATGGTCGTCGAGGGCTCGGCGGAGTACGTACTCGTCATCGGCGTCGAGCGCCTGTCCGACCTGACCGACCTGGAGGACCGCGCGACGGCCTTCCTGTTCGGCGACGGCGCGGGCGCGGTCGTCGTGGGCCCCTCCCCGGAGCCGCACATCGGCCCGACCGTCTGGGGTTCCGAGGGCGACAAGGCAGGCACGATCAAGCAGACTGTGCCGTGGGACCGCTTCCGGATCGGCGACGTGTCCCAACTGCCCCTCGACTCCAAGGGCGAGATCAAGTTCCCTGCGATCACGCAGGAGGGCCAGGCGGTGTTCCGCTGGGCCGTGTTCGAGATGGCGAAGGTCGCCCAGCAGGCGCTGGACGCGGCCGGAATCACCGCGAACGACCTGGACGTCTTCATTCCCCACCAGGCCAACGAGCGGATCATCGACTCGATGGTGAAGACGCTGAAACTGCCGGAGCACGTCACGGTCGCCCGCGATGTGCGCACCACCGGCAACACCTCGGCCGCCTCGATCCCGCTCGCGATGGAGCGGCTCCTGGCGACCGGCGAGGCGAAGAGCGGCGACACCGCGCTCGTCATCGGCTTCGGGGCGGGTCTCGTGTACGCCGCGACGGTCGTTACCCTCCCCTAGGCACTCCGTGCCGGATCTTCGGATCCGGTGCGGGCCCTGCAACACCTGCCGCTGACGCGGCGGGCGCCACACCCTCTGGATATCTACAAAGGAGCGCCTCACATGGCCGCCACGCAGGAAGAGATCGTCGCCGGACTCGCCGACATCGTGAACGAGATCGCCGGGATCCCCACCGAGGACGTCCAGCTGGACAAGTCCTTCACCGACGACCTGGACGTCGACTCGCTGTCCATGGTCGAGGTCGTCGTCGCCGCGGAAGAGCGCTTCGACGTCAAGATCCCGGACGACGACGTCAAGAACCTCAAGACCGTCGGCGACGCGACCGAATACATCCTCAAGCACCAGGGCTGAGCACCCCTCCGCCCGGGCGCTGCAGTCCCCGCCACCCGGCGGTGGCGCCGTTGTCCCCGCCTTTGCGGGGGTTGTCCTCCTCGTATCCGTTGGAGAAAGAATTCCCGTGAACTCGACCAATCGCACCGTGGTCGTCACCGGTATCGGCGCAACCACACCGCTGGGTGGCGACGCGGCCTCGACCTGGGAGGGCCTGATCGCCGGACGTTCCGGTGTCCGCCCTCTGGAGCAGGATTGGGCCGCCGAGCAGGCGGTCCGTATCGCGGCGCAGATCGCCGTGGAGCCGGGTGAGGTCATCCCTCGCCCGCAGGCCCGCCGCCTGGACCGCTCGGCGCAGTTCGCGCTGATCGCGGCCAAGGAGGCCTGGGCGGACGCCGGTTACACGGACAAGGCGGGTGAGGGCGCGGACGTCGACCCCAACCGGCTGGGCGCTGTCATCGCCTCCGGTATCGGCGGCGTCACGACCCTGCTCGACCAGTACGACGTGCTCAAGGAGAAGGGCGTACGCCGGGTCTCCCCGCACACCGTGCCGATGCTGATGCCGAACGGCCCGTCAGCCAACGTGGGTCTGGCGGTGGGCGCCCGCGCGGGCGTGCACACTCCGGTCTCCGCCTGCGCGTCGGGCGCCGAGGCCATCGGCTACGCGATCGAGATGATCCGCACGGGCCGCGCCGACGTCGTCGTCGCCGGTGGCACGGAAGCGGCCATCCACCCGCTGCCGATCGCCGCGTTCGGCAACATGATGGCGATGTCCAAGAACAACGACGACCCGCAGGGTGCCTCGCGTCCCTACGACACCGGACGTGACGGCTTCGTCCTCGGCGAGGGCGCCGGCGTCATCGTCCTGGAGTCGGCCGAGCACGCCGCCCGGCGCGGTGCCCGCGTCTACGCGGAGGCGGTCGGCCAGGGCATCTCCGCCGACAGTCACGACATCGTGCAGCCGGAGCCCGAGGGACAGGGCATCTCGCACGCGCTGCAGAACCTGCTCGACAGCACGGACCTGAACCCGGCCGAGATCGTGCACGTCAACGCGCACGCCACCTCGACCCCGGCCGGCGACATCGCCGAGCTGAAGGCGCTGCGCAAGGTCTTCGGCGACGACACCGACCACTTCGCGGTCTCCGGCACCAAGTCGATGACCGGTCACCTCCTCGGTGGCGCGGGCGGCGTGGAGTCGGTCGCGACGGTGCTCGCCCTGTACCACCGGGTGGCTCCGCCGACCATCAATGTCGAGAACCTGGACCCGGAGGCCGAGGCCAACGCCGACGTCGTCCGCGGCGAGGCGCGCAAGCTTCCCGTCGAGGGCCGTATCGCCGCGCTGAACGACTCGTTCGGCTTCGGCGGGCACAACGTGGTGCTGGCGTTCCGTACTGTCTGACGCGCCTGAACCGGCGCCTACGCGCCTACGACGAAGGCCCACCCGATACACCGGGTGGGCCTTCGTCGTGCGTGGACGGCTTCAGACGACCTGGTGGAGCCAGCGCACCGGGGCGCCCTCGCCCGCGTACCGGAAAGGCTCCAGCTCGTCGTCCCAGGGCTTGCCCAGCAGCTTGGTGAGTTCGGACTCCAGGTCCGTCTCGCCGCTCTGGGAGCGGGCGAGGGCGGCGCGCAGCCGGTCCTCGGGGATGAGGATGTCGCCGTGGATGCCCGTCACAGCGTGGAAGATGCCCAGGTCAGGGGTGCAGCTGTAGCGCTCGCCCTCGGCCGTGGCGCACGGCTCGGCGGTGACCTCGAAGCGCAGCATCTGCCAGCCGCGCAGCGCGGAGGCGAGCTTGGAGGCGGTGCCGGCCTCGCCCTGCCAGGAGAACTCGGACCGCCATGTGCCCGGAGAGGCGGGCTGCCGGATCCAGTCGAGGTTGACGCGTGTGCCGAGCACGCCCGCGATGGCCCATTCGACGTGCGGGCACAGCGCGCGCGGCGCGGAGTGCAGGTAGAGAACTCCACGTGTCGTCACTGGGACCTCCGGGCAAGCGGGACATCTTGTAACTTAGCGGAACGTCTGTGGCAGGACGGCCACGGGGCGAGGCTACCGTGCGACGGCGCAAGGAGTGTGACGTACCGTCGGTCCCAGCGCCGGGAAACTCGGAGGTTTCACCCGGCGGGACGCGTGCCGGGCCCCCAGCCGGGGGCCCGGGAGTTGTCCTGGCGGGCAAACACAGCCATCCAGGGGGACGCCACGGCGGGTGCCTGCCGTTGCCCGACGAGCGAGGGGATCTTGGGGATGTGGAAGCGCGGCCACCGTTCACGCACCGTCGTCACGACCGCGGCGGCGGTGCTGCTGGGTGTCGCCGGGTGGGCCGCGTGCGACGCGAGCGGCGGCAACGCCCCAGGCCCCCAGGGCAGCTCCACACCGTCGAAGCCGTCCCCGAAGCCCACTCCCACCTGGGACCGCAGCCCCCGCTCGCTGGCGGCGGTCGGCGACTCCATCACGCGTGGCTTCGACGCGTGTTCGGTCCTGGCCGACTGCCCCGAGTCGTCCTGGGCGACCGGCAGTGACGCGCAGGTCAACAGCCTCGCGGTGCGGCTGCTCGGAAAGGCCGGGGCGGCCCGGCGCAGTTGGAACTACGCGGTGTCCGGCTCCCGGATGGCCGACCTGCCCGGCCAGATGGCACAGGCGGCGACGCGGAAGCCGGAGCTGGTCACGGTGATGGCCGGCGCCAATGACGCCTGCCGTGCGTCGGTGTCCGCGATGACATCGGTGTCGGACTTCCGCGCCCAGTTCGAGGATGCGATGACCACGCTGCGCGAGGCGCTGCCCAAGACGCAGGTGTATGTGTCGAGCGTTCCCGACCTGAAGCGGCTGTGGTCCCAGGGGCGGACCAACGAGCTCGGCAAGCAGATCTGGAAGCTGGGCATCTGTCCGTCGATGCTGGCCGACGCGGACGCCCTGGACTCGGCGGCGACGCTACGGCGCGACACGGTGCAGGACCGCGTGGAGGCGTACAACGAGGTCCTGGAAGAGGTGTGCAAGAAGGACCTGCGGTGCCGCTTCGACGGCGGGGCGGTCTTCGACTTCCGCTTCGGCACCGCGCAGTTGAGCCCCTGGGACTGGTTCCACCCGAGCAAGAACGGGCAGGCACGGCTCGCAGAGATGGCGTACCGCGCGGTCACGGCGACAAAGCCGTCCGACTGACGAGTCGTTCCGCCCCCGCCGCCCCTACCCGTCCCATCCCCAGGGGCTCCGCCCCTTCGACCCCGGGTTGTGTCTCGGCTGCGGGTTGGTCGTGGCTGGTCGCGCCCACGCGGCGGAGCCACATATGTCACAGCCCCGCGCCCCTGAAGGGGCGCGGCCGAGCCACCCAGCCCGTCCGGCGTTTGAGGACGAGGCCGTTCAGGCCGATGGGGGTCTGGGGCGGAGCCCCAGAAGGATGGGACGGGTAGGGGCGGCGGGGGCGGAAAAGCCGCGCGTGTCCCGGTACCCCGGAGCCCCGGTACCCCGGTACCCCGGTCAGACGGTGATCGTCGTCGCGACCCGGCGGTCCGCGATCGAGCGGCCGGCCTGCACCTCGTACGCACCCTTCACGAACGCCCACGCGTTCGAGGTCTCGTCCCAGATCTCGAAGGCGCGCCGCGGGAGTTCGACCGTGACCTCGGCGCTCTCGCCGGGGCCGGCCTCGACGCCGGCGAAACCGGCGAGCCGGCGGGCAGGGCGGTCGGCGTCCGCGTCCGTCGGCGCGAGGTAGACCTGGACGACCTCGCGGCCCGCACGCGCACCGGAGTTGGTGACGCGGACGGTGACCGTGGTGCCCTCGGCCTCGATCGACTCGTACGTCCAGGTCGTGTAGCCGAGTCCGTGCCCGAAGGCGTACGAGGGAGTCCGGCCCTCCTTCTCCCAGGCGCTGTAGCCGATGAACACGCCCTCGCCGTACTCGAGTCGGCCGTCGGCCGGGGTGACCTGAGTGACCGGGGCGTCCTCGAACGTGCCCCAGGTGGTGGGCAGCCGGCCGCCCGGCTCGTGCGCGCCGGTGAGCACATCGGCGAGGGCGTCGCCGCCCTCCTGGCCGGGGAACCAGCTGAGCAGCACGGCGGCGACCTCGTCGCGCCAGGGGAGTTCCACCGGGGAGCCGGAGTTCACGACCACGACGGTGTTCGGGTTGGCGGCGGCGACCGCGCGGACCAGGTCGTCCTGGCGGCCAGGAAGCCGGAGGTCCGACCGGTCGAAGCCCTCGGACTCGACGCGCTCGGTGGTGGCGACCACGACGACCGCGGTGTCGGCGGCGCGGGCCGTCTCGACGGCCTCGGCGATCAGCTCGTCGGGGTCGCGCCGCGGTTCCTGGTGGGCGAGCGTGAAGCCGATGACCGGCATGGGGATGTTCTCGGGGAGGGTGGTGACGTAGGTGAGGGAGACGTCGACCGGCTCGCCCGCGAGCAGTTCGACCTGGGCGTGGGGCGTCGGAGCCCGGAAGAGCCCCTCGAAGCGGTCGTCGGTCTCGGGGCGCTGGACGTCGTCGAAGTACGTCGTGCCGCCGACCGTGAGCGCGAACGCGCCCAGGCCCTTGATGCCGAAGGTGTGCGGGCCGCTCACCCGCGGGGTGAAGGTGCCGGTCAGTTCGACCGTGTGCAGGGTGGCATGGGTGACGCCCTCGGGCAGGTCGTCGCCCATCCACTGGATGTGGCCGCCTGGGGCGGAGCCGGTGCCGATGACGTTGCCGTCGGCGTCCCGGCAGACGGCGCGCAGCTCGAACCCCTTGTCGGCGACGGCGAGTTCCTCGTTCGGGTCGGCGCCGAGCGCGTAGGTCACAGTGCCCTCGGGCAGAGCGGCGGTGAGGCCGTCGAGCGGTGAGACGATCCGGGCGGGGAAGACGATGGCGGAGCCGCCGCCGAGGACGCGGGCGTCGCGGGCCGCGGCGCCGATGAGGGCCACCTTGTGCCCGGTGGGCAGCGGGAGGGCGCCGTCGTTGCGGACGAGGACGAAGGAGCGGCGGGCGATCTCCCGGGCCAGCGCCTCACCGTCGACGGTCCCGGGCAGTTCGGTCACGACCGGCTCGGCGCCCTCCAGGATCCCGACGCGGGCGGCGAGGCGCAGCACGTTCCGCACCGCCTCGTCGACCTTCGCCTCCTCGACCTGGCCGTCCCGTACGGCCCTCGCGAGCGCGTCGCCGTACACGGTCCGCGGGCCGGGCATCGCGATGTCCAGGCCGCCCTCGACGGCGCCGGTGGTCGACCGGGCGGCCGTCCAGTCGGAGACGTTGATGCCGTCGAAGCCCCATTCGCCGCGCAGGACTTCGCCCACGAGGTGGTGGTGCTCGGTCATCGTCGTGCCGTTGACCGAGTTGTAGGCGGTCATGATGCCCCAGGGGTGGGCGCCGGCGACGATGGTCTCGAAGGGGGCCAGGTAGAGCTCGCGCAGGGCGCGTTCGGAGACCACGTTGTTCACCGTGAAGCGTTCGGTCTCGGCGTCGTTCGCCACGAAGTGCTTGACCGTGGTGCCGACGCCGCCTTCCTGTACGCCGCTGACGTAGCCGCAACCGATCCGCCCGGTCAGATACGGGTCCTCGCTGTACGCCTCGAAGTGACGCCCGCCGAGCGGGGAGCGGTGGAGGTTGATGGTGGGCGCGAGGAGGACGTGGACGCCCTTGCGACGGGCCTCCTGCGCGAGGAGGGTGCCTGCGCGGCGGGCCAGGGCCGGGTCCCAGGTGGCGGCGAGGGCGGTCGGGGACGGCAGTGCGATGGACGGGTCGTCGGAGGTCCAGCGCACGCCCCGTACACCGATCGGGCCGTCCGACATGACCAGGGACTTCAGTCCGATCTCGGGCAGTGCGGGCAGGGACCACATGTTCTGTCCGGCGAGCAGCCGCGCTTTGGCGTCCAGGTCGAGTGCGCCGAGCGCCGCCTCGACCACCGCTTCGCGCGCCTGGTCGGCCGGGCTGAGGGGGGTTCCCCCTGCGTGAGCGGGGCCGAGACCTTGCGTGGGGGTTCCTGCCATCGCGGTGCCTCCTCGTTGAAGTCCGTTGCGTCCGGCCATCCTGCATCGATCACCAGTAGATCGGTAGGTTTGGTTATATTGCCGTGACGTACGGTCCTCTGTGAGTCGCACGCATGTCGTACGGTGACGTCATGACGACCAGGGCGATCAGAGGCGCGGAGCGGCGTGCGGAGATTCTCCGGGCGGCCCTTGAGGTGATCGCCGAGCGCGGCTACCGGGGCGCGAGCCTGGCCGCGGTCGCGGAGCGGGTGGGGCTCACCCAGCAGGGGCTGCTGCACTACTTCCCCACCAAGGAGGCGCTGCTCGTCGCCGTCCTGGCCGAGCGCGACAAGTGGGACGCGATGCCGGACTCCCAGTGGCGGCTCGATCTGCTCGCCTCGCTCACCGAGTACAACGCGATGCGACCGGGCATCGTGCAGACCTTCTCGGCGCTGCTCGGCGAGAGCGTCACGGAGGAACATCCGGCGCGCGAGTTCTTCACCGAGCGGTACGAGGCCGTGCGCGCGACCATGGCGCAGGTGCTGCGCGCCGAGTACGGGGAACGACTGCCCAGCGGGCTCACGCCGGAACGAGCCGCTCCCCTGCTCGTCGCGGTGATGGACGGGCTGCAGTACCAGTGGCTGCTGGCGCCGGAGGACGTGGACATGCCCGGGGCGTTCCGGGACTTCCTCACTCTGCTCGGCGAAACGCCTGGCGTCAGCGAGGACTGACCGCGGCGACGACCTCGGCCTCGATCTGCGCCTCCGGCTTGAACAGGCGCGGCACCTCCAAGGTCATGCTGGTGGGCGGCGTGCCGGTGAGGAACTCCTGACGTACGGCGCCGTATTCGTGCCGCTTGCCGATGTCCGTCAGATACGTGCGGATGTTGATGACGTCGGCGAGGGTCGCACCGGTCGCTCACGCCCTCGGCGGAGGCGTTCCTGGAGGCGCTGCGGGAGGCGGCGGCGAGGATCCCGAGGGAACACTGAAGCCACCCGGGTCATGCCCCATGGCGTAGTCCCGTCCGTCACGCGATACTTCGGCCACCTCACCATGCCCTCGCGTGACGAAAGGACCTGAACTCCCTTGGTACACATACGCGTTCGGCTCGGCGCCCTCGGACTGGCACTGCTTGCGGGCTTCGCGGCCCCGCCCGCCATGGCGGCCGAGGAACCCGCGGCCGCGCTCACGGTGGAGGAACAGCGCCTCGACAAGGCGGCGCCCCAGGAGATCCTGCGCCGATCCGGATTCGACACGGTGGCACCTCGGTTCGCGAGGGCGCTGGGCAAGGCGGACTCGTACGCGCAGGCCGAGCGGGTGGTCGTACGACAGGGAGCGCGGCTGTGGCGGCAAGCGGTCGACCGCGCTCAGGGCCGGGGTCCGGTGAGTGGTGACCTGACGCGGGACGACGACCGCCCGCTGTACTGGGCGCGGCTGGGCATGACCCGCGAAGTACGCCTGTGGGAGCCGGAGTTCGGCATCACCGAGGCCCAACGCGCGGGGCTCCTCGCCTCCCTTGAGCGGAGTTCACGCGGCCAGGACTCCATCCGCTACCCGCACGGGCGAGGCCAGGCGCCCGGCAAGGGTGTCAAGCGGATCCTGGTCACCGGCTTCGACCCGTTCACGCTGGACCGCGACATCCGCATATCGAACCCCTCCGGTGCCACGGCGCTCGCTCTCGACGGCACCGTGATCGAGACGGCGGACGGCCCCGCGCGCATCGAGACGGCCGTGTTCCCGGTGCGCTGGCAGGACTTCGCGGACGGCACGGTGGAGCGCACACTTCGCCCGTACCTGCCCCGTGTCGACCTGTTCACGACGGTCAGCCAGGGACGGGTGGGCCGTTTCGACGTCGAGCGCACCAACGGTGCCTGGCGGGGCGGCTTCCCCGACAACGAGAACCTCTCGCGCACGGAGACCATCCCGGTGACCGACCCGGGCTCGCAGCCGCAGTGGACGTCGACGTCCTTGCCGTACAAGGAGATCGTGGCCGCGAGCACGGGGCGCTTCCCCGTGTACGACAACACCGCCGTGACCGAGATCCCGGCGGGCGGCACCGAGCCCGTGACACGGCCCGACGGCCCGACTCCGGGCTCGACGGCACGGGCCGGAGGCGGCGGGAACTACCTCTCCAACGAGATCGCGTACCGCGCGACGCTGCTGCGTGACCGGCTCGGCCTGCGCGGCTCGCTGCCCGGCGGGCATGTGCACACGCCGGTGCTCCAGTTCGGCACGGGGAACACGGACCCGGCGACCGGTACGGTCACGGACGCGCAGTTCGTCCAGAACCGGCTGGACATCATCGCGCAGGTGCGCTCGATCCTGACGGTGGCCGCCGGCGTCACCAAGTGACGCTGCCGGCCTGCTGCCCGTCGCCGAATTCGCCCTGCCCCGAATCTGGATGCTGCCCCTGCCCCTTCCCTTGCCCGTCACTGTCTCCGGATTCCTCGCCCAGCAGGTCGCGGGCCATCAGCGTGGCGCCCGCGACCGCGCCGGGCATCAGGAAGACGGCGACGAACGGGACGAGGAAGGCGACGGCCAGGGGTGTGCCGAAGCCCCAGATCAGGGTCTTGCGGGAGCGCAGCAGCGTGAGGCGCTCGCGGAGTTCGACACGGCGGCGCTGCATCGCGACGGCCGTCAGCTCCTCGGTGAGGAAGAACCCGGTGACGAGGAAGCCGATCACCGGAACGACGGTCTGGCCGGCGAACGGGATGAACCCGAGTCCGAAGAGCAGCACGCCCCACACCGCGGCCCTGACGACGATTCGGAGGCTGTCCCTCGCGGAGATCACCAGTTCCCGCCACAGGGGCAGTCCCGACTCGGGCGCCGTCCCGTCCGGGGAGACGTCCCGGTCGACCTTCTCGGAGAGGTTCTCGTAGAAGGGCTGGCCGATGAGGAGGGTCACGGCGGTGAAGGTGACCACGGCGAGGAGCAGGGCGAGGGCGAAGAGGACGACCGTCAGGAACCCGCGGAAGAGGCCGAGCCATGGGTCGGCCCAGCCGTCGGCGAACGGTGTGGCCCAGGTGACGAAGTCCGCGCCCCACAGGGCCAGGGCGGTCAGTGCGGCGGCATACAACACGAGGGTGATCAGCCCGGGAATCAGCCCGACCCCGAACTGCTTCCCGTGCCGGGCCACCCATCGCTGCCCCTGCACCAAGTAGCGGAACCCCAAGCCAAGATCACCCATGGGTGCAGCTTATAGGCTCCGCCTCCAAGCCCCCCGGGGCGTACCTTGGCTGCGGCTCGTTGGTGGCTGGTCGCGCAGTTCCCCGCGCCCCTGAAAGCATGGGTGCACCTACGCTTCTAGGGGCGCGGGGAACTGCGCGAGCGACCACAACCGCCCCGCAGCCGAGACACGACGTCTGGGGTCTGGGGCGAAGCCCCAGGGATGGGCCGGGTAGGGGCGCGGCGAGGGCGAGGAAACCCCGCGGTCGCCGCGCGAGCGTCACGCGGGATGGACCGCGACCACAACCCCCCGCTCCGCCGCAGGCGACACCGCCGCCGACACCCGGACGGCCACCGCCCGCGCCACCCGCCCCGCACGCGACGCGGACGCCAGAAGCACCGGCTGCAGGTGTTCCAGCCCGGACACCACAAGCTCCTCCCCGGCGACAAGAAGAGGACGGCCCGCCTTCAGCGCGGCAGCCCCCGCCTCGGTGAGGTCCGCGAGAGGCGGCAGCGTCACACGGATCACCCCCACCCCGGCGGCAGCCGCCCGTTCCGCCAGAGCCACCTGCAAGGGCAGCAGCGGAGCCAGCGCCGCCGTCAACGCGTCGGCCATGCGCTGGAGTTCGGGGGACGAGTCCCGCAGTACGTCCGCGGCGGCCCGGATCAAAGGCGCCGCGGCAAGGAGCACCCCCGCCGCCACCCCCGCCGCCGCGGGCAGCAGCGGCGACGTGGCCTCGACGAGCTCACCGAGCGCTTCCGCGGCTTCCTCCACCGCGGGCTCCACCGCGTCGAGGACAGGCAGCAAGCTGTCCCCGAGCGCCGTGAGCAACGCCTGCGCGGGCTCACTCACCGGATGCACGGCGAGCGGCGCACCGGTCGTACCGAGCCGCGTCAGCGTCTCCACGATGCGATAGAACGCCTCCTGCGCCTGCGGCGAGGCACTCGCCTCGGCCAGCTCGGCGGTGGTCTCCCGCAGCACCCTCAACACCTCGGCTCCCGAACCGTCCCTCGGATCAAAGGTGTTGACGGCGATGCGGGTGAGGTTGCCGGCGGTGTCCAGGAGCTGTCCGGTGATGTCGGTCGTGTTGCGCGCCATGCGCACGACTTCCTCGCGGCTGGGCAGGGACGGAATCGGGGACATGGAGCCTCCTCGCCTCACGCGGTGGGGTGCGGTGCGCTTGCGCTCTGCCTGCCGGTCCCGGCTCTCCGTCGCGCCGGTGCCCGCCTCCAGCATGCCCTCTCGAGGTGCGCGATCAACGGCCCTTCGGGGCATCTGTGGCACCAACGCCCTCTTGTTGCAGGGAAGTCGAACAGGTACACCTCCCCGTACCGATTCCCAGGAGGTACGCGTGCGCCTGCAGAGACCCGTCCTGTTCGCCACCGCCACAGCCACCGCGGCGGCCACGCTCTTAGCCACCCCGAACGGAGCCGCCGCCGACCCCGCTCCGCGGCCCCCGACCCGCGAGGCAGCGGACCGAACCCCCTCCGATCGAGCCGCGCGAACCGCGGAGAGTACGACCGACAGGGCTCTGGCCTCCCCCGTCACCGAACTCACCGGAGGTACCCGCGGCTACCCCCGTGAGCAGGTCCTCGCCCCGGACCCGGAGAACCCGGCGGACAAGTCCCTCAAGCTCGGCCTGACCCCGTACCACGCCATCGCCCCGAAGCTGAACGCCCTCCAACGGCTCGGCGACCGTGTCAGCGTGGAGATCGCGGGCCGCTCGGCGGGCGGCCACCGCCTCTACCTGGTCACTGTCACCGCGCCGGAGTCGGTCCGCCAGGCCCGCGCCCAGGAACGTATGCGCGATCTGATCGAGAACGCGCCCCGGGAAGCCGCCAAGGACCCGGCGATCAAGGCCGCGTACAAGACGCCCGTCTTCTTCAACAACAACATCCACGGCAACGAGTGGGAGGGCACGGACGCCGCCCTCAAGCTCATCGAGCGGCTCGCGAAGGCGAAGGACAAGGCGACCACCGGCCTTCTCGCCCGCCACCGCGTCTACTTCAACGTCACCGCGAACCCGGACGGCCGCATCGCCGGCACCCGCGCGAACGCGGGCGGCTTCGATCTGAACCGCGACTTCGTCACCGCCTCGCAGCCCGAGGTCCGCGCGATGCGGCAGATCGCCATCGACAAGCAGCCCGCGGTGATGGTCGACCTGCACGGCTACGTCAACGGCACGCTCATCGAGCCGACCACGCCCCCGCACGGCGAGAACTACGAGTACGACCTGTTCCTCAAGAACACGTACGCCAACGCCCTCGGCATGGAGTCCGCCGTCAACGGCCTCGGCTACACGCCCGAGAAGGACGGCGTCGAGCCCGCCCAGATCCCGTTCCGCGACCAGGAGGAGGGCTGGGACGACTGGCCGCCGATCTTCACCCCGCAGTACATGCCGTTCCACGGCACGATCGCGGCGCACACGGTCGAGTTCCCGATGGCGGTGAACAACGACGAGTACGACGAGCTCCCGGTGGCCGAACTGCGCCGCCGCTCGGCCATCAACGTGGACATCGCGGGCGCGGCGATGACCGCGACCCTCGACTACGCCCGGACGCACAGGACTTCACTGATCGCCGACCAGATCGAGGTCTTCCGGCGGGGCGCGACGGGCGCCGCGCAGGTGCCGGTGTCGCCCAGCACGGTGCCGGGCGTCCCGGGCATCGGCCCGGAGGACGTCTACACGGCCGACTTCCCGCGCGCGTACGTCATTCCCTCTGGGCGTGGACAGCGCTCGGCCCCTGCCGCGGGCCGGCTCGTCGACCACCTGCTCGCCAACGACGTACAAGTCCGGCGTGCGGCCAAGGACTTCGGACTGGGCGGCAAGGTGTACCCGAAGGGCTCGTACGTCATCGACATGCACCAGCCCAAACGCGGCATGGCCAATGTGATGCTGGCCGACGGCCGGGACATCAGCGACAAGGTGTCGGTCATGTACGACATCTCCGGCTGGAGTCTGGGGCGTCTGTGGGGCGCGACCGTCGAGCCCGTGCGGACCACCAGGCTCTCGGTCCCGTCCCACGCTGTCCACGAGGCGGCGCGCGTCGGCCATGTCGCCCCGGGCGGCAACCTCCGCCTGCGCCTGGACGACGCACGCGAGATCGCCGCTCTCAACTCCCTTCTGGCGGACGGGGTCGCGGTACGCCGGGCGGCCGACGGCAGTGCGATCGTGCCCGCCTCGGCGCGCGCGAAGGCGACCGCGCTCGCCAAGAAGTACGACGTCGCCTTCGACGCGACGCGGGCCACCGGCACGGCACCACTCCACCGCGTACGGGTCGCCGCAGCCGTCACACCCGGCGAACTGTTCGCGCTCCGTGAGATGAACTTCGACGTGACCGCGGTGTCGACGGCGACCCTCAACGCGGGCTTCGACTGGTCGAAGGCGGACGTCCTGTTCGCCTCGGCCGGACTGGACCACCAGGGCCTCAACGCGACCGCCAGGGCCGCCCTGGACGGCTTCCTCGCCCGCAAGGGGCTCGTCGGCCGCGGAGCCACCGGAGCGGCCCTCAACGCCGCCGCGGACCTGCTTGCCGTCAAGCCCGTCGAGGGCAACGGGGACGCCAACGGCGTGGTCCGCGTGGTCAATTCGGCCGGCGGCGTCACGGCGGGCGCGCCGGACCACAGCTTCGTCTACGCGCCCATGTGGTTCACGAACCTCGGATCCTCAGTGCGCGTGGAGCAGTCGTACGCGAGCGGGAACCCGCTGGTCTCCGGTCACTGGCGCGCTCTGGAGGACGGCACGGGCGGCCCCGCCCAGGCCGCGGGCCGGGCCTCGGTCGTCAGTGGACCGCGCGTCGTCCTGTTCGGCACGGAGCCCCTCTTCCGCGACCACCCGAAGGGGGAATTTCCACAGCTCGCACGGGCCTTGTTGACAGTGTCCTGAACACGTCCGAAGGCATTGCGAATCGAGGAGTACGGATGACCCAGGAGATCCACGGCACCGTCGCCGAAGGCTACGAAGCGGTGCGCGACGAGTTCGCGGCCGTCGTCGCCGCCGAACGCCCGGACTACGCGGGCCAGTTGAGCGCGTATGTCCAGGGGCGGCGGGTCGTGGATCTCTGGGCCGGGCCGGAGACCGACGGCGAGACGCTGTTCGGCGTCTTCTCGTCCACGAAGGGGGCGGCCCACCTGGTGGTCGCCCTGCTCGTGCAGGACGGGACTCTGGAGCTCGACCGCGAGGTGGCGTACTACTGGCCGGAGTTCGCCGCCGAGGGCAAGGGGAGGGTGACGCTGCGCGAACTGCTCGCGCACCGTGCGGGCGTGATCGGATCCGACGCCGGCTTCACCCACGACGAACTGGCCGACGACCGGGTGATCGCCGAACGGCTCGCGACCCAGCGCCCGTTCTGGCGCCCTGGCACGGCCTTCGGCTACCACGCCCTCGTGATCGGCGCGCTGACGGGCGAGGTCGTACGACGGGCCACGGGCCGTACGCTCCAGGAGCTGTACGAGGAGCGGATCCGCGCCCCGTACGGGCTCGACCTCTTCCTGGGGCTGCCCGAGGCGGAGGAGCCCCGCTACCGCTCCGTACAGCCGATGGCGCCCACGGCCGAGGAGCAGGCCGTGCTGGACTCCACGCCCAGGGGTCCGCACACGCTGGCCTCGATAGCCTTCAACGAGCATGTGCCGGGGCAAGAGTCGCTGGTGGCCCACCCCAACTCCCGTACCGTGCGCGCCAAGGGCCCCGCGTCAGCGGGCGGTGTCGCCTCCGCGCGCGGGCTCGCCGGGATGTACGCGGCGGCGATCAGCCGGGTGAACGGCCGGACGCCGCTGCTGAAGCCGGACACGATCGCGGAGGTCGGGCAGATCCACTCGGTCGGCCACGACCTGGTGGCCCGCGCCCACAAGTCGTTCGGGCTGGGCTTCCAGGCCACGGCGGACTCCTGGTACCCGTTCCTGGGCGCCGGAACGTTCGGCCACAGCGGCGCGGGCGGCTCCCAGGCCTTCGCCGACCCGCGCAGTGGCCTGGCGTACGGCTACACGCGCCGCCGCGTCGCCTTCCCGGGCGGTGCGGCTCCGGAGAACCAGCGGCTGGTGCGCGCGGTGCACACAGTGGCCGTCAGAGCTTGACGATCATCTTGCCGATGTTGTCGCCGCGCAGGACGCCGAGGAACGCCTCCAGGTTGTTCTCGATGCCCTCGACGACGGTCTCGCGGTACTTCAGCTCACCGGAGCCGACCCAGGGGCCGACTTCCCGCACGAACTCGGGCTGCAGGTCGTAGTGGTCGCTGAACAGGAAGCCCTCGATACGGCCGCGGGTCTGGATGAGGCGGGCGAGGTTCTTCGGGCCGGGGGCCGGCTCGGTGTTGTTGTAGACGGAGATCATCCCGCAGACGGCGATGCGGCCGCCCCGGTTGAGCCGGCCGATGGCGGCCTCGAGGTGGTCACCGCCCACGTTGTCGAAGTAGACGTCGACGCCGTCGGGGGCCGCCTCGCCCAGCTGCTCGCTCACGGAACCGTTCTTGTAGTTGAAGGCGGCGTCGAAGCCGTACTCCTCGACGAGGAGCTTGACCTTGTCGTCGGAACCGGCGGAGCCGATGACCCGCGAGGCGCCCTTGAGCTTGGCGATCTGCCCGACCTGGCTGCCGACGGCACCGGCGGCACCGGAGACGAACACGGAGTCGCCCTCCTGGAAGGAGGCGGTGCGCAGAAGGCCCGCGTAGGCCGTGAGACCGGTCATGCCGAGGACACCCAGGTACGTGCTCAGCGGCGCGGCGTCCGGGTCCACCTCGACGGCCTCCTGGGCGTCGACCACGGCGTACTCGCGCCAGCCGAGGAAGTGCAGGACGTGGTCGCCGACGGAGATGCCGTCGGCGTTCGAGGCGACGACCTCGCCGACGGCGCCGCCCTGCATGACCTTGCCGAGCTCGAAGGGGGCGACGTACGACTTCGCGGAGCTCATGCGGCCGCGCATGTACGGGTCCACGGAGAGGTACCGGTTACGGACCAGCACCTGACCCGGGCCGGGCTGCTCGACCTCGGCCTCGACCAGGGCGAAGTCCTCGGGCTTCGGCCAGCCGGCCGGGCGGGTGAGGAGGTGCCATTCGCGGCTGGTGGCGGGGAGCTCGGGCATGACGGTCATAACAGGCGCCTTTCCTATGTACTGGCGTGCGGATTTACTTAAGACCCTGAAACAACCATGCTCCTGAATATTTCATGCTGTCAAGTAACGGGGTACGCTGGAGTCCATGGCCTCCGTCCCACAGAAGACCCGCCCCGATCCGTTGACCCTGGAAGTCGTCGACCTCATCGGTACGGTGGTGGCTCGCTATCACGAGGAGTACGAGGGCGCTGCCGCCGAGCACGCGTTGACGGGGGCACAGGCGCGCCTTCTGAGCCTTCTCTCCCTGGAGCCGCTGCCCATGCGACGGCTCGCCCAGAAACTGAAGTGCGAGCCGTCGAACGTCACCGGCATCGTCGACCGGCTCGAGTCCCGCGGCCTCGTCGAGCGCCGCCCCGACCCAGGCGACCGCCGGGTGAAGCTCGCCGCGGTCACGGACGAGGGCCGCCGCGTCGCCCACGGCCTCCGCGACTCCCTCAACTTCGCCCGCGAGCCCCTCGCGGGCCTGTCACCCGAGGAGAGACTCGCGCTACGGGACTTGCTCCTGCGCATGCTGGAGTAGGGCTCCGCCTGGCGCCGGCGCCTCCGGCGGCTGGGCGGGTTGCGCCTGCTGCTGGTGGGTGGGGGTATGCGCCCCTTCAGGGGCGCGGGGAACTGCGCGACCAGCCACAACCGGCCCGCACCCGAAGTACGAAACCCACCTACGAGCACCACCACAAGAAGCGCGTGCACGTCTCCGAGGGCGTGGGCACCGGGGTCGTGGGGTCGTCGGCGGGCGGGCGGGAAGTCGGGGGCGCGGGAGGCTTGGAGGTCGCGGCGGGAGCCGACGGCTTCGGCGTCGGCGTCTCCTTGGCCGACGGTTCCTTGGACTTGCCGCCGTCCTTCTTCGGGGGCTTCTTCGACTCCGATGCCGAGGGAGAAGCCGAGTCGTCCGGCGAGTCGGCATCCGGCACGGAGCCCCCGTCCCCGCCACCGGACCCCGACGAACCCTCCGCCGACGCCGTGGGCGATTCGGCGGAGGCATCCTCGGCGGGCGCCGCGTTCGGCTCCGCCGGCGGAGCGTTCCCGCCGATCTCCGCGAGCCCCAGTCCGCCCGCGGCAAGCAGCAACCCCGCCCCGATCAGCAAGGCCCGCCGACGCCGACGCCGATGCAGCGCTGCCCGCCGGTCCCGCCGGCTCACCCGCGCGCCGCGCCCACGGCTCCGAGAGCGGGCCTGGCGCCCCACCGCCTCCGGCTCGTCCTCCTCGTGGACGTCGTCGTACGCGTCCGCATCCGAATCATCACGATCCGACAACGAATGCGCGTACGCACGGCACGCCTCGGCGGGTGTGCCGCACCCCGGGCAGGCGAGGGCGCCATTGAGGTGCCGTTGGCACGGGTGGCAGTAGTCCATGACGCCGGAAGGCTAAGTTCCGAACAGGTGACGTTCCTAGTCGCGGCTGTGAAAGTTGTGTAGGGAAGGCCGCGCTCCGACCGGTCGGGGCAAGGACAGTACGGACTATTCCGCGCCATCCGGCGCCCATCGCATCGAAACCGTTACGTGTTCGACCGCTCGACCCATTGACACTCCGGCCGCGACATCCTTACTGTCCGACCAGCATTTCGAACGAGTGACGAAATTTCGAACAGAGCCGAAGAGCAGCAGGGGAGCAACCGCCGTGCGCATCACGGGAATCAGCACGCACGTGGTAGGGACGCCATGGCGCAACCTGACCTACGTCCAGGTACACACCGACGAGGGTCTCACCGGCGTCGGTGAGACCCGCATGCTGGGACATACCGACGCACTGCTCGGCTATCTGCACGAGGCAGAGGCCAACCACATTCTCGGGTCGGACCCCTTCGCTGTCGAGGATCTGGTCCGCCGCATGAAGTACGGCGACTACGGGCGCGCCGGAGAGATCGTCATGTCCGGCATCGCCGTGATCGAGATGGCGTGCCTGGACATCAAGGGCAAGGCCCTCGGCGTCCCGGTCTGGCAGTTGCTCGGCGGCAAGGTCACCGACAAGGTCAAGGCCTATGCCAACGGCTGGTACACCACGGAGCGGACCCCCGAGGCGTACCACAAGGCCGCGCAGGAGGTCATCGCGCGCGGTTACCGGGCCCTCAAGATCGACCCCTTCGGTACCGGGCACTTCGAGCTCGACCACGAGGCCACCCTCTACTCCGTCTCGCTCATCGAGGCCGTACGGGACGCCATCGGGCCCGAGGCCGAGCTGATGCTGGAGATGCACGGCCGGTTCTCCCCCGCGACCGCCGTCCGCCTCGCCCACGAGCTGGCCCCGTTCAAGCCCGCGTGGCTGGAGGAGCCGGTCCCGCCGGAGAACCTCAAGGCCCTGGAGAAGGTGGCCGCGAAGGTCGACATGCCGCTCGCCACCGGTGAGCGTATTCACGATCGCATCGAGTTCCGCGAGCTCTTCGAGAGCCAGGCCGTGGACATCATTCAGCCCGACGTCGGTCACATCGGCGGTATCTGGGAGACCAGGAAGCTGGCCGCCACCGCCGAGACCCACTACATGCTCGTCGCGCCGCACAACGTCGGCGGGCCGGTCCTGACCGCCGCCTCCCTCCAGGTCGGTTTCAGCTCCCCGAACTTCAAGATCCTGGAGCACTTCAACGACTTCGCGGACGCGGAGATCAAGAAGGTGGTCAAGGGCGCGCCCCAGGTCGTCGACGGTTACTTCCACCTCTCGGACGCGCCCGGCCTCGGCGTCGAGCTGGACACGGACGCCGCCGCGGAGTTCCCGCAGCAGCAGGCCCGCTTCGACCTGTGGGCGGACGGCTGGGAGCAGCGCAAGCCGAAGGGATCGCAGTGAGCACCGAGGTCGTCATCGACGCGCCGGGCGAGCACCGGATCGTCCCGCACGAGCCGACCGCTCCGGCCGCCGGCGAGGCCCTCGTACGGGTTCACGCGAGCGGCATTTGCGGCAGCGACCGTGAGGTGTACCAGGGGCACCGGCCCGAGGGGTACGTCCGCTACCCGCTCACGCCCGGGCACGAGTGGTCCGGGACGGTCGAGGCGGTGGGCTCCGGGGTTCCGGCGTCCCTGGTCGGCCGCAAGGTGGTGGGCGAGGGCTTCCGGAACTGCCAGGTCTGCGACCGCTGCCACGCGGGCGAGACCACGCTGTGCTCGGCCGGTTACGAGGAGACGGGCTTCACCCAGCCCGGAGCGATGGCCACCACGCTCACCCTGCCGGCCCGGCTGCTCCACGTCCTCCCGGACGACGCCGACCTGACGGCGGCGGCGCTCCTGGAGCCCGCCGCCTGTATCGCGGCCGCCGCGCTCAAGGCGAACGCGCGGCCCGGTGAGCGGGTCGCGGTCGTGGGCACGGGGACGCTCGGGATGTTCGCGGTTCAGTTCCTGAAGGCGGGCTCGCCGTCGGAGCTGCTGGTGGTGGGCACCCGCCCGGACCGCGAGGAGCTCTCGAAGACCTTCGGCGCCACCGACTTCCGTACCCGGGACCAGGAGCTGCCGGACGACTTCGACGTCGTCATCGAGACCGCCGGTTCGGCGTCCGCCGCTAACACCGCCGCCTCCCTGCTCAGGCGCGGCGGGCGGCTCGTCCTCACCGGTATCCCCGCCGCGGGTGCCGACGGACTCGACCCCACTGATCTCGTCGTACGGCAGCTGGAGGTGCACACCGTGTTCGGTGCGCCGCCGGAGGCCTGGGCGCACACGGTGCGGGTGTTCGGTGCCGGCCTGCTGGATCCGCTGCCCCTGGTCACCCACGAGCTGCCGCTGGAGGAGTTCGCGCACGCCATCGAGCTGGTCGGCTCCGGCGATCCGGCGGTCGGCAAGGTCCTGATGCGGCCGTAGCGCCATCGGCGCCCGCCCCGCCCCCAAGCCGTACGCCGGTACGGAGACCCTGACACTCCGTACCGGCGTACATCCACCGACACGAACTCCGTCCGAAACATCGAACGCGAAGAAGGACAGTTGTGACCGACGCCTCCGCTACGGCAGCCCGTCGACCCGGTGAGCAGCCGCTCGCCGCGCTCGGCCTGAGCGCGCCCGACCTCTCCCCCGCCGACGCCTCGCCGCACACGTTCCCCGAGGGCGGCCGCTGGCGCACCGAGATCCCTTCGTGCGAGGGGCCGGAGGCGCTGGCCGTGGTCCTCAAGGAGGCCTCGCGGCTCGATGTGCCGATCCACCGGATCAGCCAGGGCAGCGGTGTCTGGATGCTGACCGACGCCGAGATCACCGAGATGGTCGAGGCCACCGGCGAGCGTGACATCGAGCTCTGCCTCTTCACGGGCCCGCGCGGCACCTGGGACATCGGCGGTTCGACCCGTACCGACTCCCGGGGCGGCGGTCTGCGCGCCCGTGGCCACGACGCGGTGGCCGGCTGCGTCGAGGACGCCATCAGGGCCACGGAGCTGGGCGTCAAGTGCCTGCTGGTGGCCGACGAGGGCGTGCTGTGGACCCTGCACCGCGCGCGCGAGGCCGGGATCATCCCCGCCGACACGACGCTCAAGGTCTCCGCGCTGATCGGCCCCGTCAACCCGGCCGCGTACGCCGTATACGAACAGCTCGGCGGCGACTCCATCAACGTGCCCAGCGATCTGACTCTCGATCACCTGACGGAGATCCGCAGAACCAGCGCGGCCCCCATGGACATGTACATCGAGGCCCCCGACGATCTCGGCGGTTATGTGCGGATGTACGAGGTCGCCGAGCTGATCCGGCGCGGCGCACCGCTCTACCTGAAGTTCGGTCTGTCCAAGGCTCCCGGGATCTACCCGTACGGTGCTCACATGCGGGACCTCACCCTGAGCACCGCCCGGGAGCGGGTGCGGCGTGGACGTCTCGCTCTGGACCTGCTCGCGCGGCACGGGGCGGACGGCGACATGGCTCCGCTGGGGTCGAGAATGCCCGGCAAGCTGAACCGATTCGCAATTCCCTCATAACGTTCCGGCTAAACCCTCTTCACACAAGACCACACAGCCGGACACAATCCGACACGACCTCTTTCCGGTTTTTCCTTGCTTCGCCCCCAGAGCGTCATCGCCTAGTTCAGGCAGAGCTCCACCCCCCGACTTACCAAGGAAGTTGATCATGCGCAACCGCAGAAGCGCCCTCGCCGCCATAGCCGCGACCGCCAGCCTCGCCCTCACCCTGTCCGCCTGCGGGCAGAACAGCGAGGGCGGCAGCGAGGAGAACAAGGGCGACGCCAAGGGCTCCACCGTCGGCATCGCCATGCCCACCAAGTCCTCCGAGCGGTGGATCGCCGATGGCGCCAACGTCGTCAAGGGCCTGAAGGCCAAGGGCTACAAGACGAAGCTGGTGTACGGCGAGGACGACCCGGACCAGCAGGTCTCGCAGATCGAGAACCTGATCACCCAGGGCGTCAGCGCGCTGATCATCGCCGCGATCGACAACAAGTCGCTGGACAACGTCCTCCAGCAGGCCGCCGACGCCAACATCCCGGTGATCTCCTACGACCGCCTGATCCTCGGCACCGAGAACGTCGACTACTACGCCTCGTTCGACAACGAGAAGGTCGGCGAGCTGCAGGGCGGCTACATCGTCGACAAGCTCGGCCTGAAGGACGGCAGCAAGAAGGGCCCGTTCAACGTCGAGCTCTTCGCCGGCTCGAACGACGACAACAACACCAAGTACTTCTTCCAGGGCGCGATGAACGTCCTGCAGCCGTACATCGACAAGAAGCAGCTGGTGGTCAAGTCGGGCCAGACCAAGCTGAACCAGGTCACCACCCTGCGCTGGGACGGCGGCACCGCCCAGAAGCGCATGGACGACCTGCTGACCTCCGCGTACAAGAGCGACCGCGTCGACGCGGTGCTCTCGCCGTACGACGGCATCTCCATCGGTATCCTCTCGGCGCTGAAGTCCGACGACTACGGCTCCAAGAGCAAGCCGCTGCCGATCGTCACCGGCCAGGACGCCGAGGTCGCCTCGGTGAAGTCGATCATCGCGGGCCAGCAGACGCAGACCGTCTACAAGGACACCCGCAAGCTCGCCGACGTCGCCACCAACATGGTCGACTCCGTGCTGAACGACAAGAAGCCCGAGACGAACGACACCAAGACCTACGACAACGGTGCGAAGGTCGTGCCCGCCTACCTGCTCGACCCGGTCAGCGTCGACAAGACCAACTACAAGGAGGTCGTCGTCGACTCGGGTTACATCAAGGAAAGCGACCTGAAGTAACCGCCGTTTTCTAAGGATTGGAAGGCACGACCATGGCGGGACCCGTCCTGGAAATGCGCTCGATCGTCAAGACCTTTCCCGGCGTAAAAGCGCTGTCGGACGTCACACTGACCGTCCAGCAGGGCGAGGTCCACGCCATCTGTGGGGAGAACGGCGCCGGCAAGTCGACCTTGATGAAGGTCCTCTCCGGCGTCCACCCGCACGGCACCTACGAAGGGGAGATCCTCTTCGAGGGAGAGGTCTGCAGCTTCAAGGACATCCGGGCGAGCGAGCAGCACGGCATTGTGATCATCCACCAGGAACTGGCACTGGTGCCGTTTCTCTCCATCGCGGAGAACATCTTCCTCGGCAACGAGCACGCCACGCGCGGGCTCATCAGCTGGAGCGAGACGCTGAAGCACGGGTCCGAACTGCTGCGGCGGGTCGGACTGAGCGAGCACCCCGACACCCGCGTCGCCGACATCGGCGTGGGCAAGCAGCAGCTCGTGGAGATCGCGAAGGCGCTGTCGAAGAAGGTGAAGCTGCTCATCCTGGATGAGCCGACCGCCGCCCTCAACGACGAGGACAGCGGCAAGCTCCTGGACCTCATCCTGGAGCTGAAGAAGCAGGGCATCACCTCGATCATCATCTCCCACAAGCTCAACGAGATCCGCAAGGTCGCCGACTCGGTGACGATCCTCCGCGACGGGCGCACCATCGAGACGCTCGACGTCAAGGCCGCGGAGACCACCGAGGACCGGATCATCAGCGGGATGGTCGGCCGCGACCTGGAACACCGCTTCCCGGAGCGGACGCCGCACCAACCGGAGGAGGGCGTCGCACCCGCCCTGGAGATCCGCGACTGGACCGTGCACCACCCGATCGACCAGCAGCGCAAGGTGGTCGACGATGTGTCACTCACCGTGCGGCGCGGGGAGATCGTCGGGATCGCGGGACTGATGGGCGCGGGCCGCACCGAGCTCGCGATGAGTGTCTTCGGGCGCACCTACGGCCGGTACGCGGGCGGCACGGTCCTCAAGGACGGCAAGGAGATCCGTACGAAGACCGTCCCGGAGGCGGTCAAGCACGGCATCGCGTACGTCACCGAGGACCGCAAGCACTACGGGCTCAACCTCATCGACACGATCAACCGCAACATCTCGCTGAGCTCCCTGAAGAAGGTCGCGAAGCGCGGGATCGTCGACGAGCACGAGGAGCGCCAGGTCGCCGAGGGCTTCCGCAAGTCCATGAACATCAAGGCGCCGACGGTCTTCGAGCCGGTGGGCAAGCTGTCCGGCGGCAACCAGCAGAAGGTCGTCCTCAGCAAGTGGATCTTCGCGGGTCCGGACGTGCTGATCCTGGACGAACCGACACGCGGCATCGATGTGGGTGCCAAGTTCGAGATCTACACGGTCATCGACAAGTTGGCTGCCGAGGGCAAGGCGGTCGTCTTCATCTCGTCCGAGCTGCCCGAGCTGCTCGGAATGTGCGACCGCATCTACACGATGGCCGCGGGACGGCTGACGGGTGAGTTCTCGCGGGCCGAGGCTTCTCAGGAAGCGCTGATGCGTCAGATGACGAAGGACAAAGAGGTAACACGATGAGCACGGATGTGACCGCCAAGACGCCGGCCGGCGCGCCGCCCGGCAAGAGCGGATCGGCCGCGGACGACGGTCTGCTGAAGCTGATGCTGGAAGGCATGCGCCGCAACATGCGGCAGTACGGCATGCTGATCGCGCTCGGCCTGATCGTGGCCCTGTTCGCCGTGTGGACCAACGGCGACCTGATCCTGCCTCGCAACGTCTCCAACCTCGTGCTGCAGAACAGCTACATCCTGATCCTCGCGATCGGCATGATGCTGGTCATCATCGCGGGCCATATCGACCTGTCGGTCGGCTCGCTCACCGCGTTCGTCGGATCGATCGCCGCGGTACTGATGGTCAACCACGACATGGCCTGGCCCCTGGCCGTGGTCCTGTGCCTGGTGCTGGGCGCGGCCGCGGGCGCGATGCAGGGCTTCTTCATCGCGTATCTGGGGATACCGTCCTTCATCGTCACCCTCGCCGGAATGCTGCTCTTCCGCGGTCTGACGGAGATCTTCCTGAAGGGCCAGACGCTCGGCCCGTTCCCGGACGGGCTGCAGAAGGTCTCCAACGGCTTCCTGCCCGAGGTCGGTCCGAACACCAACTACCACAACCTCACGCTGCTGCTCGGCTTCGGCCTGATCGCGTTCGTGGTGATCCAGGAGGTCCGCGACCGCAGGCGGCAGCAGGAGTTCTCCCTCGATGTGCCCCCGGTCAAGCTCTTCCTGCTCAAGCTCGTCGCGCTGATCGCCGCCCTTCTCACCGTCACGATGCTGCTCGCCAGCTACAAGGGCGCCCCGGTGGTCCTGCTGATCCTCGGCGTCCTGGTCGTCGGCTTCGGCTATGTCATGCGCAACGTCGTCATCGGCCGCCACGTGTACGCGATCGGCGGCAACCTGCCCGCGGCCAAGCTGTCCGGTGTGAAGGACAAGAAGGTCACCTTCCTGGTCTTCCTGAACATGGGCATGATGGCGGCCCTGGCGGGTCTGGTCTTCGCGGCCCGCTTCAACGCGGCCTCGCCCAAGGCCGGCCTCAACTTCGAACTGGAGGCGATCGCCGCCTCGTTCATCGGCGGTGCGTCGATGAGCGGTGGCGTCGGCACGGTCCTCGGCGCCATCATCGGCGGCCTGGTCCTGGGTGTGCTGAACAACGGCATGAACCTCGTCGGCGTCGGCACCGACTGGCAGCAGGTCATCAAGGGCCTGGTGCTGCTCGCGGCGGTCGGCTTCGACGTGTGGAACAAGCGCAAGGTCGGTTCGTAAGAAACCCATAGGTCGTACGGGGGCCCGAAAGGGCCCCCGTACGCATGTGTGCACGCCACGGGAGGCAGCCGTGAAGGAGCTCTTCGGCAAGCTCGCCGACGGGACGGAGATCCACCGCTGGTCGCTGGAGAACGGCGGGACGCGTCTGAAAGTCCTGTCGTACGGGGGGATCGCGCAGTCCCTGGAGATCCCCGACACCCGCGGCCGCCACGCGAACGTGTCCCTGGGCTTCGCCGCCATCGAGGACTACGTCGCCTCCAGCCCGTACTTCGGCGCGCTGATCGGCCGGTACGGAAACCGTATGGCCGGCGGCGCGTTCACGCTGGACGGCGAGGCGTACCGGGTGAACGTCAACGACGGCGACAACAGCCTGCACGGCGGGGCCCAGGGCTTCGACAAGCACGTCTGGGACTTGGAGGCCTTCACCTCCGGCTCGGACGTCGGCCTGATCCTGCGTCACACCAGCGCCGACGGCGAGATGGGCTACCCCGGCACGCTGCGGACCAAGGTCACGTACACCCTCACCCGGCACGGCGACTGGCGCATCGACTACGAGGCCACCACCGACAAGGCCACGGTCGTCAACCTCACCAGCCACGTGTACTGGAACCTCGCGGGCGAGGGCAACGGCTCGGTGTACGACCACGAGCTGGAGATCGCCGCGTCCCGGTACACCCCGGTCGACTCGGGCCTGATCCCCACCGGTGAGCCGGCCGAGGTCGCGGGCACCCCCTTCGACTTCCGCCGTACGAAGTCCATCGGCGAGGACATCCGCGAGGCGGACCAGCAACTGGTGTACAGCCAGGGCTTCGACCACAACTGGGTCCTGGACAAGGGCGTCACGGCGGAGCCCGAGCACATCGCGACGCTGCGCGACCCGTCATCGGGCCGCACGCTCAAGATCGCGACGACCGAGCCGGGGGTGCAGTTCTACTCCGGGAACTTCCTCGACGGCACGCTCGTCGGCACCGGCGGCCACCTCTACCGTCAGGGCGACGCGCTGTGCCTGGAGACCCAGCACTTCCCGGACTCGCCGAACCAGCCGTCGTTCCCGTCCACCGTGCTGCGGCCCGGTGAGACGTACCGCTCGACGACGATCCACTCCTTCGGCGTCTGAAACCCGATGGGGAACGTCAATCTCCTCAGTTCTCCCATGGGTTGAACACAGCCACATTTCCGTTCGTATGAAGAGGCGGCCCGCGCATCCCCATGCGGGCCGCCCCCACGGACGGAGGGTCCATGGCCGACAATGTCACCTCGCTTTTCCGCAGCGGCGCGCACAGCCCGTCGATGGCCGCGCTGGCACGCGAGAGCGGGGAGGCGGGTCCGCTGGACTTCTGCATCCCGTGCAATCCGTACTTTCCGACCCCGGCGATGTTCGACGAGCTGTCGCATCGGCTGCGCGACATCATCACCTTCTATCCCAGCAGCGCGGACACCATCACCGGCGAGCTGTGCAATCTGCTCCAACTGCCCCCGCAGTGTGTCGCCATGGGCAACGGGTCCACCGAACTCATCACCTGGATCGACCACTTACTGGTACGCGAGTCCCTCGCCATCCCCGTCCCCACCTTCGGCCGCTGGACCGACCAGCCGATGGAGACCGGCAAGCGCGTCGACATGTTCCCGCTCCAGGAGAGCAACGGCTTCGCACTCGACCCGGCCCAGTACATCCAGTTCATCCGCTCCCGGGGCAGCCGGGTCGCCGTCATCTGCAACCCGAACAACCCCGACGGCGGCTTTCTGCCGCGCCAGACGATCAACGCCTTCTGCGACGCCCTCGCCGATCTGGATCTGATCGTCATCGACGAGTCGTTCCTGGAGTTCGCCGACGCGGAGGCCGAACCGAGCGTCGTCGAGGACGCGGTGATGCGCCCCAACGTGATCGTGCTGCGCAGCCTCGGCAAGAACTTCGGTCTGCACGGCGTGCGCTTCGGCTACCTCGTGGCCAACCCGAGTCTCGCGGGCAGGATCCGCTCCATGCTGCCCAAGTGGAACCTCAACTCCTTCGCGGAGACCGTGGTGTTCATGCTCCGGGACCACGGCGCCGAGTACATGGAGAGCCTGCACCAGGTCCGCCGTGACCGGCTGGACATGGCCCGCCAGCTCTCCCAACTGCCCGGTCTGACGGTGTATCCGTCGCAGGGCAACTTCCTCTTCGTGCGCCTCCCCGTGGGCGCCGAGGGCACCGTGGTCCGGGATCGGCTGCTCACCGAGCACCGGATCCTGGTCCGCGAGTGCGGCAACAAGATCGGCTCGTCCAGTCGCTTCCTGCGGCTCGTGGTCCGGCCCCAGGTGGACGTGCGTCGCCTGGTGTCCGGCCTGGAGTCGGTTCTCTACGGGTCCAGGAGGGGAGCCGCCGTGCCCGAACCGGCTGGGGGTAACACCTACAGCTCGGGTACGGCGGCCGTGGACCGACTGGTCAGCTCGACCAACGGACAAGGAACGCAGGGGCTGGCCGCCGCGGCCCAGGCCCGGCAGCCGCAGGAGCTGACCGCGGCCCAAGCCCGGCAGGGTCAGGGGCAGGGGATGACCGCGGCCCAGGCCCGGGGGATGACGGCCCCCCAGTCCCGGGGGCAGGGAATGACCGCGGCCCAGGCCCGGGGGATGCTGCCCGCCTCGGCGCAGGGCCAGCAGCAGGCCGCCGGACTCGCACCCGCCGCCTACGGCCAGCAGCAAGCCGCCGGGCTCGCACCCGTGGCGCAAGACCAACAGCAAGCCGCCGGTTTCGCCTCCATGAACCAAGGTCAGCAGCAAGCCGGGCTGGCCCCGGTGGCCCAGGGACAGCCCGAGCAGCAACCCTGGCTGACGCCGATGTCCGCCCAGGCGCAGCAGCAGCAAGCAGCCGGGCTGACTCCCGTGGCCCAGCCAGGCCCACAGCCGATGCCCCAGGCCACCGGCTGGCCGGCGGCGGCCTCCGGACCGGGTCTGTCCCAGGGCACCGCGTGGCCGGACGCCGCGGCGGGCAACCGCGCCGGCTGACCACCGGCACCCGCCGCCGACCCGTCCGTCGGGGGCCTCGCCTAGATCTTCCCGGCCCCGGCTCCCGCCGTCACCGAGGCGATCACGGAGGAGGCCGGTTCCGCCGAGTAGCTGTACGGCGGGGAGGTGAAGCTGCCCGCCTGTGAGATCTCCGTGGCGGCACCGCCGAGGTCGTTGCCGCGCAGCACCGCGTACCCGTCGACGTCGCTGCTGCGGTTCGTCGTCACGGCGACCTTGGTCGACCGGAACACGTTGTTCTCCACGAGGACCTGGGCGCCCATCCGGGAGTGCACGGCGGTGTCGGCGCCGGCCACGTAGTTGTCGTAGAAGTGGCCGGTGCCGAAGCGCAGACTCGGGATGCGCGAGTAGATGTTGCTGAAGTGGTTGTGGTGGTACGTCACGCGCAGATGGCCGGTGTCCTCGCCCGCGTTGTTGTCGCTGTGGCCGACGAGTGAGCCCTTGAAGTGGTCCCGGAAGATGTTCCAGGACACCGTGACGAAGTCGGACCCGTGGTTGATGTCGAGCAGACCGTCGTAGTAGTCCTTGTCGTGGTCGCGGTCCGCCGAGAAGGAGTTGTGGTCGATCCACACCTTCGTGGACTCCTGGACGGTGATGCCGTCCGAGGGCGCGAGCGGTTTGCTGATGTTGAGGTTGCGTACGACGACGTTCGACACCTCCTTCAGGCGCAGCCCGCCGCCGGTGAAGCCGGACGACGAACCGACGCCCAGCACCGTGGTGTTGGAGCCGATGTCGACCTGTCCGCTCAGCGTGATCAGTCCGGAGACCCGGACCACCTTGGCCGCGTTTGTGGTGACGGCCGCCTTGAACGCCGCGAGTGTGCTGACGGTGACGGGGGTGGCGTTGCCGCCTCCCGTCGTGCCCGCGCCGAAACCGATCGGTGAGGTCTCGGCGGCCGTGGCGGTCAGGGCCGGGATGCCCAGGGCGAGGGCGGTGGCTCCGGCGCCGGAGAGGGCGATGAAACGGCGTCGGCTCATGGTGGGGCGCATACGGATGTCCCTTCCGTGGGTGTGGGGGGTGCGCAGGCCCGCGAGGAGTGGGGGAAGAACACGCGGGCCTGCGCGGGGATGGGGCCGGGACCGAACTGTGGGCGCGGCCCGGCGACCGCGGTCAGGCCGGGGGCCGGCCCCGTGACGGCGTAGCCGGTGGACGTGCCGACCGCAGGGTCAGTAGGCGACGGGCCATCCGCTGCTCCAGTTCAGAAGGTTGACACCGAGCTTCGGAGTTCCGTTGTCCTGGCCGTCGTAGTAGTGGTAGACGATCAGGTCGCCGTCCACATCGTTCATGATCGACTGTCCGCCGGGGCCGATGTACCGGCCGTGCGACTCCAGCACGGGCGTACCACCGTTGTTCATCATCGCGACGCCGTTCTTGTCGCGGTACGGCCCGGTGACGCCGGTCGCCCGGCCGACCTTCACCTTGTAGGTGGAGCTCGTGCCGGCGCAGCATGTGTCGTACGAGGCGAACAGGTAGTAGTAGCCGCCCCGTTTGACGATGTACGGGGCCTCGACGGCCTTGGTCCCGGTGGGGCGCGACGCCAGCGAGTAGCGGGTGGTGTTGGACGAGAGCTGCTTCCCGGTCGACGGATTGATCTGGATCATCTTGATCCCGGTCCACCAACTGCCGAAGGACAGCCACCACTTGCCGTCGTCGTCCACGAAGAGGTTCGGGTCGATGGCGTTGTAGTCGTTCGACGCGCTCGAGGTGTGGACGATGCCCTGGTCGGTCCAGCTGCCCGGCCGGCCGGTGCTCGAAGTCGCCAGCCCGATGGCCGAGTTCTGCGAGCCGAAGGACGAGACCGAGTAGTACAGCAGGTACTTGCCGCCGTGGTACGAGAGGTCGGGCGCCCAGGCCTCCGGCACGGAGGAGTACCGCGACCACCAGCTGGGCCGCGAGGAGAACGCGTCGGCGCCGCCGCTGAAGGCGATGCGGTCGGTGGAGGTGCGGTTGCTGATGCCTCCGCCGGTGGCGTACAGCAGGTACTGGCCCGACGAAGTGCGCAGCATCGTCGGGTCGTGGACCACGGTCGAGCCGGTGACGGTGCCCGGGTTCGGATATGCGGACGCCGAGCTCGGGACGAGCGCGAGCAGGATGGCCGCGGGGACGGCGAGAAGAGTGGTTCTTCGGGAGGTGCGGCGCACGCGGAGCCTCCTTGCGTGGGGGCGTGGGGGGGGAACAGCCCGTTCGGTCACGTTCGGCATTTTGAACGCCGGTCATGACTTCGAACGGGACCGTAGAATCGAACCCCTTGCGCGTCAACGGTTCGCGCAGCACCTTCCAGCACGCCGGTCGTCGAATCGCGTTCGACAACTCACCTGTCGCAAAGCTGACTTGCCGCCCTGGACGTGCGCCTGCCCGGGTCGGCGGGGCGGCTGCGCGAGACGATGCGCATGCCGGTGACGTCCACGACACGCACTTGAAGCGAACCGCACCCGCAGCGGGTCCACACCGTGCTGCCCGCCGCGGTGGTGTGCCGGGACACCACCTGGAAGGGCTCCGCGCGGTCCGGCCAACCGCAGTGCGGGCATACGTCGCCGGTCGCGCCGCGGGCCCTGCCGTCGGCTGTGCTGGTCATCTGCGACTCCTCCTGTGCATGCAGGTATGTAAGGGGATACATCCGGAAACGGCTGGATGGACGGTCGCGACACAGCCAGGGTGTACCGACGCCTTTGTGTACGTCCAGGTTGACTTCCTGGACCTCACCTTGAAGCGTGGGCTTCATGATTGACCTACGCCGGTTGCATGTCCTCCGGGCGGTCGACCACTACGGAACGGTCACCGCCGCCGCCCGTGCCCTGCACTTCACCCCGTCCGCCGCCTCTCAGCAGATCCGGCAGCTCGCCCGCGACCTGGGCGTCGACCTGCTGGAGCCGCAGGGGCGCGGCGTACGGCTCACCCCGGCCGCGCAGAGCCTGCTGACGCATGCCGACGCGATCCAGGCCCACTGGGAGCGGGCCGAACTCGATCTGCGGGCCGACCACACCGACCCCGCCGGGCTGCTGCGGACGAGCGGCTTCCCCGTGGCCATCTCGGTCCTGCTCGCCCCGATGGCGGCACACCTGCGGGAACGCCACCCAAAACTCTGCGTCCGGATCCATGAGGCGGAGGTGACCGAGAGTTTCGATCTGCTCTTCGAGGGCGAGATCGATCTCGCCGTCGTCGAGGCCACCCCGCACAACCCGCCGCTCAGTGACGCCCGCTTCGACCAACAGCCGCTCCTGGACGACCCGTTCGACCTGGTCGTCCCCGACACGCACCGGCTGGCGGGGCGTACCCACGTCGATCTCAGGGACGCCGCCCGCGAGGACTGGATCGCCCCGGTGCCGAACAGCCCCTGCCGTCCGCACGTCCTTTCGGCGTGCGGCGCGGCCGGCTTCACGCCCGATGTCGTCCACCACGCGATGGACTGGAACGTCATGGCCCATCTGGTCGCCAACGGCCTGGGCGTCGCCCTGATCCCCCGCCTCGCCCATCTGACACCGCACCTGCCGATCAGCCGCGTACGCTGCACCGCCGACCCGCACCGCAAGCTCCTCACCTGCACCCGCAGCGGCGGCCACGAACGACCGGCCGTCGCGGCCGCCCTGCGCGAACTGCGCGCACTGGCACCTACGGCGGTGGCATGAGGCCGGCGCCCGGCAACGAGAGCCTGGAGCGATCACCTGCAGCGGGCTACTCCCCCTCCGGCCGCAGGGCGACGAAGACGAACTCCCGGCCCGGCCGGTCGGGGGCGTCGCGCACGTCGTCCACCACGTACCCCTGCGCGGTCAACTCCGCCTCGATCTCCGCCCGCTCGCGAGAACGCAGCGTCGAATCCGAGGTCAGTACCTGCCCGTCCGCGGCGAACACATAAGTCCAGCGGAAACTCACCAGCGGCTCACTGACCTCGACCAGGTCGACCCAGCTCTCGACCGCGCCGACGCCCGGAATCTCCACCACGCCGTACGAGGCGTCACGGTTCCACTCCTCCCAGGCGCGCTGCGCGGGATCCCGGGTCTCGAACACGAAACGCCCGCCCGGCCGCAGCGCTTCGTAAGCCCCTCGCAGGGTCATCCGCCACGCCTCGGAGTCGGTGATCTCCTGGGCGGCGTTCGCCGTCATGGTCGCGAGGTCGACCCGCAGCGGCGGGAGCGCCGTAGCATCACCATGGATCCAGCGCACCCGGTCGCCACCCGGCTTGGCCCGGGCCACATCGAGGGACGCGGCGGCCGGATCAACACCGACGACCTCGATCCCCCGGCCGGCCAGCGAAAGCGCGAACACGCCCGTCCCGCAGCCGATGTCCAGCACCCGGCGCGCCCCGAACTCCTCCACGACGCGGACGTACGCGTCGAGATCGCTTCGGTCGGGGTCGAGCGGGTCGTAGATCGCGGCGAGCCGGGGATTCCTGAATACCTCGCCAGCCATGAGACCAAAGGTATCCGGCGCGTCCGGGGCCGGGCAGGCTCGCGACGGCATGCGGAATGTGCCCCAACTCCGGTGGAAGCAGGGGACGTTGGGCGGTAGGTCCTCAGCTTCCGCACAGCCGCGCACCAAGGCTTTCCTCAGATACGCCCCTACGTTCTTGGCCCATGACCGAGAACACCACTCCCCACGGCAACGCCCCCGAGGCGTACTCCGACACCACCGTGTCCGGCAGGCACCGCCGGGACAAGAGCGTCCAGCGACGCCGTGTGCTGATCGGCGGCGGCACCATCGCCGTGACCGGCGGGCTGGCGGCGGCCGGGCTCGCAGCCGCCGAACCGAGCACCAGGAAGAAACAGACCAAGGCGTCGACCTCCGCCACCAGCAGCGTGTGCGTTCTCAACGCCGAGGTCACCGAGGGCCCGTACTCCCTCGAAGGCGCCCTCGTCCGCGAGGACATCAGGGAGGACAAATAGGGCTTCGAGGTCCGGTACACCTTCACGGTCGTCGACATCGCGAACGACTGCGCCCCGCTCGCGGACGCCCTGGTCGAGATCAGAACGGCCAGTGCGGCATCACCTCGATCTGGCCCGGCCACTACGTCTCCCGCGCCGTCCACGTCCATATGCGCGTCCACACGGACGTCACGCTCACCGACGACTCGTACACCGGTGGCGAGATCATCCACACCGGCCAGCTGTTCTTCGACCCGGACATCAACGAGGAGATCCAGGCGACCTCCCCGTACTCGGCCAACACCACCCCCGAGACCGCCCTCGCCGACGACAGCATCTACGACGACGGCGGCGCCTCCTCCGGTCTGCTGACGCTGACGGCACTGGGCTCCAGCGTGTCGGACGGCTACAAGGCCACGCTCACCGTCGGCATCGACAGCACCTGAGCCGAGGACCGAGCCGAAAGCAGCGTCGACGGCCCGGGACCAGAGCTGGAGTCCCGGGCCTTGCCCCTCACTGCCCCGACAAGCCCGTGTGCGCCACCCCCCGCACGATCTGCCGCTGGAACAGTACGAAGACGATCAGCAGCGGCAGGCCCGCGATGACGACCGACGCCATCATCTGCTCGTAGCGCAGGCCGTAGGAGGTCTGGACGTTGACCAGGCCCACCGGAAGGGTCATGCCGCCCGGGTCGGTGGTCACCAGGAACGGCCAGAGGAAGTTGTTCCAGGTGGAGATGAAGGTGAAGATACCCACAGCGGCCAGCACCGGGCGGGACAGTGGCATCACGATCGTCCAGAACACCCGCCAGCGGCCGGCGCCGTCGACGAAGGCCGCCTCCTCCAGTTCGCGGGGAACGCCGTCGAAGAACTTGACCAGGATGAACACCATGGCCGGGGCGGCGACTTGGGGCAGGATCACACCCCAGTAGGTGTCGACCAGGCCGAGTTGGACCATCTCGGCGAACAGCGGGGCCATCAGGACCTGGGGCGGAACCATGATTCCGGCGAGGACGACGGCGTACAGGATCTTGCGGCCGCGGAACTCCGTGCGGGAGAAGCCGTACGCCGCCATCGCGCAGAGCAGGACCGTCAGGATGGTGGTCATCACCGAGATGTACGCCGTGTTGAACATCCAGCGGCCGATGTCCCCCGCTTCCCAGACCTTCCGGTACGCGTCCAGGGTGAGGTGCGAGCCGATCCAGCGCAGGGGCGTCTTCGTTGCCTCGCCCTCCGGTTTGAGGGACGTCGCCACGGTCCAGGCCAGGGGGAGAATCCACACCACCGCTAGGATCAGGGCACCGGCCAGCATCACCCAGCGGCCCGGTGTCCAGCGGACCTTGCGTCCCTCGTCGGTTGACGTCAGCACGCTCACTTCGCTGCCTCCCCACTCCGGCGGGACAGCCGCAGCTGCACCAGTGAAACGACCACGATCAGTGCGAAGAAGATGTACGAGACGGCCGACGCGTAGCCGATGCGGTAGCCGGTGAACCCGGACTGGTAGACGTACTGGAGGATCGGGCGGGTCGAGTCGTCGGGGCCACCGCCCGTCATGATGTACACCTGGTCGAAGATCTTCAGGGAGGCCAGGATCTGGAGGATCAGGACCAGTCCCGTGGTGCGCTTCAGCAGCGGGAGGGTCACGTGCCGCAACCTGTGCCAAGCCCCCGCGCCGTCCAACTCCGCCGCCTCGTAGAGGTGTCGGGGGATGGACTGCAACGCCGCCAGGTAGAGAAGGAAGTTGAAACCGACCGTCCACCAGACCGTGGCGAGGACGATCGAGAGCATCGCGTAGCGCTCGTCCGTCAGCCAGCCGATGCCCGGGTGCAGGCCGAAGGCGGCGAGCAGCTGGTCCGCGAAGCCGAAGTCCGAGGGGAAGATCACCCAGAGGAACAGCAGACCGATCACGCCCGACGGCAGGAGGAAGGGCGCGAACCACGAGAGCCGCCACAGCCATTGGACGAACCGCAGGTGGTGCGAGAGCAGCGCCATGACCAGGCCCGTCACCACCAGCGGCACCGTCGACAGGATCGTGAACCAGATCGTGTTCCACAGTGACGACCAGACGCCCGGGTCCCGGAAGGCCTCCGCGTAGTTGTCGAAGCCGATGAACTCCCCTCCCTCACCGGTGATGTTGTCGCTGCGCAGGCTCATGCCGATGCCGGAGACCAGCGGCCAGAGGAGGAAGAGGGCGTAGGCGAGGAAGAAGGGGCCGATGAACATCAAGCCGTGCTCGGTCCACTTACGGCGGATGCCGACGGGCCGGGCCGCCGGTTTGTCCGCCGAGACCGGGACGGAGGTCGCGGTCGTCGTCGTGGTCACGCGGCACCTCCTGCGCTGCCGAGTGAATCGCTGCCAAGCGGATCGGGCGTGTCGAGCAGCTTCCGCAGTCTCTTCTTCGCCGCGCTCAGGGCGCCTCGCGGCGTGCGCGATCCGGTGAGGACGCCCGAGAAGACCGCGCCCAGCTGGATCCACATCGGCGAGGCCGAGCCCGCGAACCAGGCGGGCTGGTCGAGGACCACGTCGTCGATGACCGAGCGGTACTCGGACTGCGGCTCCAGCTTCAGATAGGCCGGTTCCTCCAGAGTCGGCAGATACGCGGGTACGTGGCCGCCCTTGGCCCAGTCAACGGAGTGCTTGAGCATCCAGGCGACGAAGGTGTGGACGGCCTCGGTCGCCGCGTCCGAGCGGCCGTCCTGATGCGGGAGCACGAAGGAGTGGCAGTCGGCCTGGGCGGCGGGGCGCCCGAAGAGCCCGGGTACGCGGGTCATGGAGAACGGCAGCTTGCTGGTGGCGAAGGTGGACACCTCCCACTCGCCGTTGAGGTGGAAGGCGGTCTTGCCGGCGTTGAACACCCCGATGGAGCCTGGGTAGTCGACGCGGCGGACCATCAGGCCGTCCTCGGTGAGCGAGGCCATGAACTCAAGGATCTCCAGGGCCTTGGCGTCGTCGAGCGCGAGGCGTCTGCCGTCCGCGGACAGGACCGTGCCGCCCAGCTGCGAGTAGAAGGTGGCGAACAGGCGCCAGGGCGTGACACAGTCGGGGCCCGTCGTCTCGGCGGTCAGCCCGGGTGCGCCCGTGGCCTTCTTCGCCGCGCGCAGGGCGTCCGTGAACTCCCGGGCGCTGCCGATGGTCCGGAGCTTCCCGCCGTCGCCGAGCAGCCCGGCCTTCTCGCAGACGTCGGTGTTGTAGTAGAGCACCATGGGGTGGGTGTCGAAGGGGATGGCGTACTGCTTCCCGTCGACCGTGCCGCGCTTCCAGATGGCCTCGGGGAACTGGCTGCTCCCGACGCCCAGTTCCCGGAGCCGGTCCAGGTCGAACGGGTCGAGGAGCCGCCCGGGGCCGAAGCCCGCGAGCCTGGCCAGGTGGAGGACCGCCACCTCGGGCGCCCGCCCGCCGGCCCCTGCCATGCTCAGCTTCGTGTAGTACGGAGTGCCCCATTGGAGCTGGGTCGCCTCCAGGTCGATCCCCGGGTGCTCCTTGGCGAACGCGTCGACCAGCGCGGTCATGTTGGCCCCGTCGCCACCGCCGAAGAGGTGCCAGTAGCGCAGCCGAGTCCTCCCCTCGGCACCGAAGGAGGGTGCGGCGCAGCCCGCCGCGCCCAGCGCCAGTCCTCCGGTGGCGGCGAGTAACTTCCGTCTGGTCAGGCGTGGTTCATGTCGTACATCGTTCACGGCCCGTCCTTGAGTTGTCCGAAATTCCGAACTATGCCCGTAACTTCGGACGGACCGTAGAGTCGAAGCGCTTCCGCGTCAACGGTTCGCGCAAGCTTTCGCGCGATCTAGACGGCGACCGGCTCCGCCACCTCGGCCGCCTCTTCCGTCGCCCTCTCCTTGCGGTGGGCGCGGATCGAGTAGGCCAGGGCGGCGGCCCACAGCGCGTACAGCAGGACGTAGACGGGGGTGCTCAGCGCGCTGGACACGGCGATCCAGTCGCTCTTCAGGAGCGTATTGACGTTGGTCACGATGATGACGCCGCCGACCGCGGAGCCGAGCACGCGCGGCGGGACGAGGCGTACCAGCCAGGCGGCTATCGGGGCGGCGATCAGCCCACCGAGGAGGAAGGCGGCGACCCAGGCCCAGTCGAGGCCCTGTGAGCCGAGGGAGAGGAGGAAGCCGAGGCTGGCGGCGATCGCGACCATGAACTCGCTGGTGTCGATCGAGCCGATCACCTTGCGGGGTTCCATGCGACCGCTGGCCAGCAGGGCCGGGGTACCGACCGGGCCCCAGCCGCCCCCGCCCGTCGCGTCCAGGAACCCGGCGACCAGCCCGAGCGGCGACAGGAACCGTTTGCCGAGCGGCTTGCCGAGGTTGCCCTTGGGCATACCGCGGAACGTGAACCGGGACATGACGTACAGGCCGAGCCCGAGCAGGATCAGCGACATCACCGGCTCGGCGACCCCGGTGGACAGCCGGGACAGGACGGTCGCGCCGAGGAACGCTCCAAGGGCGCCGGGCACGCCGATCCTGGCGACGACCTTCCAGTCCACGTTCCCGAAGCGCCAGTGCGCGGCCCCGGACATCAGGGTCGTACCGATCTCGGCGAGGTGGACCGTGGCCGAGGCCGCGGCCGGGTTGGTACCCAGGGCGAGCAGCAGGGTGGTCGAGGTCACGCCGTAGGCCATGCCAAGGCTGCCGTCCACCAACTGGGCCCCCAGGCCCGCCAGTGCGAGCAGTACCAGCGTGCGCATACGCGTCTGTCCCCTCATTCCCTAGCTTGCCTACCGGTTCAGTAGGAATTCCCGGACGAGGGTAGGCGATCAAGGTGAGAAGACGTTGAAGGCGATGTGAAGACGCATCACAGTCCGGGGCGGGCCAAAGGGGCTGATGTTCCAGCCCATTTGGCGCCCTGTCGTCCTGTGACCGTCACACCAGGCGGATCACGTTCCAGGAAAGCGGCTCCAGGACGCCGCTGAGCGTGCCGTCGTGGAGGGTGGTGTCCGTGACGGGGTGCGGGGTGACGCGGTCCGGGGTGTCGAGGGTGTTGCGGGCCTCGGGATCGGTGTCCGCCAGTGCGGAGTGCTCCAGAACCGAGGTCAACTCCAGGCCATTCAGCGCGACTTCGAGCGGAAGCCGCTCCGTCCGGCTGCGGTTGACCGCGAACACCGTCACCGAACCGTCCTCGGCGCGCACGGCCGTGGCGTGCAGCAGGTCCGTCTCGCCGTACTTCTTCGTCTCGTACGTCGGCGAGTCCACGCGGACGTCGAGGACCTGCCCACGCCCGTACCGGGAGGCCTGCGCGAACGGGAAGAACGTCGTCTGCCGCCAGGCCGGACCGCCCGGCTCCGTGAGGATCGGCGCGATGACGTTGACGAGTTGGGCGAGGCAGGCGACGGTCACCCGGTCCGCGTGCCGCAGCAGCGCGATGAGCAGGGAGCCGAAGACGACCGCGTCCATGACGCTGTAGTTGTTCTCCAGCAGACGGGGCGCCTGCGGCCAGTCCCGCGCGGAGGAGTCCTCGATCGCGTGCCACTCCGACGTGTACCAGACGTTCCACTCGTCGAAGGACAGGTTGATCTTCTTCTTGGACTTCAGCTTCGCGCCCACGTGGTCGCAGGTCGCGACGACGTTCTCGATGAAGGACTCCATGTCGACGGCGGAGGCGAGGAAGGAGTCGACGTCGCCGTCCTGGGGCTCGTAGTAGGCGTGCAGGGAGATGTGGTCGACGAGGTCGTACGTCTCCGCCAGGACGGTCGCCTCCCACGCGGCGAAGGTGGGCATGCCCTGGCTGGAGGACCCGCAGGCGACCAGTTCGACGGACGGGTCGATCTGCCGCATGGCCCGGGCGGTCTCGGCGGCGACGCGGCCGTATTCCTCGGCGGTCTTGTGCCCGGTCTGCCAGGGACCGTCCATCTCGTTTCCGAGGCACCACAGCCTGATCCCGAAGGGGTCCTTGTCGCCGTGGGCCGCGCGGAGGTCCGACAGGGCCGTGCCGGAGGGGTGGTTGGCGTACTCCTGGAGTTCCAGCGCCTCCGCGACCCCCCGGGTGCCCAGGTTGAGGGCCATCATCGGCTCGGCCTGCGGGCCGATCTTCTTCAGGAAGGCGATGTACTCGCTGAGCCCGAAGCGGTTGGTCTCCGTGGACCGCCAGGCGAGGTCGAGCCGGCGGGGCCGCTCGTCCGCGGGGCCCACCGAGTCCTCCCACTTGTAGCCGGAGACGAAGTTGCCTCCGGGGTAGCGGATCGTGGTCACGCCGAGCTCGCGGACGAGTTCGAGGACGTCGGTACGGAGGCCTCCGGCGTCGGCCGAGGGGTGGTCGGGTTCGTAGATGCCGGTGTAGACGCAGCGGCCGAGGTGCTCGACGAAGGAGCCGAAGAGACGCGGGTTGACCTCACCGATGGTGAAGGCGGGATCGAGGGTGAAGCGGGCGGTGCGCATCTTTTCCTTTCGAGGGGTTCAGTTTCGAGGGGTGCAGTTTCGAGGGGTGCAGTTTTGTCTGCGGGTCGTGTGTGGCTGGTCGCGCCCACGCGGCGGAGCCGCACATTGATGCTGCCCCGCGCCCCTAACCGGCGCTTGGCCAGCCGTTCTTTGTCCAGTTCAGGGTGTTCAGGCCCAGCTTGGGCGTGCCTGAGTCCTCTGCGTCGTAGTAGTGGTACGCCAGGATGTCTCGGCCCTTGTGCCTGAAGACCGACTCGCCGCCCGGGCCCACGTACCGGCCGTGGCCGGCCAGCAGCAGGTCGCCGCCGCCCTCCAGCAGGGGCTTGCCCGTGCTGTCGACGTACGGGCCGGTCACCGAGGTCGAGCGGCCGACTCTGATCTTGTACGTCGAGTTCACGCCCGCACAGCACGCGTCGTACGAGGCGAAGAGATAGAAGTAGCGACCGTGCCGGACGATGGACGGGCCCTCCACCGCGTACGGCGCGTCGGGGCGGGTTGCCAGGTGGTGGACCGTGGCGCCGGGGATCGCCTTGCCCGTCTTCGGGTTCAGCTCGATCATGCGGATGCCCGTCCAGTACGAGCCGAAGGACATCCACAGCTTGCCGTCCGCCCTGATGATCGCCGGGTCGATGGCGTTCCAGTCCTCGCCCCGCTCGGAGGCGAAGACCTTGCCGCGGTCGGTCCAGGTTCCGGGCAGGCCGGTCCGGGAGGTGGCGACGCCGATCGCGGAATGGTTCGTGCCCCAGGAGGAGACCGAGTAGTAGAGCCAGTACCTGCCGTGGCGGTACGAGATGTCGGGCGCCCAGGGGTCGCCGGTGTCGTTGTACTCGTACCACCACGCGGGCGGCTCGGCGAAGGCGTTGCCGGCGTCGGTCCAGTGCCTGAGGTTCTTGGACAGGCGGGCTCCGATCACGCCGCCCGTGGAGTAGGCGACGTACTGGCCGTTCTTGAGGCGGAGGACGGTCGGGTCGTGGATGATCTCCTGACCTGTGATCGGCCGGGGGTCGGGGTACTCGGCCGCCTGCGCCGTGGAGGGGAGGAGGGCGAGCAGGGCGGCGGCGGTCAGGGCCGTGGCGAGGCCGAAGCGTCTCAACGTGATCAACCGGCTCAACTTGCTCAACTGGCACTCTCCTTCGGTGACTTCACTGGCCCGCGAGACCGGTGTGGGCGACGCCCGCGACGATCTGCCGCTGGAAGAAGACGAAGACGATGATCAGGGGCAGGCCCGCCATGAGACCGCCGGCCATGAGCTGGGCCCACTGGATGCCGTAGGAGTTCATGACGGTCGCGATGCCGTTCGGCATCGTCATCAGGTCGGGGTTGTTGGTCGCCATGTACGGCCAGAGGAAGTTGTTCCACGACGCGATGAAGGTGAAGATCCCGACGGCGGAGAGTGAGGGACGGGAGAGCGGGAGAACGATGGTGAAGAAGATCCGCCAGCGTCCGGCGCCGTCGATGAACGCGGCCTCCTCGACCTCTCGCGGGATGCCCTGGAAGAACTTGTAGAGGATGTAGACCATGGCCGCGGGCGCGCACTGCGGCAGGATCATGCCCCAGTACGTGTCGATCATGCCCATCGACTGCACGGTCGTGAAGAGCGGGACGCCGAGGACGGCCGGAGAGATCATCAGGCCCGCCATCACCAGGCCGAGCAGCGCGTTCTTGCCGCGGAACTCGGTGCGTGCGAAGCCGTAGCCGGCGAGCGCGCTGACGAGTACGACGACGAAGGTGACGCAGATCGAGACGACCAGGGAGTTCACGAACCAGTTGGTGATGTTGCCGGTCTCGAAGATGTTCTTCCAGGCCTGGGCGGTCCAGTCCTTGGGGAGCCACCGGACCGGCACGGCGACGGCTTCGGCCTCCGATTTGAAGGAGGTGAACAGGGTCCACACGAGCGGGGCCGTCATCACCGCGGAGACGGCTGCGCCGACCACGGTGAGGATGATCTGGCTCGGGCTCCAGCTTTTGCGTACTCCGACGCCGGCACTCATCGGGTGCCCTCCTCACGCTTGCGCAGCAGCCACATCCGCCCCAGGGCGACGATGGCGATGATCAGGAAGAAGAGGATGGAGATCGCGGAGGCATAGCCGACGCGATAGCTGGTGAAGCCCTGTTCGAGGGTGTACTGGACCAGCGTGCGGGTCGATTGCTCCGGCCCCGGACCGAACTCGTACATCACCACGACCTGGTCGAAGACCTGGAGCGAGGCGAGGATCTGGAGCGCCACGACCAAGCCGGTGATGTTGCGCAGCATCGGCAGGGTGATGCGGATCATGCGGTGCCAGGCGTTCGCGCCGTCCAGGGCGGCGGCCTCGTACAGGTGCGGCGGGATGTTCTGCAGGGCGGCCAGGTAGAGCAGGAAGCTGAAGCCGACGGTCCACCACAGGGTGGCGATGACGACGGCGGTCATGGCCGTGGACTTCTGGGTGAGCCAGGCCGATTCCAGGCCGAAGATGTGGTCGATCAGTCCGGTGTCCGGGTTGAACATCCAGCGCCACATGTTGCCGACGACGGCGGACGGCAGCAGGAACGGGGCGAAGAAGCACAGCCGCCAGAGCCACTTGGCGTGCTCGATGTGGTGGGCGAGCATGGCGAGGAGGAAGGCGGCGACGACGATGCAGGGCACCACGAGGAGCGTGAAGTAGGCGCTGTGGCCGAGAGATTCCCACATCAGGGGATCGCCGAGCGCCTCGCGGTAGTTGTCCAGGCCGACGAAGCTCGCGCCCTCACCGGTGATGTTGGCGTCGGTCAGGCTCAGCCACAGGCCGCGCAGGATGGGGACGAGAACGAAGAGCGCGTACAGGAGCAGGAACGGGGCGACGAACCAGCCGCCGTGCTGGAGCATACGACCGAGCCGGGCCCGGTTGCCGTCCTCCGCGACCGCGGCCACGGAGCGTACGGCGCCGGGGACGGCCGTGGTGTCGAGGGTGGTCATGCCGCGCCGCCTCCCATCGGGTTCCTCATCTCCAGGAGCCCTTCCAGGACTCGGCGCATTCGGCGGGCCACCGCTTCGGGTTTCACCGAGCCGAGGTTGGCGGCGACGACCACGGGGCCGATGCGCTGGGAGAGAGTGCCGCTGGAACCCGAGAACCAGGCCTCGGGTTCGAGTGCCATGTGGTCCATCGCGGAGGCGTACTCGGACTGCGGCCGGAGCTTCTGGTACGCCGGGTCGGAGAGGGTCGGCAGGTGGGCGGGGATGTGGCCGCCGCCCGCCCAGTCGACGGCGTGCAGGACGATGTGTGCGGCCAGTCGGTGGGCGGCCTCGTTGCCGGCGCCGCCGCGTTCGGCCTGGCGGGGCAGGACGAAGGCGTGCGACTCCGCCTGGGTCGCGGGCTTGCCGAAGAGGGCCGGCAGCGGGGTGGCACCGTAGTCGAGCTTGGGTCCGGAGTAGACCGGCACGGACCACCCGCCCTCCCAGACGAAGGCACCGCCGTTGATGAAGTGCTCGGCGTCGGGGGCGCCCGGGACGTTGTAGCCGTCGGTGATGTGCCGGCGCAGGAACTCCAGGACCTCGGTGGCCTTGTCGGTGTCGAAGGTGACGTCGGTGAGGCCGGAGTCGTAGTAGGTGCCGCCCGCCTGGGCGTAGAAGGACATGAAGAACCACCAGGCGAAGTTCTGGTCGGAGGCGTGCACGCCGACCGTCTGGATTCCCCTCCTGACGGCTTTCTTGGCGGCCTTCAGCGCGTCGAACCAGTCGTCGGTGGAGGTGAGCGGGACGAGGTTGCCGTCGTCACCGATCAGCCCGGCCTTCTCGCAGACGTCCTTGCGGTAGAAGTTCAGCTGAGGGTGGATGTCGAGGGGCAGGGCGTACAGCTTGCCGTCGATGACGGACCGTTTCCACAGTGCCGGGTCGAAGTCCTCTTCCCTCACCCCGTATCGGGCGAGGATCTCCCTGTCGAAGGGATCCAGAAGCCGCTCGGGCGCGAAGCCGGCGAGTCGGCCGAGGTGCGTCACCCCCAGTTCGGGGGCGCGGTCGCCGGCGGCCGCCATGGCCAGCTTGGTGTAGTACGGATTGCCCCACCGAAGCGTGGAGTCCTTCACGTCGATGCCGGGGTTCGCCTTACGGAAGGCGTCCAGCATCGCGATCATGTTGGCGCCGTCGCCCCCGCTGAAGAGGTTCCAGTAGCGCACCCGCGTCCCCGCGCCGGAGGCGAGGGCGTCGGCGCCCGTCCCCACCGCGGCGAAACCTAAGCTCCCGGCAACGGCCAACCCGCCCAGGCCGCCCAGGAGTTGTCTGCGATTCAGGTCAGGTTGTCCCACTACCCCGCCTTTGTTCGACATATCGAATATCGCACGTAACTTCGAACGGGACCGTAAAATCGAAGCGCTTGCGCGTCAATGGGGCCTACGGAACTTCAGCTGGGCCGGGATATGACGAGGTCTCACGAAACGCGTAATCTCGGCCCGCACGGCAACGACCCGAACAACTTGGATGACTTGGACGACTTGACCGGCCGACCCTCCGGGAGCACACGATGAGCGCGCCCTGTCGGGCAGAACGGCCCTCGCGGCGATGAATCCTTCCGAATTCTTCGGCGAGCTGTACATCTCGTTCTGGATACCGACCGCGGTCCTGGCCGCCGCACTGGTGATCAAGCTGCCCAGCATCATCAAGCTCTGGAGGGACCCGCTGCTGCGAGCGGTCGGCGGCCTGCTGCTGCTCGCCTGCTGTGTGTTCGTCTTCGCGGCGCCGCCGGCCATCGCCTGGACCAACCGGGTCACCGGTGTGGCGAACATCGCGGCGCCGTGGGTGTACTCCCTCATCACCGCGTTCTGCGCGTCCTGCCTCCTGCTGATCATCGCCTGGCGCAACGGCCTGTCCGACCGCTCGGCGTCGACTCGCCGCGCCACGCGGTGGGTCGTCGCCGTCTACAGCGGCGTGATCATCGCCCTGTGGGTGCTCTTCGCGCTCGCGGACGTCCGCGTCGAGCGGGTGCGGGACCTGGACACGTACTACGCCACCACGCCCTTCATGCGGGAAGAGATCGTGCTCTACCTGCTCGCGCACACCGTGGCCTGCCTGATCACGTCCAGGCTGATCTGGAACTGGGTGCGCACCGGCGGACTCGACGCCTGGCTGCGCGGCGGACTGCAGTGCCTGGGCGCCGGCTACGCGATGAACCTGCTCTACGACGGCGCGAAGCTCACGGCCGTCCTCGCCCGCTGGACCGGACACGATCTGGACTGGCTGAGCACGGACGTGGCTCCGCCGGTCGCCTGCCTCTCCGCCATCCTGATCGCGGTCGGCTTCATCCTCCCCCACGCCGGCCAGTACCTGCACGGCCGCTGGCGCGTCCGGCTCGGCCACTGGAACCTCAGGCCCCTGTACCTGCTGATGCGGACCGCCACCGGCACCGGCGTCCCCGTCACGCTCCGGGCCACCGCGGAGCTGCGCCTGACGCACCGTGAGACATTCATCCGCGACGCTCTCCTCCAACTGGCCCCCCATATCGACGAAGACGTGCATCGACGGGCGTACGCCGCGGCACTCGGCCTCGGATTCGAGCCGGGCCGGGCGAAGGCCCTCGCCGCGGCCGTGACGATCCAGGCAGCCGTCCACGCCAAGGACCGAGCGGGCAAGGACGAGTACTCCGCCCCCTCCGGCAGCCCGAACACCATGGATCTGCTCCAGGACATCGAGGGCGTGTCCCGAGCCCTCGCCGAAACCGACGACATCAAGGCGGTACGTACCCACGCGGCTGCCGAGGAAGAGAGCGTGCCGGCGCATGAGTGACCGTCCTGCCCCCGCCCGGCGGCCCGTCAGGTCCGCCGTCGTCCTCGGCGGATCCCACGCGGGCATGCTCGCGGCCCGTGCCCTGGCCGAGTTCGCGGACGTCGTCACCGTCGTCGAGCGCGATGTCCTGCCCGCCGGGCCCGAACGCCGCAAGAACCTCCCGCAGGCACGGCACGCCCACTTGCTGTGGTCCGGCGGCGCGCGAGCCGTCGAGGATCTGGTGCCCGGTACCACCGAACTGCTCCTGGCGGCCGGAGCGCACCGGCTGGCGGTCACGACGGACATGGTCGCCCTGTCGCCGAAGGGCTGGTACCGGCGCTGGCCCGAGTCGCACTACATGATCCTGTGCAGCCGTGACCTGCTCGACGCGACCGTCCGGGCCCAAGTCCTCGACGACGACCGGATCACCCTGCTCGAGCGCACCGAGGCGGTGGGGCTCGACAGCAGGGACGGCACCGGCGGCACCGACGGCACCCTCGCGGTCACCGGAGTCCGCTTACGGGGCGTCGACGGAGAGGAGCGCACGCTCACGGCCGATCTGGTGGTCGACGCCACCGGCCGCGCCTCCCGTACGCCCCAGTGGCTCGGGGCCCTGGGGCTTCCCGGACCGGCCCGGCGGACGGTCGACTCCGGCCTCGCGTACGCCAGCCGCATCTACCGCGCCCCAAAGCGGGCCCGTCAGGGCTACCCGGTCGTCAACGTGCTGGCGGACCAGCGTGCAGGGGTCCCCGGCCGGGCCGGAGTGCTGCTCCCCATCGAGGGCGGACAGTGGCTCGTCACGCTGTCCGGTACGACCGGCGGCGAACCCTCCGCCGCCGACGACGACTTCGTACGGTTCGCGCGGGAAGAGCTGCGCCACCCGATCCTCGGCGAGCTGCTCGCGCACGCCGAGCCACTGACCGACGTGGGGTTCACCCGCACCACCGCCAACCGCCGTCATTACTACGAGCGGCTGCCGGCCTGGCCCGAGAACCTCACCGTCCTCGGTGACGCGCTCGCCGCGTACAACCCGATCTACGGGCACGGCATGTCGGTCGCGGCCCAAAGCGCCCTGGCCCTACGCGAGGTGATCCGCCGTCAGGGCTGGGGCAGCCCCGGGCTGGCGCGACGTATCCAGAAGGCGGTGGCCGGCCCCGTCAACGCGGCCTGGGACCTGGCCACCGGCCAGGACGTCTTCTACCCGGGCGCGACGCGGAACGGTCCCACGCTCCGGGAGCGGATCGTCGCCGCGTACGTCGACCGCCTGCTGCACACCGCGATGGGCAACGGCCGTATCGCCCGCAGGCTGACCGACGTCACCTCACTCCAGCGGGGCGGGCACGTACTCCTCGCCCCCAGCGTGCTCCTCGCGGCCGCGATCGGCCCGCTCAAGCCTCCGCTGGCCGGGCCGCCCCTCACCACCGGGGAGCGCGAGGCGGCAGGCGGCCCGGACCAGTAACCATCGGGCGCTATCCGGCGAACGCCGGCTGCGCCAGGCCCTTCCCCGCGCCCGGCAGCACCAGCACCGAGCCCGACATCGGGTGCGGTGCCTCCAGGCCCGTACGGGCCGTGGTGATGTACAGGTCGGTCAGGTCGGCGCCGCCGAAGGCGCAGGCCGTGGGGCGGCGGACGGGGAGCGGGACCACTCGGTCCAGCTCGCCGGAGGGCGTGTAGCGGCGGACGGCGCCGCCGTCCCAGAGGGCCACCCAGACGCAGCCGTCGGCGTCGACGGTGAGCCCGTCGGGGAAGCCGGCGCCGTCCTCGACGGCCGCCAACTGCCGCCTGTTGACCAGCCGGTGGTTCGCCGCGTCGGCATCGACGTCGAACACGTCGATGCGGCGCGTCGGCGAGTCGATGTAGTACATCAGGCGTCCGTCGGGGCTCCAGCCCGTGCCGTTGCTGACGGCCACGTCGTCGAGGACGACCTCCACCGTGCCGTCGGCGGTGACACGGGAGAGGGAGCCACCGCCCGGCGCCTCGTCGTAGCGCATGGTGCCCGCCCACAGTGCGCCGTCGGGGGCGACCGCCGCGTCGTTGGCCCGGCGTCCGGGCACGGGGTCCCGGTGCAGCCAGCGGAAGTCGTCGGCGCCGGGCCCGTAGAGCCCCACGCCGTCCCGGAGGTTGACCACCAGTCCGCCGCCCGCGCGCGGCTTCGCGGCGCCCACGTGCTGCTCGGTCACCATGACCGTGCGGCGGCCGGAGACGGGATCGTACGTATGGACCCTGGACCCGAGTATGTCGACCCAGATCAGCCGCCCGGCGGCCGGATCCCAGGTGGGCCCCTCACCCAGCGCGGCCTGTTCGCGGACCGCGACCTCCACGTCGCTCATGCCGGGCTCCGATGTCCGAGCCGCTCGGACAGCTCGGCCGCGCCCTTCGCGGCGAGCTGCTCCAGCTCCCCGCGGCGCTCCTCGCTCCAGCGGATCATGGGTACCGAGATGGAGAGCGCGGCGACGACCTTCCCCGTGCGGTCGCGCACGGGCGCGGCCACACAGCTGACGTCCGGGTTCGACTCGCGGCTCTCCACGGCGACACCCCGGCTGCGGATCTCGGCGAGAGCCTCGCGCAGGGCGGCCGGGTCGGTGATGCTGTTGGGCGTCATCCCGGTCAGCTCGGCGTCCTGGGGGATCCGCGAGGTCAGCTCGGACTCGGGGAGCGAGGCGAGCAGCATCTTGCCCACGGACGTGCAGTGTGCGGGGAGCCGGCGGCCGGCGGCGGACACCATGCGCACGGCGTGCGTGGAGTCGACCTTGGCGATGTAGATGACGTCGGTGCCCTCCAGGATCGCCACGTGCACGGTCTCGTCGCAGGTCTCGGCGACGGACCGGGCGACCTGCTGCCCCTCGGCGGCGAGGTCGAGCTGCTCGGAGTACCGGCTGCCGAGCTGGTACGGACGCACGCCGAGGCGGTAACGTCCGGGCTGACCCGGTACGGGCGCGATGTACGAACGTGCGGCCAGCGTGGTCACCAGCTCGTGCACGGTGGTGCGCGGCAACTGGAGCCGACGCACTATGTCGGGGGCGGAGAGCGTCCCGTCCCCGTCGAGAAAGAGCTCAAGAATGTCGAGAGCCCGGGTCACGGCTGGTACGAGGCGTCCCACGGCCGGCTCCCTCCCTATGTTCGATATTTCAACAGACGATCGGCATGACGAACACAGGCTACTCATGTGGGTTTCCGCGGGCAATGGCCTGACCGTCACGGGTGGGTAGCGGGAGGAGCGGAACAATCCGGTCAAAGGGGATGCCTGGGCGGGAGAAGCGGGCGCGGGCGGCGGGGAAAGCGGCCGGGGGCCGAGCCGTCAGCGCAGGGAGCGTGGGTCCCCGAGCCGGCCCCGAAGCCGCTGCGCCCGCAGGACTAACTCCAGCTCGAACCGCCGGTCGGGATCGTCGATCTCGTCGCCCCAGAGCTCGCGGATCTGGCGGAGGCGGTAGCGGACGGTCTGCGGGTGAACGCCAAGGCGGGCGGCCACCTCGGGAGCGCCACCCCTGGTTTCCAGCCATGCCAGCAGCGTCTCCGCCAGGCGCCGTCCGTGCGTGGGCCCGCAGTGGGCGAGCGGCTCCAGACACCGCAGCGCCAGGTCGTCGATCAGCTCCTCCGGCTGCAGCAGGACCAGCGCCTCGGTGTGCTCCGTGCAGTACAGCACCTCTCCCGAGGGCAGCAGGGCCCGCTCCATCAGCCTCACCGCCGCTTCGGCCCAGCGCAGCGACTTCGCCGCGTCGGCGAGCGGTACCGGCGGCCCGATCGCGCCCGCCCACCCGCTCATCGCGCGCCGGAGCAGCTCGGGCCGCCCCGCGGCGTCCGGGTCGGGCACGACCATCCGGGGCTGCTCGCACTCCATGTCCAGCAGCACGCCCTGGCTCACGGCGGGGGCCACGGCCTCCCGGGCGGGCCGCAGCAGCACGCCCACCGCGACCTTGTCGGGCAGCGGCCAGCCGATCCGCGCGGCCCGCTCGGCGAGCGCGTCGGCCGGATCGCCCCGGTGGTGCTCGGCGAGCAGCAGCTCCATGAGCCCGCGCTGGAGGCGGAGCCGCTCCCCCGCCTGCCGGGCCGCGGCCTCCGCGTAGCCGCGTACGGACTGGTCGACGAGCCCGTCCAGGTACTCGTAGCCGGCGTCGACCAGCTCGTACATCGCGGGCGGCGGGATCTCCACGCGCTGTCCGATCTCGGCGAAACGGCGCCAGGCGAGCCGTACCCCGAGACGGTAGATCGCCTGCAGCGAGTCGAGACTGCGGCCGTGCAGCCCCTCGCCCCGGCCGAACTCCTGGAAGACCCCGGGAGGCACTCGCGGGCGGCCCTCGGCGGTCTCCAGATGCTGGACGAAGACCTCGATGGCCCGGCGGATGCCGATCAGCGCCATGGGCTCGCCGGAGTCGTCGAGCACGACGGGCAGGTGGGGGTATTCGCGGCGTATCTCGCCGAGGATCTCCTCGGCCAGCTCGGGCGCCTCGGCCATGGCGATCGCGGCGAACCGCCGCACCTGAAGGCGGGGCACGTCGTGCCAGGCCGAGCGCACGGTGAGGGATCCCGGGCGGAGGGGCATGATCAGCGCTCCCGGCCGGCCGTCTCGTAGGTGATGAGCGGGGTGTTCGGTTGCTCGGGAGTCGCATAGAGCAGCGCGACGATGCCGAGGGCGGCGCCGACGGCGAGCGCGGCGGCGGCCGCGACGGTCAGCAGGGCGGCAAGCAGTCTGGGCATCGCAGGGTCAGCCTCTCTGAGGTCGTCCCACCCCGGTCACCCCGCACCAGCGGCTTGTGCGGTCCCGGCCGGCAGCCGGTCCCGCCCGGTCCTGAACCAGTCCCACCCGGCCCCGTCCGGAAGAGCCCAGTCTCGGCAATGCATTGACACTCCGTCAAGAGTGCGCCTACGGTTCCCGGCCCATACCGCACGTGCACCCTCCCCCACCGTGCCGCCACATCACTGTGCCGCGTCACCACAAGCCCCTGGAGTGCCCGGATGCGCCGTACTGCCTCACCCTTGTCCCTGATCCTGCTGGGTCTGGGCGTGTTCCTGCTCGTCCTGGCCCCGCTGCTCGCCTGGTACGTCGAGCCACGCGCCCAGCGCACCCCGATCGACATCGACTCGAAGACCGTGTTCACCGGCACGGGCAGCTACTTCGACACGGGCGAGATCGAGACCGTCCACGACAAGAAGATCACCATCACCCGCCAGGTCAGGGGCGATGTCTCCGACAGCGAGAAGAGCGGCCGGGCGGTCTGGGACGTGTCCACCTCCGTCGACAACGACAAGTCGCTGCCCGCGGCGGATCCGCACGACGCGCTGCAGTGGACGACGGAGCGCTGGGTGACCGACCGGAAGACGAACACACCGGTGCACTGCTGCCAGGAGGAGCCGTACTTCGACGGCGAGGCGTATCTGAAGTTCCCCTTCGACGTACAGAAACGCTCGTACCGCTGGTGGGACAACACGCTCGGCTCGACGGTCACGCTGAAGTACCGGGGCACGAAGAAGATCCAGGGGTACGAGGGCTACCGGTTCACCGGCACCGTCGCCGCCACGAAGACCGGCACCCGGCTGGTGCCGGGCAGCATCGTGGGGGAACCCGAGCGCAGCCAGGTGCTGGCCGAGGAGTGGTACGCCAACCACGGCATCGAACTGGTCGCCGACCAGCGCACGGGCCGGATCATCTACGCGGCGATCGGGCCCCGCAAGACACTGCGGGCACCCGGTTCCGACAAGGACGCGGCGGTCCTGCTGGACAGCGAGCGCATCGCCTTCACCAAGGAGACCCAGAAGGAGCAGGTGGAGCTCGCCGACGCGGACAGCGGTCAGCTGCGGATGGTGGGGCAGACGCTGCCTGTGGGGGCGGGTGCGCTGGGTTCGGTCCTCGCACTGGCGGGAGTCGTTTTGGTGGTACGAGGGCGTCCACATCCCGAAACGACCGAGACATCCCAGCAGCCGCTCACGATGTGATGAGACGTCAGCTGGAAAAGGCCCCGAATTTGTCACCTCGGTGAGTAGCCGCATCGAACCGCTGGGCGAAAACTATCCACCCCCACCCAAGCACAGACCTCCCACAGCACCGTCACCACCGGCGCCCACAACCCCCACAATCCGCACCGCGATCCGCACCGCCCGTACCGCGAAACCCCGCACCGCGAAACACAGCCGACCCGCACCACGAGACCCCTGCCCGATCGCAAGATCCGCACCCGTGCCGTGCCATACCCCCCACGCTGGTTCCGCACCCTGAGACGAGTTGGAGCACCCATGCCCCAGCACGTGCCTTCGTCGTTGCGCGCCGCCTTCCCCCGCTCCGCGCAGCGTCACCCGGCGCTCCCCCCACAGCCGCGCCGTATCGTCTTCCTCGCCCGTCGTGACTTCGGCAACGCGGCCGCGGGCGGCTCCGAACTGCTCGTCGACCGACTCGCCGAGGGCCTGACCCAGCTCGGCCACCAGGTCACCCTGCTGTGCGGCGGCCCCGCCGCGTACCGCGACTACCGCGTCGTGTCGGCAGGCGGCGATCTCGGCCACTATCTGCGCGTCCGCTCCACGTTCCAGCGTCAGGTCGGCGACTGCGATCTGCTGGTCGAGGTCTGCAACGGCATGCCGTACCTGGCGCCGCTGTGGCATCGCGGCCCGACGCTGTGCCTGGTCAACCATGTGCACACCGACCTGTGGCGGATGCGGTTCGGCGGACCAATGGCGCCGGCCGCCCGGCTCGGCCGAAGACTCGAACACTGGGCGCTCGCGGGCACGCCGCAGCGCCGCAACCTGCTGGTCGCCGTCTCCCCGTCCACGGCACACGCGCTGCGGGCGATCGGGGTCGAGCGCGAGCGCATCCGGGTCGTCCACAACGGCGTCGAGGAGCCTGCCCCACGGGCCGAGCGCTCGCCGGAGCCGCTGTTCGTGGCGATGGGACGGCTCGTCGAGTACAAACGGATCGATCTGCTGCTGCGGCTGTGGGAGCGGGTCCGCCCGGTCACCGGCGGCCGACTGGTGATCATCGGCGACGGCCCCGAGCGGGAGCGCCTCGAACACCTCGCGGGCCCGGGCGTCGAGTTCACGGGCCATGTCTCCGAACCCGAGAAGCACCGCCTGCTCTGCGCCGCCTGGATACTCCTGCATCCCTCGGCGGTCGAGGGCTGGGGCCTGGTGGTGACCGAGGCCGCGGCCCGCGAGACGCCCGCGATCGCCTTCGACGTACCGGGGCTGCGTGACTCCGTCGTGGACGGCGAGACCGGGCTGCTGGCCCGGGGCGAGTCGTCCTTCGCGGCGGCCTGGTGCGCCCTCGCCCTGTCCGCCGAGCGCCGCACCCTGATGGGCAAGGCGGCCCGCGAGCGTGCCGCCCAGTTCCGCTGGCACCGCACGGTCCGGCAGTTCCGCGCGGTGGCGACGGAGGCGGTGAGGAACTGGACGCCATGACCGCTCCCACCCGTACAGGCAGAGGTACGGGGACGGGTCTGAAGGACCCGTCCCTGCGTCGCTCCCTCGCCCTCTTCCGCGCCTTCCTCCATGAGCAGGACGACCCCGAGGGCTGCTACTCGCTGCTCGCGCGAGACGCCGCCGACCAGGTGGAGGCGTACGACGGGCCGGTGAAGGGCCGCGTCGTCGTGGACATCGGCGGCGGGGGCGGCTACTTCACCGACGAGTTCCGCCGGCGCGGCGCGCACGGCTACCTCTTCGAACCGGACGTACGGGAACTCGGGGACAGGCCGCCCGGGGGCGCGGTCGTCGCGGACGGATATCTGCTGCCGCTGGCGGACGGGGTCGCGGATGTCTGCTTCTCCTCCAACGTCCTGGAGCACGTGGCCGACCCGCAGACCTTCCTGAGCGAGATGGTGCGGGTCACCCGGCCCGGCGGCCTGATCTATGTGTCGTTCACCAACTGGCTGTCCCCCTGGGGCGGCCACGAATGGGCGCCCTGGCACTACTTCGGCGCCGAGCGGGCCCGCGCCCGCTACCGGCGTCGTACGGGCCGCCCGGCCAAGCACACCCTCGGCGAGAACCTCTTCGCCGTGCACATCGGACCCACTCTGCGGCAGGTGCGCGCCCGGGACGACGTCACGGTCGTCTCGGCGCGCTCCCGCTACTGGCCGTTCCTCGCCCAGGCCGTCGCGAAGGCACCGGTACTGCGCGAGTTCGCCACCTGGAATCTCCTCCTCATCCTCCGGCGGTGTCCATGACCAGCACGGTCCAGGCCCCTCCCCCGGCACCGACCCGTCCCCTCGCCACCGTGCCCGGCCCCGCCCAGGGGCCGAGGTCGCGGCGGTGGCTGCTGGGGTTCTGGGCCGTGGTGTTCGTGCTCTTCCTGGCCGTGGACCCGGGCCGCATGACGTTCGAGACGAAGCTCGGTGTCGCGCTCGACCCTTGGCAGTTCATGTCCGACCTCGGCCAGTTGTGGCACGACCGGGGCGGCTTCGGCGGCATCGCCGACCAGTACGTCGGCTACGCCTTCCCGATGCTGCCGTTCTACGGCCTGTGCGATCTGCTGGGCATCCCGGTCTGGCTGGCCGAGCGGCTGTGGCTGTCCCTCGTCGTGACGACCGCCTTCTGGGGCGCGCTGCGGCTGGCGGAGCGCCTCGGCATCGGCAGCAACGCCTCGCGGCTGCTCGGCGCGGTGACGTACGCGCTGTGGCCGGTGTTCACGATCGTCGTCGGCTCGACCTCCGCGGCAGCGCTCCCCGGCGCGCTCCTGCCGTGGGTGCTGCTGCCGCTGACCAACGAGCGCTACAGCGCCCGGGTGGCCGCCCTGCGCTCGGCGCTGCTCATCCCCTTCATGGGCGGCGTGAACGCCGCCGCGACGCTCGCTTCTCTGCTGCCCGTCGGCCTCTATCTCCTCTCCCGCCCCCGCGGCCCCCGGCAGCGCAAGCTGATCACCTGGTGGGTGCCGGGCGTGATCCTGGCGACGGCCTGGTGGGTGGTCCCGCTGCTGCTGCTCGGGATCTACGGCGAGAACTTCCTTCCGTACGTGGAGAGTTCGCAGACCACCACGGCCACCATGTCGGCGACGGAGACCCTGCGCGGCGCCGGTAACTGGGTGGCGTATCTGCACTTCGGCGAGTCCTGGCTGCCCGCGGGCTGGACCGTCGCGACGTCGGTCGTCGTGATCGTCTGCTCGGCTCTCGCGGCGGGCCTGGGGCTCGCCGGGCTCGCCCGCCGGGACCTGCCCGAGCGGCGCTGGCTGGTGCTGACCGTGCTGTCGGTCGCGCTCATCACCCTGGCCGGGTACGGCGGTTCGTTCGGCGCGCCCTTCCACGGGGTGGTGCAGGACTGGCTGGACGGCGCCATCGTCCCCTTCCGCAACATCTACAAGTTCCAGACCGGTATGGCCCTCGCGCTCGTCTTCGGGCTGATGCATCTGGTCGGTGTCGCCTCCGAGACACGGGGCGCCCGTCCCGTGCGCGGGCGCCGCCTGGCCCCGCTGATCGCGGCGGTTCTCGTACTCCCCGGCCTCGCCCTGCCCTACCTCAACGGGTCGATCCTGCAACCGGGTTCGTTCCAGGAGCTCCCCAAGTACTGGAAGTCCACGGCGAACTGGCTCCAGGAGCGCTCCCCCGACTCCCGCGCCCTGGTCGTGCCCGCCACCGCGCACGGCATCTACACCTGGGGCTCCCCCATCGACCAGCCCCTCGATGTCCTCGCCGAGTCCCGCTGGGCCCAGCGGGACTACGTGCCGTTCGGCACCGCGGGCAACCGGCGCGCCATGGACGCGGTCGAGCAGGCGCTGATGACGGGCGGCGAAGTCCCGGGCCTGGCCGACTACTTGAGCCGGGCCGGGCTCTACTACGTCGTCGTACGCAACGATCTCGACCCCGACCAGATGGGCTACGTACCGACCACGACCGTGAAGCGCACCCTGGAGGAGTCGGGCTACCGGCGGGTGACCGGGTTCGGGCCGGAGATGACCGGCGGGCGGATCCCGGACGACACCCCGCTGCAGATCGAGGGGCTGTATCCGCGGCAGCGCGCCGTCGAGATCTACGAGCCGGCGAGCGGGGAGGTGCCGCGGCCCGGGCAGGCCGGGCTGAAGCAGGTCGCCGACACGGCCGTCGTCTCCGGCGGCCCCGAGGCGCTGCTGCCGCTGTCCGCCGATCCGGCGATGCGGGACCGGGCCGCCGTGCTGACCGGCGACAACCATCCCGGGCTCGGCTCCCCCGCACTGCAGGTGGTGGGCGACGGACTGCGGCGCGCCGACACGCGGTTCGGGCTGGTCAACGCCAACACCTCGTACCCGTACACCCGTGACGAGCGCAATCACTCCGACAGCTACCAGGACGCCGGCGAGAAGCCGCACCAGATCCTGCCGACGAAGGGCATCGAGCATCAGACGGTCGCCGAGCTGCGCGGTGCCCGCTCGGTGACCGCGTCGTCGAGCGGCAACTGGCTGTTCTATCTGCCGCAGTACGACCCCGTGAACGCCTTCGACGGCAATCCCGACACCGCGTGGGCCGAGGGCGCGGCGGGCTCGGCGGACGGGCAGTGGCTGCGCGTCGGATTCACGGACGAGACGGAGATCCCCTCGTCGATCCGGGTCACGCCGCTGCCTCAGGACAGTGTGCGGTCGGCGCCCACGCGGGTGCGTGTGGAGACCGAACGCGGCTCCGCCACTAGCTATCTCCAGTCGAACGGCATGCGGCAGCGGATCAAGGCCCCGGCCGGGGGGACGAACTGGCTGCGGATCACGATCCTGGACTCGGTGGCCCGCCACTCCGGCCTGTCCGGCGCGGGCTTCTCTGAGATCACCATCCCGGACGTCCAGGTGACCCGCATGCTGCGGCTCCCGACGGACGCCGAGCGCACGGACGCCGCCGCCGAGGTCGTGTCGCTGCACCGGGCGTCCGACCCGGGCGGGCTCTCCCCGACGGGCACGGAGGCGGGACTGCACCGCCGCTGGACCTCCGACGCGGCGGGCACGTACCAGGTGAAGGCGAGCGCGGTCCCGATCCCGAGCGACGAACTCGACGAGTTGCTGTACAAAGTCGCGCCCGACCAGCGCAGCCGCATCACCGCGACCGCCGACTCGACCGCCCGCCTCGGCACGGGCCTGTCGCCGCGCAACCTCACCGACGGCGATCTGACCACCGCCTGGATCGCCGGGGACAATCCCACGATCCAGCTGCGCTGGCCGGGCGAACAGCCCGTCGGCGAGGTCGTCCTCGCGCCCGCGGGCGGTCTGTCCACCCGGCCCACCAAGGTGAACATCAGCTCGCCGGACGGCGCGGCGATCGCCGGCGTCGACGAGAACGGCGTCGTCCGCTTCCCCCCGATCACCACGGACCGCCTCGACATCACGGTCACCGAGACCGCGCCGATGACCGTCTACAACCCGGTCGTCGACGACGAACTGCAACTGCCGGTCGGCCTGACCGAGGCGTACATCCCGGCGCTCGACCAGTACCGCACCCCGCAGCCCCGGGCCTCCCGGCCCTTCGCGCTGCCGTGCGGACAGGGTCCGACACTCGCCGTCGACAGCGAGCTGTACCAGACGAGCGCGAAGGGAACCGTACGGGATCTCGTGGAGCGGCGGCCCATCGAGCTGACGCTCTGCCAGGCGGTGCGGGCGAACGAGTGGCGGGCGGACGCCTCGTTGTCCCTGGGCTCGGGCGAGCACCGGGTCGAGGCGGGCGACGCGGGGCCGCTGGCGGTGACGGATGTGACGCTGACCCGCGGCACGGTCACGGCCCCCGCCACCGCCCAGCGTGACCTGCGAATACGGGACTGGCTCGGCGACCGCCGCGAGGTGACCGTCGGCTCGGGCGCCGCCTCCTATCTGACGACGTACGAGAACTTCAACGACGGCTGGAAGGCCACGCTGAACGGCAAGGAGCTGAACCCCGTACGGCTCGACGGCTGGCAGCAGGGCTGGCGGATCCCCAAAGGCGCGGGCGGCGCGGTGAAGCTCTCGTACGAGCCGTCCGTGGTGTACGAGGCCGGGCTGATCGCGGGCGGGGTCGGGGTGCTCGCGCTCGTGGGCCTCGTCCTCTACCGGCGCCGCTCACCCAACCCCGACGAGCCTCCGCCGGTGCCGCCCGCTCCGGGCCCGGTGCTGGGCGTGGTGGTGCTCACGTTGGTGGGCGTGGTGATCGCCGGGTTCTTCGCGCTGCTGGTGCCGGTGCTGGCGCTCCTCGCGGGGCGGCGGCACGCGCTCCTGGTGCCGATCGCGTTCCTCGCCCTCGCGGGCTCCGGGATCGCCGCCGCCACCGGGGCGGGGACACCGGTCGCGCAGGACGCGGGGGCGTTCGGGCCCACGGCCCAACTGCTGGCGCTGATCGGGCTGTTCGCGGGGCTGGTGTCCGTACGGGAGGCGGCGACCGAGCCTCGTGGGGCGGCGCCTCACGGATCTCCTGGCCCGCCACCCCGGCCGCTCGGCGGTGTGCCGCCCGTACCGCCGCCGGCGCCGCAGCCGTCCGGTTCCCAGGCTCCCACGGAGCCGCTGCCGCAGCGGGTGCGCGGGGAGACCTACGGGCCGCCGACGCCCGGAGTGCACGAGTCCGGGCCCACCGTCTCCGCACGGGGCCCCGCGTCCGCCCAGCGGGAACCCGATCCGCCCACGGTCCGCTTCCCCGTCCGGAAACCGAAGTTCAAGGCGACTCGGCCCGAAGAGCCGGACCCGAAGGAAGAGAAGGAAGAGAAGAAAGAAAGGGAAGAGAAGGCCGCGAGGGACGCGAGGGACGCGGAGGAAGAGCCGCAAGACCGGAAAGAGACGGGGGAAGGCGGAAGCACATGACCACCCTGGACCACCCGGCGCGCGACGGCACGGACGGCCCCGTGCGCCCGCCGCACCGGATCCCGTTCCCCGTCGTGGACGAGGTCGCCCGGCACTGCCTCCAGGAGGAGGAGCCGGAGACCGTCCACATCGAGGTCCACCTGCCGGGCCACCTCGACCCGACCCGCCTGAGGACGGCCTTCACCGAAGCCCTGCACCGCCATCCCCGCATCCTGATGCGCGAGGCCGCGGGCCCCTGGTACCGCCGCCGCTACGAATGGGAGCTCACGCCCGACCCCGATGTGGACGTGGTCGCGTTCCCGCCCCCGGACCGGGACGCGCTCAAGCACGCCCGCGACCGGGCCCTGTCCGACGCCCCGCCGCTGTCGGCCTCACCTCCGATCCGCCTGGAGGTCGTACGCGACCCGGAGGACGACGGCAGCGTTCTCTTCGTCACCATCAACCACACCGCCCTGGACGGCCCCGCCTGCCTGAGGGTGCTCGCCACGGCGGCCGAACTGTACGGCGGCGAGGACAACGCCCCGGCCGCACCCCCGACCCGTACGACCGGCGCCGCGCCCGAGCAGACCGAGACCCCCTCCACCCTGGCCCCGCCCGCCCGAGTCGCCCACGGCAGCCCCGAGCCCTCCCCCGGCAACGGCATGCTCGTGGCCGAGCTGAGCGTCCCGCACCGGCCCAAGGGGGCGCCGTACACGGTGAACGACCAGCTCATGGCGGCCACGGCGCTGATGATCGCCCACTGGAACAGGGAACACGGCGCCCGCCCACGCCCACTGCGCATCACCATGCCGGTGGACGACCGGCCGCGCGGCACGGACATGCCCATCGGCAACGGCACCCGACTCGTCGAAGTCCCCTTCGCTCCCGAGGAGCTGGACGCCTCCGACCTGGCCGGCCTGCTGCGCCGCACAGCCGACCGCACTCGCGCGCTCAAGGCCCTGCCCAGGCCCCAACTCGGTCACGGCGCCGCCCTGTTGACAGCTCCGGTGGTTCCCGTGTCCTGGCGGGCCGCACTCACCAGAGGCCTGCGCAGGGCGGCCGCGCCCTGGACGTCCACCACCCTGCTGAGCAACATCGGCCGCATCCCGTACCCCCTCGACTTCGGCGAGGGAGCGGGCCGCGCGCACGCGGTGTGGTTCTCGGCGCCGGCCCGTATGCCCCGCGGCCTGACGGTCACGACGGCCTCCACCGCCGGCCGCCTGCATGTGGCGCTCCGCTGGTCCCGCACCCTCCTCAGCCACGGTGACGGCTCCCATCTCCGCGACCTGTTCGAGCACTACCTGCACGAGACGGAACACGCGACGCAACACGCGCCGGAGAGCTCGAAGGAGAGCTCGAAGGAGAACGCCGGGGAAAACCCGAAGGGGAGCACCCCATGACCACGGCTCCGCCCCGCCGGCGCCCGCGCGGACTGCGGGACTTCTACGAGGACCCGGACGTCACCGTCGCCTCGGGCACTCCCCGCAGCCTCCGCCAGGCCCGGATGCTCGCCGCCGCCCTCGGGCCGGCCGGCAAGGAGGCACAGACGGTCATCGACATCGGTTGCGGCGACGGCAGCGCGGCCGCGACCGCCGCCCCGCTCCTCGCCGGCCACCGCATCGTGGGCGTCGACTGGTCCCAGGACGCCCTCCGGCGCGCGCACGCCCACCTGCCGTACGCGGTGCGCGGCGAACTCACCGACGGCGGGCTGCCGTTCCGGTCCGGCTCCGCCGACGCCGTCCTGTTCAGCGAGGTCGTCGAGCACCTCGTGGACCCCGACGCGGCCCTCGACGAGATCCACCGGATCCTGCGCCCCGGAGGTCATCTCATGCTCTCCACACCGAACCTGGCCGCCTGGTACAACCGGGCGCTGCTCCTCGCGGGCGTCCAGCCCGTCTTCTCCGAAGTGAGCCTGCGCGCCATCCACGGCCGTCCGGGCCAGGAGGTCGTGGGCCATCTGCGGCTCTACACGGCCCGAGCGCTACGGGAGTTCGTGACCGCTTCGGGCTTCGAGGTCGTACGGCTGCGGGGCGCGCCCTTCCACGGCGTACCGCGCCCGCTGCGCCCCCTGGACCGACTGGCCTGCCGCATCCCCTCCACGGCCTCGATCCTGCTCCTGCACGCACGGAGGACGTAGACCATGTGGTGGGGAGTGGCCGCGGCCCTGCTGGCGAACGTTCTGAACAGCGCCGGATTCGTCCTGGAGAAACGGGCGCTCGCGGCCATGCCCGCGGTGAGCGTCCGGGAACCGTGGCGACTGCTGCGGCTCGTCCTCGGCAGCCCGCTGTGGATCGGCGGCTCCCTCTCCCTGGCGGCCGGCTTCGGCGCGCAGCTCGCCGTCTACCGCACCCTCCCGATCGCCGCCGCCCAGGGCCTCTTCGTCTCCGGCCTGGTGCTGCTGGTTCTGCTCTCCTCGGTGCTGCTCGGCGAGGAGACCTCCGGCCGCGAGCGGTACGCGCTCGGCGCGATCCTCGCCGCGCTGCTGATGGTGGTGCTGTCGCTGAACGAACGTTCCGACACGGTCAGCCACAGCGCGCCCCTCCCCCTGATCCTGCTCGTCTGCCTGCCGTCCCTCGCGCTGGGCATCTGGCTGTACGGCTCCGCCGAGCACCGCGCCCGCCGCCGGCACCGCCTGCCGACCACCGGCGTCGAATACGGCGTGGCGGTGGGCCTGCTGTACGGCGTGAGTTCGCTGGCCATCAAGGGCGTGTCGAGCCATCTGACGACAACTGACTTCGGCGGGGCGGTACTTGACGTACTGCGTTCCCCGTATCCCTATCTCCTGCTCTTCACCGGCGCGTTCGGCCTGGTCATGTCGCAGGCGGCGCTGCAACGCAGCCGGGCCTCGCTGATCGTGCCGGTCTGCACGACGGTGACCTGCCTGTTCACGGCGGTACTCGGCACGCTCGCGTTCGGCGAGGCGCTCCCCGAGGATCCGGTACGGCTCGCGCTGCGCCTGGGCGGTACGGCGCTGGCGGTCTCGGTGCTCCTCGCGATGCCGAAGCACGATCCGCCGAAGCCGGAGCCGTCGCAGTCCGAGCCGCCGCCGGAGCTCGAACCTCCTTCCGCGCCGTCGCCGGAGCCTCAGCCTCCTTCGGACCCGGACCCGGACCCGGACCCGGACCCGAAGCCGGAGCCGGAACTTCCTTCGGAGCGGGAGCCGGAGCCGGAGCCGGAGCACGATCCGCAATCGGAGTCACCACGCCCCACCCCCACACCGGAGTTGACCGCGAATGAACCCTGACGACCCGCTCCTGAAGATCCTGGCGTGCCCGCTGGACAAGGGGCCGCTGCACCTTCTCGCACCCGAGGCGCCCGACGTCGCGGGCGCGGGCACGGGCACGGCGGAGGCCGCCCTCTACAACCCGCGCCTGCACCGCCGTTACCCGATCGTCGACGGCATCCCCCAGCTCCTCCCGTCCTCCGGAGAGCAGGTGACGGAAGACGAACACGAAGAGCTTCTCAAACGGATGAGGACCCCATGACCCTGGCGGCCCGTCTCGCTCCCTTCGTCCCCGTACGCCTCGTCGCCGCGGCCGCCCGGCTCGTCTACCCGCGCTTCGAACCCGAGCTGGCCCGGCTGCCCGAACTCTGCCCGCCGGACTGCGGCACGGCCGTGGACGTCGGCGGCTGGTACGGCCCCTGGACCCGCCGGCTGTCGGACCGGGCCCGGCACGTGGTGACCGTCGAGCCGGTGCCGCACCTGGCCCGCCTGCTGACCGAGGCCACGCCCGGCAACGTCCGGGTGGTCCGGGCCGCCGCCAGCGACCGCCCGGGTACGGCCCGCCTCTGGCTGCCGCCCGGCGACCAGGGCGACCGCGGCGTCTCCTCGCTCGTCCGCCGTGACATCCATGCCCGCGCCCTGGACGTCCCCTGCGTCACCCTCGACGGCCTGAACCTCCACGACGTCGGCTTCATCAAGATCGACGTCGACGGCAACGAGCTCGCGGTCCTGTGCGGTGCGACCACCCTCCTGACGCGCGACCGCCCGGCCCTGTTCATCGAGCTGGAGGCCCGCATCCAGCCGATCACCCCGGTCGTCTCCCACCTCGCCCAGTACGGATACGAGGGCTGGGTGCTGCCCGGCGACACCTGGCTCCCGCTGTCCTCCTTCGACCTGGAGGCCCACCAGGCGCATGCCTCGCACGTCGTCTCCCAGGGCCTGCTCCGCCGGGTGCTGCCCTTCCGCGGCCCCCGGTATGTCAGGTACGTGAACTCCGTCCTGTTCCTGCCGGACGGCCGCCACCCGGGAGAACCGCACGTACGCGACGATGGGACCCATGCCAGCCGCCCAGCGCCCCACCAGCCGCAGCCCCTTCACCCCGCTCGACTTCCAGCTCGTCCTGCTGCGCCGTATGGCCGATCACAACCCGGACCTGGTCGAGGACGCCCGTCATGAGCTGGGCGTCTCGACGGCCGACATGCGCGAGGCGAACAAGAGGTGGCAGGCGATGGCCCGCTCCCCCCGCTCCCGCCCACCCGCGTCGCGCTACCGCTCGGTCCTCGGCACACCCGAGTCGGTCGCCGCGCGGAAGATCGGCGACCTGGACTGCGAGGCCCTGATCTGGCCGGTCCCCCTCTGGCCCGACCTCCGCTTCGAGGTGCTCCTCGCCCCGAACGGCGCGGTCTGGAACGAGTGGCTGGTACGGGCGCCGGGTGCGGCGGCACCCGATCTGCGCACGGTCGACGACCTGCTCCCCTGGTCCTGCACGGTCGACGAGGCGGCCCGCGCCTTCGCTCCCGCCCGGCCTCTGGAGGGCACGGCTCCCACGCGCTGGGGCCTGGCCTTCATGGCGCCCGACGCGGAGGGCGTACGGCACGAGTGCGTGGCGGAGTTCACGTGGGGACTGCTGCAGCGGGTGGCCGTTACCGGGCGGCCTTGAGGATCGCCTCCGCGATCACCGGCACCGAGTCCGTGTGGAGCGAGAGGAAGAGGTTCGGCTCGACGAGCTCCAGTTCCATGACCCGCGGCGCGCCGTCGTCGCCGTCCACCAGGTCGACGCGGGCGTAGAGGAGCTCGGGATCACCGGGCACGGCGTCCAACGCCCGTTCAGCGACGGCGAGTTCGGCGGCGGTCGGCTCCCAGGGCCTCAACCGCGGGTGGGGAACCTTGTCCGCGTCGTACGGAGTTCCGGCCTCCAGCACGGCCCCCTTCCGTATCGCGTGCAGGAACCGCCCGCCGAAGAACTGCAGCGCCCGCTCGCCCGCCGTGTCGATGCTGCGCACATACGGCTGCACGATCGCGGTCAGCCCCTCCGCGTGCATCCGTGCGAGATGGCGTACGGCCGTCTCGCGCTCCCCGGGCGCGTACCGGGCGGCGTACCGGGCGCCTGCCCCCGACGTGGGCTTGATGACGTACTCCTGCTCCTCGGGCAGGTCGGCCGGATCCCCCGGAGCGAGATAGCGCGTGTCGACGACCGGCACCCCGGCCGCCCCCAGCTCCCCCAGGTACCGCTTGTCGGCGTTCCAGCGCACGACCTCCGGCGGGTTCGCCAGCGTCGTCGCCGCCCCGCACCGTTCGGCCCACGCCAGGAACTCGGCGGCCCGCCAGCTGTAGTCCCAGGTGGACCGGATGACGGCGAGATCGAAGCGGTCCCACTCGACCTCCGGGTCGTCCCAGCACGCGATGACGGCTTCCGCCCCGGCCTGCCGCACCGCGTCGGCGAGCCCCGGCAGGTCACGGTCGTATCCGGTCTCCTGCACCTCTCGGCAGGTGACGAGCGCGATACGGGTACTGCGTGCCACGGGGGACTCCTCATGCGTATGTCGACGGGCGGCGGTCCGGTCGTTCCCGGCGATCCGGCTCGCAGGCTAACAAGCGGCAGGGAACCGGAGCTCATGGATTGACCTTCACCTTCGGGGAGGCCGCAGCATCGGTGGCAGGACGAGGAACGAGCGACTCGCGAGGTGGGCGCATGGAGCGCACGGAGGCCATGGAGAGCATGGAGCGCACGGAGCGCACGAACATGCTGACGATCGGGGCGTTCGCGAAGGCGTGCCGGCTGTCGCCGAAGGCGCTTCGGCTGTACGACGAGCTGGAGTTGCTGCGCCCCGCGCGGGTGGACCCGGACACCGGGTACCGCTACTACGCGCCCGAACAGCTGGAGCAGGCGCGCCTGGTGGCGTGGCTGCGGCGGCTCGGGATGCCGCTGGCCCGGATACGGCAGGTCTGCGCCCTGGACCCGTCGGCAGCGGCGGGGGAGATCCGCGCGTACTGGGCGCGGGTCGAGGCCGAGACCGCGACCCGCCGTGACCTGGCGGCCTTCCTCGTCGACCACCTCTCACACGTGACGAGGCATGTCCCACGAAAGGACACCACCATGCTGGAACTCCGCTACTGCGCACTCTCCGACATCGGTCTGGTCCGCCCCGCCAACCAGGACACCGCCCACGCGGGCGCCCGCGTCCTGGCCGTCGCGGACGGATTCGGAGCGGCGGGAGCCCCGGCCAGTACGGCGGCCGTGGAGGCCCTCAAGTTCCTGGACACCGAGCCGCTTGTGGCGGGCAGCGTCCTCAATCTCCTGGAGGACGCGGTCCAGGGTGCCACGCGGGCGGTCCAGGGCGTCACCCAGAGCCAGGACGCCGGCACCACGCTCACCGCCATGCTCTGGACCGGCTCCCAACTGGCCCTGGTCCACATCGGCGACAGCCGCGCCTACCTCCTGCGCGCCGGCGAACTCTTCCAGATCACCCACGACCACACGATGGTCCAGTCAATGCTGGACGAGGGCCGCCTCACCCCCGAGGAGGCGAAGGCCCATCCCCAACGCGCGCTGCTGCTGAAGGCGCTGACGGGCGGCAGCCCGGTTCCCGTCCCCGACCTGCGTCTGCACGACGCCCTTCCGGGAGACCGCTACCTGCTCTGCTCCGACGGCCTGTCCGCAGTCGTCCCCACCGCGGAGATCCAGCACATTCTGACCACGACTCCCGCCCCGGACCAGGCGGTTCAAGCCCTCACCGGCGCGGCGAACGACTCCGGCGGCCCGGACAACGTGAGCTGCGTGGTCGCGGACGTCGATCATTCGGCCACGCTGTCCAGGTAGCTGAGGACCGCCAGGACCCGGCGGTGCCCGCCGTCGGCGACCGGCAGCCCCAGCTTCGCGAAGATGTTGCCGATGTGCTTCTGCACCGCGTTGTCCGTGATGAACAGCCGTTTGCCGATCTCCGCGTTGCCGAGCCCCTGCGCCATCAGGCCGAGCACCTCGCGCTCCCGCGGAGTCAGCGCGTCGACGGCGTCCCCGCCCGGCCCCGTCAGCAACTGCGTGATCACATCGGGGTCCATCGCCGTTCCGCCCGCCGCCACCCGCCGCAGCGCGTCCACGAACTCGCCGACCCGGCTCACTCGGTCCTTGAGCAGATAGCCCACGCTTCCGGATCCGTCGGCCAACAACTCCCGGGCGTACACCTTCTCCACGTACTGCGACAGCACCAGTACGGGCAGGCCGGGGCGCTCCCGGCGGAGCTCAAGCACCACGTTCATGGACGCGACGGCTCTCAGCGCAGCCTGCTGAACCAGCGGACGATGGCCGTCGGTGCGCACAGGACACCGCCGACTGTGCGCGAGCAGTCAGCGAGCCGGTTCCGGCGACGGAGTCCGCGACGGCTTGGAGTAGAACTCCCGTGACCGCCCCGCCCCGTCCTTCGCCCTGACCAGCAGGCTCCCGGGATATTCGATGAGCCAGTAGCTCAGCACCGCCGTCGGCAGGGCCACCGCGAGGACGATCAGTACGGCGAAGGGGAAGCCCGACGGGCCGGACGGCAGCAAGCCCGTCTTGTCGAGTTGGAGCATGACGGGCTCGTGCACGATGTACAGACTGTAACTGACCAGGCCGATGGTGGTGACCCAGCGGGCCCTCAACAGGGCGTGGCCGCTCACCGGTTGGCGTACATGGAGCGTGGCGAACAGGAGCACGGACCAGAGCAGAGCCGCCAAGGGGTGGTAGTAGGTGTGGGCGAAGTTCTCCGGGGCGGAGAGGTACGACAGGGCGTACAGACCCGTCAGGGACAGCGCCGACAGCAGGGCCACCGAGCGGCCGCCGATCCGGCCCCGTTCACCCAGGGCGACCAGCAGGACCGCCAGCGCCATCCCCGCCGCGAAGCCGCCGAAGCGGGCCTGGGGGCCGAAGTAGACGGGCCAGTTGGTGTGGGGGATGCCCAGGACGTAGTGCGCGAAGGTGATCCAGGCGACCGGGGCCGCGTACAGGAGGAGGCAGCCGGAGGCGCAGAGTGCCACCCTGGCGCGGCGCGTGGGCAGTTTGCGGCAGGCGCGTATCGCCAGCGGGCCGAGCGCGACCAGGGTGAAGTAGAAGGCGATCTCCAGGGACAGGGACCAGCTCGGGCCCAGCGTGTAGAAGATCCGCTCACGGTCGAAGACGTGCGTGAACGTGAGGTGTTCCACCAGGTCCCGCCAGTCTCCGGGGAGCGTGGGATTGCGGCTCGCCCAGACGACCAGGACCGCCAGGAAGTACAGCGGCAGGATGCGTACGGCCCGGCGGAAGAGGAACACCCGGGCCGGCCGCGTCGAGCCGTCGTCGAGGGCGGCGCGGGCGTACGAGAGGGTCAGCAGGTACGCCGACATCACGAAGAAGAGGTCGATGACCTCCAGGGAGATCAGCGCTCCCACCCATGGGTTCTCCACCGGCGGGTGGGAGCCCTCGGCGTCGTACGTGTAGTACTGCTGCCAGATGTGGAAGACGACCGTGCTGAGCGCGGCGAGGCCGCGGAAGCCCTGGAGTTCGAGGGTGGAGCGCTTCACGCCTCGGACACCTCCGCCCGCGGGGTGACCCGCCAACGGCGGTCCCCCATCGCCTCCTTGAGGTGCGACTGCCGCGCCACGACGTTCTTGAAATGGGTGTAGAAGACGGTGGAGACGAGGAGATAGCGCCAGAACCAGGCCTTGCGGCGCCGCAGTTCCGGTACCGCGAGCCGCCATGCGAACGCCGCCTGCACCACGCCGGCGGACAGGGTCACCGCCACCGCGAGGAGGCACGCGGGCACCGCCCAGTCGAGCCGGTCCGCGCCGCCCGCGCGCCAGGCCGCGTGCAGCAGCACGGGCAGGATCTGCAGCGACAGCCACGGCTGGACCTCCCGCCAGCCGAGCAGCACGAACAGCCCGGCCTTCTGGCGGCGGTTGAAGACCGGTGACCGCAGTCCGCGCCACAGGTGCCGCAGCGAAACCTGCAGCCAGCCCTGCGCCCAGCGCGAGCGCTGGTTCCACAGGGGCTTCAGCATCGTGGGCGCCAGTTCGCGCGAGACGAGGGTGCGGTCCATGGCGATCCGTGCGCCCTCGTGCAGCGCGCGCATCGTGGAGTCGATGTCCTCGGTGAGCATCGAGCCGTGCATCCGGGTCCGGGCGAGGAGATCCGTACGCCAGAAGCCGTTGGACCCGCCGAACACCCCGAAGCCGTACATCCGTGTCCGGCCGGGGTGGCTGACCGCGTAGATCGCCTCGAACTCGACGCCGACCGTCTCGGCGACCCACGAGCTCTCGCCGTTACGGACGACGCAGTGGCCCTGTACGACGTCGTAGCCGTGGGACAGCCAGTCCCAGGCGTGCCGGAAGGCGTCCGGGTCGGGGTGGTGGTCGGCGTCGAAGATGCCGACGAACTCGCCGGCTACACGCGTAGCGGCTGCGTTGAGGTTCTGCGCTTTCGACGTGCTGCCCGCGACGGGGAGCAGTACCAGCCGCGGGTCGCGGCGCGCGATCTCGCGCAGGGTGTCCTCGACGGGCAGGGAGTGCGGGGTGTTGTACGCGAGGACGATCTCGAGCTTGTTCGGATAGTCGAGGCGCAGGAACGACTCGACGGTGTCGACGATCGTGGCCGCCTCGTTCGGCAGGTACGCGGCGATGACGGCGCTGGCGGGCGGGTACGGCTGCGCGGCCCGCGCGGGGCGGGGCTCGGCGTCGAGCGAGTAGAGGCACTCGAGGACGATGAGCAGCGCCGACGCGACGAGTCCGGCGACCACCACCCAGTACGCGGCGGACGCGAGGTCCCAGCCGATCGCGTACGCCTGCTGGTAGATCAGGAAGGGCAGCCCGATGCCGAGCAGCAGGCTGAGCACCGGGGACAGGAGCGGCACCAGTGAGGTGCGGGCACGCCGGGTGGGGGTGCTGGCCCGCATCCATGGTTCGTACCGGACCGGGCGCAGATCTCTGTGGCGTACGGCCTCCGCGGCGGCGTCGCGGGCTTCCTGTAGCGGGCGGCTGCGGCCGGCGTCGTCGGTGCGGCCGGCGTCGTCGGTGCGGCCGGTGTCGTCGTGGCCGGTGTCGTCGGTGCGGTCGATGTGGCGGGTGTGGTCGGTGAGCGGGGTCCAGCCGACGGCCGGAGTGAGCCGTACGTTCTCGTCCGCGACGACGAACCGGGTGCCCGCGACGGTGGTCGCGAACACCTGGAGCGCGTTGCGGGCCTCCTCCTCGTCGACGCCGGGCATCAGCATGAGCAGATGTCCGTCGTCGTCCCAGCCGAGCCGGTCGCAACCGCTGCCGAGCCGCTCGGCGACCTGGGCGAGCCGTTCGGCGACCTCACGCCGGACGCGCGAGCCGAGGCGGGCCTCCAACGCTGCGGTCTCGGCGACGCCGACCACGGCGAGCACGCCACCGTTGCGGGCGGCCGCGGGACGTCCCAGCTCGCGTTCGAGCTCGTCCATGAAGTGCGGGCCGGAGTAGAGGCCGGTGCGCGGGTCGAGGAGCAACTGCTCGACGGGGACGGGCACTCGGTGCAACTTGGCCGCGATGCGCGCGTCGAGCTCGTCCGGGTCGGGTGTCTCCGGTAAGCAGTCGTCGGCGCCGTCCCGTAACAGCTCGGCCACGGCCTTCGGCCGGCCGTCCGCGGTGACCATGAGGAGGGGGAGGGCCTGGCCGGCGGGGTCGGCACGCACCTCCCGTATGACGTCGAGGCCTTCGTCGAGCGCGACGATCACGTCGGGCCGGCTCTGCCGCGTCTGCCGGACGACCTCGCCCGGCACCGCGTGACTGACCTCGTAGCCCGCCGACACGAGCGTACGGCCCAGCTGTTCACGCTTCGTTCCCGGCGTGCCGACGGCCAGGACGTGGCGGGGGGCCGGTTGGGTATCTCGGCGCACGCGGGCGTGAGCGTCCTGGGGCACGCGGGCGTGCCCAAGCTGATCAAGCATCTGTGTGGTCCCATCCTGTTCGGATCGTGGGGGAGGACCTTGATTTACGTGAGAGCTCAACTGCCTTGTGTTTGTGGGCAATTGACGATCAACAAACAGCCTTGGCGATCACTGTGTCAGTGAGCCGTCAGAGGCGTAACACTCTCTTTGCGGTCTTATGCCGACGCTGCGAAGGCGGCCCGCCGTCGGGCTGGGTGCCCCCTCGACTCGCGGACGTGGGCATGCGCCTCTGGGGTCTCTGGCGGGGTGCTCGGCGGGGTGTTCGGCTGAGAGGATGACACATCTACGAGATCTGTCATCCGCGTCGGCGACACTCCCCCGTCAGAGCCGCTGTTCGTCCTTCTCTTCCGGGTCCCAGTCCAGCAGCCGTACCTTCGCCACCGTCTCTACGTGCCGGCGCATGGCGGCCGCCGCCCGGCCTGGCTGCTGGGCGACGATCGCGTTGAAGATCGCGCGGTGCTGGGTCAGGGAGCGGGTGGGGCGGCTCGGCTGGCGCAGGGACTCGTGGCGGCTCTCGGTGATCTGGTCGGCGATGGAACGCATGAACTCGGCGAGGATGCCGCTGTGGGCCGCCGCCGTGACCGCGGCGTGGAAGAGGCGGTCGCCCTCCACGCCGTGTTCGCCCGCCGCGATCTCGGCCTGCATGCGCGCGAGGGCGGAGTCCATGGCGGCGATGTCCTCGTCGGTGCGGCGCTCGGCGGCCAGTTCGGCGAGCTTGGTCTCCAGGGCCTCGCGAGCGTCGAGTACGTCGGGGAGCCTGCGGCGGCGTTCGACCAGTTGCTCCACCGGTTCGACGTCGAGGGTGTCGCGGACCAGGTAGGTACCGCCGCCGTGGCGGGCCTCGACCAGCCCCTGGACCTCCAGGACGACGATGGCCTGTTTCACGGAGGCGCGGCTGACGCCGAGTCGGGCCGCCAGGTCGCGCTCGGGCGGGAGGCGGTCGCCGGCGCCCAGGCCGCCCTCGGCGACATAGCGGCGCAGGCGGTCGAGGACCTGCTCGTACAGGCGCGGCTTGGCCGCCATCGGGCGCAGTGCGTCACTCATGCCCCGGTCCCCTTTATCCACTCTTGCGCGCTGTTCGTCCCGCGGCCGCAGCGTAACACCGTGGATGACGGGATCAGTGGCACTTGTGGACAAGTGGCCGAGTGGCCGAGTGGATAAGTGGCTGAACCAATTCTGGTCCTATCTCTTGACGGTCTCTACGGCCGACATCCAATGTGGTTCAGCCACTTGGGCCATCAAGCCCGGGCCTAGTGGCCGAGTGGCTCAGCCACTTGACCACTCATCCACTGCCATTGCCCACTCCCCCACTCCACTCGTCCACTCCGCCAGCTCCACCTCGTCCACTCCCCACTTGACCAGCCACCCGCTCGACAAGGGACCCAAAGACGGGAGCCCGCATGTCCGCCGAACTGATATCGATCCTCGTGCTCGTCGTGGTGTTCGTGATCGCCACCACCCGCTCCATCAACATGGGCGCGCTCGCCTTCGCCGCCGCGTTCGGGGTCGGCGAGCTCGTCGCCGATCTCGATGCCGAGCAGATCTTCGCCGGCTTCCCCGGTGACCTCTTCGTCGTGCTCGTCGGGGTGACGTATCTGTTCGCGATCGCCCGCGCCAACGGCACCACTGACTGGCTGGTGCATGCCTCGATCCGGCTCGTGGGCGGGCGGATCGTGCTGATCCCGTGGGTGATGTTCGTACTGACGGGGGCGCTCACCGCGATCGGCGCGGTCAGTCCGGCCGCGGTCGCCATCGTGGCACCGCTCGCACTGAGTTTCGCCGTGCGGTACGAGATCAGTCCGCTGCTGATGGGCGCGATGGTCGTGCACGGCGCGCAGGGCGGCGGCTTCTCCCCGATCAGCATCTACGGGTCGATCGTCAACGGGATCGTGGAGCGCGAGAACCTGCCGGGCAACGAGGTCGCGCTCTTCCTCGCCTCGCTCGTCGTCAATCTCGTGATCGCGGGTGTGGTGTTCGTACTGTTCGGGGGGCTGAAGCTGAAGGGCGGGGCCGAGGTGGCTCAGGCCGAGGCCAAGGCCAAGGCCGGGGCCGAGGCCAGGGCCAAGGTCGGGGCCGACGCATCAGCCACCAGCCGACACGGCCAGGAAGCCGCCGAGCAAGCCGACGAAGAGGCCGCCCAAAAAGAGGCCCAAAAAGAGGCCCAAGAAGACGACACCCGGCTGAACCCCGCACGTATCGCCACCCTCACCGCCCTGGTCGCCCTGGTCGTCGCCGTGCTGGCCTTCGACCTGGACGCCGGGCTCACCTCCATCACCCTCGCCGTCCTCCTCAGCGCCTGCTGGCCGGAAGACAGCCGCAACGCCGTCAGCCAGATCGCGTGGCCGACGGTCCTGCTGATCTGCGGCGTGCTGACGTACGTCGGCGTCCTGGACGAGATGGGCACGATCGACTGGGCCGGCGAGGGCGTCAGCGGCATCGGCATCCCGCTGCTCTCCTCCGTCCTCCTCTGCTACATCGGCGCGGTCGTCTCCGCCTTCGCCTCCTCCGTCGGCATCATGGGGGCGCTGATTCCGCTGGCTGTACCGTTCCTGGCACAGGGCGAGATCGGGGCGGTCGGGATGATCGCGGCTCTCGCGGTGTCGGCGACGGTGGTGGATGTGAGCCCGTTCTCGACGAACGGCGCGCTGGTGCTCGCGGCGGCTCCCGGCGTCGACCGCGAGCGTTTCTTCCGCCAGCTGATGGTGTACGGGGGAATCGTGGTCGCCGTGGTGCCGGCCGTGGTGTGGCTCGCACTGGTGGTGCCCGGCTGGGGATGACAGCGCCGCCCTGGTTGCATACCGACCAACGACCGAAATGAACGGCTAAGGAGTACGCCACGTGTCCCCTCTCTTCCCGGCTCTCTTCCCGGCCCTGACGGAGGCCTCGGCGGACCCGGACGGTCCCGGTGCGCACCGGCCCGCCCTGCGCTTCGGCGACCGCTCCCTGACGTACCGCGAACTCGCCGCCGCGGCCGCGCCCCTGGCCGAGCGTGTCACGGGAGCGGGCCGGATCGCGGTCTGGGCCACGCCCACTCTGGAGACCGCCGTCTCCGTGGTCGCCGCCCTCCTGGCCGGGGTCCCCGCCGTGCCGCTCAACCCGAAGTCGGGTGAGAGCGAGCTGGGGCACATCGTGTCCGACAGCGCGCCGTCACTCGTCCTCGCGGCGCCGGGCGACCGGCTCCCGGCCGCCCTGGGTGGGCTGGAACGCGTGGATGTCGCCGTCGACGTACGTGCCGCAGGGTCGTCCCGCGCGACCACGGACCACGCGATCACGGACCACGCCCCCGAAGCCCCCGCCCTGATCGTCTACACCTCCGGCACCACCGGCCCGCCCAAGGGCGCCGTCATCCCCCGCCGGGCTGTCGCCACCACCCTGGACGCGCTCGCGGACGCCTGGCAGTGGACCGGCGACGACGTACTCGTGCACGGCCTTCCCCTCTTCCACGTACATGGCCTGATCCTCGGCATCCTCGGCCCGCTGCGCCGCGGCGGATCCGTCCGGCATCTCGGCCGGTTCGAAACGGCGGGCGTGGCAAGGGAGTTGAGCGAGGGCGCCACCATGCTGTTCGGGGTGCCGACGATGTACCACCGGATCGCGGAGGCACTGCCCGACGACCCGGCCCTCGCGAAGGCCCTGGCCAGGGCGCGGCTGCTGGTGTCGGGGTCGGCGGCCCTCCCCGTGCACGACCACGAGCGGATCGCGGCGGCGACGGGACGGCGGGTCATCGAGCGGTACGGGATGACGGAGACGCTCATGAACACGAGCGTGCGCGCGGACGGGGAGCCGCGCGCGGGCACGGTCGGGGTTCCACTGCCGGGTGTCGAACTGCGCCTGACGGAGGAGGACGGGGTGACGGCCGTCGAGGCGTACGACGGCGAGAGCGTCGGTGAGATCCAGGTCCGCGGGCCCAACCTCTTCACCGAGTATCTGAACCGTCCTGACGCGACCGCGGAGGCGTTCACCGAGGACGGCTGGTTCCGCACGGGTGACATGGCGGTGCGTGACCCCGACGGCTACGTACGTATCGTCGGCCGCAAGGCCACCGACCTCATCAAGAGCGGTGGTTACAAGATCGGCGCGGGTGAGATCGAGAACGCGCTCCTGGAGCACCCGGGTGTGCGCGAGGCCGCGGTCACCGGTGAGCCCGACGCCGACCTCGGTGAGCGGATCGTGGCGTGGATCGTGCCGGCCGCCCCTCAATCTCCGCCGTCGGCCGAGGAGTTGGCCGGCCATGTGGCCCGCCGTCTCGCGCCCCACAAGCGGCCGCGCGCGGTCCGTTACCTCGACTCCCTGCCCCGCAACGACATGGGCAAGATCATGAAGCGCGCACTGCCCCATGACTGACACGCCTGACGTACCTGACGTACCTGACGTACCTGAGGTACCACGGTTCACGGCCCGCGAGGCGATCGGTCTCGTCGCCGCCGATTTCACCGAACTCCCGGCCCCGACAGGCGCGTACGCACCCGACGGCCCCTTGGGCTGGCAGGGTTACGACGCCTCGCGCGCCCGCGCCGTGGCCCGCACCGGCGAGGAGGAGTCCGTCGTCTGCGGCACGGCGACGGTGGGCACGACTCGCGCCGTGCTGATCTCCTTCGAGTTCGGCTTCCTGGGCGGTTCGCTGGGCGAGCGCACCGGGGACCGGCTGGAGGCGGCGTACACGTACGCGCGTGAGCAACGCCTTCCGGTCGTCTCCCTGGTCGCCACCGGCGGCAGCCGGATGCAGGAGGGCATGCGCGCGCTGGTCCAACTCCAGCGTGTGGCCCGGCAGTCGGTGCTCACCCGGGAGGCGGGGCTGCCGCAGATCGCAGTCCTGCGGGACCCGGCGACGGGCGGCGGCTGGGCCACCCTGGGCGCGGGCGCCGATGTGATCCTGGCGCTGCCGGGCGCCCAGGTGGGCTTCGCGGGCTCCCGGGTCCGCCCACCGGACGCGGACCCGGCGGCGTACACGGCGGAGGCACAGCTGGCGGCGGGGGCGATCGACGCGGTGGTCGGGCAGCAGGAGCTGCCGGGGAACCTGGCGCTCTGGCTGCACCTGCTGAGCCGCCCGTCGACGACGCCCGCCGCTCCCCCACCCGCGCTGGGCCGAGCCGGTCTTCCCGCCACCGGCCGGGACGCGGTCGACAACGCCCGCGCCCCTCGACGTCCTCGCGCCCGGGCCTATCTGGACGCGTACTTCACGCACCGCGCGTCGATCAGCGGCGACCGCAGCGGTGGCACGGATCTTGGGATGCTCTGCGGCTTCGGCGAACACGACGGCCGTACGATCGCGTACGCGGCCCAGACCGGCACCGCCACCCGCCCCGCCGGGTACCGCACCGCCGCCCGGCTGATCCGGCTGGCGGACCAACTCCGCATCCCCGTACTGACGTTGGTGGACACTCCGGGAGCCGCCAACGACGAGGAGGCGGAGCGGCAGGGCGCGGGCGCGGCGATAGCGGAGTTGTTCGGCGCCGTGGCCGCCGCCCGTACGCCGGTCACCACCTTGCTGATCGGCGAGGGCGGCTCGGGCGGTGCCCTCGCTCTCGCGGCGCCCGGCAACACCTGGGCCACCCCCGACAGCTACTTCTCCGTCATCGCCCCGGAGCTCGCGGCGGCGATCCTCAAACGGCCCGCGAGCCAGGTGACCGCGACGGCCGACCAACTGCGCCTCCGGCCACAGGACTTGGTGGACCTGGGGCTGGTCAGGGGCCTGGTGAGTCCTGTGTGACGCACCGTGCCGGCAGGTCCGCGGAGCCGTCCGTCCACCCGGCCACATCCACCCATCCAGCGGCACCCCACCCAGACCATCCCAACAGGCGAACCCCTCGCTCCCCCCGCAGTATGCGAAGGAGGGCCGCCGTCCGGCGGGCCCTCCCACCGGTCCGCGCTCTCGGGAGGATCTGCGATGACCGCCAGTCTGGAGCAGTTGCGCCGCTGTCATTTCGGCGTCGATCTGGGGGCCGCACGGACCCGCGTGTACATCAGGGGGGCAGGTCTGGTCGTCGACCAGCCGAGCGTGGCCGCCGTGAACACGAGGACCGGGGCACTGATCGCGGTCGGGGAGTTCGCCGAGAAGATGACGGGGCGCACGCCCGGGTACATCCGCGTGGTCAGACCCGTGTCCGGCGGCACCGTCGTGGACATCGAGATGGCGCAGCGGATGCTGCGGCAGTTGCTCGGCGAGAAACTCCGCCGCGCCCTGCGCCGCAAGCCGCGGCTGCGCGCCGCCGCCTGCACTCCCCATGAAGCGGATCCGCTCGCCCAGCGCGCGGCGATCGAGACGCTGGTCGGGCTCGGCGCGCGGAGGGTCGAACTCGTCGACACGCTCATCGCGGCAGGCGTCGGCTGCGGGCTGCCGGTCGAGCAGCCCGAGGCGACCATGATCCTGGTGTGCGGGGCGGCGACCACACAGGTCGCGGTGCTGTCGCTCGGCTCGATCGTGACCGCCGCGCGCATCGCGGTCGGGGGTGAGGCCGTCGACCGCGCGATGGTCCAGCATCTGCGCCTGCACCATGAGTTGATGCTGCCGAGTCAGGCCGTACGCCCCTTGCAGCTCGCGCTGTCCGGGAACGGGCCCACCGCGAACGGTCCGACGACCGAGGTTCACGGGCGGGACGTGGCCACCGGGCTCGCCCGGTCGGTGAAGGTCGACACGGCCGCCGTACGCGATGCCATCCAGACCCCGCTCACGGCGGTGATCGACGGTATCGGCAAGGTGTTGCGCGACTGCCCGCCGGACCTGGTGGCCGACCTCGCGGACCGCGGGATCATGATGGTCGGCGGCAGCGCCCTGCTGCCGGGCCTCGACCAGATGCTGCGGCAGGCGACGGGCATGCCGGTGCGCATCGCCGAACGGCCCGACGTGTGCGCGGTCCTCGGTCTGGGCGCGATGCTGGAGGGCAAGATCGAACCGATGGTTCTGGACCCGCTGGCCGCCTGAGAGAGGCACGTTCAGCCGGTCTTCCCGCCCCACCGCAGGTCGGCCTGCTCCCACTCGACAGCCCACTGCCGCATGCGCACCCGGTCGATACGTGCGCGGACGCCCCAGGCGGTCAGCGTGACGACGCCGCACCCGCCCATCGCGGCGAGCAGGCCGGCCGAGGTCGCCTGCAGTACCGCTTCCGCCTGGCTGACGGGCTCCGACATCAGGGTGCCGTGCCGGTCGGTCCAGACCGTGGTACGGCTGCCCGCCCGCGTTTCGGGATCGACCTTGGCCCGGCCGGTGTGAGCCGAGCCGTCCGGGGCCTTCCAGCGCACCTTGGCCCACACGCGGTCATCGCCCACCACCGAGGACGGCACCGCGCCCGGCGCGTCCTCGGCGAGCACCGCCGGCACGGGGCGGCGCTCCTCCCGCTGCCGGTCCAGGCTCTGGCTCAGCGCGTTGGCCGCCACCAGCCCCGCGAGCAGGCCGCCCACCACCGCGAAGATCCATGCGGCGAGCACGACCCAGGCCTCGACGACGTCCACACGCCGCCGGAGCGGGTTACGCCGCCACCTCCACAGCCTCACCTTGGTACGTCGTGTCATCGCCATCGGCCAGCACCCCCTTGTGAGCACCGACGGCAACACCTGTTTTCCAGTGTGCTCCCACCAGCGTCGCAGAACTCGGGCGCTGTGGCATGCGGTGGCGGAGGGGGACGGGGTGGCGGAAGGGGACGTTCGGTGGGCGACGGGATCGAGGTGGCCGACGGGTCGAAGTGAGGTCTGCGCGGTTTGCGTGGTCCAAGTGGTCTGCGCGCCGGCGGATTTCAGATCGTCGGAGTCAGCCGTTCATGGAAGGACAAGGCGGACTCCAGGCCGGTGATCCGGAACACCCGCATGACCGGGTCGGCTCCGCGTACGCACCACATCGTGCCGCCGCGCCTGGCCGTACGGTTCTGGATTCTGTCCAGCAGCCGTAATCCCCCGCAGTCCAGAAACGTCACGGCTCCCAGGTCGACGACGACCTCGGTCGCGCTCCGGGCGATCAGCTCGTCCACCCGTGGGGCCAGTACCTGAGCAGCGTGGATGTCGACCTCTCCGCGCAGCTCGATCACCGTCGCCGCACCCACGACCCGCTCGTCCAGGCCGAAGGCACACGTGTCAGCGCCCATGACGACCCCCAGCGCTCCTTCGCTCCTCGTACGCCGACATCATGCACCGGGCGGCAGACAACGGTGCGCCTGCTTGACCAAGCCTGTACGTACTTCACCGATCCATTGCCGAGGAGGGAGAACGGCGGCAGAGTCATGCCTGGATGTGGGTGCTGCGCAGCGTTTCGGTCACCTCGTGGTCGGAGAGCTGCGCGAAGTCCTCGTACCACTCCCCCACCGCGTAGAAGTGTTCTGGCTGGTGGACGCAGACCACGTCGTCGGCCTCGTGCTCCCGTACGGCGCCGAGGCCCGAGCAGACCGGTACGGCCAGGATCAGGCGGGCGGGCTCGCGGCGGCGGACATGGAGCAGGGCGGCCCGGGCGGTGACGCCGGTGGCGAGCCCGTCGTCGACCAGGATCACGGTCCGGTCCCGTACGCGAGGAGCGGGGCGCCCCTCGCGGTAGAGGTCATCGAGGCGGTGGAGCTCGGCGCGCTGCCGGGCGACGGTCTCGGTGAACTGGTACTCGGTCATGTCCAGGAGCGCCAGGGTCTCCTTGTCGAACACGGGCGGGTCCTCACCGACGATCGCGCCGACCCCGGCCTCCGGCTGGCCCGGTGCGCCGATCTTGCGGACCACCAGTACATCCAGGGGCGCGTGCAGGGCGTGGGCGACCTCCGCCCCGACGGGGACGCCCCCGCGGGGCAGGGCCAGCACGAGGGGGTCGACGAAGCCGCCGCCCTCCGCCCGTTTCAGGAGCGCGGCAGCGAGTTCCTGGCCCGCCTGCCGACGGTTCTGGAAGCGCATCAGGTCTCCTCGTAGGGGTGCAGCGGGGTCAGGGCCTGGGTGCGGTCGAGGAAGCAGAAGGCGTCGTAGCGTTCGCCCAGGACGGTGGGCATGTAGGTGCCCCACTGCCGCTGCTCGTCCTGCGGCCGGTAGACGACGCCGATCGCCCGGTGGGCACGCTCCTCGGCGATCCAGCCGTGCTCGTCGTGCAGGGGCCTGCCGTGGACGGGCCCGGGCGGGAAGACGAACAGGGACCGCTCCCCCGGCACCGCCTGGTGCATGACCTGCTCGACACTGCCGTCCCGGGCGGGCGGCATGCCGAGTACGGCCGGGCGGGCGCCCCACCGGTCGGCGGCGGTCACCGTGCCCTCGTACGATCCGAGGCCGACCAGCACCACGCCCTCCGCCAGGTGCCGTTCGCGGGCCAGCTGGCCGACGTTGACCAGGCCGGCGTCGAACATGTCGGTGGCGCGGGCGTCGCCGATGTGCGTGTTGTGTTCCCAGACCACCGCCTTGGCGTCCGGACCGTGGTGTTCCATGAGCCGGTCGAGGGTGTCGGCCATGTGACGGTCGCGGATGTTCCACGCCTCGGCGCCGCCGTGCAGCATGGCCCGGTAGTAGCGGTCGGCTCCGGCCAGCACCTCGGCGTTCTGCAGGGCGGCGAACTCCGCGAGGTCGCCGGTCAGGGTCGCGGACTGCCCGGCGACGGCGTGGGCGCGGAGCCCGGTGAGCAGGGCGACCACCTCCGGCTCGAGGCCGTACGGCACCAGTTCGGTGGCGCGGGCGTAGGACTGGGGGTCGTCGGCGTACGGCTCGAAGCAGCGGTACGCCTCCAGCGCCCGGTCGACCAGGTCCGGCTCGTGGGCACGGAGGTGGTCGAGGACGGCGTGCAGCGACTCCCACAGGCTGTACACGTCCAGGCCGAAGAAGCCGACCCGCCGCCCGGCCGGCAGCCGGGCGTTGTGCTCGCGGAGCCATCGGGCGAACGCCAGCACCTCCGTGTTCGCCCACAGCCACGCCGGCCATCTGCGGAAGTTCTCCAGGACCTCTCGCGGCTCCTCGGGGCCCGCCTGTGCTCCAGCTCCCTGCGCTCCGGCCCTCTGCGCTCCGGTGACCGAACAGTGCAGCGCCAGGCAGTCCTGCCAGTCGCCCTCCACGGCCACGAAGGAGAAGCCCCTCTCCTCGATCAGCCTCCGGGTCAGCAGGGCCCGCACCTGGTAGTACTCGGCGGTGCCGTGCGTGGCTTCGCCCAGCAGTACGTAGCGGGCGTCGCCGATCCGTTCCAGCAGCACGTCCAGCGAGCCCGGCCCGGACAGCGGCAGCGCGTCCCGCCGGATGCGCCGCACCTCATCCGCACCGGCTGCGACAGCGGTCATCGAGGTCACGTCCCGTCCCACCCCTCCAACGCGTTCACTCGCCCCGGCATGGGCCTTTCGTGATCGGCCCCTCCGAGTACCCGACCGGCCGGGTCCTCACGCGTCCACGCATGGAGGAACCGGTGCCGGGTACTCGCGGGTCTGCCGAGTACCGGCCCTCCAGGTACGTGCCGGTGCTCATCCCGGAAAGCACACGGAGGTAGCCATGGCTCAGCATGTCCGGGAGGTCATGACGACGGAACCGGTGACGGTGGACGAAGAAACTCCGCTCCCCGAGGTCGCCCGGCTCATGAAGGAGAAGAACATCGGCGATGTCATCGTCGCCGAGGAAGACCGCGTACGCGGCCTGGTGACCGATCGTGACCTGGTGGTCCGGGTCCTGGCCGAGGAGCGCGACCCCGCCCGCACCACGGTCCGCGAGGTCGCCAGCACCGATCTCATCACCATCGACCCGGAGGCGGAGATCGACGAGGCGGTCCGGCTGATGCGTGAGAACGCGCTGCGGCGGCTGCCGGTCGTCGAGGAGGGGCACCTGGTCGGCGCCCTCAGCATCGGCGACCTGGCTCTCGAACGCGACCCGCGCTCCGCGCTCGCCGACATCAGCGCGGCGGAGCCGAACCGATAGGGCGAGCCACACGTCCCGCGCGTGGGCAGGGCGGCCTGTCCTCTTCGTTCCTCTTCGTTTCTCCGACGACACATGCGTACGGGGCGAACGGGCACCCGGTGGGCATGGTCGGAGAGACGGACGACGAGCGGCAGGCACGCGGGCAGGGCGAGAGCGGTCATCGGCTCGTGCCGCACACGGCCGACGTGCGCATCGAGGCGTGGGGTACGACCAGGGAATGCTGCCTGGTGGAGGCCGTACTCGCGATGGTGGAGAGCTTCGCGGACGTCTCGGCGACACGGCCGACCGCTATGCAACGCGCCCAGTTCGCCGAGATCAGCGACGACGATCTGCTGGCCGCGCTGCTGGACGAGGTCGTCTACCGCCTCGAGGTCCACGGCCAGGTCCCCCTGGACGTGGAAGTGGAGGAGGTGGAGGCGGAAGAGCCCGACGGCTCCCTCGACGTACGTCTGGCCGTCGCCGACCTGTCGGACGTGGAGATCACCGGCGCCGTACCGAAGGCCGTCTCGTGGAACGAACTGCACATCGGGCCCGGTCCCTACGGCTGGTCGTGTGCGGTGACGATCGACGTGTGAGAACGAGGGGTCTCACCCCTTGCGACGCCGAGGGGTGCCGAGGGGTCCAGGACGGGGTCTCACCCCTTCACCACACCCAGCGGGACCAGCCGTGCGACCGTACGGCACAGCCCCGCGCCCTCGCTCGCCGCCACCACCGCGCTCACGTCCTTGTATGCCTCCGGTGTCTCCTCCGCCAGCCCGCGCAACGACCGCGGGCGCACCGCGATACCACCTCGCTCCAGCCGGGCCCGCAGTTCCGCTCCGGCGACCGCCCGCGCGGCCTGATGACGGCTCATCACGCGCCCCGCGCCGTGGCAGGTGGAGTGGAACGCGTCGCCGCCCGGCACTCCGGCGAGCACGTACGAGGCCGTGCCCATGGTGCCGGGGATCAGTACGGGCTGGCCGAACTCTCTCAGTTCCTCGGGCAGTTCGGGATGAGCGGGCGGGAAGGCCCGGGTGGCGCCCTTGCGGTGCACGCACAGCCTGCGCCGCGTTCCGTCCACCGTATGGGTCTCGATCTTGGCGAGGTTGTGGGACACGTCGTACACGAGCGACAGGCGGGCACCCGTGGCGCGGCGGAAGATCCGCCGGGTCGCGTCGGACAGCAACTGCCGGTTCGCGCGGCCGTAGTTGGCGGCCGCGGCCATCGCGCCGAGATAGGCCCGTCCTTCGGGCGAGTCGACCGGGGCGCAGGCCAGTTGCCGGTCCGGGACGGTGATGCCGTAGCGGTTCATGACGCGGTCCATCGCCCGTACGTGATCGGTGCAGATCTGGTGCCCGAGCCCGCGTGAGCCGCAGTGGATCATCACGCACACCTGGCCGAGGGCGAGTCCGAAGCCGGCGGCGACCCGCTCGTCGTACACCTCGGTGACCTGCTGGATCTCCAGGAAGTGGTTGGCGGAGCCGAGGCTGCCGACCTGGCCGAGGCCGCGCTCCCGCGCCCGCCCGCTCACCTGTGCCCCGTCGGCTTCGGCGACCGCCCCGCCGTCCTCGCAGCGGGTCAGGTCGCGTTCCTCACCGTGGCCGTGGGTCACGGCGTACCGGGAGCCGCCCTCCAGGATCTCCTCCAGCTGGCCGGGGCCGCTCAGCCGCCACACCCCGCCGGGGCCCGCGCCGCGCGGGATCGCCCGGTCCAGAGCGTCCATGATCTCGGGCAGCGCGGGCTCCAGCGTCTGCCGGTCGCTGTCGGCGGCCAGCAGCCGCACCCCGCACGAGATGTCGAAGCCGACCCCGCCGGGCGAGACCACTCCGCCGTCGTCCACGTCGGTCGCCGCCACGCCTCCGATGGGGAAGCCGTAGCCCCAGTGAATGTCCGGCATGGCGTACGAGGCGCCGACGATGCCCGGCAGCGTGGCCACGTTGACGACCTGCTCCAGCGATTTCTCGGCGTCCCTCAGCAGGCCCCGGGACGCGAACACGACTCCCGGCACGCGCATGGGCCCGTGCGGTTCGATCCGGAAGCGGTAGGGACGCTCCTCAACGAGTTCCATGTGCGGCCTCCCGGTGTGTGTGAGGGCGCGTCGGCCGGCCGCTGTCAGCCGTCGTCGTCCTCGGGGACGGCCCGCCAGCCCGTCCACCGCCGCACGGTGACCACGATCACCGGCCCGTGCGGCGGCCGCCTTCGGTAAGGGACGTACTTCTGCCGGAGCAGCGCGACCGCGGCGGAGTGCTCGTTCCGGACCGAAGCCTCCGGCGCGTCGGGCGACACGATCCTTGCGTCGCCGTCCGCCCGCACCCACCACAGCCGGTCCCAGTCCTCGTCGTAGGCGTCCACCAGCAGGCATACGGCCGGGTGGGCCACGATGTTCCGCAGCCGCTTCAGCCGGACCGCTTTCTTCGGCTTGTGATCGATCGCTGTCACGATCATGTCGTCGGCCTGCGCGAACACCAGCGGGACGAGGTGGGGCCGCCCCTCGGCATCCACTGTCGCGAGCCGCGCCACCCGGGCGGTCCCGAACAACCGCCGCGCGTCGTGCGCCTCCACCTCCGGCACGATCACCTCCACCCTTTCAGGGATGAGTATCCGAAACCAGAGACGTTACGCGTTGTCCACATCAGTACGATTTGCCAGGATTGGGCATCTCATGATCGGTCACGACCAAGGAGGCTCTGGTGGCCACCAGACTGAACCCGTACATCAGCTTCGCCGGTAACGCCCGTCAGGCCATGGAGTTCTACCAAGGCGTCTTCGGCGGCGACCTGGCGCTCCACACCTACGCCGACATCGGCGGCGGACACGCCCCGGAAGACGCCGACAAAATCATGCACGGCATGCTCGAGACCTCCGGCGGACTCACGCTCATGGGCGCCGACACCCCGCCGGGAATGGAGCACCGCCCCGGCAACAACATCGCGGTGTCCCTGAGCGGCCAGGACGCCGACGAGCTGCGCGGCTACTGGGCGAAGCTGTCGGACGGCGGCACCGTGGCGGTCGCCCTGGCGGAGCAGATGTGGGGCGACGTGTTCGGCATGTGCACGGACCGGTTCGGCATCGACTGGATGGTCAACATCAGCACGCCCCAGACTTGACGGAGCCCGGAGCCCGGAGCCCGGAGCCGGAGCCCACGCGCCGCTCAGCGCTGTCAGCTGCGCCAGCTGTAGCGGCGCTCCGGGCGGCCCGCGTGGCCGTAGCGCAGCGACACCTCCGCCCGACCGATGTCGCTGAAGTGCTCGAGGTAGCGGCGGGCGCTGACGCGGGAGACACCGAGCCGGGCCGCGCACTCGGCCGCGGAGAGGCTCCCCTCGGCGACGCGCAGCTCACGTTCGATCAGTTCGGCGGTCTCCACGCTCATGCCCTTCGGCAGGGTGGGCGCCGCCGCCGGTGCCGCCACCCGGGCCATCGCCCGGTCCACGTCGGCCTGGCCGCTGACCACCGCCGTGTACAGATCGCTCCGCCGGGCGGCGTACCGCTCCAGCCGGGCCCTCAGGTCCTCGGCGTCGAACGGCTTGAGCAGATAGTCGACCACGCCCTGGCGGACGGCGCCCCGGACCGCTTCGGACTCGCGCGCGGCGCTGATCACCAGCACATCGCAGTCGTGCCCCGCGCTCCGCAATCGCGGAATGACCTCCAGCCCGAACATGTCGGGCAGATACAGATCGAGCAGCACGAGATCGGGATGCAGCTCGGCGACGGCGGTGAGCGCCTGCTCGCCGCAGTTCGCCGTTCCGACCACCCGGAAACCCTCGACATCGTTCACGAATCCGCGGTGGATCCGCGCCACCATGAAGTCGTCCTCGACGATCAGTACATCGATCATCGGACTCCCTCCGTCACTCGGTCGGCCGGACGGCCGACGGACATCCGGGCGGTGAACATGGCGCCCTCCTGCGTATTGGCCACCGACACCTCACCGCCCCGTCGTTTGCAGACCAGCCGCGTGAGCGCCAGACCGATGCCCCGGTCGCCGCCCTGCGCGGCCTTCGTGGTGAACCCGTGCGAGAACACTTCCTGGGCGAGCTCGGGAGCAACCCCCGGGCCCGAGTCCCGTACCACGATCTCCACGCTGGAGGCGTCCTGGCGCACTTCGACCTCCACCCACGCGTCGTGGTCGTCGTCTCCGGCCGCCGCGGCGTCGACCGCGTTGTCCACGAGATTGCCGAGCACCGTGGCCACGTCCGCGGAGTCCATCGGCTCCAGGTGATCCAGGGCCGTACGCTCCGAGATCCGCAGCCGCACCTTGCGTTCCGCGGCGAGCGCGGACTTGGCCATGAGCAGCGCGGCGACCGCCCGGTCATGGATCCGGCTGGTCAGGGTCAGATCGAGCGAGTCGCGATGCCGGCGCAGGGCACGGACGTAGCGCACGACCTCGTCGTGCTCGCCGATCTGGATGAGCCCGGAGATGGTGTGCAGCTGGTTGGAGAACTCGTGGGCCTGCGCGCGGAGCAGTTCGGTGCTGCTCCGGAACGAGCCCAGTTCGCGCTCGAGCTGAGCCAGTTCGGTGCGGTCCCGCAGGGTCGTCACCGAGCCGAGCCGGCGACCGTCCTTGGTGACGTCCATCCGGTTCATCACCAGCACCCGGCCGCGGCGCACGACCACCTCGTCACGCCGCTCGGCACCGTGCTCCCCGTCGTGTTGCGCGTCGTGCTTCCCGTCGTGCTCACCGTCCTGCTGGGCGTCGTGCTTCGCGTCGTGTTCACCGTCCTGCTGGGCGCCGTGCTTCGCGTCGCGCTCACCAGCCTGCTGGGCGTCACGTGTCGCGTCGCGCTCACCAGCCTGCTCGGCGTCGTGTTCCGGGGCGCGCTCCGCCGCCCTGTGCTCGCTGCCACCGGCCCCGGCCAGTACGTCGTACAGCCTGCCCTCGATCCCCAGGTCGGCCAGGCTCATCCCGACGCAGTTCTCGGGCAGGTCGAGCAGCCTGCGGCCGACCGCGTTCACCAGGGTGAGCCGCAGGTGCGGGTCGAGGGCCACCACGCCCTCGGCTATGCCGAACAGCATCGCCTCGCGATGTTCCGCGAGGCCGGCGATCTCGCGGGGCTCCAGACCCAGGGTCTGACGCTTGATGCGCCGGGCCAGCAGCCATGATCCGGCGACTCCGAGCACACTGGCGATGCCGAGGTAGGCCAGCAGATAGGACGAGGCGCCCATCAGCCGCTGCCACGCCGTCGGCGAGGCCCGCCCGATCATGACGGTTCCGAGATGGTCGCCGGCGTTGTCGAGATCGTCGCCGGCGGTGTGCTGCTCGGCGCCGATCACCGGGGCCTTCGCCACCAGCTCGGTGATCCCGCCCAACGACAGTTCCCCGGACCAGCCGCGAGCCTCGGCGACAGACGGGCCGCCGACCGGCAGGCGCGTTCCGACCAGCGTGGGATTCGTGGCGGCGACGATCTCTCCGTCGGCGTCGGCGACCAGGGCCGAGGTGACACCGGACCTGGTCAGCGTGGACTGCAGCAGCGGCGCGAGGGTCTCGGCCGGCGCCGGCCGGACGAGCTGAGTGCGGATGAGGGGGTTTCCGGCCATGTCCTCCGCCAGGGCGGTCACCCGGCGTCCCTCCACCCGGTCGAACGTCGCCTGCGACTGAGCCAGCGAGACCGCGCCCACCGCGACCAGCACGATCACGACGATGGCGAGCTGCAATACCAGCAGCTCACCGGCCAGGGTGTGGCGGCGGGACGTCACGACCACTATGAACTCAACCTTCAATGCTCACACAACGGAGACGGACTGTCCTAGGAACCGCACAATCATGGCGCCGGACCCGCCCGAGGGAAAGAGATGAGCCATGAGAACTCGACGAGCCGCACTTGTCGGAGCTCTTGCCACCGTGTCCATGCTCGCGGTCAGCGCCTGTGGCGCCACCGCCGACAAGGAGGAGTCCGGAAGCGGAAGCGGGAGCGGGAAGCCCGTGACCGGTCTCCGGCTGATGGTCCCCAACACTCCGGGCAGCGGATACGACCTCACCGCCCGGACCGTGACCCAGGTGATGCAGGACACCAAGGTGGCCTCCGGAACCCAGGTGTTCAACCTGCCCGGGGCCAGCGGCGTCGTCGGCCTGCAGCGCCTGGTGAACGAGAAGGGCAACGGCAAGATGGCCATGCAGATGGGCCTCGGCGTCGTCGGTGCCTCGTACACCTCGAAGTCCAAGGCGACGCTGACCGACACCACCCCGATCGCCAGACTGATCGAGGAGGCCGGAGCGATCGTCGTACCGAAGGACTCCCCGTACAAGACGATGGACGACCTCGTCACCGCGTGGAAGAAGGACCCCAAGAAACTGGCGGTCGGCGGTGGCTCCACGGCGGGCGGTCCGGACCATCTGCTCCCGATGCAGCTCGCGAAGGCCGTCGGCATCGAGCCGAAGAAGGTCAACTACGTCTCCTACGACGGTGGCGGCGAGCTGCTGCCCGCCATCCTGGGCAACAAGATCGCCTTCGGTGCCAGCGGTTTCGGTGAGTTCCTCGACCAGATCGAGGCGGGACAGGTGCGAGTGCTCGCGGTGACCAGCGAGAAGCCGATCGACGCGCTGAAGGACGCCCCCACGCTCAAGGACTCCGGCATCGACCTGGTCTTCACCAACTGGCGCGGAATCGTCGCCCCTCCCGGGATCACCGAGGACCAGAAGAAGGTCTGGATCGACGCCCTGACCAAGATGCACGACTCCAAGGAGTGGAAGGCCGAGCTGGAGAAGAACGGCTGGACCGACGCCTTCGTCACCGGTGACGAGTTCGGCACGTACCTGACCGAGCAGGACAAGTCCGTCGCCGACCTCCTGTCCGAGCTCGGGCTGGCATGAGCTCCGAGGTGAACGACCGGATCGCGGAGGACACGCGTCCGTCCGGGGAGGGCGGGGACCGCGCGCAGTACGCAGTGTGCGCGTTCCTCGCCCTGCTGGGCACCGCCGTGATCGTGGATGCCCTCGGCATCCCGCACATCACCAGCGGCACCGACCCGGTCGGGCCGCGCGTGGTGCCGATGATCCTGGGTGTGCTGCTCATGGTGGTCGCGGTGGCGTACGCGGTCGATGTGGCCCGGGGCGGCCGCGGTGAGCCGGAGGCCGGCGAGGACGTCGACCTGTCGCAGGGCAGTGACTGGCGCACGGTGCTGCTGCTGATCGGCGCGTTCGTGGTGAACGCCGTGCTGATCGAGCGACTCGGCTGGGTGATCAGCGGCACCCTGCTCTTCTGGGGAACGGCCTTCGCCCTCGGCAACCGGCACTACGTCCGCAATCTGCTGATCGCCGTGACGCTGTCCCTGGTCACCTTCTACGCGTTCGCGATCGGCCTCGGCGTGAACCTTCCGGCCGGTGTGCTGCAAGGGATCCTGTGATGGACAACCTGAACAATCTCCTCCAGGGCTTCGCGGACGTCGTCGCCCCGATGAACCTGCTGCTGGCGCTGATCGGCGTCGTCATCGGCACCGCGGTGGGTGTGCTGCCCGGCATCGGCCCGGCGATGACGGTCGCGCTGCTCCTTCCGGTCACCTACGGCATGGAGCCGGTGCAGGCGTTCATCATGTTCGCGGGCATCTTCTACGGCGGCATGTACGGCGGTTCGACCACCTCGATCCTGCTGAACACCCCCGGTGAGTCGTCCTCGGTCGTCACGGCCATCGAGGGCAACAAGATGGCCAAGGCGGGCCGGGCCGCACAGGCGCTCGCGACCGCCGCCATCGGTTCCTTCGTGGCGGGCACGATCGGCACCCTGCTCCTCGTCCTGGTCACGCCGTTCGTGGTGGACTTCGCGGTGAGCCTGGGGGCGCCCGACTACTTCGCGCTCATGCTGCTCTCCTTCATCGCGGTCACCTCGGTGCTGGGCTCCTCGCGCATCCGCGGCTTCGTCTCGCTGCTGCTCGGCCTGACGATCGGTCTGGTCGGCATCGACTCGGTGTCCGGACAGCAGCGGCTCAGCCTGGGCATCCCGCAACTGGCCGACGGCATCGACGTGGTCGTGGTCGCGGTCGGCATCTTCGCCGTCGGCGAGGCGCTGTGGGTGGCCGCGCATCTGCGGCGCAAGCCCGCGGAGGTGATCCCGGTCGGCCGTCCGTGGATGGGCCGCAAGGACTGGAAGCGGTCGTGGAAGCCATGGCTGCGGGGCACCGCGTTCGGCTTCCCCTTCGGCGCGCTCCCCGCCGGTGGTGCGGAGATACCGACGTTCCTGTCGTACGCGACGGAGAAGCGTCTGACCAAGCACCCCGAGGAGTTCGGCAAGGGAGCCATCGAGGGTGTGGCCGGGCCGGAGGCGGCGAACAACGCGTCGGCGGCCGGCACGCTGGTGCCGATGCTCGCGATCGGGCTGCCGACGAACGCGACGGCCGCGGTCATGCTGGCGGCCTTCCAGTCGTACGGCATCCAGCCGGGTCCGCTGTTGTTCGATCGCGAGGCGAGCCTCGTATGGGTGCTGATAGCCAGCCTGTTCGTCGGCAATCTGCTGCTCCTGCTGCTCAACCTCCCGCTGGCGCCGGCCTGGGCCAAGCTGCTGCAGATTCCGCGTCCCTACCTCTACGCGGGGATCCTGTTCTTCGCGTCGATGGGTGCGTACGCCGTCAACGCCCAGCCGCTGGACCTGTTCCTGCTGCTGACGCTGGGGCTCCTCGGCTTCGCCATGCGCCGCTTCGGACTGCCCGTGCTGCCGTTGATCGTCGGCGTCATCCTCGGCCCGCGGGCCGAGTTGCAGGGGCGACGCTCCCTGCAACTGTCGGGCGGCGAGCTGTCGGGACTGCTGGGCGGACCGGTGTCCTACATCGTCTACACCGTGGTCGTGCTGGTTCTGGTGTGGCCGCTCGTCCGGCGGTTCGTCGTACGTCCACTGCGTGAGCGAAGTGCCTGAGAGGGCCTGAGCCAAGTGCCTGAGAGCGCCTGACAGGGAGACCAACCATGACCGTACTGGTCGGATACGTACCCTCGCCCGAGGGTGAGGCCGCACTGCGCGCGGGAATCGACGAGGCCCGGCTGCGCGACGAGAAGCTGCTGGTGGTGAACACCTCCCGGGGCGACGCCTTGATGGACACCCGGTTCGCGCAGGAGCCCGATCTGGCCCATGTGCGCGAGGATCTGGCTGCGCTGGGCGTCGACTTCGAGATACGCCAGGTGCTCGGCGGGCGCGACGCCGCCGAGGAGATCGTCGATCTGGCGGAACTGCCGGACGTGTCCCTCGTGGTGATCGGGCTGCGGCGGCGCAGCGCGGTCGGCAAGCTGATCATGGGTTCGGCGGCTCAGCAGATCCTGATGGGGGTGAACTGCCCGATCCTCGCGGTGAAAACCGCCTCCTGATCCCGGGTATCGGTCGACGGACCGGGCCGTACTCCCCCGGCCACCGAGCCGTACTCCCCCGGCCAAAGGGCATCGTCACTTCGCCCCGCCGCGCATCCAGCGGCGGGGCGAAGTGCTGTCGCGGGCGGACGCCCCGACGCGACCGGTGTTACGCGTGGGAAACCTTGACGGGCGCTGTGGCGGGTGCCACGATTCCGGGCGGCGCGATGTTTACGTAAACATCGCGGTTGGTGGAGCAGGCAGGAGCGGAACGATGTGGCAGTTCGAGGGCACAAGCTCGTCCGCCGTCCGGGCCGACGCCACCATGAACATCGCCTTACGCCTTCCTTGAGTACCTCAAGGTCGACGCCGCCGTGCGGCCACACGTCGACGGTGGTGCCCTCCCCGCCACCACCGCGCAACTGCCCGGCTTCCGGGCATCCCTCCGGCCCGGCACATGTTCCGACGGCCGCTCGGCCACGCGCAGGCTCCGCCATGCGCTGAGTCGCCGTCTCCCTCCCGTGAAAGGGCAAGCTGATGCGCAAAGTCCCCGCCGGCACCCGCCTCACCCCCCGGCTGCGCGCCGCCCTCGTGGCGATCGCGATAGCCGCGACCAGCGGCACAGCCATCGCCGGCAGCCCCGCCTCCGCCGCGAGCGACGACACGACCCGACTCAGCAGAGACACGACCCAGTTCAAGGGCGTGAACTGGGCCGACCCACGCGACAACTTCGCCGACGACCCCGTCGTGCTGTCCGGTCTGTCGACCTCCGACAGTTACGCCCAGACCTATGCCAAGGCGAGTCGGGTGATCTCGGCGTTCCGTGCGAACCTCGGTGCCAACACCGTCCGGCTGCCCATCAACCCGTACACCGTCAACGGCTCCTACTGGAAGTCCTACCGCGGGGTCATCGACGCGGCGTCGGACAAGGGCTTCAAGGTCATCCTCTCCTACTGGGAGGGCACGGGCGTCCGCAAGGACGGCTTCATCGACGACACCGCCACCTACTGGCCCATGTGGAACACCGTGGTCAAGGCGTACAAGGCCGACGAGCGGGTCTACTTCGAGCCGATGAACGAGCCCCACGGCTACACCGACACCGAGTGGGCCGACATCGCCGCGAAGTGGCTGGGCACCTACCCGTCGGTCCCGCGCAACCGGGTGTTCGTCAGCGGCGCCGGCTACAACGACCACGTCACCTCCGTCTGCGCCGACCCGCGTCTGAAGGGCACCTACCTGTCGCTGCACCACTACGGGTTCTGGAAGGAGTACGCCACCTACGACCAGTGGGTGGCCGACCTCAAGGAGCGCATCGGTGACTGCGCCAACCGGACCGTCGCCGACGAGTTCGGCGCCCATATGACCACCGGTTTCGACTACAACAAGCCGGCTGCCTCCAACAACTTCATCAACTTCATGCAGGCCGTCACCGACACCTTCCGCGAGCTCAAGATGGGGTCCGTCTACTGGCCCGGCCTGCGCACCGGCGACACCTACTCGCTGCAGACCCTGATCGGCGACCCCGCCCGGCCCTGGCTGGCCACCACCAACCAGTCCGGCGCCGACCGGCTCGCCTGGGGTTGGGGACGAGGCAAGCCCGTTCAGCCCTGACCCGTACGGGGCACCAGTGACGCACTGGCGCCCGGTCCGGTGCCGCTGTGCCCCTCAGTCGCTTGGCCCTGTCCTCATTGAGGACAGGGCCAAGGTCCTGTCCGACCCTGATCCGTCGGTCCGGGTGATCCGGCCGTCCTCGACCGCGAGGCCCGCAACCGAGTCCAGCCCGCCATCGAACTCGAACCGCACGGCCGCGCCCCGATGAGCCACATCGGCTTCACCTCGAATCCGCCGTACGCCCTGGCGAACGCACTCAGGAGCGGCCACCCGGTCCGCGCCCTCGATCGGCCGCCTGGCCACGGGGACGACACCGCCACCGTCGGACACACCGCCCGCTCGGTGGGGCCCAGGGTCTCCAGCACGGTCAGCATCGCGAACGAGACGCGTCGGCCATGGTCATGCGCGCGACACCACGCCGCTCGGCTGCGCCTGGGGCGCCTGCGGCGCCGGGCCGCACGCTGCCGAAAACCCCTGAGCCTCGATGCCGAGAGCGACGTTCGTACGCGCCATCTGGTTCGCGGTGACGGTCGGCGGCGTCCGCGACATCACCTTGGCGGCGGAGCTTCGGGATATTTGCACACTGGTGGGCAATAAATTAGTCTGCACGTCGATGGGCAATTAACTCGTCCCTCGTTTCTCCTAGGAGCCCCGATGCCCTTCCTCGCCACCACCCCCGTCGAGAAGATGACCGGTCCGTACTCACGGCGTTGGTGGGCCCTGCTCGTGCTCTGCCTGAGCCTGCTGATCGTGGTCATGGCGAACACGTCCCTGATCGTGGCCGCGCCGGACATGACCGCGGACCTCGGCCTGAGCAGCAGTGACCTGCAGTGGGTCATCGACGGCTACACCGTCCCGTACGCCGCGCTGATGCTGGTGCTGGGCTCGATCGGCGACAAATACAGCCGTCGCGGCGCGCTGGTCACGGGCCTGGTGATCTTCGCCGGCGGTTCGGTGATGGGCAGCCTGGTCGATGGGACCGAGCTGGTCATAGCGGCCCGGGCGATCATGGGCGTCGGAGCCGCCGTCGTCATGCCGGCCACCCTGTCCCTACTGGTCGCGATCTTCCCGAAGCGCGAGCGGGCCCGTGCCATCACGGCCTGGACCGCCACCTCCGGCCTCGCCATCGCCGTCGGCCCCCTGGTCGCCGGATGGCTCCTGGAGGACCACGCCTGGGGCTCCACCTTCCTGATCAACGTCCCCATCGCGGTCGTCGCCGTCGTCGGCGCGCTGGCCCTGGTGCCGCCGTCGAAGGCGCAGGGCATGGGCCGGATCGACTACGTCGGCGGGCTGCTCTCGATCGTCTCCGTAGGCTCCCTGGTCTACGCGACCATCGAGGGCCCGCACTTCGGCTGGGGTGCCGGCCCGGTCGCCGCCGCCGTGGTCGCGGGCGTGGGCCTGCTGGCCTTCGTGGCCTGGGAGCTGCGGCACCCGCACCCCATGCTGAACGTGCGCAAGTTCAGGCTGCGCCCCTTCAGCGGCGCCATGCTCGCGGTGCTGTTCTTCTTCTTCGGTACGTTCGGAGCGATCTACTACTCCACCCAGTTCCTGCAGTTCGTCCTCGGCTACAACGCGCTGGAGACCGGCGTACGCCTGCTGCCGCTGGCCGGGGCCGTCTTCGTCGGCGCCGCGGTGACCGGGCGCCTGACCCCGAAGCTGGGCATGAAGGCGATGGTGACGGCCGGCATGGCGATCGGCACCGTGGGCGTCTTCCTGCTCGTACAGGTCGACAAGGGTTCGACGTATGCCGACTTCCTGGCGCCGATGATGCTGCTGGGCCTCGCGATCGGTCTGAGCGTCTCCCCGGCCACGGACACCATCATGGCCTCCTTCCCCGAGTCGGAGCTGGGGGTCGGCGGCGGTGCCAACGACACCGCGCTGGAGCTCGGCGGCTCCCTCGGCATCGCGGTACTCGGCTCGCTCCTCGGCACGGCCTACCGCGACGAACTGACCGACCTGGTCGGCAACCGGCTGCCTGCCACGGCCATGGAGACGGCCAAGGACTCGGTGGGCGGCGGCCTCGCGGTCGCCGAGCAGATCGCGAAGACCCCCTCGGCGGGGCCCCAGCAGGCCCAGGCCGTCGTGGACGCCGTCCACGAAGCCTTCGCTCACGGTGTCGCCCAGACCAGCCTCGTCGGCGGGATCATCATGGCCGCCGGCACACTGATCGTCCTCGCCGTCCTGCCCCACCGCGGGGACGCCGGCAAGCACCGGCCGGAGGAAACGGCGGCAGCGGAAGCGGCAGCGGAAGCGGGCCGCGACCGGGAGTACGCGTCCAGCTGACCAAGACCCAGTTCTACGAGAGCAAGCAGACCGCGTCCCGGAAACGGGAACAGGAACGGGAACGCCACCGGGACGCCCGCCCTTACGAACCGCTCGCGACCTCACCGACCACGGCACGCGCCCGCTCCTCCGGCACACCGGCCGCGACGAGCGCGACGACGGCGGCCCGGGTCCCGTCGTCCTCCAGGGCGCCGATGTTGACCGACTCCAACAGAGCGAGCAGCATCCCTTCCAGACCGGCGCTGAGCGCGGCGGGCGGCAGAAGGGTATGGAAGACGCCGTCCCGCTGCCCCCGCTCCAGGATGGCCGTGACCTCGTCGCGGGCCGGCGCCAGGATCTCGGCCACACGTTCCGCGCCCAGGTCGCGCCGGGCCAGCGACAGGAGCATCCGGTAGCGGTCGCCGACGGGCCACATGGCGACCACGAAGTGCGCGAGCGCCCGCTCGGCGGACTCCGGCGCCAGCTCCGGCTCCGGCTCCGTGGGCTTCGCGCCGGCCTCCATCGCGCTCCGGAGGGTGTCGGAGGCCTCCTCGGCGAGAGCCTCCAGCAACGCCGCGCGTCCGGGGAAGTGCCCGAAAAGGGTGCGCCGTACGACACCGGCGGCCCGCGCCAGCTCCTCCAGGGTGATGTCGGGATTCCGCCCGAGCTCCAGGCGGGCCGTGGCCAGGATGCGCGCCCGGTTGGACCGCGAATTGCGACGCAACGGCTCGCGGGCCACGGGCTTGGGCACGGAAACAACCTCGGTGGATCAGTGCGGAGAACGACGGAGCAGGACGGACGGCTCCATTTTGACACGGAGGACCTGGTCCACCACCGGGCCCGCGCGCTGACCTCGCGTCAGTGTGCGGCGAACTGGACACCGGTCCGCTGTACGACGTTCGGCCGCAGTGCGATCCCGTCGAGTGTCAGTCGTTCTCCGTAGATGTCGGTGATCCTGATCCCGCCGCCACACCCGCTGCCCTGTTCGGAGAGGAAGTAGTTGTATTCGGTACGGGGCAGCCGGGTCCAGCCACTGCCGGTGCGCACCTCCAGCCGCGCCATCGGATTCCGGTGGTCCAGCACCTGGATGCCGCACCACCAGCGGCTGGACCCGGTCTTGTACCGGATCGAGACCGTGTCGGACGTACCGGGGCTCAGCAGGCTCCACGTGATCGGTATCCGGCCGCGCGACGGGGCGGCGAGCTTGGCGAAGGCCTGTGCGCTGAGGTCGAGTTGGCCGGGTGCGCAGGGCAGTGGGCATTCGTTGGTGATCCGGACCGTGACGGAGGCTCCGCCCGCCGCACGGACGAGCACGTACGCCCCGCACGCCTTGGACGTCTCGTAGTCGGTGTGGTTCATCGCCGCGATCATGAGGTCGTCGCTCGGACCGTACGAACAGGCGCCGTCGCCGGTCCCTGCGTCGTAGACGGTGGCGACTCCTCGGTAGGTGACCTCGGGCCGAATCCGTCCCGCCAACGGCGCCCCGGCGGAAGTCTTCTGCGGAGTGCTTGTGGCCGACGGCCGCGCCGCCGAGGTGGTCCCAGCGGCCGTCGGGGTCGCACCAGCCGTCCGGGACGGGGTCGGGGACGCCGCGGACGGCTTCTTCCGCGCCGACGCCGTGGGTGACACGGTCACCTTGCCGCCGGCGACGGGCGTGGCCGCCCCATGCCCGTCATCGGCCTCGCGGTCGGAGTGGAAAGCCATGACCAGGGAGGCGACGAGCGCGACAGCTCCCAAGGCGGCGGAGACGACAACGGTGTGCCGCTTGCGGGGCGGGCGGCGGTGAGACGGGGACGCCACGGTATGAGGTCCTTACGTGGTTCGGGAGAACACTTGTTTCGTGTGAGGCTCCGGTGACAGGAGCTTCCGATCCACAGTCGTCGCCGGGTCCGGGAAGGTTGCCGCGAAGGGCGACCATTTCCGTGGGAAGAATGCCGACGTGACGGAAAAACAACGCAACAGCCGCTTCGACGACATGGCCCTGTACGACCTCCAGCACGTCCGGAACGCCCTGGTCCCCCTGCTGAGCCGCCCCGGTCCCCTCACGCCGGCCGATCTCGAACCGTACGACCAGCTGCACTACCTCGGCCACCAGGCCCTCGACAACGCCGTGACGCAACTGGGCGTCATCCCCGGCGCGGAGGTCGTGGACATCGGCGCCGGGCTCGGCGGCCCGGCCCGCTATCTCGCCGAGCGGTACGAGTGCCACCTCACGGCGGTCGAACTGCAGCCGGAGCTCCACGAGTTGAGCGAGGAACTCACCTCCCTGTGCGGGCTGCCGGAGCGGGTCCGGGCCATCCAGGCCGACGTCCTGACCCTGGGCGGCGCGGGCTGGTCGCAGCGGTACGACCACCTGCTCTCGCTCCTGGCGATCCTGCACATTCCGCGACGCGACGAGCTCTTCGGCGTCTGCCGAGAGCTCCTCCGCCCCGGCGGCACTTTCTACATCGAGGACTTCTACGCCCGTCGCCCCCTCACCGACGAGGAGCAGACCGATCTCGCCGGTCTCGTCGCCTGCCCCTACCTCCCGGACGAGGCCCACTACCGCGAGGACCTCGCGCGGGCGGGCTTCACGGACGTGACATGGACGGACGCCACCGACCTGTGGCTGCCCTGGGTACGCGATCGGGCCGAGACCTTCCGGCACGGATATCAGGAGCGGGTACGGCTGCACGGTGAGCCACTCGCCGGGCGGCTGATGCGGTTCTACGGCGCGGTCAGCGCACTGTTCACGGGCGGCGGCGTCGGGGGCGTGCGGCTCACGGGTCGGCGGGGCTGAGAGGCGACGGCGTGCGTCGAGGATCCGCGGTACGGCATCGGCCATGCCGCGCTCGCCACCGGGGCAGCGATCTGCATGCGTATGCGTATGCGTATGCGGAGTACGACATGCCGGATTAACCGTGACGACCCGATAGACCGTCCAGACGGTATCTACCTGAAACGTCAAGTAATGGCCATAGGTTGCTCGGTTGCGTACCCCAACTGTCCCTCCAGCACCTAGTCTCCCCACAAGTCCATCCGACGAGGAACAGGCGAGCTGAGGGCCATGGAGCCACTTCGTCCCACGGATCCGGAGCACCTGGGGCCGTATCGCCCTGTCGCGCGGCTCGGCGCCGGGGGGATGGGGGAGGTCTTCCTCGCCAGGGACGACCAGCAGCGGACCGTGGCCGTCAAGGCCATACGGCCCGAGCTGGCCGCGAGCAAGGACTTCCGGATCCGTTTCCGGCGCGAGGTGGACGCCGCGCGGGCGGTGAGCGGCAGATACACGGCGACAGTCGTGGACGCCGACCCGGACGGCCCCGTCCCGTGGCTGGCCACCGCGCTCATACTCGGTCCCACGCTGGCCGACGCGGTCGAGGAGTACGGGCCGCTGCCGCCGAAGTCGGTGCTCGCCCTCGGGGCCGGACTCGCCGAGGCGCTGATCGCCGTGCACTCCGCGGGGCTGGTGCACCGCGATCTCAAACCGTCCAATGTGCTGCTCTCCGCCGAGGGCCCGCGGGTCATCGACTTCGGCATCGTCCGCGCCACCGACGGCTACGAACTCACCCTGTCCGGTGTGCTGCTCGGCTCCCCGCGGTACATGTGCCCCGAGCACGCCACGGGTGACCCGATGGGCCCGGAGGGGGACGTGTTCTGTCTCGGCTCGGTCCTGGCCTTCGCCGCCACCGGGAACGCGCCCTTCGACGGCTCGTCGGCGGCCACGCTGCTGTACCAGGTGGTGCACGGTTCGCCGGATCTGACGGGCGTGCCGGATCCACTGGACACCATCATCGGGCTCTGTCTCGACAAGTCCCCGACGGCCCGGCCCAGTCCGGACCGGGTGTCGGCGGCCTGCGCACCCGGTGGCGCCGACACATTGGACTGGGACGGCTGGCTGCCGGAAGCCGTGGCGTCCTCGGTCAGCCGGCAGGCTGCCGCCCTCATGGACCTGGAACTCGGGCTCGAGCCGAAGGCGGACGTCATCGAGCGGGAACCCGCCCGCGCCGCCGCCACCGGCCTCGCTGTCGCCGGCGGCGTCCGCACCGACCCGCGCCTGGCCGTTCAGCAGCTCGTCACGGAGCGCCCGAGCCCCCACCGCGTCGTCTTCCCCGAAGAGCCGACGCCCAGCCCGACGCCCAGGCCGACGCGCGAGAAGCCGCCCGAGCCGGTCACCCACCGCGCACGGCGGCGGCGCCGGCCGCAGCCCTCCCGCCGTACGTTCCTCACGGCCGCCGCGCTCGGCACCGTCACCCTGGGTTCCGGCGTCGCCGCGCTGCTCGGCAGGTCGCAGGAGCGGACCCGGTCGGCCCCGAAGCCGGCCGGGCCGCCGCCGAAGCCACTGTGGACGTACCAGAGCGACCCGCTCGTCGAGGCACCGGCGGCCTTCTACAACGGTACGGCCCTGCTGAAGACACAGTCAGGCGCGTTACTCTGCCTCGGCCTCGCCGACGGCACCCGTCCCCGGTGGACCTACCAGGGCATCAGCCAGTCCCCCACCCCTCCCCTCCTCGTCTCCGACGACATCGTCGCCCTCGGCACGGGCGCGACCGTGCTCGGCGTCGACCCGGCCACGGGCACCGAGCGGTTCTCGCTGGACTTCGGAGCGGACTTCCGGTTCGACACGCTGCTCGGCGGGTTCGACGACCACCGGGTCACCATCGCCGGTCTGCGGTTCGGCCGCCAGGACGGCAAGGACGGGTCGCAGGGGTCGGCCACCTCCACGAACGTCGTCCTCAACACGGATCTCCGGGCGCGCCTGGCCAATGTCATCCCCATCAGCGAGGAGGACATCGGCCTCGACCTGAAACCGGTCATGGAATCCCGCCGCTTCATCTACATGGACGGACTGCACCGGCTCACGGCGCGTGGCACCGCCACCCGCGGGAACGTGTTGTGGCGCCAGCCCATGGACTCCGACTCGGACGCACGGTCGGCCCCGGTGGTGCTCGACGGAACCGTCTTCGCCGTCGACAGCGAGCTCATCGCCGTGGACCTCAAGTCCGGTTCGCTGCGCTGGCGGGTGAAGGAGAGGAAGGGCGGATTCGCCTCCGTCGCCGCCGCGGCCGGCACGGTGTACTGCACCACCAGGGACCCGCACGGCATCGAGGCGTTCGACGCCACTGACGGCTCCCGGCGCTGGTTCCGCGAGACCCCTCGGCTGGACCTGGAGAACGCCCTCGTCGCGGGCGGCGGCACGGTGTTCGTCACGGCCGCGCACAACAAGGACGGGTTCTACGCGATCGATGCCCAAAACGGTGAGCTGCTCTGGAACTTCACGGATGGTCAGGACACCGGCATCAACGACTGGCAGCTCTCCCGGGCCGGCGACGGGCCGCTGATCGCCCAGCACTTCGACAAGGTGTACGCCCTCCCGATGCCTCAGCCCTGAACAGGCATCCCGAAGCCCTGAACCGGCACCGAGAAGTGCGGCCTGCCGGAGACGAGTCGATCCCGCCTCCCCGGGAACCCGCCGGAGACGAAGTGCAACCCAACGACACGAACGAAGAAAATCGTCGCAAGCATCCGGACGACTTCGCGGAGAAGGAGGCGAAGTAGAGCATGAGCACGCTCACTGGCCTGGAACGAGCTCTGGAGCGCTTCGGAGAGTCGCTGCTCGCGCAGATCCGCCACAAGGAAAAGGAACCCGTCGAACTGGTCGACGCCCTGCGCAGGGAGTGCGACGACAACGCCGTCGTGTGCAGTAAGTGCCGCGTCGTCGTCCCCAACGCCTACGACGTCGAGTTGGCGGACTTCGCCCATGAGGAACTCGAACGGAACGGCGGTCGCGTCGATCAGGTGCTCGCCGACAGCCTGGTTCGACATGGAGAAAGCCGGGGCTATGAATGGGCCGGGCCGCTCGCGGTGCATGTCACCAAGGCCCACTCCGTACCCAACGGCCGGTACCGCGTGACGAGCCGTGTGATGCATCACGTACAGGCAGAAGCGTTCCAGCCCTGATCCGGCCCGGCGGCCGTCGCGGCGATTCGGTGTCCGGACCGAGGTGAAACACCTTCAACGAGGTGGTCGGTTTTCCCCATCCGGCCGGCTGAGCGAGTCAATCTGTCCGGGGGCACACTGGATGTATGACCTGTAAAGCGTGAGCTGAGCTTTGGGGTGTGACTGATGAGCACTCTCGAAGAACATGTCGACATCGATGTGCCGATCGATACGGCCTGGGACTCTCTCCACCGCGTGGAGACCTATCCACAGTTCCTCGAAGGAGTTCGGCAGGCTCGTTCGGAGGGCGACGGGAGCCGGGCGCACCTGAACGTATACGCAGGTGGCCGGGCTCAGGAGTTCGACGCCGAGATCGTCGACTACGGCGACGAGCGCCTCATGGAGTGGCAGACCACGGGCGGTCCCGAGCTGTCGGGAACCTTCTCCTTGCTGCCGATCGACCGCGAGCACACCCGGGTCCAGGCCCGGATCGAGTACGACCCGGGGGCCGTCAAAGACGCGTTCGGCGGGCCGAAGGGTTTTGCCCAGGCGAACGCCATCGAACGGCTTGTGCGGAGCGACCTCGAGCACTTCAAGGAGTTGGCGGAACAGGCGCGGTGAGCCGCGCGACGCCTCCTGCGTCGGCCTGCGCACCCCGCCCCGGCACCGGGTGCCGCTCGAACGACGTCAAGGTCGTCCAGGACATGATCGAGACGGCCCGCAAAGATCCGTTCGGCGGCGCTCCCGACCAGCGGTGTCGGTGTCCGTCGGGCTCGGTCAGGCGGCGAGGAGCTGGTCACCTCGGCGGCGAAGGCCTTGGCGTACTGGAACAGGAAGGCATGGCCGGTCTCCGAGCGTCAGCCGGCGAGCTTGTTGAACTTGCGGATCTGCTGGTCGAAGGCCCGGGCGGGAATCATGCGGCGTGCCGTGCTGATGCGTCGGGCATTCGAGCCGGCGGTGTACCGGAGCTTCGGCCTTGAGTCGGTGGCGGCCGCGACGATCGCCTTCGCGACGACGGCAGGGTCGTCGCCGTCCTTGCCGACTGCCACCGCCACCTGGTCGGCGATGCGCCGCCGCTCGGCGTAGACCTGCAACGGCAGGTCGGGCTCCACGGTGTTCGCCTCGAACGGCGTATTGGTGCCGGCGGGCTCGACGAGCAGTACCCGGACGCCGTGCTCGCGGACCTCGTGGTCCACGGACTCGGAGTAGCCCTCGATCGCGTGCTTGGACGCCGCGTAGGCGGCCATGTAGGGCGCGGGGACCAGCCCGAGGATGGACGAGATGTTGATGACACGTCCTCCTGCCTGGGCCCGCATGTGCGGCAGGACCGCCTTGGTCATGCGCATCACACCGAAGACGTTGATGTCGAAGACGCGCTGGGACTGAGTGACCGAGTTTTCCTCGTCGGCGCCGGATGAGCCGATCCCGGCGTTGTTGACCAGGACATCGATCCGCCCGAACCGCTCGATCACCTCCCCGACCGCGGCGGCGACCGAACCGTCACTGGTCACGTCGAGGTCGAGGAACGTCACACCGTCGGCAGGGGTGACCTTCGAGGTGTTCCGGCTTGTTCCGACCACCTCGAAACCGGCCTCGACGAGCGCGAGGGCGGCTGACCTTCCGATCCCGGAAGACGCACCCGTCACGAGTGCCACCGGCTGGGCTGTCGTCATCATGATCTCCTGAGGTTCGTTGAATTACGTTCGTAATACTATGACAGCAGGAGGCGCCGGAAGGCAAGGGCACTCCTGATGAACGAGAGCGTGTGATGCGCCGCACAACGAGCGGCGGGCCGACGACGGCGGAGGGTAAGTGTGACCCTCCTCTCGTCGCCACCACGCTCGCCGACCAGCTGCGGACACAGCACGCAAACATCTGTGCACAGGCAGCGCCCGGCCGCGCCGCACTGGAGCAGATCGTGCGCGAGTACCTTTCGGCTCAGCACCGCGACAACCCCGACGACGGCTGCCCCTCTGCCGCCCTGCTCGACGAGATCGGGCGCTCCAGGGACGCCACGAGGCAGGCGTACACCGACAGCCTGCTGGTCCTCGTCGACGAGATCGCCGCCCGCCTCGCACCCGACGACCCGCCCTCGGCGCGCGTGAAGGCACTCAGCCTCCTTGCCCTGCTGGCCGGAACACTCCAGCTCTCCCGAGCCATCGCCGACCGACAGCTCTCCGACCAACTCCTCGAACAGGGCATCCACGACACCCTCGCCCTGATCGGCCCCGAGCAGCACAGCTGACGCGCCGCATCACGACACGTCGCTGAGCGTTCGCTGCCGTCGCGCCGGCACCGTGCCACGTCGCCCTCGATGCGTTCCACAGCAGCCTCACCCGACGCCGCGTCAGAAAGCCCGTAGCAGATCGACCGCAGGAGCCGTCCCGTCCACAGGGACGCCGGTGGCCGAGATGCCCGCCGATGCGGAGTGTGGAACGGTGGGAGAGGAACCAGGCCCGCCAGGGGCAGGTGCTCCAGCGGGCCACTCCGCACAGGAGGTGGCGTCATGACTGACCAGGTCAGCGGGAGCGCCCCCAAGGAGCGGGCGGCGCGAGGTCGGGCCGCCCGGGCGGACGCGCCGCGCTCCTCTCACGCGGAGTACCAGCCCTCGGCCAAGCGGCCGGACCCGGTCGACGTCATCGAGGCTCAGTCGGCCGCCCGGGTGCCGGAGCTCGTGCCCATCCGCTACGGCCGGATGATGGAGGCCCCCTTCCGCTTCTACCGGGGCGCCGCCGCCATCATGGCCGGTGACCTGGCCGACACCCCCCGCTCGGGAATCACCGCGCAGCTGTGCGGGGACGCCCATCTGCTGAACTTCCGGCTGCTCGCCTCGCCCGAGCGGCATCTGGTGTTCGACATCAACGACTTCGACGAGACCCTGCCCGGCCCCTGGGAGTGGGACGTCAAGAGGCTGGCCGCCAGCCTGGCCATCGCCGGACGCGAGAACGGCTTTACGGATGCCGAACGGGCCTCCGTGGTGCGTGCCACCGTCCGGTCGTACCGCGAGCGGATGCGCGGTCTCGCCGGCCTGGGCAACCTCGCCGTCTGGTACACCCAGGCCGACATGGACGCGTTGCAGGCGCTGGCGGACCGGAGGCTGGGAGCGCGAGGCCGCAAACGCTCCCGGCGGGCCATCGCGAAGGCCCGCAGCCACGACAGCCTCCAGGCCTTTGAGAAGCTCACGCGGGTGGTCGACGGGCGGCGCAGGATCACCCCCGACCCGCCGCTGATCGTGCCGCTCCAGGACCTGCTGCCGGACACGGAACGCGACTCGCTGGAGGAACTGCTGCGCGAGCTGATCGAGCGGTACGGCCACAGCCTGCAGTCCGAGCGCCGCCATCTGCTGGGGCAGTACCGAATCGCAGACATGGCCCGCAAGGTCGTCGGGGTGGGCAGCGTCGGCACCCGCTGCTGGATCATCCTGCTGCTCGGCAGGGACGACGAGGATCCGCTGCTGCTGCAGGCGAAGGAAGCCGACCGGTCGGTGCTGGCTCCCTACGCGGGGACGAGCGCATACGACAACCAGGGGGAACGGGTCGTCGCCGGGCAGCGGCTCATGCAGGCCGCCAGCGACATCTTCCTCGGCTGGGAACGCGTCACCGGCATCGACGGACGCCAACGCGACTTCTATGTCCGCCAGTTGCGGGACTGGAAGGGCATCGCCGAACCGCAGACCATGCTCCCCAAGGACATGAGCGCCTTCGGCGAATTCTGCGGCGCCACCCTCGCCCGCGCCCACGCCCGCTCCGGAGACCGCATCGCCATCGCCGCCTACCTCGGCGGCGGCGACGCCTTCGACCGCGCGCTCACCGTCTTCGCCGAACGCTACGCCGACCAGAACGAACGCGACCACCAAGCCCTGACCGACGCCGTACGCGCCTGGCGAATCCCCGCCCAAGCCGTGTAACGCATACCGCGGAGGTGTTCCGGACTGCCTGACGCGGCCATCCACCGCTCAGGAACAGGGTGGAAGAAGCGTCGGCCGACGTCAGGTCACGAGCCGGAGGACTTCGGTCAGGCCGCGGTCCCCGATGCGCTGTTCGGCGGGGAAGATGTAGGTGCGCAGGCCGCAGGTGGTGGCGCCACCGTCCCGGACCGGGTTGTCTCCGACCATGAGGTGGCGCGTGGATCGACGCCGAGGTCTGCGCACGCCTTGAGGAACAGGTGGGGGTCGGGTTTTTCCCGGCCCATCTCGTAGGAGATGACGCACGTGTCGATCAGGTCCTCCAGGCCATGCCGGGCGAGGTGGATCCGCAGGTCCCAGGCGAAGTCGCTCACGATTCCGACGCGCAGTCCGCGGTCGCGGAGCGCTCGCAGCGTGGGTTCGGTATCGGAGTAGGGGAGCCAGGCATCGGGCGCGGTGAGCTCCCTGTAAGCCGTCTCTTCCACGCCGCGCAGGAAGTCGACATGCCTCCACCACTCCCCCATGGCGAGACGATGCCGTTCCGGAGAGAGGTCGCGGCCCTCTCGGCGGGCGACGACAGCGGGCAGCTGGAAAGCCTCTCGCAGTTGCCGGGATATCTCCTTCAGGGCGCCGTCCTCCTCCAGCAGGGCGAGGCGGCCTGCGGCATCACCGATCCGGCGCAGCCACGTCTCCAGGTCGATCATCTGGAAGATCGTGTTGCTGAAGTCGAAGAGGACGGCTTCGACGGGTGGTACGGGAGCAGCCAGGTCGGCGGCGGCGGGGCGATAGGTGCTGGGGGTTTCGAACAGAGTCTGCATCACTGGGCAGGCTTTCCGGTGTCGACCGTCTCGACAAGGACTCCGAGGCCACGCATGGCCGCGATCTCCGCGTCGGATGTGCTGGTGTTCGGTGATGACCGCCTGGTAGTCGGACACGGTGCCGTATGCGTGGGTGGCGGTCTTGCCGAACTTCGAATGGTCCACGAGCAGCAAGGACTGATGTGCGGCCGCGAGCATGGCCAGCTTCACCTCGACGTACTCGCTCAGGGGGTGGAAGAGCTGACCCGAGAGGACGGCGGTGGCGGACATCACGGCGAGATCGGCGCGGATGTGGGACAGGGCGCGGGTGACCTGAGGCCCCGTGCAGGAGTTGAAGTCGCCGTGGTAGTGCCCGCTGAGCAGGGTGACATCCACACCCAGGGCGGATCCCAGGCGCTGTGCCAGGCCGACCGAGTTGGTGACGACGGCGATCTGGTCGAGTTGCGCGAGGGCGGAGGCCATGGGGAAGAGAGTGGTGGAGTCGTCCATGAGTACCGTGCTGCCCGGCTTGATCCGGCCGACGGCGGCCGCGTGCGCAAGGCAGGCTCGGGACGCCAGGGGCCGTGGAGGGGGCTTCGGGGGCCAGAGCAGGCGACCGGTGGTGCCGACTGCCTACGGTGGTCGCCGAGGAGAAGGTGAGTGCGATGTCCCTTGCCCCCGGCCCGGCAGACCCTCCCGGGACCAGCCGCAGCACGTCGGCGACGATCCAGCCGAACATCCTGCGCTATCTCGTCGTGGTCGCCGACGAGCGCGGCGTCGATCTGCGCCCCCTGCTGAAGCAGATGGGACTGGACGAGACCGTCATGCGCTCCGCCGCGCTGCGGGTGTCGTACCGGCAGGGCAGCGCGGTGATCCGTCGCGCGCTGGAGCTCACCAGGGACGAGCGCCTGGGACTGAAGGTCGGCGCGGCGCAGCACCTGACCGCGTGGGGCCTGCTCGGCATCGCCCTGATGGCCGACGACACGCTTCAGCACGCCATCGAGACCGGGGTGAAGTACCAGAACCTGTCCGGGGCGATGGTGGTGTGGTCGGCCGGTGTGGGCGAGGAGGACGACGCCTTCGTGCTGCGCGCAGATCTTCCCGATCCCGCCATGGACCCGGCCGTGGCTTCCTTCCTGATCGAGGAGGCGTTCGCCTCCGTGGTCACCCTGTCCCGGCTGGCCGTCGGCCCGGCCTTCGCGCCGAGAGCAGTGGAGTTCTCGTTTCCGCCACCGCGCCAACTCGACCTGTACGGCGCCCTGTTCCGCTGTCCGGTCCGATTCGGTGCCCCTGCCACCCGCATGGTCATCGACCCCGCGTGGGCCCGTACCCGGATGCCCGGCCGGGATCCGGTGAGCTACGCGTCGACGCTGGAGATGCTCGACGCGCAGATGGCTTCCCGCCGTGACCAGCAGGATCTGCTGGAGGTGCTGGAGATCTCCGTCGCGCAGGGCCTCCCGGTGGTGCCTTCGTTCGGTGAGCAGGCGCGGCGGCATGCGACGAGCGAGCGGACGCTGCGCCGTCGGCTGGCCGACTGCGGCACGACGTACGAGGCACTCGTCGAGGGAGTGCGCCGGGAACGCGTCGAACAGCTGTTGCTCCGCCCGGAACTGACACTGCGCGACATCGCCCGCCGGGCGGGATTCTCCGACGAACGGGCGCTGCGCCGCGCGGTACGCCGCTGGCACGGCACCTCCCCGGTCCAGCTGCGGGAGCGGATGCTCCGGGAGGCGGGGCATACGGAATGACGTGTCGGCCACCGCGCCTGCGGCTGTCGGCTCGGATCAGCGGGTGCGGATCCAGATCGTCTTCTCCCTGGTCCACTGGTCGAAGGCGTTGGTGGACTTCTCCACTCCACCGAATCCCGACTGCTTCCAGCCGCCGAAGGGGGTTGTGATGTCACCCTCGCTGTAGGCGTTGACGGAGACCACGCCGGCCTCGATGCCGCGGGCCAGCCGCAGCGCGGTGTCGAGGTCGCGGGTCCAGACCGAGGCGGCGAGCCCGTACTCGGTGGCGTTGGCCCTGCGTACCGCCTCGTCCTCGGAGGTGAAGGTCTGGACGGTGACGACGGGACCGAACAACTCCTTGGTGAGGACGTCACTGCCGTCGGGGGCTCGGGTGATCACGGTGGGCGGGTAGTAGGCGCCGCGCGGAGGCAGCCCGTGGGGCAGTCCCCCGGTGTGGATCTGGGCTCCGCCGGCCCGAGCGGCCTCCACGGCTCCCGCGACCCGCTCGAAGGCGGCGTGGTCGATGAGCGGCCCCATCTGCGTGCGTGGGTCGGCCGGGTCACCGGTGACGAGCTCTCTCGCCGCGGCCGTGAACCGCTCCAGAACCTCCTCGGCGATACTGCGGTGAACCAGAACCCGAGACCCGGCCGTGCAGTTCTGCCCCATGGTCAGGAACGCGGCCTCGATCATGTTGTCGATGAGCTCGTCGCCGTAGGAGAGCGCGTCGGCCATCAGCACTTGAGGGCTCTTGCCGCCCATCTCCAGCGAGACGCGCTTGAAGTTGCTTTCGGCGGCGTCCTTGAGGATCCGGCGGCCGGTCGCGGTGGACCCGGTGAAGGAGAGCGCCCCCACAACGGGGTTACGGGCGAGGGCCGCCCCGGCCTCCTGGCCGTACCCGGGCAGTACCGTGAGCACCCCGTCGGGCAGGCCTGCCTCGGCTGCGAGTGCGGCCAGGTGCAGGGCCGAGCGCGGGGTCGCCTCGGCGGGCTTGACCAGCAGACAGTTGCCTGCGGCCAGGGCCGGTCCGACCTTCCATGCGGTCATGGCGAGCGGGTAGTTCCACGGCAGGATCGCCGCGACGACCCCGACCGGTTCGCGGCTCATGAGACCGAGACCGTCGGGCCCGCCCGGCGCGACCCGGCCGAAGACCTTGTCGGCCGCCTCGGCGAACCAGCGGATCGACTCGATCGCGCCCGGTACGTCGCCCGTACGGCACTCCGTGATCGGCTTTCCCGCGTCCTCGCTGTCCAGCCGGGCGAGGATCTCGGTGTCGCGTTCCATGAGGTCGGCCAGCCGCAGCAGCACCGCGCCGCGCTCCCGGACCGGCAGCCGCGACCACACCCCGGCGTCTTGGACCTGCCGGGCCTGCTCGGCGGCCTTGGCGACGTCGTCGGCGCTCGCGGCGGGCAGGGAGGTGATCGGCTCACCCGTGGCGGGGTTGACGACCCGCAGCATCTCGTTCGTGGTCATGCTTCCTCCACCAGCTCCCAGCGCCCGTCGGTCCGGCGGGCCAGTCCACGTCGGCGGAGTTCCTCCAGATAGCGAGCCATGCCGCGGTCACCGCGCTTGCGGAACAGCGGGAAGACCCGGGGCAGCAGGTTCGGCATGAGCATCGCGAACCGCACCAGCCGGGACTCACCGGGCCGGGGGTAGGCCTCCAGTCGGGGCTTGTCCAGCAGGCTCACCACGGCCGCGACGACGTCGGCGGGCTGCTGAGGCCGGTCCTGGAACTGCATGGAGTTCCCGCCGTCCACGGCTTCCTGGCGCAGCATCCGGGTGTCGGTGGCCGACGGGAGCACCGACCCGGCCAGAATGCCCTTGCTCCTCAGGTCGAGCCCGATGGCGAGCATCGCGCCGCGCAGCCCGAACTTGGAAGCGGTGTAGATCGGGGTCTCGCCCAGCGGGAAGATCCCGCCGAGGGAGACCGTGGTGACCACCCGGGCGTCCCGGGAAGCCATGAGAAGAGGAAGGGCGATCCGGGTCGCGACCAGCGGTGAGGTCAGGTTGAGGGTGATCTCCCGCTCGATGCTCTCGACGCTGCGGACGTCGAAGCGTTCCGCGCTGGTCATGCCCACGTTGTTGACGAGTACGTCGAGGCGGCCGTGGTCATCGGCGACCACCTCGAACAACCGCTCCACCTGGGCGCGGTCCATCAGGTCACAGCCGATGCCCGTGTGCCCGGCGCCGGGGAGGTCCGCGGCCACCTTCATGGCGCGGACCCCGTCGATGTCGACGACGACGCAGCGGGCTCCGCCGGAGGCGAAGCGACGGCACAGCGCACTGCCGATGCCGCCCGCGCCGCCGGTCACCAGCATGACCTTGTCGGTGAAGTCGAACCCGCTCATGCCGTCGCCTCCGCGGGTCGAAGGGACCGCACCCGCGGAGGCCGGCCCTCGGTGCGCCAGCCCATCTGCCCCGCGACCTTGCCCAGGTACTTCACGAAGGCCCCGCTGTCGACGTAGCCGGTGTGGCGGGGCGAGTCGACGAACTTCAGCCCGCCGGACAGATCCGGGCGGTCGGCGCGGATCATGCGGGCGAACCGCTCCGCGTTCGGCAGCCGGTGCCGCGCGTCGTGGAGGTACCCGGCGATCAGCTGCGCCTGGGAGTCGAAGAGCTGGTACGCACCGGAGTTGGTCTCGATGAAGCCGATGCCGAACAGGCCCTCGTGCTCGCGCGAGAACGACGACAGGTACAGGTCGGGGTGCTGCTCGTCGCCGAAGTACCGCTGCGCGACCGGCACTTTGTGGACGTAGCCCGTGGCCAGCAGGACGAGGTCGAAGTCGTCACTCGTGCCGTCGGTGAAGTGCACGGTCCGGCCCTCGGTGCGGGCGATCCCGGGCTTGGCGGTGATGTCGCCGTGCTGGAGATGGTGGATCAGCATGGAGTTGATGGCCGGGTGGGTCTCGAACAGCTTGTGGTCCGGTTTCGGCAGCCCCAGCCGCGTCGGGTCCCCGTTGATGATCCGCAGGAGGGCGCCGAAGAGCCGCTGCGCCAGCCACATCGGCAGGTGCGGTCCACTGCCCGCGATGGTGTCCACCGGCCGGCCGAACAGGTGCTTGGGGATGAACCAGTACCCACGCCGCATGCTGATCACCGCGTGGTCCGCGCTCCGGGCCGCGTCGCAGGCTATGTCACAGCCGGAGTTCCCCGCGCCCACGACCAGGACCCGCTTGCCCCGCAGCTCCTCCGCGTTGCGGTAGCCGACGGTGTGCCGGACCTCTCCGCTGAACTCCCCCGGCAGTTCGGGGACGTTGGGGTGCCACTGCGAGCCCGTACACACGACGACCTGCCCGTGCACGCTGTGCCGCCCGTCGGCCCGGGTGACCGTCCAGGTGCCGTCCGCGTTCTTCTCGACGTTCTCGACCTCGACGCCGAACTCGATGCGGTCCGTCAGCCCGTAGGCGTCGGCGAAGGACCGCAGGTACGACAGGATCTGCCGGTGGGGCGGGTAGTCCGCGAAGTGGTCGGGCATCGGGAAACCGCCGAATCCCGACAGTGTCCTGCTGGAAATGAAGTGGGCCGACTCGTACATCGGGCTGCCGGGATTGTCGATGTCCCAGATACCGCCGGGCCCGGTGTGCCGCTCCAGGTGCGTGTACGGCAGATTCCGCTCCGCCAGGGCCCTGGCGACCGCCAGCCCGGCAGGTCCCGCCCCGATCACACACGTATCAAACTGGCTTTCCTTCACGGGCCTGCCTCCTCGTTCATCCCGCTTCACGGGGGTTGGAGGAAACGTATGCACCCGCCACTCAGCGGGAACTGACCTACGCGGCCACGGACCGGACCTCAGCGGCCGCGCCACCAGGCATTCGTCTGCGCGCCACCCGACCTGTTCAGACGACTTGATCATGAGACTCAGTCGATATGATGCAGTCATGGCTCACGTTCCCGCGGCCGAGCGCCGCCCCCAGCTGATCAAAGCGGCCATCGACTTCATGACGAGGGAAGGAGTCGCAGCCGGGAGTACCCGTGCCATCGCCGCCGAGCTGGGCGTGGCCCAGGCCACGGTGCATTACACCTTCGGCACGAAGGAAGGGCTGTACCGCGCCGTCATGGAGCAGCTCACCCAGGATCTGATCACACAGGTCGAGCAGGCCGCGCCGGCCGACGCCGGATTCGAGGAGACGGCCGGCACGCTGGCCGCCGCCTTGTGGCGCACGGTGCGTGAGCAGCCCGCCAGCCACCAGCTCCTCACGGAACTGACCCACTTCGCGCTCCGCACCCCCGCTCTGAACGAGGCCCTCGAGAGCCACTACCGGGGGGTGACCGAGGTGACGGCGCGACTGGTGACCGAGGCGGCCGAGCGCACCGGGCAGCCTCTCGCCCAGCCCGCGGAAACAATTGCGCGTTTCTTCCTCGCCGGCTTCGACGGGCTCACGATGCAACATCTCTCGCTCCCCGACGAGGAGGCCGAGCGCACCTGTCTCCAGGCCTTCGTGTCCGCCGTGGTGGCCATGGCCGGCGGCCGGCTGGAGCTGGTGTCCGTACCGGCGAGCTGATGACGGTCGGGCTGCTGTCCCTGCGCCGCGCCGCCGCCCACAGCCCGCTCGCCGTCATCGGCGACACCCTCGCCGAGGAGATCAGTTCACTCCCATGTCGAAGTCACCGGCATCCTCAACCCACACATCACGGCGGCATCAGGATGGCCTCTCCGGAAGGCAAGGGCCGTGGCATGGGATCGCGCGGCGCTCTCTCGGCGATATCCAGGTGGGCCGTGCGACTGCAGCAGCGCCCAGAGGCCGATCACCGCGGCAACGCCTTGGTCCGCAGGGCCCAGGAGACCATCGCCTTGTACGCCGGAGCCCGGACGAGCTGACACGAACGCGCCGGTCAGCGCCTCGGCTCGCAGGTGAGTTCTTGGACCTTGACGGAGAGTGGGAGCCTCGCACTCGGCGACGGCAGCATGACCTGACGCACGGGTACAGCAGCGTTACTCGACATCTCGAAGCGTGAAGAACGGCCGCGTCACGTACCCCCGGTTCCCGGGGATCTCAGCAGGTCGAGTGACCTGCGACGTCAAACGCCAGGCTAAGGTCAAAAGTGTTGGCGTAAGGGGTTTGCGCCGGGGAGTTGCCGCTCACGTCAGCGGGAGTGGCCGAGTTGGGTGAGGGCCAGGTCGAGCATGTCGGCGAAGAAGTCGGCTGCGGTGGTGTCGATGCACAGCGGTGGCTTGATCTTGAGGATGTTGAGGTGGTCCCCGGTTGGCTGGACGATCACGCCCAGGTCGAGCATGCGGTCGCAGAGTTCGGCGGTCTCTTCTGCGGCGGGTTCCAGGCCGGCGCGGTCCCGGACGAGTTCGAGGCCGAGGTAGAGGCCCGAGCCGTGGACGGCGCCGATGATGCCGTAGCGGTCGGCCAGTGCCTCGAGCCGGCTTTTCAGATGGCCACCGACGCGCGCCGCGTTGCCCTGGAGGTCTTCGTCGCGCAGGGTGTCCAGGACGGTGAGGCCCACGATGCTGGAGACGGGGCTGCCGCCGGTGGAGGAGAAGAAGTAGCCCTGGTCGCGGTACCGGTCCGCGACCGCCTTGGACGTGATGACGGCGCCGAGGGGGTGTCCGTTGCCCATGGCCTTGGCGACACAGACGATGTCGGGGACGACCTGCTGCTGCTCGAAGCCCCAGAACCAGTTTCCCAGGCGGCCGTATCCGACCTGGACCTCGTCGGCGACGGCCAGGCCGCCGTGACGCCGTACCGCCGCGTACACCTGGGCGAGATAGCCGTCGGGAAGGGCGACTCCTCCGGCGTTGCCGTAGAAGGTCTCGCCGATGAATGCTCCCGCCGGGCGGCCGGCAGCGGCCAGTTCGTCGATCACCGCGACGGCCTCGGGTGCGTAGCGCACGGCATCCGACCCGCGGTGGCGGCCGCGGTAGGAGTTGGGCGAGTCCACGGTGTGCACCCAACTCGGGCGGGTGGCCAGGGCGTTCGGGTTGTCCTGGAGCGAGGTGGAGACCGCGTCGGAGGCGTATGTCCAGCCGTGGTACGCCTCGCGCAGCGCGACGACGTCGTGCCGGCCGGAGGCCCCGATGGCGAGGCGAAGGCCCAGATCCACTGCTTCCGAACCGGAGTTGACGAGGAACACCGTGTCCAGAGGGGCGGGGAGGAGGGCGGCGAGGCGCTCGGTGAACTCCACCACGGAGGCGTAGTGGAAGCGCGAGTTGGTGTTGAGCCGCCGCAACTGCCGGGAGACCGCCTGCTCGACGCGGGGGTGGGCGTGGCCCAGTGGGGTGACGTTGTTGACGATGTCGAGGTACGACCGGCCGTCGGTGGACAGCAGATGGTGGCGCCAACCACGTTCGATACGCGGAGGGTTGGCGTAGTAGTGCTCCTGCACGGTGGCGAACGCGGCGTCACGCCGGTCGAGCAGGTCCCTCTCGCGCGTACGGTCGGAGTCAGCCGGGAGGCCGAGGAGCGGGGCGGGGTCGGCGGTGAGCGCGAGCCAGCCGGCGGCGTACTCGGGACGGACCAGGCGCGGGACAGCGGGGCCGTCGGCGTCGCGCAGCGCAACGTGGACCGAGGCACCGGAGCCGAGGTGGGCGATGTCCTCGCCCGCCTGCACCGTCGCACCGGTGGTGACCACGGGCTGGACCGCGCGGGGGAAGGACAGCGACAGCGCCTGCGCGCCGTAGGTGAGTTCCACGTGTCCCGGCGCCGCGGCGAGGACCTTCCCCGCGGCGGGCGCCTGCACCACGGCATCCCGGCCGAGCCAGAGGTCGATTCCGGTGGGCACCGTGGCGGTGGACACCGCCGACAGCGCCGGTGTCCGAGTGAGTCGCGCATGGGCGTACCGGGTGGCGACGGCGGCCGCTCCGTCCGTGAGCGCGGAGGTCACCAGCCGGGCCTCGGTGCCGGTGTCCGTCCAGGCTCCGTGGTCCATGGAATCGGCGTCGGTGGACAGGTCGAGGAGGGTGATGTCGTCGGCGACGAGGTCCCGCAGGAGAGGGCGCACCGGAGCGTCGGCCTGCGCGGTCCGGGCAGGCACCTCGGCCATGCCGGTCGCGTCCCTGATGAGGCCGATCATCACCGGCAGGGGCAGCCAGGTGGCCTGTTCGAATATGCGCCATTCGTGGTCGAGCGCGGCCTTGGCGTAGACGTTGTCCTCGTCGACGGCGGCCTGGTGCCGCCCGCTGGCCACCAGGACGGCGGCGCGCAGGACCACGAGCGGCCACACCGCCTCGGCTTCCTCGGGGGAGAGCGGCCGAACGGCGTGGAAGGCGCGGACGGCCGGCAGCACGTGGTGAGGCTCGATACCGTCGTGGTGGAGCATCGAGGACAGTGACACGGCGAGTTCGCCGACCGCCCAGCTCGTGGTCACGTCACCGAAGTCGATGACCCCGTCCGGCATGGGCGGACGGCTGTCGGGACAGCGGATCAGATTGTCGTCGGTGAGGTCCAGGTGCACGGCCTGCGACGGCAGCGTGGCGGCGAGCTTGTGGACATGTGCCCAGGCCTCGGCGGTCGCGGTCTGGACGGCGGTGCGCCGGTCGGGTTCGTCGATGTGCCCGGCGAGCTTGGCGACGACGCGATCGGCGTGCTGCGGGTCCCACTGGAGCACGCGGTCGAGGCCCGGGTGCCGGAAGTCACGCAGGGCGGTGCTGACCTTTCCGGCGATCGTGCCCATGCCCGCCACGGTGCCGGGGGACAGGTGCCGTGGTCCCGAGAGCGTGCCGCCGGGCAGGTGGCGCAGCAGGCGCGCGACGGCCGGACCGTTCTCGGTGTCCACCGTCGTGCGCCGCGGGGAGCCGTCAGGGCGGCGCAGGACCGTGGCGATGCGCAGTTCCGGGCGGGCCGAGGCGATCAGGTCGGCTGCCGCGTCCTGGGTTTCGATCTCCACCGTGCCGAAGGCGGGGTTGGCGATCTTCAGAATCGCCGCGGGCGACCCGTCGTCGGCGTGCAGCAGGAAGTTGGCGTCCTGCTGGCTGCCCAGCGCCCGCGCGCGAGCAGTGATGCCGAGGTGTTCGGCAGCGATGAGCTCAGCCTCGGCCGGCGCCATGCGGGGTGCGGGAAGGGCGTCCTGGGTGAAGAAGTCGATCGTGCGGTACTCGTCGGGCAGCATGCGGGGTTCCTCGGCTGGTGTGGGCTAGGGGGTGTTTCGAAAGTCCTGTGCGGTGCCCGCGGTGTCCGGTGCGTGCTCTCGGCGTGCCGGACGAAAGCCCTCGTACTGGACGTACTTGGGGTTTCGGCCGGTGCGGCGAGAGTGCGTGCCGGGCGCCGTGGGTGCTGTGCGGGACTTTCGAAACACCCCCTAACAGGGCTCGGACGCTCGGGTGCCTCAGTCGACGTGCCACAGGAAGCGGTGAGTGTGAATCGCGAAGTAGGGGAAGTTCTCCACGGATGCGACACCCTCGACGGGCCGCACGACGTCGTTGATGAAGTCCAGAAGATCCCGAGGCTGAGGGCACACCACCTCCGCGAACAGGTCGAAGCCGCCGGCCGTCAGGACCGTGTACACGACTTCGTCGTGCCGGGACAGTTCATCGGCGACCGCCCGGGGATCGCCGTCGATGCGCAAGCCCAGGAGTGCCATCGTCTGCCGGCCCATGGTCATCGGGTCGGTCACTCCGACGACCTGGACCGCCTTGGTGTCGATCAGCCGCTGCAGCCGGAGCCTCGCGGCCGAGGGTGACAACCCCACCTTCGGACCCAGATCGGCGTAAGGGATCCGGCCGTCGACCTGCAGCTCCCGCAGGATGGCCCGGTCGATGTCGTCCATGCAGCACCTCTCTCCTGCGTGAACGGCAGGCATTGCGCTTGTTTCAAGCACAATGCCGGATCCATGTGCTCGATTCAAGCGTAAGGACGATGGAATCGAGCGAATCGTGTGCGCGGGTTCCCGTGAGCGCTACAGAGTCCTGACGTTGATCACGACCAATGAACCAGGCTGTCGTCCAGGAACTCCCTTACGTGGCGCATGACTTGCGCCCGGTCCGTGCCGCGCAGGCCGATCGCCACTTGGATGGAGAAGCCGTCGAGGAGCGCCCGGAGGCGAGCCGCGAAACGGTCCGGGTCGACGGAACGGAACTCCCCCCTCGACACCCCCTCCGCCAGCAGCGCCACCAGGTCCCGGTGCCAGGCGCCCTCGATGGCGGCCTGGCGGTCGCGGGCGTCGTCGTCGGCGTTCTGCGAGCGGTTCCAGACCTCCAGCCACAGCGTCCAGTGCGGGTCGCGGTGGCCGTCGGGGACGTACAGGTCGACGTACGCGTCGAGCCGCTCACGGGCGGACGTGGTGCGGGTCAGCAGCCGGCCGCGTTCGGCGCCGAGCCGGCCCTCGCTCCACTCCAAGGTCCGCAGCAGCAGTTCGTCCTTGGAGTGGAAGTAGTAGAGGAGATGGCCGCTGCTCATGCCGACCTCGCGGCCGAGCGCCGCCATGGTGAGCTTCTCCAGGCCACGCTCGGCGATCATCGCCATGGCGGTGGCGAGGACGTCCTCGCGGGGCGGGGCGGGGGTGCGGCGGCGGGCGCCCGGGGTGGTCATACCGGGCTCACCCGTACGGCGTCGGGCAGGAAGTGGATCTCGTACGGGACGTAGCAGTCGCTGAACAGGGTCGCGACCACCGCGCCGCAGCTGCCGCACACCTGGTTGGGCCCCTCCTGGCCGGGTGCCCCGCAGCAGCCGACCTCCGACGACTCGGGGTCGCGGGACAGCCGCCCGGCGGTGTCCGCCGGGTGTGTCACCAGGGTGTCGCGCGGCCCGGCGGACATCAGGCACCCGTCGCCGTCGGGGTTCGACATGCACAGCCCCGGGATCGCCGCTCCCGCCCACTGAGGATCCGGATGCGGCACGAAAGGCGCCCCGGACGGCTCCGGATCCACCGCGTACGTGCCGCGCGGCACCGTCGGCGGGGCGTGCCGGGCGCCGTCCGGGCCCGGCAGCCCGTCGTACTCAGGGCGCTCAGGCAGCTCGGGCAGCCGGCGCAGCGGTTCGGTGAGGGGATGGCCGCAGGCCGTGCAGAGCAGCTGTACGTTCACCTGTACGTTCTACCTGACCGTCGCCCTCGGCTGCTGCTGCGTGACGCAGTGGATGCCGCCGCCGCCCGCGAAGATCGTCCGCGCGTCCACCAATGTCACCGTCCGCTGCGGGAACAGCCGGCGGAAGATGCCGGCGGCGATCTCGTCCCGGGGGTCGTCGAAGCCGCACAGGACGACGCCGCCGTTGCAGAGATAGTGGTTGATGTAGGAGTAGTCGGCCCAGTGGCCGTCGGCCTCCAGGACGGTCGGGGCGGGCACCTCGACAACCTCCAGGCGGCGGCCGCGCGCGTCGGTCTGCGCCTTCAGCAGGCCGACGACCTCCTGCGTCACCTCGTGGTCGGGGTGGGCCGGGTCCGGCTGCACATGGGCCACGACCACACCGGGACGGGCGAACGCGGCGACGATGTCCACGTGGCCGAGGGTGCCGAAGCCGTACGGGGGGTAGTCGCCGGTGAGGCCGCGCGGCAGCCAGATCGCCTTGCGGGTGCCGAGGTGGGCGTGGATCTCGGCCTCCACCTGCTCGCGGGTCCAGTGCGGGTTGCGTTCCGGCCCGAGCTGGACCGTCTCCGTCAGCAGGACCGTGCCCTCGCCGTCGACGTGGATGGCACCGCCTTCGTTGACGAGCTCCGAGGTGTACGTCTTCGCCGAGCCCGCAAGGTCGGAGACGTACACTGCGATCTTCGCGTCGTGCTCCCAGCGCGCCCAGTCCTGGGCACCCCAGCCGTTGAACGTCCAGTCCACGGCGGCGAGTTCACCGGCACCGTTGGTGAGGAACGTGGGCCCGATGTCGCGCATCCAGGCGTCGTCGAGGTCCCGCTCGACCGTGTCGACGCCGCGCCCGAGCAGAGCGCGCGCCTCGGCCGACTGTCCGGGGCCGCACACCACCGTCACCGGCTCGAAGCGGCGCACCGCGCGAGCGACCGAGGCCCAGGCGATGCGCGCGGCGGCCAGGTCCTCGGGGTCGTCGAAGGTCGGGTTCGGGCCCGGCCACGCCATCCAGGTGCGCTCGTGCGGGGTCCACTCGGCGGGCATGCGGAAGCCGTCGGCGGCAGCGGACATGAGTGATCCTTACAGGCTGTGACATTTAAAGGAAATACAGGCGGTTGAGGGAGACGGACTCGGCCGGTTCGGAGCGCAGCGGCTCTCCGTCGAGCGTGACCAGCCCCGTGCGCTGGTCCACATCGACCGCTCCGGTACGGGAGTTGAGGCGCAGGTCGGCCGGCCCGATGCCGCGCGTGCCCTGTACGGCGACCCTGCGGCGCCGGGTCGGCATCGAGTCGCCTCCCTGGTCGACGGCCGCCTGGGCGACGAAGGCGACCGAGATGTCGGCGGGCGTGGCACCGTGGGCCCCGAACTGCGGGCCGAGGACGAGGGGTTCGCAGGTGTCGGTGGCGGCCCCCGGGTCACCGACCACGCCGTACGCCGGGAAGCCGGCCTTGAGCACCAGCTGCGGCTTGGCGCCGAAGTACTCCGGCCGCCACAGCACGAGGTCGGCGAGCTTGCCGACCTCGATCGACCCCACCTCGTGGGCGAGGCCGTGCGCGATGGCCGGGTTGATCGTCAGCTTGGCCATGTAGCGCAGGACGCGCTCGTTGTCGTGGCCCTCGTCCGGGGCGCCGAACTCGGCCTTCATCTTCCCGGCCATCGCGAACGTACGGCGGACGGTCTCGCCGGCCCGCCCCATCCCCTGCGCGTCCGACGACGTGATGCCGATCGCGCCCAGGTCGTGCAGCACGTCCTCGGCGCCCATGGTCCCGGCGCGGATGCGGTCGCGGGCCATGGCGGCGTCGCCGGGCAGGTCGGTCTTGAGGTCGTGGACGGAGACGATCATGCCGTAGTGCTCGGCGACGGCGTCCCGGCCGAAGGGGAGGGTGGGGTTGGTAGAGGAGCCGATGACGTTCGGGACGCCGGCCATCGTCAGCACGTTCGGGACGTGTCCGCCGCCGCAGCCCTCGATGTGGAAGGCGTGGATGGTCCGGCCCTCCAGCACGCGCAGGGTGTCCTCGACGGAGAGGCATTCGTTCAACCCGTCGCTGTGCAGGGCCACTTGGACGTCGTGTTCCTCGGCGACACGCAAGGCGGTGTCCAGGGCGCGCGTGTGGGCACCCATGTCCTCGTGCACCTTGAAACCGGACGCGCCGCCCTCGGCGAGGGCCTCCACCAAGGGCGCCGAGGAGGACGACGAACCGCGCCCGAGGAAGCCGATGTTGACCGGCCAGGCGTCGAAGGCGTTGAACGCGTGCCGCAGCGCCCACGGCGAGTTGACCCCGACGCCCCACACGGGCCCGAACTCCTGCCCGATGATCGTGGTGACGCCGGAGGCGAGCGAGGCTTCCATGATCCGCGGCGACAGCAGGTGGACGTGGGTGTCGACGGCTCCGGCGGTCGCGATGAGCCCCTCGCCGGACACGATCGAGGTCCCGGTGCCCACGACGACGTCGACCCCGTCGAGGGTGTCGGGGTTCCCGGCCCGCCCGACCGAGCAGATCCGGCCTTCCCTGATGCCGATGGAGACCTTGCGGATCCCCAGCGCCGCGTCGATCACGACGACGTTGCTGATGACCACGTCACAGGTCTCCCGGACGGCGGCCGCCTTGAGGTGCAGTCCGTCCCGGGCGGTCTTGCCGAACCCGGCTAGGAACTCGTCGCCGTAGCACTGGGAGTCGGACTCGACGCGGATCGTCAGGCCGGAGTCGCCCAGCCGGATCCGGTCGCCCGCGCGCGGGCCGTGGGTGGAGGCGTACTCGTACGGGCTGAGGCGGTGGGCCTTAGCGGGGTGGCCTCCTGGGCGGCTCATCGCTCGACCCCCTGAACAGGTGTTTCCGGTACGCCGAGGTAGCCGCAGGCGGCGGCGCGGCGCAGTGCCTCCTCGCGGGCGCCGGGCGCGTCCAGTGCCCCGTCGACCAGACCGGCGAACCCGATGGCGATCCGGTCGCCCCCGATGGGCACCAGCCCGACCTCGAGGCTCTCCCCCGGCCCGAACCGCACGGACGACCCGGCGGGTACGGCGAGCCGCATCCCGTAGGCCCTCTCGCGTGCGAAGTCGAGCCGCGGGTTGGCCTCGAAGAAGTGGAAGTGGGAGGTGACGGAGACCGGCACGGTGGCGGTGTTGGTGACCGTCAGCCGGACGGCCGCCTCGGGCTCGGCGTGCTCGGGACCCGGCAGCAGCGCACCCGGAGCCCGCTCACCGAGACTCCCGCCGATCGGATCGCTCACGACCGCGAGCCGCGAACCGTCGTCGAAGACCGCCTCGACATGCACCTCGGTGACGACGTCCGCGACGCCCGGCAGCACGTCGTCCGGGCCGAGCACGGATCTGGCGCGCTCGACGGCCTCCGCGAGCCGGGCACCGTCGCGGGCGGCCTCGCAGACGGTGTCCGCGATCAGCGCGGTCGCCTCCGGCACGTTGAGCAGCAGACCGCGGGCGCGGCGGGCGCGGGCCAGTTCGGCGGCTCCGAAGAGCAGCAGCCGGTCACGCTCCGTGGGAGTGAGTCTCATGCCGCGAACACCTCCTCGCTTCGCTCAGGTTAGAGCAACACTCTAAGTGTGGAATACCTTAGGTGGAAGTGTTTCTTGGCCGAACCGATTCCCCCACATCGAACGTCGCTCTAATCTTCGGGACGCCCCAGAAGGCCGACCGCCGAGGAGCGTCCGCCAGTGCTTGGCGTTGTCCGTCGTCACCAGCAAGCCGCGCACGCGCTCGTCCTCGCCCGCGCTCTGGGTGAGGGACAGTGCCGCGGTGCCGCCCCGCGCGCGGCGAGGTCCAGGCCCACAGCGCCGCACGACCCGCCGACCGGCATGGGCCGGTCGACGGGCTGGAAGCCGCACCGCGTCCGGTCGATTCACGTCGTGGCGGGCTCGTCGTCGAGGCGGAACCTCGGGTCGCCCGGGACGGACGCGAGGAGTTGAGCGGTGTACGGGTGGTTCGGCTCGGCGAAGGTGGCTCCGGTCGGGCCGAGCTCGACGAGGTCCCCGTGCAGCAGGACCGCGACCGTGTCGCTGACGTGCCGGACGACGGCCAGGTCGTGCGAGATGAACAGCATCGTCAGCGAGAGCCGGCGACGCAGATCGGCGAGCAGGTTGAGGATCTCGGCCTGGGTCGTCAGGTCGAGGGCCGAGGTGATCTCGTCGGCGATGACGAACCGGGGACGCGGTGCGAGGGCCCGTGCGATCGCCAGCCGCTGCCGTTGGCCGCCGGAGAACTCGTGCGGGTAGCGGTCCATGGTGTCCGGGTCGAGGCTCACCTGGCTGAGCAGCTCGGCGATTCGGGTCCGGACCGGTTTTACCCTGGCCCGGATCGGATCGAGTGCCTCGGCGAGCGACTGCGCGACGGTGCGCCGCGGGTCGAACGAGGAGTACGGGTCCTGCGGGATCATCTGGACCGTCGCGGCTCCCGCCCGTGCGCGCGAGGTGCGCAGCGGGGCGCCGTCCACGAGGATCCGGCCGCTCGACGGCTTGTGGACGCCGACGAGTGTCCGCGCGAGCGTCGTCTTGCCCGACCCGGACTCTCCGACGAGTGCGAGGGTGGTGCCCCGGGGGATGTCGAACGAGACTTCCTTGAGCACCCTGCGGGCCGCGATGCCGTGGCCGAGCTCGACGGTGAGATCCTCGACGCGCAGCAGCGGGGTGGCCGCCTGCGGGTCCGGTGTGGTGGCGGTGGCGGACATCAGCGGCTCCCTTCCGCGGCCGGGGGGCGGTCCGCGGCTTTGTCGGAAAGGTCGTCCGACGGCGCCCCGCTCGGCTGCGCCGCATGCGCGTCGGCCGTCCACCGGACCGCGCTGAGGGTTCCACCGGCCTCGACCGCGGCGGGCGTCGCCGCGAGCAACGCGCGGGTGTACGGGTGGGTGACCGTCCCCCGGCGCAGGTCGCCGCCCGTCGTCCGGTCGACGACCCGGCCCCCGTGGAGCACCAGGACGGTGTCACAGAGCACGCCGACCACGCCGATGTCGTGCGAGATGAACAGCATCGCCGTGCCGTGCTCGCGGTTGATGCGTCGGAACTGGCGCAGCACCTCCGCCTGGACGGTGACATCGAGTGCCGTCGTCGGCTCGTCGGCGATGAGCAGCCGCGGGTTCGTCGTCATCGCGGAGGCGATCGAGGCGCGCTGGAGCATGCCGCCGCTCAGCTCGTGCGGGTGCTGGCGCAGCCGACGGTCCGGCTCGGTGACGTGGATGTCGGCCAGGGCGCGGACCATGTCCTGCGCGGCCTGACGCCGGGGCGTCCCCAGATGCACCCTGGCCACCTCCGTGAGCTGGGTGCCGAGCCTCAGCGCGGGGTTGAACGTGCCGATCGGGTCCTGGTAGACGATGCCGATCTCGGTCGCGAGGCGTCGCTCCGGCGGTGTTCCGAGCAGGTCGAGGTCGCCGAGGGCAAGGCGCGACGCGTTCGCCCGCACGCCCTCGGGGAGTAGGCCCGCGACCGCCATGGCGATGGTGGACTTGCCCGAGCCCGACTCCCCGACGAGGCCGACGATCTGGCCGGCTCCGATGGTGAACGACACGTCGTCGACGAGTGTCCGGTCGCCGGCCCGCACAGTCAGCCCGGCGACGGTCAGCAGGCCGTCCTGCCCCGTGCCGGTCGCTGCCCCCGCACCGCCCGACGCCAAAGACGCCTGCGCCGCGCCGTCCTGTGCCGGGGCGGCCGGTCCCGCCGCCTCCGCCGTCTTGGCCGGTGCGGGCGCTGTGCCGCGGGTTCGCGGGTCGACGAGTGAGGCCACGCCGTCTCCGAGGAGCATGGCGCCCACACCGGTGACGATGAGCATGATCGACGGAGCGAGGACGACCGACGGCTGAGCGAAGATCGACGGCAGCGCCTCGTTGAGCAGCCGGCCCCAGTCGTACTGCGGGTTCTGCACACCGAGGCCGACGAACGACAGACTGCTGATGTCGAGCAGGGACAGGGTGAAGCTCGAACTGAGGAGCACCAGCAGCGGCCCGCTGATGTTCGGCAGGACATGCCGGCCCAGGATGCGCAGGCCGGGGACGCCGAGCAGGCGCGCGGTGAGCACGTAGTCCTTGTCCGCGACGGTCGCGGCGAGATTCGCCGTCAACCGCGCGAACCCGGGGACGCCGGCGACGGCGATCGCGACGATCGCGGACCCCATGCCCGGCCCGAGCACCGCCGCGATGACGAGGGCGAGCACGAGCGAGGGGAAGGCCACCGCCGAGTCGATGAGCCGCAGACAGGTCTCGCGCAGCCACCCGGGTGCGAGGTGGACCAGCGCGCCGATCGCGACGCCGGCGACGAACGAGGCGGCGGTGGCGGCGGCGGCCATGAGCAGAGTGAGCCGGGTCGCGACGAGCGCCCGGGCGAGGACGTCACGGCCGAAGGCGTCGGTGCCGAGGAGATGCTCGGCGCCGGGCCCGAGCCGGGCGTCGTCGGTGAGGGTCTCGGCGGAGCCGCTCAGCAGCAGCGGGGCTACGAGGGCGACGACGAGGAGCAGTCCGAGGATCACCGCGCCGGACAGCAGCGACGGGTTGCGGCGCCATCGGCGCACGGTCGCGTCAGTGGCCACGACGACCTCCCCCAAGCGTGCGCGGGTCGACGATCCCGAGGACGACGTCCACGAGGAGGTTGACGAGGAGGGCGAGCATGCCGACGACGAGGATGATGCCCTGGATCACCGGATAGTCCTTGTAGATGATCGCCTGGACGACCTCGGTGCCGAGCCCTGGGTAGGTGAAGACGTTCTCCAGGATGATCGTCCCGCCGAGCAGGGACGTGAGGACCAGACCGCTCAGGGTGAGGACACTCGTCACGAGGTTGGGCAGCGCGTGGCGGAGGTGGAGACGCACGGATCCCAGGCGGTGGCCGCGCGCGGTCCTCATGTAGTCCTGGGCGAGCACCGAGGCTGTCTCCTGCCGGACGACCCGGGCGATGGCGAAGGCCGGGCCGATGCAGAGCGCGGCGATCGGCAGGACGAGCGCGCTCGGTGTCGTGGCGCCGCCGGACGGCAGCAGCCCGAGGCTGATCGAGAACAGGACGATGAGGAGGGTCGCGACGACGTAGACCGGCGCCGACGCGAGGAGTCCGGCGACCGTGCCGAATCCGACGCCGAGCCGGCGGCGGCGTCCATCACGAGTGAGGACACCGACGGTCATGCCCAGAGGGACGGCGATGACCAGGGAGAGCAGGACTGCTGGGATGACGAGCTGGACGGTGTACGGCAACCGGGTCGCGACGATGTCCGCGACCGGGGTGTCGAACCGGAACGAGGTGCCGAGCCGTCCGGACGCGATGTCGCCGAGGTAGTGGACGAACCGCGTCGCCATCGGCTCGTCGAGGCCCAGTCGTTCGCGTATCGCCGCGAGCGTGGCCGGGGACGAGTTGGTGCCGGCGATCGCCCGGGCCGGGTCCCCGGGCAGCAGGGGCACGATGAGGAACGTCACGAGGACGAGCAGCAGCATGGACATCAGCAGCCCGCCCGCCCGGCGGACGGCGAACCCGGCCCAGCCACCGCGCAGCCGCGTCCGGGGGACGCGCCGGACGGGTGCGGCCGGCACCGGCCCGGCCGGGACCGCGGACCCGGCGCTCACAGCACCGCCGCCGCGAGCGCCGCGTCGTCCGGACGCCGCTCGTGCCAGCGGAACCGTGGTTCGAGCTGGGCCGAGAGTCGCAGCAGCGTCGCCTCGTCGTAGGGTGCACCGACGAGTTGCGCACCGACCGGCAGTCCGCCCGCGGTCGTATGGACGGGCAGCGAGATGGCGGGCAGCCCGGCGATGTTGACGAACGCGGTGAACGAAACCATCCGGGTCTCGGTGTGCCGCGGGCCGTCCGGGTCGGAGTTCGCCTCGTCGTACACGGGGCCGACCGGTGGCGCCACGACCGCCGTGGTCGGGGTGAGGAGGACGTCGAAGTCCCGGCCCCACTGGGCGACCACTTCGCGTGACTCGGCCTGCAGGCGCGCCGCCGCCCGGGCGTAGTCGCCCGCGGTGGCCTCGAGGGCGGTTTCCCGGCGGCGCCGGATGTAGGGGTCCACCGCGTCGGGATCGTCGACCTCGATGGCGTAGGTGGAGGCACTGATGATCGTCCAGGTGAAGCCCATGATCGACTCGTACGAGAACATCTTCGGGCGGGCCTCGACGACGTCGTGTCCCAGGTCGCGCAGTGCCTGCGCGGCCGTCAGCGCCGCCTTGCGGCACTCCTCGTCGACCGGCAGCCCGGTCGGCGCGTCGAGGAGCAGGCCGATCCGCAGCCGCCCGGGATCGGCACCGACCTCCTCGATGTACGGGCGCCCCGGTTCGGGCGCGCTGTACCAGGCGAGCGGGTCGGCACGCCCCATGACGTCGAGCATGAGGGCCGCGTCGCGCACGGTGCGGGTGATCGCGCCTTCGGTCGTCGAGTGTTCCCAGCCCCGGACGAACGCGGGCACGCGTCCCCGGCTCGGTTTGAGGCCCACGAGGCCGGTGACGGACGCCGGGACCCGGATCGATCCGCCGCCGTCGGAGGCGTGTGCCACCGGGGCGAGCCCGGCCGCGACGGCCGCCGACGCGCCGCCGCTCGACCCGCCGGAGGTGTGCGCCGGGTTCCAAGGGTTGCGCGTCTTGCCGTGCCGGGCGTTCTCGGAGACGGTCAGAGCGCCGAACTCCGGCGAGTTCGTCCGGCCGAGGGGGATCGCGCCGGCATCGAGGAGGAGCTGGATGTCGGGGTCCGTGACGGTCTTCGGGGTGTCCCGGATCGCCAGTGAGGACATCGTGTTGGGTTGTCCCGCGACGGAGTTGAGGTCCTTGATGGGGACGGGGACGCCGTGCAGCGGGCCGAGCGGTTCGCCGCGCAGCACCGCCTGCTCGGCCCGGACGGCCGCCGCGCGCACGGCGTCGGCGTCGAGCCAGACGACGGCGTTGACGACGGGGTTGATCCGCTCGATGCGGTCGAGGTAGGTCTCGGCCACCTCCACCGGGCTGACCTCTTTCGTGCGCACGAGGTCGGCGATCTGCTGGGCGGTGCTGAAAGGGTCGATCACCAGGGGGCTCCTGTCGGAACGGTGCAAGGGTCTCGGTGCAGGGCGTCGGACACGCGCGGGGTTTCTCCGCGCGGGACGGTTGGGTCCGACCGCGTGGGTCACCGCCGCGTGCGGACGGCCTGTCCGTCAGCCTGTGACGCGCAGGATGGGGTCGTCGAGCGAGCCGCCGAGCATCTGCGCGCTGAACCCCTTGCGCAGCGCGTAGATGAACGGGTCGTTGACCAGCGGCACCGCGTCCACCCGCGAGATCAGGGCCTTGGCGGCCTTCTGGTAGGCGGCGCAGCGGGCCTTGTCGGTCGTCGCCTCGGCGCCCTGGGCGAAGGCCTTGTTCAACGCGGGGTTCTTCACCTCGCCGAGGTTGCCGCCGCCTTCGGGGACGGTCGGACCCACGAAGTGGCCGAGCGGATTGGCGAGGCTGCCGAGGAAGTTGAGGTCGGCGAAGACCGTGAGGTCCCAGGCGTCAGGCTTGCCGAACACGGTCCCGACCCAGGCCCCGACATCGACGTTGGCGAGGGTGACGTCCGCGCCCGCGGCCCGCAGCGCCTCCTGGATGTACTGGTTTCCGGCTCCGGCCGGCCCGACGACCTGAGGGCCGACGAGGCGGATCTTCTTGCCCTTGAGCACGTCAGCCGCCGCGGCTTTGTCCTTCGGTACGAGGAAGGAGGTGCCCGGGTCGTTGCAGGGGATGCCCTTCTGCACGAACATCGTCGACGGCTCACCCGTGTCCTTCGAGACGACCTTGGTGAAGGCGGCGCGGTCGACGGCCTGGGCGACCGCCCGGCGGGTGGCGACGTCCGCGAAGACCGTGCCGGGTCGTTCGTTGAAGAGCAGGTAGAAGTCGGAGAACCGGCTGACGCTCACGCTGTGGCCGCCCACGCCGTCGAAGCGCGGGATGCCGGAGGCGTCGATCTTGCCGATGTCGAGTTGGCCGCTTCTCACGAGGTTGCCGGTCGCCGTCGGGTCGGGCGAGACCAGGTACTCCAGCGTCGCGGCGACCTTGCCGGGGATCTTCGTGCGCCAGGCCGGCCATGCCTTGTACTCCGGGCGAAGGGTGTACGTGTACGAGACGCCGGACTGGGACTTCTTGAGAAGGTACGGGCCGGACTGCGAGCCCTTGGCCTTACCGGCGGCAAGGGCCTTGGGGTCCTTGAGTCCCGCCGGGCAGACGATGCCCGTGCTCGCGATCGACAGGCCGGTGACCATGTCGCCCCAGGGCCTGGCGAGCGTGATCTTCACGGTGTGCGCCGCGTCGTCGGCGGTCACTCTCACCGTGTTGCCGGGGCCGAAGACCGTGGGGAGATCGGGCGCCGCCGTCTTCGGGTCGACGTAGCGGTCGAGGGACGCCTTGACGACCTTCGGCGTGATCGGCGTCCCGTCGGCGCACGTCGCGTCGGTGCGCAGGGTGAACGTCGCCGACGTCGGCGTGTTCCTCCACTTGGTGGCCAGCCCGCCGACGAGCCCGCCGTCGTCCTTGCGCACGAGGGTGTCGTAACTGTTCCGGGCGAGCAGGTAGTCCGGCAGGGACAAAGCCTTGGCCGGGTCGTAGCCGGCCGGCACGTCGATCGTCGTCCGGATCTTCGTCACCGTTGCGGCACCGCCGCCGCTCGGGTCTCCGGACGTCGATCCCGTGGTGGTGCAGCCGGCGAGCACGGCCGTCACGGCGACGGCTGCGGTCACAGGGACCGCGCGGGTACGGGTCTGGCGCATGGGTGCTCCTGGAGAGGGATGTCGGGCGCTGCGCAGGTCGCACGGGATCGGGCGGGACGAGCGCGAGCAGTTCAGTGCGGAGGCGGTGCGCGCGGCCCTCGGTGGGCGCCGCGTAGGAGCGAGCCGTGGAGCACTCGGTGTGGAGAGGATGCAACCAAGTGAACGACGTAGTCAATAGCGTTAACTAACTTGATGCATGCCACGCCCACCTCCGTTTTCGGCCGTGGAACGCTGCTGGGCGGTAGCCGTGAAGCCCGGCACAGGGCGCGCGTCAGTCGCGCGGGAGCGTCGCCGCCTCCACCTCGAGGGCCGTGAGGAGGATGTCCATCTGCCGGCGGAAGACGTCGGTCATGTCGATGCTGCGCAGGTGTTCCTTTGCCGCCTCTGCGTAGGGGTACGTGGCAGGATCCGCCGGCTGGTACTCCTGCACCCAGTTCGTCTCGGCGCCGAACCGCTGGTTGACGAGCCGCCAGGCGTTGTTGCTCGCCATGGCGAGGATGAAGTTCGAGAACGCCTGGTAGTGCAGGACGGCCGCCCTGCCGCGCCAGCCGCCGCGGTGGAACGCTTCCAGGACGGCGTCGACGGCGCGCAGCTCGTGAACGCCTCGGGTGACCCTCCCCATGCAGAGCGCGGCGGCCGCCGGGTGGTCCAGCGCGGTGTTCCAGGCACGGATCGCCAGGTCCCGCAGCGACTCGGTCCACGACTCGTGCGGCTCGTACCCCTCGAGGGAGATCCTGTCGAGCTCCTCCGCGACGGCGACCATGATGTGGTCGCGACTCGCGAAGTGCCGGTAGACCGCGGTTGCGGAGGAGGACAGTTCCTTGCCGAGTCGCTGGAAGGTCAGCGCGTCCGGCCCGTCTTCGTCGAGGATCCGCAGCGCAGTCTCCACGATGAGCCCCTGGGAAAGGGTTCCCCGTTGGAGCCGCTTCGGCGACCGGCCCCCAGCAACTGCCACTCGAACGCCTCCCTCGGACGGACGGCGAGCGCACGCTGCCGCAGCCTGCGCCTCTTGACCGGCGACAATGAAAGCCAGCCTATGCGACTGGTTTTGAGCGGGTCATCCTGGGCCCGGTCACCGGGGTGGCCATGCCCCCGACTATCCCTCCGGTCACGGTCCCCACAGTAGAAGGAGGTGTGCCACGAGGCGCCGTGTGATCGAGCGGGTGACAGGACTCCGCCGTCTGCTCGTCGCAGTGGGCAGGTGAAGCTGACGACAGATTCAGTCCGTTCGCCCAAAGTCCTGAATCCGCCGCCATGATGAGACGTTTCCGCAGGTCAGAGACCTGAAAAGGTGGGGCGGGTGGGACTCGAACCTTGTCCGCAGCGGATCCCCCTTCCAACGCGCAGAGGCCCCGCCCCCGGTGTCGGGGCGGCGCCTCTGTGGCCGTTTCCGCAGGCCAAGCTCTGCGGCGCTGGTTATCGCTCAGCGGCGAGCGGCAGGCAGTGATCTCCGAGGTGCGTCCGGGCCGGGGCGACCGCGGTTTCCGCCGCGGCCCGGTCCTGCTCGGCCAGCATGTCCAGTTCAGACCGGCGAGCTTGTGATCCGCTCCAGCCCCTGCATACCCACGCCCTCCCAGCGACATCCCCCTACCGCCCCGGTGACGGATGGTAAGAGCGGCACGGTCCTCGGCACGGCAGAACCCGACAACAGCAACGGCCGCCACGGCCGCGTACTTGTTACCTGAGCGTGCCTGAGCCGGATTCGGCCGGCCGGCCGGCGGAGGTGGCCGGCGATGCCCGGTGCGTCACCCATGCTCGACTCCGGCGGGCCGGAAACGCAGGTCAGGCATGGGCGCACAGAGCTGGGAGTTCTGGTCACAGGGGAGATGTCTGGTGCCGACTCGCGACTGCCGTGAACGACTCTCCACGGGCGCCGCGGCCGACGCGGACGAGCGCCAGGTAGACGACCGAGGTGACCACCATGCCGGGGATCCAGGACAGGTCGGCGTTGGAGAAGTGCCGCGCGATGGGCCCGACGTACCACGCGTTACTCATGGCCGGAATGCTCCTTGCAGCCCCTTCCGTCAAAGGACCCCGCCATGTCCACCATCACCCCCTGGTGGCGCAGCGCCGTCATCTACCAGGTCTACATACGTAGCTTCGCCGACGGAAACGGCGACGGCGACGGCGACATCGCCGGCCTGCGCTCCCGCCTGCCCTACCTCAAAGCGCTCGGCGTGGACGCCCTTTGGATCAACCCCTGGTACAAGTCACCCATGGCGGACGGCGGTTACGACGTCGCCGACTTCCGCGCCATCGACCCGCTGTTCGGCACACTCGCCGACGCCGAACAGCTCATCGAGGACGCACACCGGCACGGAATCCGCATCATCCCCGACATCGTCCCCAATCACACCTCCGACCAGCACGCCTGGTTCCAGCAGGCGCTGGCCGCCGGCCCCGGCAGCCCGGAGCGGGACCGGTACATCTTCCGGCCCGGCCGCTGCCCCGACGGCGCCCAGCCGCCCAACAACTGGGTGTCCTGCTTCGGCGGCCCCGCTTGGACCCGCGTACCCGACGGCGACTGGTACCTGCACCTGTTCACCCCCCAGCAGCCCGACCTCAACTGGCAACACCCCGACGTCCACGCCGAGTTCGAGTCCATCCTGCGGTTCTGGTTCAGCCGGGGCGTCGACGGCTTCCGCATCGACGTCGCCCACGGCCTCGCCAAGGACCCCGAACTGCCCGACCTGGCCCAGGCGCAGATCCCGCACCCCCACTGGGACCGCGACGGCGTCCACGCCGTCTACCGCACCTGGCGCAAGATCGCCGACGAGTACCCGGGCGACCGCACCTTCGTCGCCGAAGCCTGGACCGACACCCCCGACCGACTCGCCGCCTACGTCCGCCCCGACGGCCTGCACACCGCCTTCAACTTCGACTTCCTCATGGCCAGCTGGGACGCCAAGGTGCTACGCGCAGCCATCGACGACTCCCTCGCCATGCTCTCCTCCGTGGGCGCACCGGCCACCTGGGTGCTGTCCAACCACGACGTCATGCGCCACACCAGCCGCTACGCCCGCCCGAACGTCAAACGCTGGATACCCAACGTCCCCTACCTCCCCGACGGCCCGGCCGACCTGGAGCTGGGCACCCGCCGCGCCCGCGCCGCAGCCCTGCTGATGCTCGCCCTGCCCGGCGGCGCCTACATCTACCAGGGCGACGAACTCGGCCTCCCGGAGGTCGAAGACCTGCCCGAGGCCGTACGCCAGGACCCCGTCTGGGAACGCTCCAGCCACACCAACCCGGGCCGCGACGGCTGCCGAGTCCCGATTCCCTGGTCCGGCGACGTGGCCCCGTTCGGCTTCAGCCCCGCCGGCGCCACCGCCGCGCCCTGGCTGCCGCGGCCCCCGGACTGGGGTAGACGCAGCGTCGAGGCACAAACCGGTGACGAGACGTCAATGCTGGAGCTGTACCGCACCGCCCTACAGCTCCGCCGCGACAACCGCGCCCTCGGCGACGGCACCATGACCTGGCTCGACACCCCCGCCGACATCCTCGCCTTCCACCGCGACCCCGGCCTCGTGTGCGTCGTCAACCTCTCGACCGAGACATACCGGCTGCCCGACCACACCACGATCCTGCTGGTCAGCGGTCCCGTCGAAGACGGATTGTTGGAGCCCGACCAAGCGGTCTGGCTCAAGAATTAGCGGCCTCCATCTGGAGCACCCCCGCGATCCGCCAGAGCCTGTCCGGTGTCCACTCCCCGCAGACCGGACAGGCTCTGGCCCATGCGAACCCTGCGCTCCAGAGGTCCGGAGAACCCCCGCCTGCCGCCACCGACGGCTTCCGCTGTCTCCACATGCCGACATCGACACGATGGGCCGGCAGTCGCCACTTCCGATTCCCTGCGTCCCATCAGCGTCCCAACAACCACTCTTGCTCGCTGATCAAGCCTCCCGCTCCAGCCTGCGAGAGCCACCGAACGATCCATAACCGCGGGTCAACAGAGCTTTCAACCACGGATCACCGCACCGCTGCTGAACTCACGAGCAGCGGATTGTCCTGAATCCGCACCCCTGCCGAGACGTTCCGCAGGTCACAGACCTGCATGGTGGGGCGGGTGGGACTCGAACCCACGGCCGACGGATTATGAGTCCTTTGAGGATCTTGGCGGCCTTTGACGATCAGTGCCCATTCACGACGTTTTCGCCGGCCAGACCGGGTGGGTCGTGTCTACGCCCCTCCGTCTTTGTCGGTCTGTTCCTATCCTTGCGTCCCAACTGCGTCCCGACACCGTCCGTGACAGCCAGGGACACCGGGCTGTCGGGCGATTACGCCAGCTCGAAGGCGGGTTTCGAACCCGTCCGCAGCAGTCTGCCGATCCAATACGCAGACGCTCCGCGCTCATCGACGCATGGACGTACGCACCCACCTACACCGGTTCGGTGAACTGGTCGAACACCATCACCGCGGCCCGGGTGGCGAGGGACCAGCGGTCCCGTCCTTCCGGGTCCTCCAGGTTGGGATGTCCGGCGATCCAGCGCATGTGGAAGCCGTCGAGCAGGGCGGCGATGGTGGTGGCGAGGTGTTCGATCTTGTAGGGCGCGCGCATGCGCAGCCCGTAGGCGTCCAGCAGCGCCTGGTACGCCTCGCAGGCGACCTCGGTGAACGACTCGCCGTAGTGCCCCAGGGCGTCGCGGACGCGTGGGTTGGCGGCGCTGGCGTAGAAGCCGAGCAGCACGCGGTAGATCGGGTCCACTCGGTGGTTCTCGTGGTTGTCCGTCAGGACGTCGTTGAGAGCCTCCTGCCAGGTCGTGCCGGTGTCGACCGCCTCCTTGAAACGGCGGATGCTCTCCGGCAGCCCCGGGACCAGTTCGGCCTGTCGGCTGGTGAGGTGGAAGAGGAGATCTGCCTGGAAGTCGGCCTGGGCAGGCCAGATCTGGTAGATGGATCCGGTCGTGATCGCCGGTGCGGTGTCGTCGCCCAGTCTCTCCCGCATGATGCGGGTGGCTTCCTCGGTGACCCGCTTGACGCGGATATGAGCAAGGGCTGCGGAGACGGCAGCCTCGCTCGTGTCGGAGGTGCCGGCGCAGACGAGCTGGGTTGCCGCTTCCAGCATGAGGGCCCGGGTCTCTTCGGGTGAGCGCCGAGGGAGCCTGCGTCTCACGGCGTGCTCCGTCATGTCCTTCCCCTCCCATTGCATGATCGTTAATTCGGTGTGAACGGGGGCGTTGACAGAGCGCCAGCGTACACCTAGATTCCCGATCCGTAAGAAAGTTACGAAACTCGAAAGCACCGATCACCTGGTCTTTCGAAGTTCCTCGGGCTGGACCGAGGCACCGGTCATCCCGGTGCGCCCTCCTGCCCCTCCGCTGCCTTCCGCGCTCTCCCCGCATGCCGTGCCGGGCACCGCCCTGCCGTTTTCCGATCCTGGAGGATCCCGCATGCCCGCAATCTCACGCCCCCTCAGACTCGGCCTCGTCTCCGCCGCCATGGCGCCCCTGCTGGGCGTCGCCGCATGCGGCGGATCGGGCACCAACGCACCCTCGTCGTCCGGCGCCTCCGGGGGTGGCTCCTCCGCGACTTCGGACTCCCGCTCGGCGAGTGACGTCGTGACCGACTACCTCGGCTACGTCGGCGGAAAGGCGGGCAAGGCCGACGCCGGCCTCGACCCGGTCACCCTGGGCTGGGTGAACGTCGAAGGCGGCCCCGGCGGCAACCCCGAAGCCACCCTCGGTGCCCGTGCCGCGGTGAAGTACGTCAACGACAGGCTGGGCGGCATCGGCGGGCACCCGCTGAAGCTGAACGTCTGCACGGTGGTGTCCGCCGAGGAGGAGGGACAGAAGTGCGGCCAGCAACTGCTGGGCGACAAGAAGGTCTCCACCATCGGCGTCGGCAATCTCTACCTCGGTGACGCCTCCTTCAACTCCGTGATCGCGGGCAAGAAGCCCGTGCTGGTCGGAGTGGCGACGGGCCCGACCATGCCCACCGCGAAGAACACCTTCAGCACGTTCGGCGACCTGCCGCACATCTTCGGCACCTGGGGCACGTACGCCCGTGACGTGCTGAAGGCGAAGACCGCGGCGGTGATCCACACGAGCACGCCCGGCGACAAGATCGCCTCCGGGGCAGCGGTGAAAGGCCTGAAAGCCGCCGGTCTGAAGGTGAAGTCCGTCGGATTCGACGCGCAATCGACCGATCTGATCGGCCCGGTCACCGCGGCCGGGGCGAACACCGCGGATGTCGTGGTCCCCATCTCCATCGGTGGCGGATGCGTCGGAATCGCCAAGGCACTGAAGCAGCTCAATGTCACCAAGCCGGTGGTCTCCACGCCGCTGTGCATGTCCCCCGATGTCGCCCAGGGGCTCGGAGGGGACCTGCCCACCTGGACGTACGGCGTCGCCCAGACGCTGCCGATGGACTCCTCGGCCGCCGACTCCAAGGCGTTCCTGAAGGCCTCGGCGCAGGCCGGGCTGGGCAAGGACGACCAGTCCAAGGTCTTCGCGCCGCTGGGCTGGAGCACGATCCTGACGTACGCGAAGGTGCTCAACGCCATCGGCCCGGACAAGATCACCCCCGCGTCCGTGACCGAGCGGCTCAAGAAGTTCCCCGGGCCGGTCATCATGGGCGCCGCAGAGGTCAAGTGCGGCAAGTACCCGGACGCCCCCGCCGTCTGCAACGACCAGGCGAGGTTCTACCAGTACGAAGGCAAGGGCCAGTTCAAGCCCCTGACCGACTGGATCCGCCCGCCCCAGTGAGCCCCGCCCGCCCCGCCGCCGCTGAGGTTGCAGCCTCGCAGGACGCAGCCTCAGCAGCGCGGACTTGCTGACTCATGACAGGAGTCATGAATTGGAACAGATCCTGCTCTTCGCCGTCCTCGGCCTCGGCCAGGGGGCACTGATCGCCGGCATCGCGCTCGGCGTGGTGGTCACCTACCGGGGCTCGGGCATCATCAACCTGTCCACCGGCGCGGTCGCCATGGCCTCGGCCTATGCCTTCTGGGCCCTGACCACCGGTTTCTTCGGGTTCACCCTGCCCGTGGGACACTCTCTCGCCGGGGCGCTCGCAGTCGCGCTGGCCGTCGGAGTCCTGACAGAGGTGGCGGTCTTCAAGCCGCTGCGCACCGTCTCGCCCCTGGCCAAACTCGCGGCCTCCCTCGGCATCCTGCTCAGCCTGCAGGCCACCGTGCTCCTGGTCTTCGGGGTGCAGCCGCAGCAGGCACCGAGCATCCTTCCGACCGGCACCGTCACCATGCTGGGCATCACCACACCCTCCGACCGCTTCGTCCTGGCCGGACTGGTCGTCGTGATCGCCCTGGTCCTCGGGGCCGTGTACCGGTGGAGCCGCTTCGGCCTGGCCACCCGCGCGGCCTCGGAGAACGAACAGGCCGCTCTTCTGGCAGGCCTGTCACCCAACAGCGTCTCGATGGCCAACACACTCCTGGCCGCCCTGGTCGCCGGGCTGCTCGGCGTCCTGGCCTCGCCCATCGTCCAGGTCGACTCCATGACGCTCCCCCTGCAGGTGGTCCCGGCCCTGGCCGCCGCCCTCTTCGCCGGGTTCACCTCGCTGTGGATCGCCTGCACCGCGGGCATCCTCATCGGAGTGCTCCAGTCGATCGTGTACTACCTGTCCACGCAGAGCTGGTTCCCGACCGACAACGGCAACGCCATGCCCGGCCTCCAGCAGCTCCTCGTCTTCGCCCTGATGGTCGTCGCCCTGTACGTGCGGGGTGCCGGTCTGCCGCGCCGCGGTGAACTCGTCGAACAGCGACTGCCCGCGGTGCCGCTGCCCGAGCGGCTGCTACGTCCCGCCCTGATGGCCACCGCGGTCGCCGCCGCCGCACTGATAGTGCTCCCGTTCGACTTCCGCCAGGCACTCACGAACTCGTTGATCGGCATGGTCATCGTCCTGTCCTACGTCGTCATCACCGGTTACGTGGGACAGATCTCCGTGATGCAGCTCGCGCTCTCCGGAACCGCGGGCTTCGTCCTCTCCCACCTCTCGGTCCGGTTGGGGATCCCGTTCCCGTTCTCCGCCCTCGGCGCGATGGTGCTGGCCACACTGCTCGGAGTGGCCGCGGGCGTCTCCGCCCTGCGGGTGCGGGGCGTGAGCCTGGCCGTCGTCACCCTGGCCGCGGCCCTGGCCATGGAACAGGCGCTGTTCAACAACACCTCGTTCGGCGGAACGGCCGGAGTGTCCGTACCCCCGCCGCGCCTGTTCGGGATCGACCTCGGCCCGAAAGCGGACTTCCGCGGCCTGGACGGCAACGAACCCAGCCCCATGTTCGGCTTCCTCGTCCTGGCCGTCACCGTCGCCCTCGGACTGTACGTCGCCCATCTCAGGCGCACCGGACTCGGCCGGCGGATGCTCGCCGTCCGCTCCAACGAGCGCGCCGCCGCGGCAGCCGGTGTCGACGTGCGGGCCGTGAAGATCGCCGCGTTCACGATCAGTTCCTTCATCGCCAGCGCCGCCGGCACCCTCTACGGCTACAACTTCGGCTCGGTCAGCGCCGCCCGGTTCACCGCGCTGGCCGCCCTCGGCCTGATCGGTTTCGCCTACATCGGCGGCATCACCATGGTGTCCGGAGCCGTGATCGCGGGGCTGATGTCCACCGAGGCGCTGCTGCCCCACGCGCTGGACAAGTGGTTCGGGATCAAGGGGACTTGGGCCCTGCTCTTCGGCGGCGTCTCCCTGATCGTGACGCTGATCGCCAACCCCGACGGCATCGCGGGCGCCGCCCACCGCCGGAGGACGGCGAAGAGGGCGAGACGCGCGGCGGCCACGACGGGGCCACCGGCCGACAACGCATCCGCCGTCGGCTCCCCGGAGATCCACCTCGGCCGTACCACTGCCGACGCCAAGGAGGTCGCACCGTGAACGTGCTCTCTGTCCAGCAGTTGGGCGTCAGCTACGGCGGCGTCCACGCGCTCAGCGATGTCTCCCTGGAGGTCGGCGAGGGCCAACTCGTGGGGCTCATCGGCCCCAACGGGGCCGGCAAGACCACCTTCGTGGACGCGGTCACCGGCCTCGTCGCCGCCCGGGGAAAGGTGGAACTGGACGGCAAGGACCTGACCGGACGGCCGCCCCATGTACGAGCCCGCCGAGGACTCGCCCGCACCTTCCAGAGCAGCGAACTCTTCGAAGACCTCACGGTCGCGGAGAACCTCCAGGTCACTGCGGACCCTTCCACGTGGTGGACCACGCTCGGCGAGACCTTCGGCCGCCGCCCGTCCCCGAACCCCGCTGTCCCGGAGGCCCTCGCGGCCCTGGGACTCGAGGACCTGGCCGACGCCTCGGCACACGAACTGTCCCAGGGCAGACGCAAACTCGTCGGCGTGGCACGGGCCTTGGCAGCCCGCCCCCGCATCATCTGTCTCGACGAACCCGCGGCCGGCCTGGACACGACGGAGAGCGCCGAACTCGGACGCAGACTGCGCGCGGTCGCTGAGGCCGGCACCGCGCTGCTCCTCATCGACCACGACATGAGCCTCGTGATGGGCATCTGCGACCACGTCGTCGTCCTGGAGTTCGGCAAGGTGATCGCCTCCGGGACACCGGCACAGGTCCGAACCGACCCAGCCGTCGTGACCGCCTACCTCGGGGCATCCGCCGTCCAGCCTGCCACCGCGTCCGGCACTTCGACCGCCGGCTCAGCCAAGGCCCTCACCAGCACACCGGAGACACCATGAGCACCCCAGTCCTGAAGGTGGCCGGACTCACCGCCGGATACGACGGAGCCGCTGTCATCCGCGGGATCGACCTCGAAGTGGGCGCGGGAGAGGTCGTCGCCCTCCTCGGGGCCAACGGAGCGGGGAAGACCACCACGCTCAAGGCCGTCTCCGCGCTGCTGCGCCCCCTTGCCGGCACCATCACCTTCAACGGAACGGACCTCGGCAGGCTCCCGGCAGCGACCCGCGCCCGCCTCGGCATCGCCCACGTTCCGGAAGGACGAGGCATCTTCTCCGGCCTCACGGTGGCGGAACACCTGCGCCTCGGTCACCGGGGCGAGCGCCTCGACCAGGCGGCCGCCGCGCGTTACTTCCCCGCCCTGTCCCGCCTCCAGGACCGCAAGGCAGGACTGCTCTCCGGCGGCGAGCAGCAGATGCTCGCCATGGGACGGGCCCTGGCCCGCAGCCCCAAGCTGCTCCTGCTCGACGAGCTCAGCCTCGGTCTGGCACCCATCATCGTCGAGGAGTTGCTGCCCATAGTCAGGCGCTATGCCGACGACACCGGCTGCGGGGTGCTGCTCGTCGAACAGCACGTCGGCCTCGCCCTCGACATAGCCGACCGCGGCTACGTCCTCTCCCACGGCGAGATCACCGCGCACGCCGCGGCCCGGGAACTCCGGGCCGACCAGTCCCGGATCATCGCCGGCTACCTCGGCGAGCAGCACGTCTGACCCGGCCGGGCGGCCACGACCGTCGTACACCACGACCGCCGTGAGCCTGAACCGCTCGGGCCGGCCCACCCCGTACAACTCGGCCCGTACAACTCGGCCGGACGCTCAGGGCTGCCCGCGTACCCAAGACAAGGAACCCGATGTTCACCTTCGAAAGCGAAGACGGCGTCCAGATCCACGTGCACGAATGGAAGCCGGAGTCGCCCCCGCGAGCCGTCGTCCAGATCGCCCACGGCATGGGAGAGCACGCCGGCCGTTATGCCCCACTCGCGGCAGCACTGACCGCTGAGGGCTACGCAGTTTATGCCAACGATCACCGCGGACACGGGCTGAGCAGGCACGCCGAGCCCGGTCATCTCGGGGACGACGGCTGGAACCGACTCGTCAGTGACATGGTCACCCTCTCAGAGGCCATCCGCGAGCAGCACCCCGGCCTGCCCCTGGTGCTGCTCGGACACAGCCTCGGTTCCTTCGCCTCGCAGCAGTACGTCCTGGGCCACTCCCACCTGATCGACGCCGTCGCCCTCGCCGGTACTACCGCGGTCGACGTGATGCTCGCGGCACAGGCACAGGAGGCCGCGGAGGGAGGAGACCCGTTGCTCGCGCTCAACGAGGCGTTCCAGCCCAGCCGCACGCCGTTCGACTGGCTCAGCCGGGACGAACTGGCCGTCGACGCCTACCTCGCCGACCCCATGTGCGGCTTCAGCCTCGACGCCCAGGGCATGGCTGACATCACCATCGCCTCGGCGTCACTTGCCCAGCCCAAGGGCATCCCGGCGGATCTGCCCATCTGCGTCCTGGTCGGGGATCACGACCCGCTGAACGCCGATCTCTCACTCAGCAACCTGCTTGTCGAACGCTACGGCGAGGCCGGCGTCATCGACGTGACCTATCTCAGTTATCCCGAAGCCCGCCACGAGCTGTTCCACGAGACCAACAAACAGGAGATCGTCAACGACCTGCTGGCCTGGCTGAACCGCGTCCTCGCCCGCTCGGCGCTGGAGACAGATTCCCGCTGAGCCGGCGGGGAGGGGCTCATAGTCGCGGGCCGGACGTCGGCGGGGCATGATCCTTCCCCGGCTGGTCGCGGGCGCAGTTCGCGGTCGAGGGCTTCGCAGACATCACGGGCCCGCAGCGGACCGGGCCTCATTGAAGACGGCGGATGGGGGTAGCAGGTCGGGCGAGGCGGGCTGGGCGGGAAGCCTGTACGAGTAGATTCCGCCCTCGCCCGCACCATCAGCGACACCAGAACCGCTCACTCACGAACCGCTCTCCCAGCCGGGCGGCGGCAGCCCAGTGATCCAGAAGTCGCCCAGTACCCCGGTGGCCCGCCACCACACCGCACCGACCCCGCCGCCCAAGGCCAGAGCAGCGTAGGCGCAGGTCCCCAGGCAGCCACTTCCGCTGACCTGCGTCCCATCAGCGTCCCAAATTCGGCGTCCACCCGCTCGCAGCGCCCACCCGCGGCGGCTTGCGCCGACAGTGGGCTGATACGTCCATGCAGGTCAGAGCGGTTCCAACCAACGCTGATCACAACGCCCTTGAACTCACGAGCAGCGGATTCAATCCGTTGGCCCAAAGCCCTGAATCCGCACGCCCGCTGAGACGTTTCCGCAGGTCACAGACCTACCTGGTGGGGCGGGTGGGACTCGAACCCACGGCCGACGGATTATGAGTCCGCTGCTCTAACCGGCTGAGCTACCGCCCCGTCTCGGCGCGTCGCGCACATTTGTGCGCGCCGTCTGCCGCAGCATAGCCGCTCATACGATCTCCTGCTTCGGATGGTCGGCTTCACATGACCATGAGGACCGCGGCGCGGGCTGCGCGGTTCCACCGGGCATGAAAAAGGACCCCGTAGGGTCCTCTTCGGCTGCTCCCCCGACTGGACTCGAACCAGTAACCTGCCGGTTAACAGCCGGCTGCTCTGCCAATTGAGCTACGGAGGATCGAGCTCCCCCGACTGGACTCGAACCAGTAACCTGCCGGTTAACAGCCGGCTGCTCTGCCAATTGAGCTACGGAGGATTGCCTCGTTGCATCGAACGCACCTGCCTGGGTATTCGCCAGAAGGCGCGCGCTCGCTGCGACACATACATTAGCGCAAGCAGGGGGGTGCTCCGCCAATCGGTTCCCCCTACGACCGATGCCGACTCAAGGGAAGGGTGGCCGTCATGCGCTACCGGCTCACGTTCGTCGTCGGACTCGCTCTGGGTTACGTGCTGGGCACGCGAGCCGGGCGCGAGCGCTACGAGCAGTTGAAGAAGACCGCCCGGCAGGTAGCCCAGAACCCCGCGGTGCGCAACACCGCGGAGTCGGCCGCCCACCAGGGACGTCAGTTCGCCGGCAAGGCGTATCACGTGGTGAGCGAGCGGGTCGGCGACCACGTCCCGGAGTCGGTGGCCGGGCGCGTGCGCTCCCTGCGCGAGCGCAACACCAACGGCGTGGTGCCCGACGACGACTGGGGCTCCAGCAATACGTAGCCCTCCGACACGAAGATCCTCAAACACTCAAACGCTCGGACGCATGGACGAATGGGGTGCTCTGCGCCACGTGGCGGACTGCGGTGCGAACGACAGTCAGCAGGTCAACGCGCGGCGGCCGCGACGTCGGCATGAGCGCTTGCGACTCACCGGTACGGCCACGTCCGGCGGTACGGCAGAATTTCCGCCATGGGGATAGTCGCCGGGCTGGACAGTTCGCCCGATTTCACTCGCATCGTCGTCTGCGACGCGGACAGCGGAGCCGTGCTCCGGCAGGGGTACGCCCCGCATCCGGTCGACGGCGGCGCCGAGGGCGGCCGGCCTTCGGACGTGGACCCGCAGGCCTGGCTGCTGTCCCTCGGTGAAGCGGCGAGCGGCGGGCTGCTCGAAGGCGTGCAGGCCATCGGCGTCTCGGCGCAGCAGAACGCGCTCGTGCCGCTGGACACCCAGGGCAACACCGTGCGCCCGGCGCTGGTCGGCGGGGACAAGCGGGCGCAGGTCGCGGCGGCCGATCTGGTCGACGCGCTCGGCGGCCGCGAGGCCTGGGCCCAGGCCGTGGGCTGCGTACCGCAGGCGGGGCAGCCGGTGACGAAGCTGCGCTGGCTGGCCAAGAACGAGCCCGATTCCGCGCTGCGCACCGCCCTGCTCATGCAGGCGCACGACTGGCTGGTGTGGCAGCTGCTCGGCCGGCCCGCCCGCCGGACCACCGACCGGGGCGGGGCCTCCAGCACGGGCTACTGGAGCGCGGCGAACGGAACGTACCGGACCGATCTGGTGGAGCTGGCGCTCGGGCACCAGGCACTGCTGCCCGATGTTCTCGGCCCGTCCGAGGCCGCGGGGACGACGCCCGAGGGGCTGCTGATCTCGGCGGGGACGGGCGAGACGATGGCCGCGGCGTTCGGGCTCGGGATCGGGCTCGGCGACGCGGTGGTGTCGCTGGGCGCCTCGGGGTCCGTGATGGCCGTGCACCATGAGGCGCTCGTCGACCCGTCCGGAATGATCACCTCGCTCGCGGACGCGACGGGCATGCATCTGCCGGTCGTCACCACGCTCAACGCCGTACGGACACTGCGCGGGACCGCCGAACTCCTCGGCCTGCCTGATCTGGAGAGCCTGTCCGATCTGGCGATGAAGTCGACTCCGGGCTCGCACGGGCTCGTACTGCTGCCGTATCTGGAAGGCGAGCGGGTGCCCTCTCTGCCGCACACGGCGGGGACGCTGTCGGGGCTGCGTCGGGAGTCGATGAAGGCCGAGCATCTGGCGCGGGCGGCGTTCGAGGGCATGCTGTGCGGGCTCGCGGACGCGTTGGACGTGCTGCGCCGCCGCGGTGTGGAGGTGCGGCGGATCTTCCTCCTGGGCCAGGCCGCCGAGCTGCCCGCCGTGCAGGCCTGCGCGCCCCCGCTGCTGGGCGTGCAGATCGTGGTGCCGCAGGCCGCCGACTACGCGGCGATCGGTGCGGCCCGGCAGGCGGCCTGGGCGCTCGGCGCCTCGCGGGGCACGCTCGATCCGCTCGGCGTCGCGCAGGGCACGTTCGATCCGCGGCAGCCGCCCGCCTGGCAGGGGGCGACCGCGCAGGTCCTGGAGCCCGGCGAGGAGCTGGCGGTGGGGCAGGCCGTGCGGCAGCAGTACACGTCGGTACGCGATCAGACGCACCCGGGCGCCCTCAGATCCTGAGAGTCCAGAGCTCCTGAGAATCCAGAGCTCCTGAGAGTCCAGAGCCCAAGGTCCAGGGCCCAGGGCGTCCGGAATCATGCGTTCCGGGAAGCTTGATGCCTCTTACGGGGTTTCTTGCCGGGTTCTTGGAGCGCTCTTGGCGTAATTCGCTGGGGTAACGCCGGTGGCTGTCCGACGATGGGGCGTGGTGCGTCACCGTTCCCGCCCCCTGTCGCCGACCCGAGAGACCAGCGTGCTCATACGACTCCTGCGGACCTACCTCAGGCCATACAAGAAGCCCATCGCCTTACTGGTGCTGCTGCAGTTCCTGCAGACCTGCGCCACCCTCTACCTGCCCACCCTGAACGCGGACATCATCGACGACGGTGTCGTGAAGGGCGACAGCGGCTACATCCTGTCCTTCGGCGCGCTGATGATCGGTGTCTCGCTGGCGCAGGTCGTGTGCAACATCGGCGCCGTCTACTACGGCGCCCGCACGGCCTCGGCGGTCGGCCGCGACATCCGGGCCGGCGTCTTCGACCGGGTGCAGTCGTTCTCCGCGCGGGAGGTCGGCCACTTCGGGGCGCCGTCGCTGATCACCCGCACCACGAACGACGTGCAGCAGGTGCAGATGCTGGCCCTGATGACGTTCACGCTGATGGTGTCGGCGCCGATCATGTGCGTGGGCGGCATCGTGATGGCGCTCGGCCTCGACGTGCCGCTGTCCGGTGTGCTGCTCGCCGTCGTGCCGGTGCTCGGCATCGCGGTCAGTCTCATCGTGCGCCGCCTGCGCCCGCTGTTCCGCGCCATGCAGGAACGCCTGGACACGGTGAACCGGGTGCTGCGCGAGCAGATCACCGGCAACCGCGTCATCCGTGCCTTCGTCCGCGACGCGTACGAGGAGGAGCGCTTCCGGAAGGCGAACGTCGACCTCACCGAGGTGTCGCTCGGCACCGGGCGGATGCTGGCGCTGATGTTCCCGATCGTCATGACCGTGGTGAACGTGTCATCGATCGCGGTGGTCTGGTTCGGCGCGCACCGCATCGACAGCGGCGGGATGGAGATCGGCGCGCTGACCGCGTTCCTCGCCTATCTGATGCAGATCGTCATGTCCGTGATGATGGCCACCTTCATGTTCATGATGGTGCCGCGCGCCGAGGTCTGCGCCGAGCGCATTCAGGAAGTCCTGGAGACGCGGAGCAGCGTCGTGCCGCCGACCGCTCCCGTACGGGAACTGCGGCGCCACGGCCATCTGGAGATCCGCGGGGCCGGATTCCGGTATCCCGGCGCCGAGGAGCCGGTGCTGAAGTCCATCGACCTGGTGGCGCGGCCCGGCGAGACGACCGCCGTGATCGGGTCGACCGGCAGCGGCAAGTCGACGCTGCTCGGCTTGGTCCCGCGCCTTTTCGACGCCACGGACGGTGACGTCCTCGTCGACGGCGTGGACGTACGGACCCTTGAGCCGCGACTGCTGGCGCGCACCGTGGGCCTCGTCCCGCAGAAGCCGTATCTGTTCGCGGGCACGGTGGCCACGAACCTGCGGTACGGGAATCCGGACGCGAGCGACGAGGAGCTGTGGCACGCGCTGGAGGTGGCGCAGGCCAAGGACTTCGTGGAGCGGCTGGAGAGCGGGATCGACTCCCCCATCGCGCAGGGCGGTACGAATGTGTCGGGCGGCCAGCGGCAGCGCCTCGCCATCGCCCGCACGCTCGTACAGCGCCCGGAGATCTACCTCTTCGACGACTCGTTCTCGGCGCTCGACTACGCGACGGACGCGGCGCTGCGTACGGCACTCGCGCGCGAGACCGCCGAGGCGACCGTCGTGATCGTCGCGCAGCGCGTGTCGACCATCCGGGACGCCGACCGGATCGTGGTCCTCGACGAGGGGCGGGTCGTGGGGACCGGCCGCCACAACGAGCTGATGGCGGAGAACGAGACCTACCGGGAGATCGTGCTCTCCCAGCTGACGGAAGCGGAGGCGGCCTGATGGCAGGGCCCATGGGGCGCATGATGGCCGGGGGCGGGCCCGACCAGCACTCGATGGACTTCAAGGGATCCGGGAAGCGGCTGCTCGCGCAGTTCAGACCCGAGCGGGCCACCATGTACGCGATGCTGCTCGCCGTCGTCCTGAGCGTCGGGCTGTCGGTCGTGGGCCCGAAGATCCTCGGCCGGGCGACCGACCTGGTCTTCGCGGGGGTCGTCGGGCGGGAGATGCCGGAGGGCGCCACCAAGGCCGAGGTGCTGAAGTCCATGCGGGAGCGCGGGGACGACGGGGTGGCCGACATGCTCTCCGGGACGGACTTCACGCCGGGCAAGGGCATCGACTTCACCGCGGTCGGCGAGGTGCTGGGGCTCGCGCTCCTGGCGTTCGCGGGCGCCGGACTGCTGATGGCCGTGGCGACGCGGCTGGTGAACCGGGCGGTCAACATGACCGTGTACCGGATGCGCGAGGACGTCCAGACGAAGCTGTCGCGGCTGCCGCTGTCGTACTTCGACAAGCGGCAGCGCGGTGAGGTGCTCAGCCGCGCCACCAACGACATCGACAACATCGGGCAGACGCTCCAGCAGTCGCTCGGACAGCTCATCAACTCGCTGCTGACGATCGTCGGCGTGCTGGCGATGATGTTCTGGGTGTCACCGCTGCTGGCCTTGGTCGCGCTGGTCACGGTGCCCCTGTCGTTCTATGCCGCGACCCGCGTCGGCAAGCGGTCGCAGCCGCACTTCGTGCAGCAGTGGCGGTCGACGGGCAAGCTCAACGCGCACATCGAGGAGATGTACACCGGGCACACGCTCGTCAAGGTCTTCGGGCGGCAGGACGAGTCGGCGGCTCAGTTCGCCGAGCAGAACGAGAAGTTGTACGAGGCCGGGTTCAAGGCGCAGTTCAACAGCGGGGTCATGCAGCCGCTGATGATGTTCGTCTCGAACCTCAACTATGTGCTGGTGGCCGTGGTCGGCGGGCTCCGGGTGGCCTCGGGGGCACTGTCGATCGGTGACGTGCAGGCCTTCATCCAGTACTCGCGGCAGTTCTCGATGCCGCTCACGCAGGTCGCCTCCATGGCCAACCTCGTGCAGTCCGGGGTCGCCTCGGCCGAGCGGATCTTCGAGGTGCTCGACGCGGAGGAGCAGGAGGCGGACCCCGTGCCGGGCGAGAAGCCGATGGCGGTCGGGGAGGCAGGAGTCGGGGAGACAGGCATCGGAGAGACAGCAGAGGTACGGGAGGTACGCGGCCGGGTCGCGCTGGAGAACGTGTCCTTCCGCTACGACCCCGAGAAGCCCCTCATCGAGGACCTGTCGCTGAAGGCCGAACCCGGTCATACGGTCGCGATCGTCGGTCCGACCGGGGCGGGCAAGACGACGCTGGTGAACCTGCTGATGCGGTTCTACGAGGTCACCGGTGGGCGCATCACGCTCGACGGGGTCGACATCTCCAAGATGTCGCGCGACGAACTGCGGGCCGGGATCGGCATGGTGCTTCAGGACACCTGGCTGTTCGGGGGCACGATCGCGGAGAACATCGCGTACGGGGCCTCTCGCGAGGTCACGCGCGCGGAGATCGAGGAGGCGGCGCGGGCCGCGCACGCGGACCGGTTCATTCGTACGTTGCCGGACGGGTACGACACCGTCATCGACGACGAGGGATCGGGGGTGAGCGCGGGTGAGAAGCAGCTCATCACCATCGCGCGGGCGTTCCTGTCCGATCCGGTGATACTGGTGCTCGACGAGGCCACGAGTTCCGTGGACACGCGGACCGAGGTGCTGATCCAGAAGGCGATGGCGAAGCTGGCGCATGGGCGGACGTCGTTCGTGATCGCTCACCGGTTGTCGACCATTCGGGACGCGGACACGATTCTGGTGATGGAGAACGGGGCGATCGTGGAACAGGGGGCGCACGAGGAGCTGTTGGGAGCCGGTGGCGCGTATGCGCGCCTGTACCAGGCGCAGTTCGCTCAGGCCGTGGTGGACGTGGACTGAGGGCTCCGCCCCGGGGGGCGTGGGGGGTTTCGCCCCCGCCGCCCCTACCCGTCCCATCCCGTACCTGGGGGCTCCGCCCCCAGACCCCCGAATCGGCCTGAACGGCCTCGTCCTCAAAC
>NZ_VCHX02000017.1 GCF_005768555.2 Streptomyces sporangiiformans
CTCCTTACCGACGCCGTCGCCACCCTTCTCGAGGCCGGCGCCCGAGACGGCAGCCTGCGAACCGACGTCACCTCCGACGATGTTCTACTCCTCATGGGCGGCATTGCCTATGCCGTGCAGCACGGCACCAAAGAGCAGGCCAGTCGGCTCGTCGACCTCCTCATGGACGCGCTGGCCAAAGGCTCGACCGTGAGTTGAACCCAAGCTGCCGGACCGGCGCGTCGAATGCGCACGCAAGTGCGGCCATTCATCGAGCTGCTGCGCCAACACTCATGAGGCGCCGGACACATGACGCACACCAAGCTTCGAACGCATTCTGTTAGTGGTTCTTACACTGCGCCGGTGGACCCTTTGTCGATCTTGCTGGACGGAGTCAGGGCCAGGGGTGCATTCGTGCTGCGGACCGTCCAGAACCCGCCCTGGTCGGTGCAGGTGCGGGACAGGGCACCACTCAGCGTAGTGGCGATCCTGCGAGGGATGCCCTGGGTTGTGCCCAGCACTGGCGATGCGGTGCGACTGGGCGCAGGCGATATCGCGATCATGCGTGGCCCGGACGCGTTTACCTTCGCCGACAATCCCCGCACTCCGATCCAGGTGGTCATTCAGCCCGGCCCTCGACGGACAACCTCAGCGGGCACGGAGCTGCCCGAGGTCGCGGACATGGGTGTGCGCACCTGGGTCAACGGCGTGCGAACTTGCGACGACGGCGCGGACGGTTCGTCGGTGCTGCTGATCGGCAAGTACCGGGGACGGGGCGAGATCGCTACGCACCTGCTCAGCGCGTTGCCGCCGCTACTGGTCATCCCCAGGGCCGCCCACGTCGAATCGGCGCTGGTGTCGCTACTCGCTGAGGAGACCGTGCGAAACGAGCCGGGCCAGGATCTCGTGCTCGATCGATCTCTGGATCTCTTGCTGGTCGCAAGCCTCCGCGCATGGTTCTCCCGGCCCGATGCCGAAGCGCCGGCCTGGTACCGAGCCAACGGGGATCCCGTTGTCGGCACCGCCCTGCGGCTCATACACGGCCACCCGGGCCATCCCTGGACGGTGGCCGCGCTCGCCGGGCGGACCGGGGTGTCCCGAGCGACGTTGGCCCGCCGCTTCACCGACCTCATTGGTATGCCACCAATGGCGTACCTCGCCGAGTGGCGAATCGACCTGGCCGCCGATCTTCTCAGGGAGCCGGACGCCACGATTGACTCCGTGGCCCACCAGGTCGGTTATGGCAGCGCATTCGCGCTCAGCACCGCTTTCAAGCGGGCACGCGGGATCAGTCCACAACGCTACCGCGACCGGACATGACCGCCCGACCTTGGAGCGCGGGCATCGAATCCAGACGCCTGGGCAGCGATTACTCCCAGTCGCCAGGTTGACGCGGCGGCAGATCGCGCAGCGGCCTCGGACTCGGACTCGATGACGGTTGCCGCCGTTCTGGGTCGGACGGGTCCGGTGGCGGTGCTGAGCTTCGCGCAAACTCCCTCGGGCCGACAGCCGCCCTGTGCCGCTACAAACAAAGGGCCGGCTCAGGATGGGTTTCCTCCCAGGCTGGCCAGGCTTGGCGTCAGCAGGTTTCGCGGAGGTAGCCGCTCGTGCCCTCGGGCACGACGTACTGGTCGCGGCGGACAACGCTCAGTGTGCTGCTCCAGCCGGAGCACGCGTTCGACAGGCCCTTCGCCGTGTATTCGACAACGAGCACGTTGTTGTCGAACGCTTCGGCGAACTTGCCGCACTCGTTCCACTCGCCGCACTCCTCCGCCACGGCGAAGTCCAGACCTACGGACGCACGCTCGGACACGAGCTCCAGGGTGTTCTTCTGGGCGACGGCCAGGCCCTTCGCGTGGGCGTGCGCCGCCAGCAGCTTCATGAACGCCTTGGCCTGATTGGCCGTGAGGTAATCCGGGAAGCGGGTGAACGTGTCGTAGTTGTCGGGCTCGACGGCTTTGTACCCCTTGGTGGCGCACTCGTCGATCCAGGTGTTCACCTCGGAAGCGATGCGCTGCCGCTTGGCGTCCGTGCGGATGTCCAGGACCGCCTCGCCCCAGTCCTCGTCGTAGACGACATCCCCGTTGGCATCGCGCAGCAGCAGGTCGGAGGCCCAGTCCTTCTCCGCGTTCTCCTGCGCCTGGAAGGCGTTGAAATTGCAGATGTTGTATGCACCCGGCGCTGGCGTGTCTTCGTGGCTGCGACTGACTACCTGCACACCGGTCGGCAGGGCGTACGCACCGCCGATCTGGTAGTCCCACCGCACGTGCTTCGGCGGTGGCGTCACTGTTGCGGCGGATGTGGATGTGGATGCGGGCGCGGGCGCGGATGCGGGCGCGGTCGGCTGCTGGGAACTTTTATTCTGATGTGACCCGGTTTCCGCTGCCGTTTTCGCTGCCGTTTTCACTGCCGTGATGCTCAGCCCGGTGACGACCAGGGTTGCGGCGAGACTGATGAGGATGCGCCGTCCTCGACGTCCGTGACCGGCCCGGGGCCTGTCCGTTCCCCCCTCACCCCCGGTGGTGGCAGGGCCTTGTGCGACAGGGTGTGTATCGGAAACCTGGTGGCTGGGTTCCGCTGAGTCGGCCACTCCCGGCGCGACCGGGGCGGTGGAATCCGGGAGCGTCAGGAGCATGCTGTGCAGCTCGGCAAGTTCGGGGCGGCCGGCCGGATCCTTGGTCAGACAGAGTTCGGCGATGCTCCGGAGCGGTTCGGTGACTCCGTCCAGGACCGGCGCCTCGTACATCACCTGATAGCCCGTCAGGTACGGGCTGCTCCCGTCGAACGGGCGGGTACCGGTGGCCGCATACACCAGCAACGACCCCAGCGAGAACACGTCCGAAGCGGTGGTGACGTCCCGTGGCGCGGCGAACTGCTCCGGCGACATGAAGGGCGGCGTGCCGATCAACCGCCCGGTCACGGTCAGGGCTTCGTTGTCGACGGCGTGCGAGACGCCGAAGTCGATGACGCGGGGTCCGTCCTCGGCCATCAGAACGTTGCTCGGCTTCAGATCGCGGTGCACCACACCAGCCTGGTGGATGTCCCGCAGCGCCTCGACAAGGCCCAGCGCGAGCGTGCGCAACTCACGTCCGCTCAGCGGGCCGTCCTTGGCCACGACGTCCGACAGGGTGCGGCCCGGCACATACTGCGTAGCCATCCACGGCTGCACGGCGTCCGGATCGGCGTCCACCACCGGGGCCGTGAACGCCCCGCTCACCCGGCGGACTGCCACTATCTCCTGCCTGAAGCGCGTCCGGAACTCCTCGTCCTGCGCGTACGGCGCGTGCACAACCTTGACCGCGACCTGCCGTCCCGAGGCCGAGCGGCCCAGATAGACGACGCCCATGCCGCCGCTGCCGAGCCGGTCGATCAGCGTATAGCCGCCTATGGACTCCACATCGCCGGGTCTAAGCGGCATCCCCCGTCACCTTTTCCATGTGTCGTGCTCTCGAAAGGCTGTTCAGGGGGATCAGACTAGTCCGAGGTTTTCTCAGTGAGACAGGCTTCGCGAGTCGCTCTGATCTTCCCTTTACCAGAGGCAGCTCTCGAGAACCTCGCTCCCGTACCTGTCCTCCCAGTGCCCACGCTCATGGCCTTCGCCTGCACAACCCGGCCTACCTGAAAGCCGGTGTCTGGCCCGCAGACCTCGCAGGGCGGGACGAAGTCCAGAGCGAGGGCCCTGCTGCAGGGCTCCTCCGTTGATCGGCGTCGCAGGCAGAATGAACGCGTGGCGCCTTTCGATCAGACCCGTTTCCGGCTGCCTCATGCCGCCCGCGCTGACGCTGCCCTGGCCTTTGGGGTGTTCGTGTTGGTGGCGATCGCTGAGGGGAAGCGGCTGAGCAACGGCGGGGGCTCGATGCCCTCGCTGATCGGATCCTGGCTGCTGATCATTGCGGTGTGCGGAGCGCTGTTGCTCCGGCGCCGGTATCCGGTGGCGGTGGGCTGGTTCACGGTGCTGGCCACGGGCGGCTACTACCTGCTGAGCGACATCGACGGTCCGCTGGTCGTGGTGCCGATCGTGGTGTTGTACGCCATCGCGGCCCGGGGCCGGCTGCGGGCGGCTGTCGCGATGGCAGCGGCGATGGCGATCGGCGTGGGCGCGGGCACCCTTGTGGGACACAGCGATGTCACCGGCACGGCGGTGTTCATGCTCACCGGCTGGCTGGTCGCCGTGGTGGCCCTCGGCAGCGTGCGGCACGGCCGGGTGGCGTACGCCGAGGAGGAGGCGCGGCTGCGGGCCACCGAGGAGCGGCTGCGCATTGCCCGCGAGTTGCACGATGTGATCGGGCACAACATTTCGATGATCAACGTGCAGGCGGGTGCGGCGCTGTACCGGTTGAAGAAGGATCCTGCCCAGGCCGAGGATGCGCTCGGCGCGATCAAGGCGAGCAGCCGGGAGACCCTGCGGGAGCTTCGGGCCACCCTCGGCGTGCTCCGCCAGGTCGACGAGGAGGCGCCCACGGCACCCGCGCCGGGGCTGGCCCGCGCAGACGAGCTGGTGGCCTCGGCGAAGCTGGCGGGGCTCGAGGTGCGGATCGAGCGGACAGGCGTTGAACGCTCGCTGCCGGCTCCGGTCGACCTGGCCGCGTACCGGATCGTGCAGGAGTCGCTGACCAACGCAGCCAAGCACAGCGGCGCCGGACGGGTCACGATCCAACTCGTCTACGGGGAAAGGGAGCTGACCCTGACCGTAGAGGACGACGGCCGGGGCGCTGCGGCCCGCCCGGCCGGGTCCGGTGGCGGTAGCGGGATCACCGGTATGACGGAGCGGGCGCGGGCACTGGGCGGCGAGCTGACCGCGGGTCCGCGACCGGATGGCGGATTCGCGGTGCGAGCCCGGCTACCGTACGGGACCACAGGCGAGCCGATGGAGCGGAGTGACCGATGATCAGGGTCCTGCTGGCGGAGGACCAGCGGCTCGTCCGGGCCGGGTTCCGGTCGATCCTGGAGGACCAGGACGACATCGAAGTGGTGGGAGAGGCCGCGGACGGGCAGTCGGCGGTCTCGGCTTGCCACGAGCTCCGGCCGGACGTGGTCCTGATGGACATCCGGATGCCAGGAATGGACGGTCTGGAAGCCTCCCGGGAGATCGCCGGAGAGGAGCGGCTGGCGTCCGTGAAGGTGGTCATCCTGACAACCTTCGATCTGGACGACTACGTGTACGGGGCGCTGCGCGCCGGGGCGACGGGCTTTCTGGTGAAGGACACGGAGCCGGAAGAACTGCTGCAGGCGATACGGGTCGCCGCCCGGGGCGATGCCCTGATCAGCCCGTCGATCACCCGGCGCCTCATCGCCGAGTTCGCGGGCCGGGTGCACAACCCGGTGCCGAATCCCCAGCTCGATGTCCTCACCAACCGCGAGCGCGAGGTCATGCAGCTGGTGGCCGCAGGGCTTACGAACGACGAGATCGCGGCGCGGCTCGTGCTGTCACCGTCGACGGCGAAGACGCATGTCAGCCGGATCATGGCGAAGCTGGGGGCGCGGGACCGGTCGCAGGTCGTGGTGGTGGCGTACGAGTCCGGCTTGGTCAGCCCGGGCTGGCTGGGGGCGTAGCCCGGCCCCGCGGTGAACGGCACACCCGGCACTCCTGGGGTACGACGCGGCGGCAGTCTGCACCTACTGGGGTACGCCTCAGTGTCAGCCGCAGGCTGACGATTCGGCCCCCTCGCGCAGGCACGCTCAAGGGCATGAACGCACCCCCCTTCCGCGGACGGGCCACGGCCGCATTCGTCGGCGCGCTCGTCGGGGCCGCCGCCGGGATGCTGCTGGTCACGGCCGCCGGAGCCCTGGCCTTCGAGGTCGGCGGCGCGTTTGCCGCTCTGGGGATCGGCGTGCCCACGTTGTGCGGCGCCGTGGTGGGCGCGCTTCTTCAGCCAGGCCACTCACACTCGAATCGCCCGAATCCGAGGTAGTCACCCATGTCTCCCACCCGCGGCACAGCCGCGCCCCTTGCCCCGCCCGCACCACCGGACCGGCCGGATCGGCCGCGCGGCGGCCGGTTCGGCGCCCTGGCCGGCTGGGCACAGCGTCACCGCTGGGCCGCCCTGCTGATCTGGGTGGCCGTCCTGGCCGCCGTCACGCTGGGCTCTCAGGCCGCAGGCTCCGCGTACAAGAACGACTTCGCCCTGCCGGGCACCGACTCCCAAGCGGCCACCGACCTGTTCACGAGGCACGGTTCCGACCAGGCCGGCGACAGTGTCGACATCGTGCTCAAGGACAGCCAGGGCATCGACGGCCGCAAGGCCGCCGTGGAGAAGATGCTGGCCGAGGTGAAGGGACTGCCGGGCGTCGCCGATGTGCGCAGCCCGTACGCCGATGCCTCCGCGGTGTCGAAGGACCGCACGATCGGGTACGCCACCGTCACGCTCGACGGCAAGGCCGAGGCCGTGCCCAAGGACGACGTCACCGCGATCATCGACACCGCCAAGGGTGTTGAGGCGGACAGGCTCCAGGTCGAGCTCGGCGGCGATGCCGTGCGCGGCGCCGAGGACAAGGGAAGCCCGACCGCTGAACTGGCCGGCATCGTGGCAGCCCTGGTCATCCTCGGGTTGCTCTTCGGCTCCCTGGTGGCGGCCGCCGTGCCGCTGCTCACCGCCCTCTTCGCGGTCGGCTCAGCTCTTGGGCTGATCGTTCTCGCCTCGCACGTCTTCACCATCGCCGACTTCACGCCGCCCATCACGATGCTCGTCGGACTCGGCGTCGGCGTCGACTACGCACTGCTGATCTTCTACCGCTACCGGCACGAGCTCACAGAGGGCGCCGACCCGGATCAAGCCGGCCGTAAGGCCCTGGACGCCGCCGGCCGCACGGTCTTCTTCGCCGGCTGCACCGTGATCATCGCCCTGCTCGGCCTGGTCGCGCTCGGCCTGGGCTCGCTGCAGGGTGTGGCTCTCGCCCTGGCACTGACCGTGCTGGCCACCATGGCCGCCTCGCTCATCCTGCTGCCCGCGCTGCTGGCGCTCTTCGGCATGCGCATCCAGCGCCATGTGCTCAAGCACGCGGCCAAGACCCCGGCCAAGGGCAAAGCCGAAGGCCATCGTTGGCGGGCCCTGGCCGCAGCCGTACAGCGCCGTCCGCTGCCGTCACTGCTGGTGGCCGTGCTTGCCCTGCTGGCCCTCTCCGCACCGGCCCTTGGCATGCGCCTCGGCTTCGCCGACGCCGGCAACGACCCGAAGACCACGACCTCCAAGAAGGCGTACGACCTGCTCGCCGAGGGCTTCGGCCCAGGTTTCAATGGTCCGCTGGTCGTCCTGGCGCAAGGAGACGAAGCAGCCGGCAAGGCCGTCCAGTCCGAGCTGGCCAAGGCCGAGGGCGTTGCCGCGGCCGGCCCCGCGATGCCGTCCGAGGACGGCGCGCTGTCCACCGTGATCGTCTACCCGAAGGCAGCACCGCAGGACGAAGGCACCACCGATCTCGTGCACCACCTGCGCGACGACGTGGCCCCGAACCTGGAGCGCGACACCGGCGCCAAGATCCTGGTCGGCGGCGCCACCGCCGCCTCCCAGGACTTCGCGGACACCGTCTCGAAGAGGCTGCCGCTCTTCGTCGCCGTCGTCGTCGGACTGTCGTCCCTGCTGCTGATGCTGGTCTTCCGGTCGGTCCTGATCCCCGTCAAGGCAGCCCTGCTGAACCTGATCTCGATCACCGCCGCGCTCGGCGCCATGACTCTGGTGTTCCAACACGGCCTGTTCGGGGTGCAGCCGGGCCCGATCGAAGCCTTCCTCCCCGTGCTGATCTTCGCGATCGTGTTCGGGCTCTCCATGGACTACGAGGTGTTCCTGGTCTCGCGGATGCATGAGGAGTGGGAGCGTACAAAGGATCATTCCCTCGCGGTGCGGGAAGGACTGGCCTCCACCGGCAAGGTGATCACGGCGGCTGGGGCCATCATGATCGTGGTGTTCGGCGCCTTCATGCTGAGTGCCGACCGGATGCTCCAGCAATTCGGCCTTGGCCTCGCCGTGGCGATCCTGCTGGACGCGGTGGTCATCCGCTGCCTGATCGTCCCGGCCATCATGCAACTGCTGGGCAAGTGGGCCTGGTGGCTGCCCGCCCCGCTTGCCCGGCGGCTGCCCAAGGTGGCGCTCGAACGCCCCGCGGACAGCTGACGCCCCGACAGGACGGTCGGCGGGTCAAGCCGAATAGATCGGCCTCCTCAGAGTGCGAGGAGGCCGATCAAAGCAGAGCGAGGAACCCGCGCCCTTCGGTTGGCCGAAGCGCAGGGACGGTGACTTCCTGTTGGACGACGGCGCGACATTGACTGAGGACGTCGCGTGCTACCTGGCCGCCTGCGAGCGCAGCCGCGAGATCTTCGCCGGAGTTTCACTGGATGATGTTTGCACGCACCACCGATTTGGGGATCTCGACGTGCGTTGCATCATGATGCACCGGCTGGATACCCACCCTCGGCATCCTCACCGTCGTCGCAGTGGCATCCGTGACGGCACCCGCACACGCCGCCGACTCCGACGGTGCGGCAGATCCCGACATCACCGTGGAGCCGATGCGTACCGGTTCCGCCTGTATTGGCTCAGCCCGGGACTCGACCTCGCGTTCCTCCGTAGATGATGGCGAGATCCGTTGGACTCAGTCCAGCAAGTACGACGACGCCCGCAAGAAGGCCAACAAAGCCTGGACCAGCAACGGCCTCGAGCAGGTGAAGATCAAGGGGGACGCCTGGAACACCAGTAACGACCTGCACTGGAAGGACAAGAACAAGAAGGATGGCGCGCTGGCCACCTGGACCATGCGCGGCGGAGTCGGCGCGACCGACACCATCGAGATGAACGACTACTACCTCAAGTCCGGACGGCCCGGGCCCTTCGACAAGCCGTTCTACCGGCGAGGCGCCGCAGCGCATGAACTCGGCCACGCTCTCGGCCTGTGCCACAAGGACCAGAACTACGGTCTCTCCATAATGGGGCCGGACGGGCGGTATCTGCCTGACACCAAACCGACGAGCCGTGACCGCAAGGACTACCACAAGCTCTGGGGAACTGATCTCTGTGAAGAAGACTCGAGTCATTGCCCTTGGTGTTGCCGCGGTTGCCGTTCTTGGGGCTGCTGCCTTCACGGTGTGGGTCGGCGACAGCGGCAATGAGACCTACGTTTCGGAGCCGACGGTCAAGGAGGATCTGCTCGTACCTGATCTTTCCAAAGACGAGTATGTCTCCTACGCCTCCAGTGATGTCTTTCACGCCCGTGTGGTGAAAAAGGTCAGCCAGAACGAGACCGACCTGGCAGGCGAACTGGAACAGCAGTGGCAGGTCAAGGTGACCAAGGCGTTCAAGGGCGATGCCGAGGGCACTGCGATCGTCAACACGATGGCGTACGTGGACGGCGAGGGGAACGAGACGGCCGGTGAAGGCGGCGTCGCGCTCGTGCCTGGTCGAGGCTATGTCTTCGCCGGGCAGTACGACGCTGACAACGAGCGGTACGAACCGTTCGGTGGCATTACCGGCGCACGCCTGTCCCAAGAGCTGGACAGCCCCGCCAAGTCCGCTGCGCGGAGCACCGCGAGTGAGAGCGGCGAGACGGTCGAAGAGCACTGGGAGCAGGCCGTCACGAACGAGCGCCCAGGTCCTCCGGTCGATGGCGCAACGCCGGACAGTGACATGGTGGAGGCGCCCGAGGGCGAACAGTAGCGCCCGGTCGACAGCTGGCTGTTCGTCGTCGAATTTCACCAGCCGTCGATCAGCCTCTCGGCCAGGTGAGGGGAGAAGGACCCGGCCGGAAATCCGTGGCCGATGCCGCAGGAACCGTCAGAGTCACCGGGTACCTTGATCCACAGCAGATAGTCGGCGCCGCCGACCCCGATCGAGCTGGGGACGCCGAGCCGACGGCCGGCTGGGTTGCACCAGTCGACGTGATCTGGGTCGCGTAGGTACAGCAGACGTCGATCGCGTCGAAGTTCGCGACATTCACCGCGACACCGCGGACGAAGGCGATGCCCGCGTCCTTCAGCCGACTGGCCATTTCGGTGGGGCGGATCCAGGTGGCGTTGCCGCCGTCCAGGTAGACCGTGGTCGCCGGGAGCGCGCCGAGGGTCTGTGCCGCGTAGCTAAGACCGACATGACCGCCGGCACCGTCCACATCAGCGAGCAACTCGTCGCGGCCTCCTACGACGTCTGGGAGGACACCCCGAAGAGCGACAGCGGCGCCCGCACCATCCGGCTCGACAGCCAGACCCACCAACTCCTGCTGTTCTGGCGGCGACGCCAGCAGAGCGAGCGTACGGAGTGGGAGAAGAAGCACCGCAAGAACCCCAAGAAGTACGGGCCTTACATCGACTCGGGTCGTGTCTTCACCTGGGAGGACGGGCGCCCGTACCACCCGGAGTACCTCTCCCAGATCTTCAACCGGCTCGTCCAGAAACTCGATCTGCCCCCGATCCGGCTGCACGACCTGCGCCACTGCGCCGCGACGCTGTCCCTCGCCGCCGGCATCCACATGAAGACCATCCAGGTCATGCTCGGGCACTCCTCGTACAAGCTCACCGCCGACACGTACACCAGCGTTCTGCCCCAGCTCGAGCTGGAGGCCGCCGACGCGCCTGTGGCGATCGTCCCGCGCAAGGCGAAGCCGCAGGAGCCAACCGAGGGAGAGCAGCCGCAGGGGCCTCGTGCAGTCCCGAAAGCGGAGGGCGTCCCCGATGAGGCGGCCGCGTACAGGGTGTCCCCAATCTGTCCCCGCACACATGAATACAGGCCCCTCGGAGATCACTCCGAGGGGCCTGTTCGATGCTCCGTGCCTGGTCAGGCATTGGTGCCCCCGGCAGGATTCGAACCTGCGACACCCGCTTTAGTAGTTCGATCCCCCTGAGGCGCGGCGTGCCGAAATGGGGCTCGGTAGTAGCTCGACGATCCGGTCGTGGCCGCTTCGGTGCGTCATCGTTCGCCGTCGTTGATGTCAGCTTGTGATGTCAGAACAGCTCGATCGCCAAGGTGACGTTGAGCTCCGTGTACGTCGTGACCTCGCCAAGCCTCGCCCGCTCGATGAAAAACTGCCGCCCAGACTCGAACAACAGGTCCCACTCCTCATCGGCATGGCCATATCCAGGCATCGCACCCCGATCCTGAACCATCCTGATCCGTACGGCGGAACGCACAGGGCCGGCGAAGGCCTCACAATCCCCCACCGGCGGACGGGCGGGTTGACGGCGCTGTAAGGGCGACGGCGCCTATGGCCCTGCCGCGCCCAACGCCTCCGGCCACTAGCACGATCGGCTCCTGTAGCGGAACGGCAAGCACCCCGGTGGGTCAGCGGGATGCGGAGAATTTCACGAAACCACCCTCCCGATCCTGCTGCTGTTGCTAGCCTCTCGCCGCCTTCGAGAAGGCAGACGGCCAGTAGCAACACGACTCTTTGACAATTTGGGGGGACAGTATGAGTGACCAAACGTGCAGCTTCGCTGGCTGCACGAACCGCATCAAGAACACGCCCCGGCGACTCTGCCACACGCACTACCTGCAGTTCCTGGCCGGCAAGGAACTGAGGCCGATCAGGAAGCGCGTCCGGACGTCGGGCGACTGCGCGTTCCCCAGCTGTGGGCGACCGATCCGGTCGCGTGGCCTCTGCAAGTCACACTACGCACAGCAACTCAAAGGGAAGACTCTCACCGCGCTGGTCGAGCGCATCCCCGATGGGTCGGTATGCACGTTCAGTGGGTGCACGAAGTCCCAGTACAGCATCGGGCTCTGTCAGGGCCACTACAGCCAGCAATATGCGGGGAATGAGCTCACACCGTTGAGAACCGTCCTGAACAAGGACCGCACCTGCGAGTTCCCGGGCTGTATCAACAAGGTCAGGGCTCGCGGCCTCTGCTACACACATGCCGACCAGCGCAACCGGGGCGTCCCACTCACCCCCATCCGGTCTAAGCTCCCGCGCCAGCGTGCTCTGGAGCTACGAGCACAAGGGATGGGCCACTGCACCCTCTGCGACCAGAACAAGGATCTGTCCGAGTTCCCATGGGACAACGGGCGGGACGTTCCCCATTCCTATTGCAAGCGCTGTAAGGCCATCAAAAGGAAAGCGAGTCAGAACAACCTGACTTTCGCGTTTGTTGAGGCCCTCTATAAGTATCAGGAGGACCGGTGTGCCATCTGCGACAGCACAAACGGAGAGCCCGGGAACGGCAGCGACTGGCTTCAGATGGACCACTGGGGCGGCTGCTGCGAGCGAAGTAGCAAGGACGACAAGACCTGCGGCAGGTGCGTACGCGGCCTCCTCTGCGGAGCATGCAACTCGCGGCTGCTGTCCTGGTACGAGCAGGCACCTGATCACCTTCGGACGATCGCCGAGGTCAACGACTACCTCACGAACTGGCCGGCACAAGTTGTCCGTCAGCAGGGCATCGAATAGGTGGCCTCAAGCCAGGTTTCGGCGACCCGCTGATCGAGTTCCTGGGCGGCGGCGACGCTGGAGTCGGGCGCGCGTCTCTCTCGAGGGCGCACCCCTCTCTTGTCGGTGCCTGCCGTGTACGGAGAGAGCACTGCCGACCTACAGAGCTGTGTGGGCCCGCAGCTGGGGAAGCTGCGGCATTCTGAGGCCTGTTGGGGCGCTGACCTGGGCGAACTGCTGATTGGCGGTCTCGTCGGGCTCGGCTGCTTTCACGTGATTCCCCCGTTCGCCGTTCGATCTGGTGCGGTTGTGGTGCGGAGTGAGCGGCGTTACGGCCGTCCGACAGCGGCGTGGAAGGACTTGATCCGCTCCTCGCCGCTGACCAAGCACTGATCTTCGGCACCGGCCAACGCCGTGCACCGCGGGCGCCCCGAGCCTGGTCACCCATCGTGGCGCTGCCGGTAGTGGTCGCGCCAGTGCGGTGTTGCCGCGCCGTCGAGGACGGTCATCACCACGTTGTGCGCCAGTCGGTCGTCGACCGGCAGATGGCCGAACAGCACTCGGTGATAGGTGGTGGCGGCCAGCAGGTCGAGCAGCAGGTTCAGGTCGGCGTCCGCACGGATGTCGCCGCGCTCGATGCCGCGCTGCAGCGCCGCCTTGGTGGTGGCCCGCCTGGGGTGGAAGATCGTGTCGGCGAAGACCCGGTCCAGTTCGGGATCGTCGGCCAGGTCCGCGATCAGCGCGGGCATCGTCCGGCGGCCGAAGGTGCCCCCGAAGGCCTGGCCGATGGTCTCGATGCCCAGGATCAGGTCGCAGTGGGTGCAGCCCGTGTCGGGGGTGGGGGCGGTGCCCATGATCTCGCCCAGTGCCGTGATGACCAGCAGCTGCCGCGACGCCCAGCGGCGCCGGATGGCCGGCTTGGTGGTGCCGGCCCGGACGGCCACCGCCTCCAGGGTGAGGCCGGGGTAGCCGACCTCGGCGAGCAGCTCCCGGGTGGCGGTCAGAATCGCGGTGTCGAGCCGCGCGTCCCGCGGCCGCCCGGCCGCCCTGGCGACGGTGCGGGCGGAGGTGCTCCCAGGGTTTGCCATGGCGCTCAGTATAGGTAGCATGGATTTTCATTCTGTTCCGGTCCGTAACGTAATATAAATGGGAGGTCCTCATGTCACGGCGGGAACTGGCCGACGAAGGAGCCACCGACCCCTCGGCGCGGCGCGATCCCATGACAGAGCCACCGGGCCAGGCCGCGGGGCAGAGCGTGTTCCAGGCCCCGTACACAGCCATGACCTGGGGAATCGTCCTGTCGGTCGGCCTGGTGGCCTTCGAGTCGATGGGCGTGGCCACGGTGCTTCCGGAGATCGCCGGCAGGTTAGGCGGCCTCAACGCCTACGGCTGGGGATTCTCCGCCCTGATGCTCGCCAACCTGATCGGCACCGTCGCGGCCGGCCGCTCCGCCGACCGCCATGGTCCGGCCAGGCCGCTAGGCATCGGCCTGGCCGTCTTCGCGGCCGGCTGCGCCCTAGCCGGCGCCGCGCCGAACTGGCCCATCTTCCTCGCCGGGCGCTTCGTGCAGGGCCTCGGCGTCGGCGCCGTGATGGCCCTGGCCTACACCGTCATCGGCCTGAACTATCCGGAACACCTCAGGTCCCGGATGTTCGCGCTGGTGTCCGGCGCCTGGACCGTCCCCTCGCTTGTCGGGCCGGCCCTCGCCGGACTGGTCGCCGAGCACATCCACTGGCGCGGCGTGTTCGTACTGCTGCTGCCGCTGATCGGGCTCGCCTGGGCGATGGCGGTGCCCCCGCTGCTGCGCCGAGGACACCCACACCCACCCGCCGCGGACGAACCGCGTGGCACCTGGTGGCGCGGCCCGGTGGCCCGCGGAATCCTGGTCAGCGCCGGCACCGCGGTGCTGCTCGGCGGCCTGCAGCTCACCGACCTCGCCCTGCTGGTGCCCTTGGCGCTGCTCGGCAGCGTGGCCGCGGTACTGGGCCTGCGCACCGTGCTGCCGCCCGGCACGTTGCGCGGCCGGCGCGGGGTGCCGACCGGAGTGCTGATCCGGTTCCTGCTGTGCGGCGCCTACTTCGGCAGCGAGGCCTTCCTGCCGCTCGGCCTCACCCAGTTGCGCGGACTGAGCACCACCGAGGCTGGCATCGGCTTGTCCGCCGGGGCGATCACCTGGGTGCTCGGCGCGGCCTGGCAGGGCCGGGCGGACGATCGCTGGCGCGGGAGTTCCCGAGCGCTGCCGATCGGTGCCGGCTGCGCGGTGCTGGCCGCGGGTGTCGCGATCATCGCCGTAGGCATCCTGATCGACTCGGTGCCGGCCCTGGTCGCCGTGCTCGGCTGGGCCGTCGGCGGCGCCGGCATGGGCATCGCGTTCAACGCCGCGACGACCGACGCCATGGAGCAGGCGCCCGCCGACCGGCAGGGCGAGGTCAGCGGCGCGATGCAGCTCGCCCAGACCCTGGCCGTCGCCGTACTCAGCGGCCTCGGTGGGGCGGCGATCGCCCTGGCACACGAACACGGCGCGGCCACCGCCACCGCGCTGACGGCCACCTTCGGCCTCACCGCCGCGCTGGCCGTCACCGGCGTCGCGACCGCCCACCGCATCAGGCGAACCGCCTGACCGCATCCCACCGGGCGGCGCATCCGCCGAGCGCCGCCCGGCCCCGCGCCGCCCGGCCCCGCGCCGCCCGGGACCGGGGTCGTGGCCCTGCCGTGCACCGAGCGCCCGCTCCAGCGCGTGCTGCTGCCCGAGGCGGATCTGGCGATCGCCGAGGCTGCCGCCCGGCTCGTACCGCGCGCACGCGCCACCTCCGAGAACACCGCCCCCGAAGCGGAGCCCGAGCCCGACGATGCCGAGGAGCCCAGCCCCGAGTCCGTGCCGGATGATGCTGATCCGTTGGGAGAAAGTCCGGGGCCTGGCGATCCGTCCGCTCACGCACCGCTCACGCAAACGGCCTCGGACGAGGAGTCCGAGGCCGGCTAAAGCGCCTCCCTGGGGGGAGGAACTCCAGATCAGCGGCGTAATGCGTTGTGCCCCCGGCAGGATTCGAACCTGCGACACCCGCTTTAGGAGAGCGGTGCTCTATCCCCTGAGCTACGAAGGCGGGGGCTTGTGGAAAACCTTGTTGAAAATCCAGCCTGCGGATCTTCGACGAGGGGCACAAGCCCGCTGGTCAGACGTTGTGCGACGTCCTCCGCAGGGTCACCTGAGCGGACAACGCGACGCACCAACGACCGACCAGGGACAGCGTAGCGGATGCGCGCCTGCGAGGGTCCTCTGTATAGGGGAAGGAGAGCGGCACGGCGAGCTAGAGTGCCTCTGACCTGGCGTTTCTGTGGCTTGCAGCGAATGATTGGTGGACGTTGAGGGCGCGGGGACCGAGGGCGGTTGGACCGTTCTGCTCCCTGCGTCAGCTTGTGGGGCTACTTGACACTGTCTCGCGGCGCCTGGCATGACAGGCCGCCCCTTGTTCCTTGGCGGTAGGTGGTCTCTTGCGATGCAGAGCCTCGTGAACCCCAATGCCACATGGGCAGTCGGCACACCGCGTCAGGGACCGATTGGGGGAGATGCTCGGTGTGACAGAACCCGGCCTATGCACAGCCGGATGCCGGCGGACAGCGAGAAGGGGCGCCCCGGGCGGTCACGTCCACGGGGTGTCGGTACGGCGGCGGAGAACCGGGCGCAGGACCTCGATGACGCCGGGGTCGTCCACCGTGGACGGGATGGGTTCGTCGTGGCCGTCGGCGATACCGCGCATCGTCTTGCGCAGGATCTTTCCCGAGCGGGTCTTGGGCAGGGCGGCCACGACCGTGACGTCCTTGAGGGAGGCGACGGCGCCGATGCGTTCGCGTACGAGCCGGACGAGTTCGGCCTCGACCTCGCTCGGTTCCCGGTTGCTGCCGGCTTTCAGGACGACGAAGCCGCGCGGGATCTGTCCCTTGAGTTCGTCGGCGACGCCGATGACGGCGCATTCGGCGACGTCGGGGTGGGCGGCCAGGGCCTCTTCCATGCTGCCGGTGGACAGCCGGTGTCCGGCGACGTTGATGACGTCGTCGGTGCGGCCCATGACGAAGACGTAGCCGTCGTCGTCGATGTGGCCGCTGTCGCCGGTGAGGTAGTAGCCGTCGTGGGCGGAGAGGTAGGAGGCGACGTAGCGGGCGTCGTCCTTCCAGAGGGTGGGGAGCGCGCCGGGCGGCAGGGGGAGCCGCACGACGATCGCGCCGTCGGTGCCCGCGGGCACCGGCTCGCCCGAGGGGTCGAGGACGCGGACGTCCCAGCCCGGCAGCGGGCGGGTGGGGGAGCCGGGTTTGAGGGGAGCGGCTTCGATGCCGACCGGGTTGGCGACGATGGGCCAGCCGGTCTCGGTCTGCCACCAGTGGTCGATCACCGGGACGCCGAGGAGGGCGTTCGCCCAGTGGTACGTCTCGGGGTCGAGGCGCTCGCCGGCGAGGAAGAGGTAGCGCAGGTGGGTGAGGTCGTAGCCGGCGGTGAGCGTCCCTTTCGGGTCCTCCTTGCGGATGGCCCGGAAGGCGGTGGGTGCCGTGAACATGGTCTTGACCCGGTACTCGGCGGCCACCCGCCAGAACTGGCCCGCGTCCGGGGTGCCGACCGGCTTGCCCTCGTACAGGACCGTGGTGGCGCCGGCCAGCAGGGGTGCGTAGACGATGTAGGAGTGCCCGACGACCCAGCCGACGTCGGAGCCGGTGAACATCGTCTCGCCCGGGCCCACGTCGTAGACGGCGCCCATCGACCAGTGCAGGGCGACCGCGTAGCCGCCGCAGTCACGCACGACTCCCTTGGGTTTTCCGGTCGTTCCGGACGTGTAGAGGATGTACAGGGGATCGGTGGCGGGGACGGGGACGCAGTCGGCCGGTGGCGCGGCGGCGACCAGGTCGGCCCAGTCGAGATCGTCCGGCCCCAGCGCGGCCGGCGCCTGCGGGCGTTGCAGGATCACACGCTTCTGCGGCTTGTGGACGGCGAGTTCGATGGCCCGGTCGAGCAGCGGCTTGTATGCGATGACCCGCTTGCCCTCGATGCCGCAGGAGGCGGAGACGATCACCTTGGGGGCGGCGTCGTCGATGCGGAGGGCGAGTTCGTGCGGGGCGAACCCGCCGAAGACGACCGAGTGGACCGCGCCGATCCGTGCGCAGGCCAGCATCGCGACGGCGGCCTCCGGAACCATCGGCATATAGATGACCACGCGGTCGCCGTGTCCCACGCCGAGCTGCACGAGCGCTCCGGCGAAGGCCGCCACCTCGTTCCTCAGCTGCGCGTAGCTGTAGGTGCGTTGGGCGCCGGTCACGGGGGAGTCGTAGATGAGCGCGGGTTGTTCGCCGTGTCCGGCTTCGACGTGCCGGTCGAGCGCGTTGAAACAAACGTTGAGCCGCCCGTCGGGAAACCAGCGGTAGAACGGTGCGCCGGAGGAGTCCAGGGCGCGTTGCGGATCGACATCCCAGTCGATGCCCTCGGCCGCCTTCAGCCAGAAGCTCTCCGGGTCCTCGGTGCTGGCACGGAAGACATCCTCGTACGTTCCCATCACGCACTCCTTTGTGGCATCGAGGGACGGTGGTGGGGCTGAGTGTGGAACGGTGTCGGACACAAGTACCGCATGCCGGCCGGCATGGTCGAGCAGGATGCCGGAGACCGGCGGACCGGTCACCGGCATCGCGGTGGTGCGGCCGCCTGGCCGTCAGGCCCCGCCCCGCTGTCAGGTGCAGCTGCTGATCACGCGCCGAGGTGCTTACGGAGCCACTGGCCCATCTGCTGGATCGCCTGGTCCACCTCGGGTACGCGCCCGGCGCCCAGGACGAACGAGTGCTGGCCCTCGGGCATCGGGTGGACCTCGGAGGTGACCTTGAAGTCCGCGAGTCGGCGGCCGAGCTGGGCGCCGTCGTCGGCGAGGGTCTCGTACTCGCCGTAGTGGACGGTCGTGGGCGGCAGGCCGGTCAGATCGGCGTTCGCGAGGCTGATCTGCGGGTCGGCGAAGTCGACTCCGGGGTCCTGCAGCCAGGCTCCCCGGAAGAGCTCGAGGGTGTTCCTGCTGAGCATCTTGTCGTTGTCTTCGTTCGCGTCCACCGACGCGTTCTGGATGGTGAGGTCGGTCCACGGCGAGACGCTGACGATCGCGCCCGGGGTCGCCTCCCCCTGCGCGAGCAGACGCAGCGGGAGCATCACCGCGAGCGTGCCGCCGATCGAGTGGCCCGTGCTGCCGATGTTCCGCGGCTCGTAGCCCTGCGAGAGCAGCCACCGGTAGGCCGTCTCGGCATCGTCGAGCTGCGCCGGGTAGGGGTGTTCGGGCGCGAGGCGGAAGTCCACGACGAGCGAGCGGGCTCCGGCCGCCTTCGCGATGTGGCCGGCTGCCTTGCGGTCCGAGTGCATCGAGGCGGTGACGGATCCGCCGAAGTGGAAGTGGAGCAGTGCCCGGTCGGGGTCGGCGCCCTCGGGGATGGCCCACAGAGCGGGGACGCCGTTCGCGTCCACCTCGGCGTACGTGACGCCTTCCGGCTCGGCCGACGCCTTGTGGTTCGAGTCCACGATGTCGCGGACGATGGCCAGGTCGAGGCCCGGTGTCGCCGACTTCGCGCTCACGCTCGCGAGGAACTCCGCGAACTCGTGTGCCTCTGGACTGATTCCCATGGTGGTGATCCTTCTCAGACGGGTGCCGTGCCGGGTTCCCCTGCGGCAGCCGGGTCGATGTGCTGGGCATGACGACGCTACTGGCTGAGTATAGAAAAGTAAACTCAGATGGGGTTGGAATCACCCACCGTGGAGGCGCTCCGAGCCCTGTGCCAGGATCTTGAGGTGCCCACCCCTCAAGCACACGGCATCGACACGGACGAGTGGTCCCGCCTGCTGCCCCTCATGGCCGAGCAGGCGCTCGCGTCCGGATCCCCCGCCAACAACCGCGTCGTACCCACCGTGGAAGAGATCCAGGATCTCTACGCGCAGATCTACGCCTGACACCCGGCGAGTGAGGAACGTGATGGCCACGACAGCCAGGTCCGCGCGGAGACGAGATGACGACCGATGACTGATACCGCTGCGGTCGAGATTCTCGCCGACGTCCACCGGGGCGTCGGCCGGATCCTTTTGAACCGGCCCAAGGCGCTCAACGCCCTGACGACCGGCATGGTCGCCGCCATCGACCGCGTGCTCGCCGGGTGGGAGCACACACCGCTGTCCGCTGTGGTGCTTGCCAGCACCAGCACGAAGGCGTTCTGCGCCGGCGGAGACATCCGCACGATCCGCGAGCACAGCCTCGCCGGGGATGCCGAGGCCAGTGAGCGGTTCTTCGCCTCCGAGTACCGGCTCAACGCCCGGATCGCCGAGTATCCCGTGCCGGTCGTGTCGCTCATCGACGGCCTGTGCATGGGCGGCGGTCTCGGTCTGTCCGTCCACGGCAGCTTCCGCGTCGTCACCGAGCGCGCGGTGCTGGCGATGCCAGAGACCGGGATCGGGTTCTTCCCGGACGTCGGGGCCAGCTACTTTCTGCCGCGGTTGCCCGGCGCGATCGGCATGTACCTGGGGCTGACCGGGCATCGGCTCGACGCGGCCGACGCCCTGTACACCGGACTGGCCACGCACTTCGTCCCCGCGGACGAGCTCGACGCGGTCGGGGAGGCGCTGGCCGACAGCCCCGGCGACCCGGTGGACGTGGTCCTGAACCGCCTCGCCGGCCGCTCCCCGGTGGCGGGCAGCACGCTGGCGGAGGTACGCGGGGACGTGGACTGGGCGTTCGGCGCGCCGGCCCTCGGCGAGATCGAGAAACGCCTGCGCCACCTCGACACCCCCTGGGCGGCAGCCGCGCTGGTCGCCCTGGAGTCCGCCTCACCGCAGAGCCTGGAGATCACCCACACCCTGCTGGCCCGGGGCAGGCAGCGCACGTTGCGCGAGTGCCTCGGCACCGAACTCGCCCTCACGCGCACGACCATCCGCACTCCGGACTTCCTGGAGGGCGTCCGTGCGGCTCTGGTCGACAAGGACCGCAGTCCCACCTGGCAACGTGCGTCGCTCGGCGGACGGACGCTGCCGTCCTGAGCATGTCCGCCGTGATCACGCTGCCGACATGCAACGGGTGCGAGGGCTTGACCACGGCTCGGGTCGGCGTGGAGCCGTGTGGCGCGCTGTGTCGCGAGCCGTATGGCGTGCGGAATGGCACCGAGACGCCTGCAGCGGCGGCTCTCCGCGACCGTAGTCGCCATTCATTGGATCGCCGACGGCGTCGTCGCCCCTCCGGTGACCGTGCCGGACGGAGGGTCTGTGGCCGGCACGGTCTCAGTCGTTGTCGGGCACCATCGAGACCACGACCTTGCCGGCCTTCGTGCGGCCCTGCTCGACGTGCGCCATCGCCTCGAGCGTCTGGTCGAACGGGAAGGTGCTGTCGATGACCGGGCGGAGCTTCCCGCTGTCGTAGAGGGCGCCGAGTTTGCGCAGCTGGGAGCCGTTGGCCTGCATGAAGAAGGATTGGTAGCGCACGCCCAGCGCCTTCGCCTGCTTGCGGATCTTTCGGCTGAGCACGTTCATGACCAGGCCCAGGAAGAAGGGGGCGCCGAGCTGCTTGGCGAAGCCGGCGTCCGGCGGGCCGACGACACTGATGGCCAGGCCGCCGGGCTTCAGCACGGTCAGCGACTTCTCGAGGTTCGCTCCGCCCAGGGAGTCCAGCACCAGGTCGTAGCCGGACAGCACCTTCGAGAAGTCTTCCTTGGTGTAGTCGACGACGACGTCGGCACCGAGGCTCCTGACCAACTTCTCGGTCTTGGTGTCCGTGGTCGTCGCCACTGTGGCGCCGAGGTGTTTGGCGAGCTGGATGACTGTCGAGCCGAGGCCACCGGCACCGGCGTGGATGAGCACCTTCTGCCCCGGCTTCACGTGGGCACGGTCAACGAGGACCTGCCAGGCGCTCAGGGCCACCAGCGGCACGGCGGCTGCCTCTTGGAGGGTGAGTGAAGCCGGCTTGGGTGCGACGTCGTCCTGGTCGATCGCGATGAACTCCGCGAAGCCTCCGATCCGCAGGTCGCGCGGACGGGTGTAGACCTCGTCGCCGACCTCGAGGCCGTGTACGGCGGGGCCGACCCGCGTCACGACGCCGGGCACGTCGTGGCCGAGCACGAAGGGAAGCTTGTACTTCAGTAGCTGCTTGAACTCCCCGTTTCGGACCATTTTGTCCAGCGGGTTGATACTGGCGGCGCTCACTCTGACCAGGACGTCGCGGTCTCCGACCGTGGGCTCGGGTACCTCTGCGGCGCGTGCGCCGTCCTTGCCGTACTTCTCGACGACGAATGCCTTCATACCGGCCGCCTTTCTGTGTGGGTGTTCTGGTGGTCGATGTGATGCTTCGCGCAGGTCCCCCCGCGCGCCCGTTTCCCGCGTGCGGCCGGGTTGGTGTGCTGGTCATGACGCTACCTGCTGAGTATAGAAAAGTAAACTCAGGTGGGGTTAGTATCGCTCTCATGGATGCGAGGACCGAAGCACTTCAGGGCGCTGGCATGGACTACCGACTCGACCGGGACACGTCGAACTGCTCGATCGCGCGGACTCTTGAGGTTGTGGGTGAGAAGTGGACGATCCTGATCCTGCGCGAGGTCTGGTACGGCTCGTCCCGCTTCAGCGACTTCGAACGCGTCCTCGGCTGTCCTCGCAACCTCCTGGCGGCGCGGCTCCGGATGCTGGTGGAAGAAGGGATCCTGGCCACCGAGACCTACAAGGAACCGGGCTCGCGGAGCCGGCCGAAGTACGTGATCACGCCCAAGGGCGTGGATCTGGTCCCGGCCGTGATGGGGCTCCTGCAGTGGGGCGACCGCTACCGCGCCGACCCGGAGGGCCCTGCCGTACTGGCGCGACACCGCGGATGCGGCGCGCACGTCGACGCCCAGATCCGCTGCGAACGGGGCCACGCCGTGCAGGCGGAAGACATCGAGAGCGTCCCCGGCCCTGCATTTCGTATGAGGCCCGCCGGGTGAGCTGAGCGCGGGTTGCGTCAGGTCGAGAGGTCGCAAACGTCCGGCGCGTCCGCAGCGCTCACAGCTTCGACAGATGGGCCAATGGGCTGCCGACGGACTCCTCCGCAAGATCGGTTACGGGAAGTACGTCCTGGTCGACGCGCGGGAACTCGTCCCCTTGACGGGCCCAACAACCGCTTGACCACGTGGTGTTGGGCCCCAGCCGCATAGCCCGTGTCCAGGATTCCGGGTCAGGGCCCGTGTGGTGCAGTCAGGGCCCGTGTGGTGCAGTCAGGGCCGTGTGGGTCGACTCCAGGATCTTCTCCGACAGGTCTGTGCCCGCCGTGGCCCGGGCAAGCAGGATCGCGCCGACCAGAGTGGCCACCATGGGAAGGCCGTCGTTGGCGTCGGTAGACATCCACGCGGCGAATTCCTCGACCCCGGCTGCGTACGTTTCGCGCACCTCCCCAGCTGTGGACTCGCGCGCCATGTCCCCAGCGAATCCCGCGGTGGGGCAACCGGTGCCGGGCTGGTCACGGTGCTCGGCCGACAGGTAGAAGTCGACGAGGGCGCCGCGCGCGGTTTCGTGATCGCCGTGGGCCGTATCGAACGAAGCCAGGAGTAGGTCAAGGTCCCCGAAAGCGGCTTGAGCCGCCTCGGCCACCAGGGCCTCCTTGGAGGGGAACTGCTTGTAGAAGCCGCCCGTGGTCAGCCCGATGGACTTCATCAGATCGGCGACGCTGATGCCGTTCACGCCGCGCTCCCGGAAGAGCTGGGAGGCCGCGGCGACCGCCCGCCTGCGGTTCTCGAGCGCTTGTGCTTGCGAAACGCGACTCATCAGTCACCTGCCCACGTTAGATAGTAAATCGCATCTATCATATGCGAAGTGTCGGCGGCCGGTCGCAGCGCCCTCTTTCCGTACGGCTCTTTCGCGCTGTCGCAAGGCGAGGAGCTCGTGGGCCCGTGGTCGAACCGGAAGCGGCTTCCGACCGTGCGATGCATCCGTGCCGGGGTGCGGTTGGTTGAGGGAAGACGCCGATGCGAAATCTCGTGGAGCGCATGCATAGCGGCTGAGGGGCCTGTTCAACCCCGTTGGCGACGAGTGGGTCCTATGTCTGGGCGCCTGAGCCTTTACGCGGCAAGCCGAGGCTGCCGAGCCGGAGACCGCGCTGCTCGCCCCGAGCGGCCGGGGGTGATCCGGCGCCGGGTTGGAGGCGGCTCGCGTTGTGCTCGGCGCGTGTGCACCGTGCAGGCCTCCGCAGGGGCGTCGTTCGCCGTGCCCGCGCGCTCGTCGTGAGGGCAGTACGCGAACCGTCCACGGCGACCGTGCGCCCCAGGGGTCCCCATCCGAACCTGATCGGCTGCCGGCCCTGTAGCCCCGCCGCGTGCACGTCGAGCAGTCTCCGGCCACGGGCGGGACCGGCGGCGTCGGGGGACCGTTGACTGGACGGCTTTAGATATCTATCGTAATCTAAATCGGGGCCGACGCTTTGGCCCCTATTCATTCGCCAGACCAGAAATGAGACCCACCACATGACCACGCAGAACAAGAGCGCCGTCGTCACTGGTGCGTCCGCCGGCCTGGGGACCGCCTACGCGCAGCGGCTTGCCGACCGGGGCTACGACCTGATCCTGGTGGCCCGGAACACTGCGCGGCTGGAAACGCTGGCGTCGGACATCCGCAGCCGCACGGGCCGTGCAGTGGACGTCGTCACCGCCGACCTCACCGATGCGGCGCAGATCTCCGTGGTCGAGGAGCGTCTGCGGACCGACGAGAGCATCGAGGTACTGATCAACAACGCCGGCGGGGGGATGTTCACGCCGCTGGCCACCTCCGACGCGGCGGCCTCCGAGGCACTGATCAACCTCAACGTGACAGCGCTGACCAGGCTGACCACCGCGGTCCTGCCGGGCCTGACGGCCCGCGGGCACGGCACCGTGGTGAACATCTCCTCTGCCCTGGCCCTCAACATCATGCCCGGCAGCGCCGTCTACAGCGGTACCAAGAGCTACGTGCTGATGTTCACCCAGGTCCTGCAGCAGGAACTCGCCGAGAGCCCCGTCACGGTGCAGGCCGTGCTGCCGGGTGCTGTCCGCACGGAGCTCTGGGACCGCTCCGGCGTCGACCTCGCGGCATTTCCCGACGAGACGATCATGAGCGCGGACGACGCCGTCGACGCGGCGCTCGCCGGGCTCGACGCCGGGGAGCCCGTCACCATCCCGTCACTGCCTCAGATCAGCGACTGGGAGTCGTTCGAGAAGGCGCGTCAGACGCTCGTCCCGAACCTGTCGCAGCGGGTCCCGGCCGATCGCTACCGCGGCTGACCGCCGCTCCGATTCCAGTGCGGCAGTCCCTTGTGACAACGGCACGGCCGCTGCCGCACACGACCGATGCGTCCTGTGGCGTGGGGGAAGACCGACGCACTCGGCCTCCTTCCCCCCGCCCGTACAAACAGCCGGGGCCCAGCACCGCATGCATGGGCGGCGGTCGTGTGCGCGGCTGCAAGCCCGTCCGCACCGTCGACTGCCCCTCCACGCAGTCGGCCTTCCACGGTGGAAGGTCACCGGGCCCATCCCGCCGGTCACCACCAACGCGCTCCCCGCGGGGCAGGCAGCCCGCCACCCCGCAGCTCTCTCCCACCCTTATTTGAGGAAACATCCATGTTGAACGCCCTGTGGAACCCGATTGTCGCCGGGGAGATCTCCCTGCCGCACCGGCTGGCGATGGCCCCCATGACACGGGACCGGTCCACCCCGGAAGGCATACCCACCGAGCTGAACGCCGAGTACTACGCCCAGCGCGCCTCGCACGCCCTCATCATCACCGAGGGCACCCAGCCCAACGCCGACGGCCAGGGCTACCTGCTCACCCCCGGCATCTACTCCGAGGAGCACATCGCCGGCTGGCGCAAGGTCACCGACGCCGTGCACGGCGTGGACGGTCGCATCGTCATTCAGCTCATGCACGTCGGACGGATGTCCCACCCCGACAACACCCCCCACCACCGGCAGCCGGTCGCCCCTTCCCCGGTCCAGCCGGCGGGCACCATGTTCACCCCGTCCGGCCCTCAGGAGATGCCTGTACCGCGTGAGCTGTCCACCGAGGAGGTCGCCGCGACGGTCGACGATTTCCGCCGCGCCGCCGCGGCCGCCGTCGCGGCCGGCGCCGACGGCGTCGAGATCCACGGCGCCAACGGCTACCTCGTGCACCAGTTCCTCGCCGACAACACCAACCAGCGCACCGACCGCTACGGCGGCTCCCTCGACAACCGCATCCGCTTCGCCGTCGAGGTCGCCACCGCCGTGGCGGACGAGATCGGCGCCGGCCGCACCGGCTTCCGGATCTCTCCCGGCAACCCGTTCAACGACATCGCGGAGAGCGACACCCACGAGCTGCACCCGGCACTCGTGCGCGCCCTCGCCCCGCTCGACCTCGCCTACCTGCACATCGGCCACGGCGGCGACGACGAACTCCNCACCCGGCACTCGTGCGCGCCCTCGCCCCGCTCGACCTCGCCTACCTGCACATCGGCCACGGCGGCGACGACGAACTCCTGCACACCCTCCGCAAGCTGTGGCCGAACACCTTGGTTCTCAACCGGGCCGGCACCGACATCGCCACCCGCGCCAAGGACATCGAAGACGGCCTGGCCGACGTCGTCACCGTCGGCACCATGGCCCTCGCCAACCCCGACCTCGTCGAGCGCGTACGCGCCAACGCACCCCTCAACACCCCCGACCCCGCCACCTTCTACGGCGGCGGCGAGGCCGGCTACACCGACTACCCCACCCATACCGCCTGACAAACCCCACCCACACCGCCTAACAAACCCCGGCGATACCGGTCCTGGCGGCAAGGTATGCCCAAATGGCCCCATGGAGGTGCCACATGTCTGATCACGCTGCAGTTGAACTGAGCCCGGAAGCGATCGAATTCGCTGACTTCATGGCCGGACTGGCGATTCCCGAGTCCGAGTTGGATGCGATGCGCATCGTGTCGGAGGGCGTCCATCTCAAGGCCCGGGAGCCGGAAGGCGTCACCTATCGGGAGGTGGACGCGGGTGGTGTTCTGGGAATCTGGTGCGAACCCGTCGACGCCAACACCGACTACGTCCTCCTGCACGGTCACGCCGGGGGATCCGTTCTGTCGTCGGCGTTCGTCGACCGAAAGCTCGCCGGCCATATCGCCAAGGCCGCAGGGGCACCCGTACTGGTCCTGGACTTCCGGCGAGCACCGGAACACAAGTACCCGGCTCAGGTGGACGACGCGGAGGCGGCCTTCAACTGGCTGCTCTCCGAAGGGTATGAGCCGGGAAACATCATCACGATCGGCCACTCGATCGGCGGGTTCATCGCTGTCGCCCTGGCGCTTCGCCTCCGCGACAAGAAGCAGCCGCTGCCCGGCGCCATCGTGTCGATTTCCCCCTGGTGCGACCTCGAGATCGCCAACGAGACCATGGCGACCAAGGCCGAGACGGACAAGATACTCAGCAAGGAACTGCTGCAGTTCTTCCGGGATGCCTGGATCGGCGGCACGGGCATCGAGTTCACGGACACCCGGATCAATCTGAACCGGGCGGACCTGAGCGGCCTGCCCCCGACCCTCGTCTCCTGGGGAACGTACGAGGTCCTGGCCGGCGAGGACGAGGAGTTCGCCGCTCGCGTCAAGGACGCCGGAATCGACACGGCGACCGTTGTGGTCCCGGGAGGCCAGCACTCGTACGTCTACGGTGCCGGCCGGGTTCCGGAGGTCGACGCCGCCATCGCACAGATCGGCGCGTGGGTCCGGGAGAAGACGAAGATCTGACCGAGCGGTCCGGGCGCGGCAGTTGCAAGATCCGCGCGCCTGCCGGATCGGGACGGTGAACGGACGCCGACATGGCCTGCGGTGGCGCGCGGGTCCGCGACGCCCACGACCTTGTCCCGGTCCGGCAGACGACGGTCGGACGTTCCAGGCGGTCGAGCGCGACGAGGAGGACACCGCGGTGGTCCTCCACACCTCCGGCACGACCGGCCGGCCCAAGGGCGCGGAACTGCGTCACCGCAACATGTACGACAACGCGCTCGTCAGCCGCATCCTGTTCGCCGCCGACTCCGAGCGCTCCGACACCTACCTGTGCTACCTGTGCGCGTTGCCGCTGTTCCATTCCTTCGGCCAGACCGTGATCCAGAACGGCGCTCTCGCCTTCGGCGGCACGATCGTGATGGCTCACGACCGGAGGCGGGCGCCTGTTCCCAGCCGGGCGGTGACTTCACGGGGAGTGAGGGTGGAGTGTTCCGCGGAGCACTCGACGACGACGCGGACCGGGGCCTCGCAGTCGGTGTGGCGGATGTCCAGCACGGGGCCCTCGGGGCCGAGGGCGTACGTCTCGCCCCACTGGCTCAGTGCCATCAGGACGGGCCACAGGTCCCAGCCCTTGCGGGTCAGGCGGTACTCGTTGCGGGGGCGGCTGCCCGGCTCCTGGTACGGGACGGTCTTCAGGATGCCGGCCGCGGTCAGCTTGCGCAGGCGGTCGCTGAGGACGGCCTCCGACAGGCCGATGTGGCGGTGGAAGTCGTCGAAGCGGCGGACTCCGTTGACGGCGTCACGCAGGATCAGCAGCGTCCATTTCTCTCCGACCACGTCGAGCGTGCGCTGGACGGGGCAGTTCTCCGTGCTCGCCTCAAGCCACTCCATGCCGCCATAGTAAGGGTCTGGCTTCGCCATTGACAGTCAGGTGGACAAAGTCTAGCTTCACTTGAAAAAGTCAGCTGACAGTCAGAGCGAAAGGCGCTGGACCGTGGGGCGAACGCGTACGTATCACTGGGACGATCCCGCGATCTCGGCGGAGGCCGCCGGGCGCATGGCCGGTATCGACTTCCTGCGCGAGGTGTGTGCGGGGCGGCTGCCGAGGGCGCCGATCAGCTGCACCGTCGACTTCGCCCTGGACGAGGTGGAGCCCGGCAGGGCGGTCTTCTCGCTGGCACCGGGCGAGGAGCACTACAACCCGATCGGCAGCGTCCACGGCGGCATCTTCGCCACCCTGCTCGACTCGGCGGCGGGTTGCGCCGTCCAGTCCACCCTCCCGCAAGGCATGGCGTATACCTCGCTCGACCTGACCGTGAAGTTCCTCCGGCGGATCACCGTGGACACCGGCAAGGTCCGCGCCATCGGTACGGTCGTCAACAGGGGACGCCAAACCGCCCTCGCTCAGGCCCAGTTGGTCGACGCGACGGACCGGCTGCTCGCCCACGCCACCAGCAGCTGCATGCTCTTCCCGGTACCCGCCCCTCGGGTGTGACTCCGCCGGGCGTCGGGTGCTCTGCTCGGGCGGCGTGGACGGTGTAGCCGGCCGCGCCGCCGCTGCTGTCGACTCTTTGGATTACGTTCGCAATATCATAGACTGGCGAAGTCGGTGAAGGGCAACCGGTCCTTCCGGTCGGCGAAGGAGCGTGTGCTGTGGTGCGGTACGGAAAAGAGCACAAGTCGGAGACGAGGCGGCGGATCATCGAGACGGCGGGCCGCCGGCTCAAGCAAGACGGTATCGACGGCTCCGGGGTCTCGACGCTCATGAAGGACGCGGGGCTGACCAATGGGGCCTTCTACGCCCACTTCAAATCCAAAGATGACCTCGTCACCACGACCATCGCCGACCAGTTGAAGGTGCAGGCCGAGAGCGTCGTCGCGCGGGCTGCTCCTGGCCGTGCCGGACTCGAGCAGATTGTGCGGGGGTACCTGTCGCCCCAGCACCGCGACAGCCCTGGCGACGGCTGCCCCAACGCCGCTCTCCTCGACGAGATCGGGCGCTGCACCGACACGACCAGGCAGGCGTACACCGACGGCGTGCTGGTCCTCATCGACGGCATTGCCGCCCGCATGGCACCCGAGGCCCCGTCCTCCGCACGTGTGAAGGCGCTCAGCCTCATCGGCCTGATGGCCGGGACACTGCAGCTTTCCCGCGCCTTGACCGACAGTCAACTCGCCAATGAGCTCCTCGATCAGGGGATCAACAACGCTCTCACCCTGCTGGATGCCGGGCAGCGCGTCTGACGCACCACATCCCTGGCCCCCAGGCCGTGGCTCTCGGGGAGCGGTCCGAAGCCGGCAGGTTCTCTCCAGCTGGGCGCAGCCGACGCCACCGGGGATCACCTCCTGCGCCGCTAAAGCTGCTGGACGCTGGAAGACCCGCATGCGGTTCTTCGCCGGACCCAGGATCTTGATCACCTACGAGCTCGCTGCCTCCCGCTGCCGAGGGCGGCGCCTCCGTCCTTTTCCAGGTGATCAACCAGCGGTATCTTCGCGAAGGGCGTGGCCGACTTCCTCGCGGACTGGCCGCTCCGGACCACAGTCGAACCGGACGATTCAATCCGGGCGGGTCGGCGACAGAGGATCTCACCGGACTTCCTCCTGCCTGGATCGGCGTCGGCACCCTCGATCTCTTCCACGACGAAGACGTCGCGTATGCGCGTCGGCTGAGTGACAGCGGCGTCCCCTGCGACCTCGACGTCGTCCCCGGCGCTTTCCACGGCTTCGACTTCGTGTTTCCCAAGGCCGAGGTCTCGCGGGAGTTCTGGCGTCGGCAGGCGCGGGCGCTGGAGGGCGCACTGTGAGGCCGACTGAAAGTGAAAGGCAGAGCGACATGCAGATCGCGGAGAGGGCTTTGGTCCTCACGGCGACGGCAACGGGATCGGGCGGGAAGGGGTGCTCGGACGCATCTCCCGCGGTGAGCGCGTAGCTGCTGTCGTCCACAGCGACAGCCGGGACTGTGCCACCAGCTGTACCCGGTGGCGCCCCCTGCGCCACCCGCGGTGATCCCGAACCGTTCGCTTGCCGTCTCGGGTGATGCGAGGGCCGGCCGTCCCGGTCAACTGCTCGTCGTGCGCTCGTGGTCTTTCCCGTACGTACGCACCCCACGTTTCCCGGATTCTTCTCAGATCGCCGGGGGTGACCCCTTGCCATCGGCCGACGACCCTCATATGGTCGTACGAACGTAAGGCATACGAACGTAATTCAAAACCAAGGGAGATTCGTGATGGCGACAACTCGGCCGGTGGCACTCGTGACAGGTGCCTCATCGGGGATCGGCAAGGAGACGGCCCGCGCCTTCGTCGCGGCGGGTTTCGAGGTGATCGGAACCGGCCGCAAGACCTCCGGACTCACCCCGCCCGCCGGTGTGACGTACCTCGATCTCGACGTGGCCAGTGACGACTCGGCCACCGCCGCGGTCGCAGAGGTGATCGACCGGTTCGGACGCATCGACGTCCTGGTCAACAACGCAGGCATCGGCTCGGCGGGCGCCGTCGAGGAGAACTCCGTCGCCCAGGCCCAGAGCGTCCTGAACATCAACGTCCTCGGTGTCATGCGTATGACGAAGGCCGTCCTGCCGCACATGCGCGCCCAGGGTGGCGGACGCGTCATCAACATCTCGTCCGTACTCGGGGTCGCCCCCCAGCCCTTCATGGCCCTCTACGTCGCGTCGAAGCACGCCATCGAGGGCTACTCCGAGTCGCTGGACCACGAGGTCCGCGAGCACGGCGTCCGGGTCCTGATCGTCCAGCCCGCCTATACCAAGACCAGCTTCGACACCAACGCCATGCAGCCCGACACCCCGCTGCCTCTCTACGCGGAGCGACGGCGCGTCTTCGACGAGGTGATGGCGGAGGCGATGAAGGATGGCGACGACCCCGCCGTCGTCGCCAAAGCGATCGTCACCGCGGCCACCGACAAGAAGCCGAAGCTGCGCTACACCGCCGGCCCGCTGGCCTCACGCGTCACCACGGCGCGCCGCCTCGTCCCCGCCGGAACGTTCGACAAGCAGATCCGCAAGAACAACCGCCTGCCCGCCTGACATCCCGGTCCGGCTTCAAGGGCGCCGGTTCCGCCCGAATGTCTCCGGTATACGCGACATCTCTGATGTCGCCGAGGGTCCATTGATCAGTCACTCGTTGATTTGCCAAGGAGAGTCATGCAGCAGCATCGCCGGCAAACGGCCTGGCGCAGTGCATCGCGCGCAAGGCGTTTTCTGAAGAAGAACGCCGGCATCGCGCTGGCGGTCACCGCGACGGCGGCCGTCCTGGGGTCGGCGCCGTCCGCGTCCGCAGGGACGGGACACTCGTACCGTGGCGGATCCGTTGTCACCGACGTACAGACCGCGGCGAAGTTCGACTACGCCGCCGGCGAGATCCCCGAGAACATCACCGCCAACCCCGACGGCTCAGTGACCCTGTCCATGCTCGGCAGTTGCGCGGTGTGCGAGCGCACCCATGGGCCGCAGCTGATGCGTATCTCCCCGTCCGGAGAGCGCACGGTGCTCGTCACCGGGCAGGTGGGTGAGGCGATCAGCGGCAACACCCGTGGCAATGACGGCACCGTCTACTACAGCGTGTGGGCCCCGGGCAACGCGGCCAGGAACGGCGTATACGCGCTGCGTGAGGACGGTACCCCTCAGCGCATCGCCGCTCTGCCCGCCGACTCGGGCCCCAATGGGCTGGCCATCGACGCGGCCGGACGCACCCTCTACATCGCGGACAGCCTGAAGGGCACCATCTGGTCCGTACCGGTCTCGGGCGGATCGGCGTCCCCGTGGCTGACCGATACCGCTCTCGCGCCGGTGCCGACCGAAGCCCTGCCGATCGGTGCCAATGGGCTCAGGTTCCACAACGGCGCTCTGTGGGTCAGCAACTTCAACAAGGGAACACTGCTGCGGGTACCGGTCACCGGCACCGGCGCGGCCGGTCCCATGCGCCTGGTCGCGGGCGGCCTGCCCAACATCGACGATTTCAGCTTCCTGACCCCCCGGTCCGATGTGGTGTTCGCGGCGCAGAACGGCTCCTCCTCGCAGAACGGTCCGGACAGGATCGTGGTGGTCTACCCGAACGGCACCTACAAGGCCGTTCTGACCAGCGCGGACGGTCTCGCCTCGCCCTCCGCGACCGCGGTCCGCGGCGACCGGTTGTACATCACCGACGGAGGGGTCCCCGAGCCCCACGACGCGAAACTGCAGACCGGGAGGATCAACTTCTCTGCTCTCCTTGCGGGCGCGGCACACTGACCTGACCAGCGGCAGCCGGGGCGCGAGCTCCGGCTGCGATGGAGGAACGCACGGTGCGGTACGCGAAAGAACACAAGAAGGAGACAAGGCAGCGCATCATCGCGACGGCCGGCCGTCGGCTCAAGCGGGACGGCATCGACGGCTCCGGAGTCGCGACGCTCATGAAGGACGCGGGCCTGACCAACGGCGCCTTCTACGCCCACTTCGAGTCCAAGGACAGCCTCGTCGCCGTCGCGATCGCCGACCAACTGCACACACTGAACGCGGACATCGTCGCGCAGGCGGAGCCCGGCCCGGCCGGCCTCGAACAGATCGTGCGCTGGTACCTGTCGGCCCACCACCGGGACAACCCCGGCGACGGCTGCCCCAACGCCGCCCTGCTCGACGAGATCGGGCGCTGTGCGGACGTGACCAGGCAGGCGTACACCGACGGCGTGCTGGTTTTCATCGACGGCTTCGCCGCACGCCTGGCACCCCACGATCCGCCGTCGGCGCGTCTGAAGTCACTCAGCCTCCTCGGCCTGATGGCCGGGACCCTACAACTCTCCCGTGCCCTGACCGACCGGCAGCTCTCCGACGAACTCCTCGAACAGGGCATCCGCAACGCCCTCGCGCTGCTGGACGCCGAGCAGCGCGACTGAGACGTCAGGAGGCCCTGTTGCTGCAGTCTTTGTAGCTGCCGTGACGTCGAGGGCCTGCTTCGTGGGGGAGGGGGCGGACTTCCGGCGGAACCGATTCGCTGTCGCGGCCTCGCTGTCATCGTGTGCGGCGCATCTCTTGCGGTCGAATAGAATTACGGTCATAATTTAATGGTCGGCGTGATGCTGAAGGACTCAACCGAACAGGGTTCCGACTCCTACGGACCCTCGGCCGTCGACCGAACCAACTGCAGCCGCAGTCCAGAAACCCCCATGCAGAAGGGCACGGCCATGAACGACGCACAAGGAGTACGAGGCGACGCGGTCACGTCGTACAAGAAGGCACCCACCCGCACCCTCACCGCCGGGGGAGTGACCTTCGCCTACCGCGACCTCGGTCCCCGGACTGGCGTCCCGGTCGTCTTCATCACCCACCTTGCCGCGGTCCTCGACAACTGGGATCCCCGGGTCGTCGACGGCATCGCCGCCAAGCACCGGGTCATCACCTTCGACAACAGGGGCGTCGGCGCTTCCAGCGGCTCGACGCCGAAGACCATCGAGGAGATGGCGAGGGATGCCGTCACCTTCATCCGGGGACTCGGGCTCGAGCATGTCGACATTCACGGCTTCTCGATGGGCGGCATGATCGCCCAGGTGATCGCGCAGGACGAACCGCAGCTCGTCCGCAAGCTGATCCTCACCGGCACCGGCCCCGCGGGCGGCGAGGGCATCAAGAACGTGACCCGACTGTCCCATCTCGACACCGTCCGGGCCCTGTTCACCCTCCAGGACCCGAAGCAGTTCCTCTTCTTCACCCGCACCGCGAACGGGCGCCGAGCCGGAAAGCAGTTCCTGGCCCGGCTCAAGGAGCGCACCCACGACCGCGACAAGGCGATCTCCCTCACGTCCTACTTCGCCCAACTCAAGGCCATCCACCGCTGGGGGCTCGCGCAGCCCCAAGACCTCTCCGTCGTCCATCAGCCCGTGCTCATCGCCAACGGCGAGAGTGACAGGATGGTGCCGACGAAGAACTCGTTCGAACTGGCCCGGCGGCTGCCGAACGCCGACGTGGTCGTCTACCCCGACGCCGGCCACGGAGGCATCTTCCAGTTCCACGAGCAGTTCGTGGCGGAGGCCCTCGACTTCCTTGGGCGGTAGTGGGTGTCAGGGACGGGCGGGCGGCACGTGGGCTGGGGGGCGTTGGAGGCTTCTCCGGCCAGGGTGGTCGACGCCCGTCAGCCGGTCATGAGTCGAGGTCGGAGAGGCCACTTCACGAGCGCTGCCGATCACCCGGCCGGCGCCCTTCAGCTTGGCGATCTGGCCGACCTGGGTGCCGATGGCGCCTGCCGCACCGGAGACGAAGACCGTGCCGCCCTCCTTGATCTCCTCGGCGTTGGAGGCCAGGACGCGGCCGATGGCGGGGCCGTCCAGCGGCGCGTCCACCTCGTTGGAGCGCGGGCATCGAAGGCGGGGTTCTGTCGGGAACCGTGTCTCTGGTTGGTCCGAGGAGGAGCGGAGTCACGCAGGACGGAGCCCGGTCGGTGCTGGTGGGAGGCGGGTGGCCAGGCCGTCCAGGACTCGGTCCAGGCCGTAGTGGAAGTTGTTGTCGCGGGACTCGTGGGGGTCTCTGCCGCGGGCTTCCGCGTAGCCCTCGCGGAGGTGGGGGTGGCCCTGGACGGCCTCTTCGGCGGCGGGCCAGAGGCGGTCGAGCCAGTCCTGTTCGTTCTGGCCGCTGCGGGCGACCGTCGTCAGCCAGGCCGCCTCGCTCGTCGTCATGCCGGTGACGTAGGCGAAGAGGGTGCGGACCGCCTGGTCCGCCTCGTCCAGGGGGAAGCCCGCCCGGGAGAAGAGGGTGAGCATCTCCTCCGAGAGGCGCATCATGTTCGGGCCGAGGTGGGAGAGGCCCAGCTCGCCGAGGGCCGAGGCGATCCAGGGGTGGCGCAGGATCGCGGCGCGCAGGCTGTGGGCGCAGTGCGCGGCCGCCTCACGCCAGTCCGTGCCCGTGTCGTCGGCCGCCGGTAGCTCGATCTCGCCGTAGATCTCGTCCACGACCAGTTCGATCAGCTCGTCCTTGTTGGCCACGTGCCGGTAGAGCGAAGTCGCGCCCGCGTCCAGGCGGGCGCCGAGCTTGCGCATGCTCAGCGCGTCGATGCCCTCCGCGTCGAGCAGTCGCACCGCCTCGCTGACGATCTGCTCCTGGCTCAGGGCGGGCTGTTCCCGGCGGCTCTGGGGTCGGGTCCACACCGACTGGGTGGCCTGCTTTCGGGTGGGCATGGGGATCTCCTGCTCTGCGGCCCGGCACATGGTGCGCACACCATACGCATTCTGCGTACGCCGTGAAAGATTGCGAACGGTGGGCGCTTATACGTCGAGTGTTCGCTGTCGGTACGGCGTACGTATCAGTTTTGAGGAGGAGTCATGGCAGCGGCGAACGTGACCTGGGACGCGAAGGGCGCCTGAAAGGCATCCAGCAACGGGGGGACGACGGACTCGAAGGGCCAGCTCCCGGACTTCGCCGTGGGCGACGCGGCGGCCACCGAGTCCATCACCGCCCGCCACCTTCTCTCCCACAGGTCGGGGCCGCCAAGGAGGTGGGACTGGAACGCCTCACACATCCCATGGACCGCGGCGACCAGGGCTCCGACCCCGGCCGCCGCAGTGCGTCGATGCAGTACGTCAGCGCAGTACGTCCATCAAGTGCGCCTGCGTGCACCTGGTCAGCAGAGCGCGGCGAGCCTGTCGGTCAGCGGTTCCGCCGTCTCACCGAGCGTCCGCACAATCGATCCGCCGCTTGCGATCGGAATGCTCGACAGGACCTCGGCCGGCAGGTCGAAGGCGTCGACGAGGGTCATCATGTGCGGGGCGAGATCACCGATGACCGTGTCGAGGGCCTTCGGCAGCGCCCGTACATGATCGGGTGTCAGATGGCCATCGGCGAGCAGATCCCCCGTGTGCTCGCCGAGTTGCTTGAGGAGGAACAACCGGCACAGGCTCTCCATCAGGAAACGGGATCTGGGGTCCCGGGCCCGTGTCGCTGCCCCGAGGAAGGCGTCCGCCGCCTGCAGGCGGGCGTGCGCGGAGACCATCTCGAGGGCGGCGGCCGACGTCACGTTCCAGCGGCCGACCGGGTCGCCCGACGGGCCCTCGCGCAGTGCGGTGCGCGCCCGGCCCTGCCATATGTGTTCGACCTCGGCGAGCAGGTCGCGAAGGAAGGCCAGGTCGGTGAGGTCCCGGTCGTCCCCGTCGTCCCGGCCGGACGCGGGGTCGACATGGCCCGTACGAGCCACCTGGTGGCCGAAGACCATCTCGGAGGCTGCCTTCACCCAGATCACCAGGTTGTCGCCCTCGGCGGTGATGCCGCCCTCGATGTTCAGCGGCAGATCGGCCAGGCCGTTCGCCGGGAACAGCCCCTGCGCCCCGCACCGCTCCCGGCACTCGGTGGTGATCGAGCGGGCCTGCCAGGTGATCCAGCCCTTGGCGACGGCCACGTCACGCTCGACCTCCGCCCGGTCCTCCTCCGTGTGCAGGGCGAATCGGTTGACCATCGAACGGTGCAGAAACGTCATCGCGTACCCCGTCGCCAACGCGTGCAGTAAGCGGCTGTGGTGGCTGCGGTGGGCGGCCAGCGGGATGCGCTCGCCGGCCTTCGGTCCGGCCAGAATGCGGCTGTGGGCGTAGCGCACCGCGATGGCCAGCGCGGCTCGCGACATGCCCAGGGTGCCGGCGCTCATGCAGAGCTTGCCCATCGTGACGCGGTTGATGGAACGGAGCAGTCGTTTGCGCTTGTTGCCGAGATTGCTGGTCAGCGTCCCGTCCGTGCTCAGGCGTCCGTGTTCCGCCTCCAGCAGCGCCTCGCGCGGCAGCCAGACGTGGTCGAACGCCGTGAGGGAGTGGTCGACCGGGGTACCGGTGCGCTGGGGCAGCTGCCGGACCCGGACTCCCGGGAGATGACCGTTCTCGTCGCTGAGCGGGGTCAGGAACAGGAAGGTGCCCTGGTCCTCCCCGTCGACTATGAGACGCGCGGCGACCACGGCGGTCTTGGGGCCGCCGGTCAGGCTGGTGTTGGGCATGAACTTCTGGGCGCCCGGGTTCGGCGTGTTCAGGTAGAAGCCGTTGGTCGACCGGTCGTGGACGGCGACGGTCTCCATCGACGCCACGTCGTTGCCGTGCTCCAGCTCGGTGCACAGAAACGTTCCCGTGTGCTGGAGCGAGGTGAACCGGGACAGGTCGCGGAACTGGCCGCCGTCGTGGTCGAGGATGCTGCCGAGGAACAGGTTGTAGTGGATGCTCGCGAGGGTGGTCAGCCCTCCGTCCACCGGCCCCGTCCACTCGTGCAGACCGGCGAGGCGGTGCGGATCGGTCGCGAGCTCCGCCGGGTCGCCGGCCCGGGAGTTGAGCAGCCGCAGTCGGTCGTACGAGAGTGCCGCCCGCTCGTCCGGTGTCAGGCCGGGGCGGTACGTGAACTCCTTGCCGGACAGAAGCCGGCGCCATGCCCCGTGCACCCGCTCGCGGTCGGCGCCCTCGAAGAGCAGTTGTGCCAGCTCATCGGCGGCCGAGTCGGCCACAGATGTGGCCGTGGAGTCGGCCGTGGATTTGGTTCTCGTGTGCGTGGGCATGGTGCCCTGGTCAGGAGCGCCCGTGATGCCGATGGTTCCTGTGGTTTCTATGGTTTCTGTGGTGCTTGTGGTTCCTTTGGTGCCGATGGTGCTGGAGGGCGTGATGACCTCTCGTTCGTTGGATCTGTCCGTCCCCGACGTTTCGGTCGTAAGCGCGATTGCCATCGAACCCCCCTTGGTCTGGGTAACCGGTCGGATGTGAATCACCGCCACCGAAGATACGTACCAACTGGTTTTCTTTTCAAGGTCGTTTCTGAATCCCTTGGTGGTTTTGGTGGAACGTTTGGGGCAAGTTGTTTATTTTTGCTGGCAGCGACTGGGTTGATGGTGGTTTCGCGGGCCCACTTGAGAAACCAAGCGGATGGTTTATTCTCAGCCGCGGAAGTCTCCCGCTGTAAGGTGCGGACGTCCTGGTCTCTTTTCCCGCTGGGCGGGCTGGTACGGAGGTTCCTTGTGGCGCGGCAAGAGCGAGCCATTCGGACGCGGCGGGCGATCCTGGTCGCGGCGGCCGCGGTGTTCGACGAGGTCGGATACGAAGCGGCGACGATCGCGGACGTCCTGAAGAAGTCGGGTATGACCAAGGGCGCCCTGTACTTCCACTTCACGTCCAAGGAAGAGCTCGCCCAGGCGGTCCTGGCGGAACAGGTCACCTCGCTTCCGCGGGTGCCCGACCGGGAGCTGAAGCTCCAGCAGTCACTGGACGAGGCGCTGCTGCTCGCGTACCTGCTCAAGCAGGACACGGGGGATCCGATCATCCAGGGCGGCGTGCGTCTCACGGTGGACCAGGGTTCGCCCAGGGACCACCTCAACCGACGGGTCCCGATGCAGGCCTGGCAGGACCACACGGAGTCGCTCTTCGAGCAGGCCAAGGTGAGGGGGGAAATCCTTCCGCACGCCGATGTGGCCCCGCTGGCGAAGCTGTTCGTCGGCGCCTTCACCGGCGTACAGGTCCTGTCGCGGATCATGACCGGCCGCGCGGATCTGGCGGAGCGGGTGGCCGACCTCTACCGGCATCTGATGCCGTCCATCGCGGTGCCGGGCGTGCTCGTACGCCTGGACTTCTCGCCGCAGCGCGGAACACAGGTCTACGAAGAGGCCGTGAAACTGCGCGACGCGGAAGCCGCGGCCACGGTGGAGAGAACCGGCCGGAGCAGACCGACTGAATCGCTGACTGCATCGCTGACTGAATCACCGCAGAATCACTGACGAATCATCGACTGAATCATCGACGGGGGACGTTCTCCTCGGTGTGCGTAAGTGCGACCACGCGCGACAGCGCGACCACGCGAAACGCAACGACCAACCGAACGGAGTGCACGGATGGACACGACCTCATGCCCGTATGCGCTGGACGTGAAGGGGCGCGATCTCGGGGGAGAGGCCGAGAAGCTGCGCTCGCGCGGGCCGGTGGCCGAGGTGGAGCTGCCGGGTGGAGTGACCGCCTGGGCCGCGGTCCGGCAGAAGTACGTCAAGCAACTGCTGCTGGACTCCCGGGTGTCCAAGGACGCGAGGCAGCACTGGCCGGACTTCATCGAGGGGCGCATAGGCGAGGAGTGGCCGCTGTACCCGTGGGTGGCGAACGAGAACATGCTCTTCGCGTACGGGGAGAGTCATGCGCGGTTACGGCGGCTGGTCGCGGGGGCGTTCACCGCGCGTCGGAGTGAGGCACTGCGTCCGCGGGTCGAGGAGATCACCGCCGGGCTGCTGGACGAACTCGCCGCCGTGCCGGCCGGGGAAGAGATCGATCTGCGGGACCGGTTCGCCAAGCTGCTGCCGATGCGGGTCATCTGCGAGCTGTTCGGGGTCGCGGAGGAGGGGCGTGAACGCCTCTGCGCGGCCCTGGAGTTGGTGTTCGGCACCGCCGTGCCGGCGGCGAAGATGGCCGCCGCCCAGGTCGAGGTCTTCGGGCTGCTGGCCCAACTGGTCGCCGAGAAGCGGGCGAACCCGGGCGGCGATCTGACGTCCGCGCTGATCGAGGCCCGGGACACCGAGGGCGGGCTCACCGAACAGGAGCTCCTCGGCACCCTGTATCTCATGATCGCGGCAGGTCAGGAGACGACCTGCACCCTCATCACCAACGCCGTCGGCGCGCTGCTCGCCCACCCCGAACAGCTCGCGCATGTCCGCGACGGGCGGGCGGGCTGGGGGGACGTGGTGGACGAGACGCTGCGGACGCACAGTCCGGCGGCGTACTCGCCGATGCGCTTCGCCGTCGACGACATAGAGCTCGACGAAGTGGTGATCCAAAAGGGGGACCCGATCCTCGTCTCCTTCGCGGCCGCGTCCCAGGACCCCGAGGCCTACGGGGACGATGTCGCCGTCTTCGATCTGCTGCGGCCGGGGCGGCGCGAGGACCTGGGCTTCGGGCACGGGGTGCATCGGTGCCTGGGCGCGCCGTTGGCGCGGATCGAGGCGGGCGTTGCTCTGGCGGCGTTGTTCGAGCGCTTTCCGGAGGTGACGGCGGCGGTGCCGGTGGACTCGGTCGAGCCGGTGGAGTCGTTCATCGTCAATGGGTACGGCTCCTTGCCCGTCGTTCTTCGCGGTGGCGTTCGGTCGGAGGGCGAGCCTGGAGCCCGCTGATGGTTTGCGCGGCGAACTGAAACGGAACTCCGGAGTCTGAACGGACTCCGGAGTTCCGTGTTTTCGTTCCGGGGCACTCGAGGGTTCGCGCACGGGTTCGTGCACTCCACACATAGAAACCGCACATGCGGTTTGTTACGGTGGGGCACTCCAGGCACCCCCACCATAGGTAGCAACGGAGCGCGCCCGATGGCCAAACAGGAACGTGCGGTACACACGCGCAAGGCGTTGATCGAGTCAGCTGCGGAGCTGTTCAGCAAGCACGGCTTCGAAGTGGCGTCCCTGTCCATGATCAGCGCGCGGGCCGGCGTCAGTAATGGGGCCCTCCACTTCCATTTCGCCAGCAAGGCGGCGCTGGGCGCGGCGGTGTGGGAGGCGGCGGCGCAGCGGTTGCGGCAGATCACGACCGACGGGGTGGCGGGCTCGGGATCGGGTGCCGGCTCGGGTTCGCGTTCGAGCGCGAGTTCGGGCGCAGGCGCGGGTGCGGGCTCGTCTGTGGGGGAGGTCGGTGGCGCCCTGCGGGTGTTGGTCGATACGACACACGCGTTGCTTCAGGCGCTGGGGCATGACGTGATCCTGCGGGCCGGGTTCGGTCTGAGTGAGTCCCTGAAGTCCTCGGTGGGCGGCGGGGATCTGTGGCGGTGGTGGCAGGAGTGGGTGGAGGGCGTGCTCGCCGAGGCCGATCAGGAAGGGGCGCTTGCGCGGGACGTGTCGGCGCAGGACGCCGCGAACACCGTGGTCGCGGCCACCGTGGGATTCGGTGCGCTGGGAAGTCGCGACGCGCAGTGGCTGTCGCAGGGGACGCTGTCCCGGTTCTGGGCGCTGCTGCTGCCGAGGCTCGCCGCGGGGGCGGCGCTTGAGGAACTGGCCGCTTCGGGGCGGCGGGTGGGTGCCGGCTGACGGTCCGTCTGCGGCTCGGACTCGCTGACCTGTTGTTCTTTTCCAAGGCGTGAACCGGCGCCCCTGGCGGGCGGCTCGGTCCACGCCTTTTTTGTGCGTTCGCGGCACCAGAGGCCGCACAACGTTTTGGGTTGCGCACACTGTTCGCTCTCCCGTACATTGTTCGTCAGAGGCGCTCGGCACCCCTCGGCTACTCGGGATCTGCGCTGCGCCTTGCGTCCGCGCCATCCCGTACCACCGCACCACCACAGCACCGCGTCATCGCGCACCATCCGCCCCGCCGGCCCCTGCCGTCGGCCCGTACTGCCCGAAAGGTTTGATGATGGACCGCCATCCGCGCCGCTGGATCATCCTGATCGTGTTGTGCCTCAGCACCTTGGTGCTGGTCATCGACAACATGGTTCTCACCGTGGCGATCCCGACGATCGCGGAGGACCTCAAGGCGAGTGCCCAGGACCTCCAGTGGATCCTCGACTCGTACATGCTGGTCTTCGCCGGCTTACTGCTGACGGCGGGCAGTCTGTCCGACAAGTTCGGCCGCCGGAAGGTCATGATCATTGGGCTCGCGCTCTTCGGAGCCGCATCGGTCCTGGCCATGGAGGCCGCCACACCCGAGCAACTGATTCTGGGGCGCGTCCTGATGGGCGTCGGCGGCGCACTGGTGATGCCCAGCACGCTCTCCATCCTCATCACGGTCTTCGACGACGACGAGCGCCCGAAGGCGATCGCCGCCTGGAGCGCGGTCGCCATGGTCGGCCTGGTCGGCGGCCCGGTTCTCGGTGGTGCCCTGCTCGCGGAGTTCTGGTGGGGCGTGGTGTTCCTGATCAACATCCCGATCGCCGCCCTCGCCATCGTCGCCGCGCTGGTCCTGATGCCGGAGTCGAAGGGGCCCTGGCGCAAGGCCGACCCGTTCGGGATGGTCCTGTCGATGGTCGGTATGACGGCCCTCATCTGGACGATCATCGAGTTCCCGAAGGACGGCCTCGACCACCTGGGCACGCAGATCTCGCTGGCGGTGACCGTGCTCAGCCTGGTGACGTTCGTCGTCTGGGAGAAGCGCTCCGCGTCCCCGATGGTCCCGATGCAGCTCTTCCGCAACCGGGTGTTCACCGGCGCCAGCTTCTCGCTGGTCCTGCTGACGCTCGCCAACGGCGGTCTGATGCTGGTCCTGACGCAGTACCTGCAGTTCGTCCTCGGCTACAGCGCCACCGAGACCGGTCTGGCCTTCACACCGCTGGCTGTCGCCGCGCTGGCCTTCAACAGCGTCGGCGCCGCCCTGCTCCCGAAGACCGGCAACCGGGCCATGGTGGTGTTCGGGCTCCTGGTCATCGCCTCCGGATTCGGGCTGCTGTCCACCCTCGGCACCGACAGCGGCTGGGGCGTCCTGGCCGGTGCCATGTGCCTGATGGGTGCGGGCGGCGGTCTGGCGATGCCCGCGGCGATGTCGGCCATGATGGGCGCGATCCCCGACGAGCACGCCGGCGTCGGCTCCGCGCTCAACGACACCGTCCAGCAGGCCGGCGCGGCCCTCGGCGTCGCCGTCCTGGGCGCCGTCCTCTCCAGCACCTTCACCAGCCACATGCCGGCCGCCGCTCCCGAGGCGGCCCGCCGCTCCATCGGCGACGCGCTCGCCGTGGCCGGCAGCAGCAAGGACGCCGGTCTGCTGGAGTCCGCGCACGACGCCTTCACCAGCGCGATGTCCGCCACCTTCATGGCGGGCGCGGCCGGAGTGGTCGGCGCTGCGGTACTCGCCCTCTTCCTGATGCGCGACATGCGCGACCCCAAGGACGCCACCCCGCAGACCGAGACCGGGCTGAAGAAAGAGACCGAGACCGAGCCGACGAACGAGACCTCCACGCGCTCGCTCGTCGAGACCGCTCACTGACGGAGGCCCGGCGGTCGGCCGGACGGTCCGTGGCACATGGCGAGGGGCGGGTGGGGGAAACGACCACGGTCGTTTCCCCCACCCGCC
>NZ_VCHX02000008.1 GCF_005768555.2 Streptomyces sporangiiformans
TCGACAGGCACGTCCTCCTTGTGCCCGTACCGGGCGGAGAGTGAGCTCCGCTCGGTACGGGCGGAGGGCAGCGCGTACGTCCCCCCGTGCGCGCTGCTGATGACGGCCTCCGACGCGCGCGGCAGGTACGCGAAGTCGGTGGCCGAGGCGAACACCCCGGTCCGGCCGTCGAGTTCGAAGGTCTCGTTGTTGATGGTGACGGTGCAGCCACCGGTCAGTGGCAGGACCAGGAACTCGCAGTCGCCGGTGGACAGGGTGTGCCTCTCACCCGGGCTCAGGGTCAGGATCCGCAGTCCGGAGTAACCCCAGCCTGCCGATTCGGGCGTGACCAGGAGGTCGTAGGGGCCGTGGGACGCCGTGCCTGTGGGCAGGTGGTATTTGCTGGTGTCGCTCACAGCAGGCTCACCGCCCGGTCCACGGCGCCGGCGACGTCGCCGCCTGCGGGGTAGAGCAGGGAGCGGCCCACGACCAGGCCCTGCGCGGTGGGCTGTTTGAGGGCCTTGCCCCAGGAGGCGAAGGCCGCGTCGGGGTCGGTGACCTCGCCGCCCAGCAGCAGCGCCGGCAGCGTGGAGGAAGCGAGCACACGCTCCATGTCGTCGACGACCGGCAACTTCAGCCACGTATAAGCGGTGCGCCGGCCCAGCCCCGAGGCGATGGTGATCGACTTGATGACGGCGTCGGGGGAGAGATCGTTACGGATCTTCCCGTCCTGCCAGGCGGAGAGGAACGGCTCGACCATCGCGATGAGCCGGCGGTCATTCAGCTCATCGACGGCGCGGGCAGTGTTCTCCAGCACGGACGGGGTGGCCGGGTCGTCCAGGGCGATGCGGGTGAGCATCTTGCCGCCGTCGAAGCCCATCGCGGCGAGCGTCTCGGCGTCGTAGCCGGTGAAGCGGTCGTCGATCTCGAAGATCGAGCCGGCGAGTCCGGCGCGGTTCATGGAACCGAAGACGCTCTTGCCGTCCAGGACACCGAGCAGCAGCAGATCCTCCAGGATGTCCGCGGTGCCGAGCACGCCGGACACGCCGGGCCGCTCCAGGGCCAGGCACAGCCGGTCCAGGAGTTCGAAGCGGTCGGCCATGGCGGTCGGGTCGCCGCCGACGCCGTTGGCGCCACGCGCGGGATGGTCCGCGGCGATGATCATCGTCTTGCCGTGCTCGCCGAACAGCGAGGTGGCCTTCACACGCCGCGCGGCCGCCGCCGCGATGGCGCCGGGGTCGTTGACCCGGGCCTCCACGATCCGGCTCACATTGTCAGACAGCACGTCGTCATGCCTTTCGATCGGTGGAGGCCAGGGATGCTTCCCGGAGTTTCGTGTCGACCTCGGCCTGGGTCGGCATGGCGTCGGAGCAGGCCAGGCGGCCCGCGACGATGGCGCCGGCGGCGTTGGCGAAGGCGACCGTGCGGCGGGTGTCCCAGCCGGACAGCAGACCGTGGCACAGCCCCCCGCCGAAGGCGTCACCGGCACCCAGGCCATTGACCACCTCCACCGGAACCGGCGCGATCTCAGCGGCCGAACCGTCACGAGCGACAGCCAGCACACCCTTGGGCCCCTGTTTCACCACCGCCAGCTCCACCCCGGCCGCGAGCAGCGCCTTCGCCGCCGCATAGGGATCGCGCTCACCGGTGGCGACCTCGCACTCCTCGACGTTGCCCACGGCCACGGTGGTGTGGCGCAGGGCCTCGGCGTAGTACGCGCGCGCCTCGGACGGGTCGGTCCAGAACATCNCACGGCCACGGTGGTGTGGCGCAGGGCCTCGGCGTAGTACGCGCGCGCCTCGGACGGGTCGGTCCAGAACATCGGCCGCCAGTCCAGGTCGAAGACCGTCGTCCCCGCCTTCGCCCGGTGGGCGAGCGCTGCGAGGGTGGCCGAGCGGCTCGGTTCCTCGCTCAGCCCGGTCCCGGTGACCCAGAAGACGCGGGCCTCGCGCATCGCGGCCAGATCCAGTTCGCCGGGGTTGATGTCCAGGTCAGGGGCCTTCGGCAGCCGGTAGAAGTACAGCGGGAAGTCGTCCGGCGGGAAGATCTCGCAGAACGTCACC
>NZ_VCHX02000092.1 GCF_005768555.2 Streptomyces sporangiiformans
GGCGTTTGAGGACGAGGCCGTCAGGCCGATTCCGGGGGTCTGGGGGCGGAGCCCCCAGGTATGGGATGGGACGGGTAGGGGCGGCGGGGGCGAGGAAAAGCAGCCCAGCCCCCGGAGGCTACTCCGCGAGGATCGCCTCGGCGTCCAGTGTGACCCCGACGGCCAGGAGCACCGCGGCGATTTTGAACGCCTCCTGGATGGTCTCCCGCTCGACCCCCGCCCTGCGGAGCACCCGCTCGTGGGAGTCGAGACACTGACCGCAGGCGTTGATGGCGGACACGGCCAGGGACCACAGTTCGAAGTCCGTCCTGTCGACCCCCGGATTGCCGATCACGTTCATGCGAAGACCGGCCCGCAACGTCCCGTACTCCGGATCGGAGAGCAGATGCCGCGTGCGGTGGAACACGTTGTTCAGCGTCATGATCGAGGCGACGGACTTGGCCGCGGTGTAGGCCTCGGGAGAGAGCCTCGCGTTCGCCTCCTCCTCCAACTCCCGCAGCACACGCGGCGACCGCGAAGCGATCGCACAGGCCAGCACCGTCCCCCACAACCGCTGCGGCGGCAGCCCACTGTCGCCGATCACCGAACCGAGGTTCAGTCGCAGATCCTTCGCGTAGTCCGGAATCGCGGACTTCAGCTCGTCGAGGGCCATGACATGGAATTTACCCAGGTAGCGGTCGCGGCGCTCCGGGGAGCGCCGCGACCATGGCCCGTACGGGTCGTACGGGTCGTGCGGCTCGTGCGGCTCGTGCGGATCCCGCGCCCCTTGACCCCCCCCCGCCCCCTCTACTCGGTGCGCAGCCCGTCCGGCCGCATCATCCGCAGAAGCGGCGGCAGGCTCAGCAGGGTCACCGCCAGCACCACCAGCGCGCCGATGCCGGTCATGGACAGCACGCTCGCCCAGTCCACCGAGACCGGGACGTCGGTCATCTTCAGCAGGACCGTGCCCAGGGTGAGGCCCACCACCGCGGACAGCGCCAGACCGAGCCCGACCGGGACCGCGGTCTGCCACAGCACCGACAGGCTCAGCGTGCGGCGCCGGGTGCCGAAGGCGACCAGGGCCGACAGCAGCCTCTTGCGTTCACGCAGCTGCTCCAGCTGGGAGACCAGCAGGCTCGCGCCGATCAGCGCCAGGACGCAGGCCGCGCCCACGAACAGGCCGGTGCGGATGGAGGAGTATGCATCGCTGCGCTCGCCGGAGGTCCACACCATGGGGTCCCCGTACCGATCGATCTTCGCCGCCGTGTTCCGTACGAGGTCGTAGACGTCCGGCACGGAGCTGTCGAGCTTGAGGTAGACCTGTCCGCGGAGGGCGGGCCCTGCCTTGGCGGGCAGTGCGCTCGGCGTGAACAGGAAGCCCCCGCGCTTCGTCCCGGTCGGGTCCGTGCGCGACTCGGCCTGCTTCAGGGCCCGCGGTACGGTCCAGGCGACCTGCTTGCCCCGTTCGCCGTCGTCGTAGCCCGGGTCGATGTAGAGGGTCCGGCCGGAATCGGCCAGCTTGGGGGTGTCGGTGTCGTACTCCCCGCCCTGGAGGGCGAAGACGTCGCCGTCGCGGCAGGAGGGCAGGGCGGCCACCTCGCGCAGGGCGGCGCAGTCGCCGACGGCCACCGAGGACGAGCGGTTGGGGTCCTTCCGCCGGTCGCCGAGCCATCCTTCGGAGAACGCCATGACGTCGCGTACGCCCTTGGTCCGCGTGAACTGTTCGGCGGCCGAGGCGAGCGGGGTCGCGCTCGGCACGGTGACCTGCATCTGCGCCCGCGAGAGGTCCTGCGGCGACGGCTCCGTGTACTGGCTCTGCACCCCGGAGAACAGCATCTGCAGGGCGATCGCGCCGGCCACCGCCACCGCGATGCCGTTGACCATGCGGGCCGCCGTGCCGCCGCTCAACTGAAGTCGGCGGACCGCCAGTTGCCAGGAGACACTGCCTGAGCCCAGCCGTGCGACGACCGCGTCGACGATCCACGGCAGAAGCGCGGTGACACCGATCAGCAGCAGCACCACACCGCCGGTCACCAGGTACTCGTTGAACTCCCCGTTGTTCTTCCCCTGCCCCATCATCGGGTAGAGCATCGCGAGCCCGCCCAGCGGCAGCAGCAGCCGCCACCACAGCCGGCGCCGCGCGGGCTTCGCCGTGCGGACCACACCGAGCGGCTCGATGACCACCCGGCGCAACGCGAACAGGGTGACGAGCACCGCGGCCACCGGGACCGTGACCGCGACCAGGGCGGCCAGCGCGGGCGACGGGTTCAGATAGCTGGGGAACACACTGACGCCGAAGAACTCGACGGAGCCCGCTATCTCACGGCCGACGAGGAAGAACGCGGCGCCGAAGACCAACCCGAGCGCGGAGCCCGCGAGTGCCTCGCCGGCGGCGATCCGCCGCGTCATATGGCTGTCGGAGCCGACGAGCCGGAGGGCGGCGAGCCTGCGGTCCCGCCGCTCGCCGCCGAACCGCACGGCTGCCGCGATGAAGATGGCGACCGGCGTCAGCAGCACCACGAAGACGACCAGGATCAGCAGGATCAGCACGGGATCCAGCCCGTCCGACGGATAGGTCTCCCCCTCGCTGAAATCGGTGATGCGGGCCACCCTGCCGCCGTCGGCCTTCGAGGCGAGCTGCTTGCCGCCCGTGTAGTAGGCGAGTTCCTGCGAACCGATGAGCCCGCTCTCGCCGATGGTCCCGACGACGCGGTACGGCACCCGCTCCCGCAACAGTTTCCCGTCGCCGGACTCCAGCAGTTCCTTGAGCGCGGGGGAGACCACCATCTCACCCGGCTCGGGGAACTTCGTCACCCCCGGCGGCAGCGGTGCCCGTACCCCCTCGGGCTGCAACTCCCGCCCGCGGACGTCGCGCTGGCGGTATGTGGTGTCCACTTTCCCGACCAGGACGGTGTTGTCGCCCTTGGGCGTCTTCATCTCGCTGTACGTGAAGTCCCCGCGCGCGTGCGCGCGGTCGTCCCGCGCCGCCAACGCGCTCGGGATCGCCGTGGTCAGCAGCAGCAACGCCACACCGAGGCCGACGCCGACCGCCGTCAGCAGGACCCGGCTCCAGCCCTCGCGGCCGCCGGTGAACGCGAACTTGGCTCCCATGCCCAGGTCCCTGGACCACTGACGCACCCTCATACGATGCGCTCCATGTCCCGCGACTTCCCGTCGCGGACGACGATCTCGCGGTCGGAGTACGCGGCGACGCGCGCCTCGTGCGTCACGAGGACGACGGCGGCGTTGGCGGACCGGGCGGCCTCAGTGAGCAGTTCCATCACGCGTTCGCCGTTGAGGGAGTCGAGCGCGCCGGTGGGCTCGTCGGCGAACAGCACGCGCGGGTTGGTGACCAGGGCACGAGCCACGGCGACCCGCTGCCCCTGACCGCCGGAGATCTCGCCGGGCCGCTTGCCCCTGAGGCCGTCGACCTCCAGTCGCTCCATCCAGGACAGGGCGGTGCGCTCGGCCTCCTTGCGGGAGGTGCCGTTCAGCCGCAGCGGAAGCGCGACGTTCTCGACGCAGGTCAACTCCGGTACCAGTTGCCCGAACTGGAAGACGAACCCGAACTCCGAGCGGCGCAGCGCACTGCGCCGGGCGTCGCTCATGGTCGCCATCTCGTGGCCGTTGTAGAGGATCGAGCCCGAGTCCGGCGGCACGATGCCGGCGAGGCAGTGCAACAGGGTCGACTTGCCGGAGCCGGAGGGACCCATCACGGCGACGACCTCGCCCGGGTGGATGGAGAACTCGGCGCCGTCGAGGGCGTTGGTGGGGCCGTACGCCTTGCGCAGGTCGTGGGCGGCGAGCAGGGCGCCTGCGGGGGTCATCGGACCACCGCCTCGGCGAGCTTGCCCAGCCGTGCGGCGGTGAGTTCCAGCCAACGCAGGTCGGCCTCGAGGTGGAAGAGGGCGTGGTCGCAGATCAGTTGGTCGGCGAGGTCGCCCTTGCGCTTGCGGTCGGTGAGGATCCGCATCATGCGCAGGTGCTCGGAGCGCTGAGTGTCGAGGATCTCGGCCGCGTCCCGGTGCGTGAGCAGGGCGAGGACGACCTTGGTGTAGAGGGTCGACTGGAGGTAGGGCTCGGGCTTCTCCGGGGTCGCGAGCCACCGCTGGACATCGGTGACACCCGCCTCGGTGATCGCGTACCGCTTCCGCTCGGGGCCTTCGCCCGCCTCGATCCCGTCGACCTCCACGAGGCCGTTCTTCAGGAGCCGGGACATCGTCGAATAGACCTGGCCGTAGTGCAGTGGCCGATCGTGACCGAACTTCTCGTCGAAGGCCCGCTTCAGGTCGTAACCGTGGCGCGGGCCGGACTCCAGGAGCCCTAGAAGTGTGTGACCGATGGACATGACAGCGGACTCTACACGCGGCGTATACACCGCATGTATACGCGCCGTGCATAGGTCGGCCTCGGGGCGCAAGGGAGCGCAGGTCAGCCGTGATTGTCACGGTACTGCTACATGGCTGAGGGGGTGGTGCCGGCCGATGCGGAGGCCTGGGGGCCGAAGGCCGCGCGGGGTTCCGGTTCCTCTACTCCTCGGCCTCTCCGGACGCGGGCGGCCGCCCCCGGCGGGCGATCGGCCCGGCCGAGCCCGGCAGCCGCCCGGCCTCCGCGAGAGCGCGGCGCAGCAGAAACTCGATCTGCGCGTTGGCCGAACGCAGTTCGTCCCCGGCCCAGCGGGCCAGTGCCTCGTACACCAGCGGATCCAGCCGCAGCAGCACCTGCTTGCGCTGCTGCGGCCGAGGCCGCCGCTTGGGGGAGGGCCCCTCGGAGGGAGTCGTCACTGGTAAAGAGTCCCGGTGTTGAGGACCGGCTGCGCCGCGCGATCACCGCACAGCACCACCATCAGATTCGACACCATCGCCGCCTTGCGCTCGGGGTCCAGCTCCACGATGTCCTGCTCGGTGATCCGGGTGAGCGCGGCCTCGACCATCCCGACCGCCCCGTCCACTATCTGCCGCCGCGCCGCCACGACCGCTCCCGCCTGCTGCCGTTGGAGCATCGCCGAGGCGATCTCCGGCGCGTACGCGAGGTGCGTGAAGCGCGACTCGATGATCTGAACCCCGGCGGCCTCCACGCGCGCGTGCAGCTCGACGGCGAGCTTTTCGGTGATCTCCTCCGCGTTGCCGCGCAGCGACAGGCCCTCCTCGTCGTGCGCGTCATAGGGGTACTCGATCGCGATGTGACGCACCGCCGCCTCGGTCTGCGTGGAGACGAACTCCAGGAAGTCGTCCACCTCGAAGGTGGCCTGCGCGGTGTCCTCGACCTTCCACACCACCACGGCGGCGAGCTCGATCGGGTTGCCGTAGGCGTCGTTGACCTTGAGGACGGCGGTCTCGTGGTTGCGTACACGCGTCGAGACCTTCGTGCGTGACGTCAGCGGGTTCACCCAGCGCAGTCCGTCCTCGCGGATCGTGCCCCGGTAGCGGCCGAAGAGCTGGACGACGCGGGCCTCGCCCGGTGCCACCATGTTCAGTCCGCACATCGCTGTGAAGGCCGCGAGGCCGACGAGGACGCCGAGGGTGATCAGCGCGGCCCTGCCGCCTGTGGAGCCCACCGTGCCGCCGCCGACGATCATCCCGGCGCCCAGCAAAAGCCCCAACAGGCCCAGCAGCAGCGCGAGTCCGCCTCCGATGCTGTGCGCGGTGAACTCCCGCACGCGCGGCGCGGGCATCTCGGGTGTGTCGGCGACGGCCGCCGAGTCGTCCATGGACATGGATGGTCCCCCGTGTCGTAGTCCCACTGTTCGGCTTCTCAGCTAGCTCTGGTCTAGCTAAGTGATATCACTTTACCCCTTCGCGGCAACCTTCCAACCCTCTGGCTCGTCGTTTTCTTAGGACCGGGTGCTGATTGTCACGTCCGGAAAAGGCTGGATCGACTGACCTTTGTCACAACGCGTGGTGTTAGCTTTCTGAGCTGGCCTCAGCGGCACACCTGTGTGACGCAAGGGAATTGAAGCGGTTAGAGCGAAGCGGAGCGGAACGGACCCATGGGAAGAGCGGACGAGAGACGAGCGCGGCAGCGCGGTGGCCGCCGCGCCGCGCCCAAGCGCTCCTCCGGGGGCAGCGGCATACGCCGGTTCTTCACCTGGAAGAAGATCCTGGGCACGTTCTTCAGCCTCTGTCTGCTCGGCATGGCCGCCTTCGTCGTGCTGTACCTGATGATCGACGTCCCCAAGGGCAACGCCGCGGCGACGCAGCAGAGCAACATCTACAAGTACAGCGACGGCAAGGTCCTCGCCCGCACCGGCAAGGTCAACCGCGAGCTCGTCGACCTCGCCGAGGTGCCCAAGCCCGTCCAGAGGACCTTCGTCGCCGCCGAGAACAAGTCGTTCTACAAAGACGCCGGCGTCGACTTCAAGGGCACGGCCCGCGGTCTGCTCAACACCCTCTCCGGCAAGGGCAAGCAGGGCGGTTCGACGATCACCCAGCAGTACGTCAAGAACTACTACCTCGAGCAGGACCAGACCGTCACGCGCAAGCTCAAGGAACTGGTCATCTCGCTGAAGGTGGACCGCACGACGTCCAAGGACGACATCCTCGCGGGCTACATCAACACCAGCTACTACGGCCGCGGCGCGTACGGCATCCAGGCCGCGGCCCAGGCGTACTACCGCGTCGACGCCCGCAAGCTGTCGGTGGAGCAGGGCGCCTATCTCGCCGCGCTGTTGCAGGCCCCGAGCCAGTACGACTGGGCGGTCGCCACGGACAGTGGCAAGGAACTGGTCAAGCAGCGCTGGAACTACGTACTGAACAACATGGTCGAGGAGAAGTGGCTGGACTCCTCCAAGCGCGACGGCATGAAGTTCCCCGTGCCCAAGCCGCCCCAGGGCGCGCCCGGTATGGAGGGGCAGACCGGCTATCTGGTGGAAGCGGCCAACCTCGCGCTGGAGAAGCAACTCGTCGCCCAGGGCAGCGCCTCCGACATGGAGGACGCCGAGGCCAAGGTCACGGCGGGCGGCTGGACGCTCACCCTGAACGTCGACAAGAAGAAGCAGACGCAGCTGGAGAAGTCCGTCAAGACGCAGCTCACCAGCAAGCTGGACGAGGACAAGCGTCCCGTCGACGGCGACATCCAGGCCGGCGCCGTCTCCGTCGACCCGAAGACGGGCAAGGTCGTCGCTCTCTACGGCGGCGTGGACTACGTCAAGCACTACCGGAGCAACGCGACCCGCCGCGACTACCAGCCGGCCTCCACCTTCAAGCCGGTGATCCTGGCCGCCGCCCTGGAGGACGACGCCGAGACGCAGGACGGCACTCCGATCGCGGCGAACACCATCTACGACGGCACCAGCAAGCGTCCCGTCGAGGACGACGGCAAGAAGGTCGGGTTCGCGCCGCCGAACGAGGACGACGAGGACTACGGCGACGTCACCGTGCAGACCGCGATGAACAAGTCCATCAACTCGGTCTTCGCGCAGATGGGCGTCGACGTCGGCATGGAGAAGGTCATGGAGGTCGCGGGCGAGCTCGGCATGGACACCGAGGGCATGGAGGCCGTGCCCGCGCAGACTCTCGGCTCGATGGGCGCGAGCCCGATGGAGATGGCCGGGGTGTACGCCACCCTCGACAACCACGGCAGGAAGGTCACCCCCGCCGTGGTCAAGTCGGCCGAACACAAGGACCGTCTGGTCAAGTTCCCGGACCCCATCGGCGAACAGGTCATCAGCATCGAGGCGGCCGACACCGTCACCTCGGTGCTCACCGGCGTGGTCGACGACGGTACGGCCAGGACCTCGGTGCGCGAGAACCCGGCCCGTGACGGTCAGCAGGTCGCGGGCAAGACGGGTACGTCCGACAAGAACAGGTCGGCCTGGTTCGTCGGCTACACGCCGAATCTGGTGACGTCGGTCGGCATGTTCGGCGAGGACGCGAAGACCGGCGCCCAGGTGACGATGCAGGGCGCCACCGGTGAGCTTCCGGGCAAGGGCCGCGTCGCCGGCGGCAGCTTCCCCGCCCGGATCTGGGCGGCGTACACCTTCAACGCGATGGGCGAGGTCAGCAAGTTCGACCTGGACACCGACCAGGGCGCGGGCGTCGAGCCGACGGTGCCGCCCACGCCGACCGAGGACCCGGTGACGCCGAGCACGCCGACGACGCAGCCCACCAGCAAGCCGACGAAGACGAAGAAGCCGACGAAGGAACCCACGGAGCAACCGACGACGCAGGAACCGACTCAGGAACCGCCGACGGAGGAGCCCTCCGACCCGGCCACGACGCCACCGGTCGAGCCCCCGGACACCGGGGGCGGCGGCGAGGAGGACGGCGAACAGGGCGGCCTGGACGGATGACGCGGCGGCCCCGCGCCCACAAGGGGCGCGGGGCCGCGGTGCG
>NZ_VCHX02000123.1 GCF_005768555.2 Streptomyces sporangiiformans
ACGACGCCCCCGCCCCGGCGGCCTGCTCAGTGAGCCGGCTGGTGCTCACCCCACCAGCTCCTTGCCCTTGGCAATCTGCTCGTTCATCAGCTTGTTGAGCTCGTCGGCGACCTTGCCCGCGGACGTCTTGCCCTTGATCGCCTTCGGCAGCACCTTGCTGATCACACCGTCCAGGGCGGCCAGCTGCGCGTACGGCGTGAACGTCAGCACCGAGAAGTGCTCCAGCTCCTGCTCCTGCACCTTGAACGCCTGCTTCTGGTACGGCTGGCCCTGCGGCATCTTCGAGCGCAGCGACTTCAGGCTGGGGATGCCCCAGCCGCTCGCGGCCCGCTCCTCGGCGGCCTTGCCGCCGAAGAAGTACTCGAAGAACTTCCAGGCCGCATCCTTGTTCTTGGCGTCCTTGGGGATCCAGTAGCCGGTGGCGCCGAAGCAGGGGCTGATGCGGGTGCTGCCGAGTTGGGGGGCGGGCGCGAAGCGCGACACCTCGGCGACCTTCGGGTCACCGCTGATCGCCCCGCCGAACCAATAGCCGTCGGAGGCGATCGCCATGCGTCCGGCCTGGTAGGTGGGCCAGTCCCAGCCGTCCGGGTTGGGGTTGGCGACGTTCGGGCCGATGTCGGACCGCGCGTACTCCAGGTACCACTCCAGCGCCTTGAGCGCCTCGGGGGACGAGAAGTCGACCGAGGCCAGGTCTTCGGCGAACACGCTCCCGCCGGTCGAGGCGGTCATGCCCATGAGCTGCGAGAAGGTGCCGAGACCCGAGGCGCTCAGCCCGTAGACCTTGACCTTGCCGAGCCTGCGCTTGGTCAGCTTCTTGCCCAGTTCCAGCAACTCGTCGTACGACACCGGCTCGGTCTCGCTGAGCAGATCCAGCTTCGCCGCCTCGAACAGGTCCGTGCGGTACCAGAGCATCTGGTCCTGCGAGTAGTCCTTGGCCATGCCGTAGCGGGGTCCCGCGCCCTGTTTCTTGCCGTCGTAGCGCCAGACGTCGTTGACCGGGTCGATGTCGGAGACCTTGAGCACCGAGCTCTTGGCGAAGTACGGGTCCAGGTCGGTCATCAGCCCGCGTGCGGCGAAGTACGGCGTCTCCACCGCGCCCAGGCCGCGCACCACGTCCGGCGGGTTCTTCGCCGCCAGCATCGCGTTGAGCTTGGTCGCGTCCCCGGCGACGAAGTTGATCTTTATGCCCAGCGCCTTCCCGACCGCCTGGAGCTCTTTCTTCTCGTCTTCGCTGGACATGACGGTGAGCGTCTTCGAGCCGGCCTTCGTATCGCCGTCGCTCGAACCGTCATCGACGGAAGCGGCACAGCCGGGCAGGGCTGTCGCGGCGAACGCGGCGCCGGCGGAGACGGTGAGGAAACGGCGTCTGTCGAAGGACCCTGTGGTCGAGACGGACATGCTGGTGAGCCTTTCGTGCGGGGACACAAGGGCGTGCGGACGTATGCGGCGTTGCCGCGAGGAGGAGCGACAAAGGGGCCACGGGGGGTGCGGAGCCGGGCTGGGGAGGAGCACCGGGCCCGCTCGGCCGTCGTGCGGGATCTCCCGAACCGAGCGCGCACACGTCTGTCGTGGACGTGTGCAGGCACCGGCATCGCCCCCACCGGATTGCGACGGTGGTCGCGTTCGTGGTGGGCCTTTCGGGGCGCCTCGAGGCACACCCCACCCATCGCTGACTCTGGCTGGATTGCTGTCGTGGAGGTTGCGACCGGTTTCTCTGACTCTGCCCGGACGTATCGCTTATTTCCGCCTGAGGAAACCGGTTGACTGAAACTTCGGCGAACGTTAAGTTGCGGCGCCAGAGGGTGTCAAGAGTTCTTACAAGAGTCGGAATGCGCCACCGACAGACACACCCGAGCGGTCCGAGGCGCCCAGCGGAAAGAGGGAACCCACGTGCCGGAACAGCCCGTCAGGGCAAGGCTGGTCGACGTGGCGGAGATGGCCAAAGTCTCCAAGGCCACCGTGTCCAAGGTGCTCAACGGCCGGCAGGACCTGTCCGTCCGGCCGGAGACCCGGCAGCGCGTCCAGGAGGCCGCCGCAGCGCTGGGCTACCGTCCCCACTCCGGGGCCCGGGCCCTGGCCGGTGCCGGCACGCACGCCTTGGCGCTGCTGGTCCCCGCCCTGGACAACCCCACGTACGTCACCATCGCCCGAGGCGCCTACCAGCGCGCCCGCGAGCTGGGCTATCTCTCCCTGCTGGCCGAGGACTTCGACGGGCAGGAGGCCGACGAGTCCTTCAACGACCTGGTGCAGGAGGGCCGGGTCGACGGGCTACTCATCGCCTCCGCGCGCCCCGGCCACCCACTGCTGGACGCCCTGAGCCGCACCCCGGTCCCGCATGTCTTCCTCAACCGCTCGGTGGAGGGCTCCGGCCGGAACGTCACCATGGACGTGGCCCGTTCGAGCATCACCGCCCTCGACCACCTCTACGGTCTCGGCCACCGCGCGGTCGGCCACATCGCGGGCCCGCCCGGCATCACCCCCAGTGAGCACCGCAAGAAGGCGTTCCTGCGACACGCCGGGGAGCTCGGGCTGTCCGCCTCCCCCGTGGCGTCCGGGGACTTCACCGAGGACGGCGGCGTGTCCGCGGCGCTGCAACTGCTGCGTCCGGCCGACGGTACGCGTCGGCCGGTCACCGCGATCTACACCAGCTCCCTCGCCCAGGCGATGGGCGCCATGACAGCCGTCCGTGATCTCGGCCTGCGGATCCCCGAGGACGTCTCCGTGGTCGGGAACGACGACCTGCCCGTCGCCGGTCACCTCTCCCCGCCGCTGACCACCGTGGCGATGCCCCTGTACGAGCTGGGCACCGCGGCCGTGGAGGCCTTGCTGGCCGCCATCCAGGGGGCACCCGTCGGAGACGTCGTCGTACCCACCGAGCCGCGCCTGGTGCTCCGCGGTTCCACGGCAGGACCGGGAGGAACAGCATGAGCGGCAGCGGCCTCACCCGCTTCACAGGCCGCACGGCCCTGCTCACCGCGGCCGCCTCCGGCATCGGTGAGGCGACCGCCCACCGCCTCGCCGCGGAGGGGGCGTCGGTCCTCGTCACCGACGTGGACGCCGAGGGCGCCCGCCGGGTGGCCGAGGAGATCGGCGCCCAGGGCGGACGGGCCCGGCACCGCGCACTCGACGTCACCTCGGTCGGCGCGTGGACCGAGGCCGTCGAGACGGTGACGTCCTGGACCAGGCGCCTCGACGTCCTGCACCTCAACGCCGGGCGGAACCTGCCCGGAGCGGCGCACGAACTGGACGACGCCTCCTGGCACGACCAGCTGCGGCTCTGCCTCGACTCGGTGTTCTACGGCGTCCGGGCCACGGTCCCCCACCTCCGGGCCGCCCGGGGCGCGGTGGTGATCACCTCGTCCATCCACGCGGCCATCGGCTTCAAGGGCTTCCCCGCGTACGCGGCGGCCAAGGGCGGCATCGGCGCCCTGGTACGCCAGTTCGCCGTCGAGTACGGCGGAGAGATCAGGTTCAACTCCGTTCTCCCCGGGTCCGTGGTCACGGCCCTGTGGGCGCGGACACCTCAGGGGTACCGGGACCGGACCGCCGCGCGCACCCCCGTCGGCCGGCTCGGCACACCGGAGGACATCGCGGCGGCCGTCGCCTTCTTCGCCTCCGACGACGCCTCGTTCATCACCGGCCAGAACCTTCTCGTGGACGGCGGCCGCAGCATCAGCTCCCAGGAATAGCACCGCGGTACGAGGCAGCGGGCCACGGCACGAACGGCCCGCGCGCAGCCGCCCTTTGACCGACCATCACCCGCACACCAGCCACCCGCACCCGCACCCGCACCCGCTGCCATCGGCCCTCGGGCTGTGCGCCAGGCCCCGGAGGTCCGCCTCGTGAAGATCACTGGATACGAACTCTTCCTCGTCGAACCGCGCTGGCTCTTCCTGCGCATCGACACCGACGAGGGCATTTCCGGCTGGGGAGAGCCCATCGTCGAGGGCAAGGCGCACACCGTCGCCCGTTGCGTCGAGGAGATGTTCGACCATCTCGTGGGGCAGGACCCCGCCCGCATCGAGGAGCACTGGCAGATGCTCGCCAAGGGCGGCTTCTACCGTGGGGGCGTCGTACTCAACAGCGCCCTGGCCGGCATCGACCAGGCCCTGTGGGACATCGCGGGCAAGACCCACGGCGTCCCGGTGCACCAGCTGCTCGGCGGCCATGTGCGCGACCGGGTGCGCATCTACGGCTGGGTGGGCGGCGCGACCCCGCGGGAGATGGCGGAGTCGGCCGCCGAGCAGGTCGCCAAGGGCCTGACCGCGGTCAAGCTCAACCCCTGCGGGCAGCTGGAGCCGCTCGACACGCCCGCGTCGATCCACGCCATGGTGGAGCGGGTGACGGCGGTGCGCGAGGCCATCGGCCCGGAGCGGGACCTGGCGCTGGACTTCCACGGCCGCTTCAGCGGGGCGATGTCCCGGCGTGTACTGCCGCTGCTGGAGCCGCTGCTGCCCATGTTCGTGGAGGAACCGGTGCTGCCGGAGTTCTCCCGGGACCTCGGCGCCGTCGTGCGCTCCACCTCGATCCCCATCGCCACCGGTGAACGGCTCTACTCCCGCTGGGACTTCCGCTCCGTACTGTCGGACGGCATCGCCGTGGCGCAGCCGGACATCAGCCACGCCGGCGGCATCTCCGAGACCCGGCGGATCGCGGCGATGGCCGAGACGTACGACGTCCTGGTCGCACCGCACTGCCCGCTCGGCCCGATCGCGCTGGCCGCCAGCCTGCAACTCGACTTCGCGGTCCCCAACTTCCTCATCCAGGAGCAGGCACTGGGCATCGGGTACGGCGACAGCAGCGGGCTGCTCGACTATCTCGTCGACACCGAGCCCTTCACATTCCGCGACGGCTACATCGATCGCCTGACCGAACCCGGCCTGGGCATCACCATCGACGAGGACGTGGTCCGCGCCGCCGCCGAACGCGGCCACCGCTGGCGCAACCCCGTGTGGCGCAACGCGGACGGCTCGCTGGCCTCCTGGTAAAGGCCTGTGTCACGTCCCCGGCCGGATCAGCGCCGTCGTCCGGTGCGTGCGATCGCAAGGCGCCGGAGCATCCACGTGCCGGAGCCACGTGGGCGCTTCGGCAACACGGCGAGCGTGCGTGCCAGACGGGGGACGCCCGGCCGGGGATGCGACCCTGGGGATCTTCCGCAAGGCCGCGATGGTGCGGGCCGACCTCAACGCGCTGCTCTTTCTGGGCACGTTCTTCGGCTTCCAGTTCATCGTTACGCTCTACCTGCAGGAACTACGCGGCTGGTCCTCCCTGGAGGCCGCGATCGCGCTGATCGTCATGGGCTGCGACGCCGTGCTGGCGCCCACCCTCACCCCGCGCCTAGTGAACCGCTACGGCAACAGCCGGGTGATCTTCAGCGGGTTCGCGGGCGCCGCCTTCGCCCTCGCCTACGGTCCGCTCACCATCGTGGCGACCGACAGCGTGACCAAGGAGGAGCAGGGCCTGCCGACGGGTTGCTGTACACGTGCACCCAGTTCCAACTCCGCCTCGCCCGGCCGCTCGCCGCGGACCTCCGCCGGCCCTGGGAGAAGTCGGCCGAGCCCGGCCGACTCACCCCCGCCCGGGTCCGCCGCGGGTTCAGGAACCCCCGCCCGAACCTGCCCTGCCCGGCATGCGCACCGAAACCCAACCGGCCCGGCCCCGCCAGGCCGCTCGGCTCGAAGAACCGGCAGCCCGCCACCCGTTACGACGTGGGCAAAACGATCAGGCGACCCGAGACCATCGCCGAACCTGACCAGGCCAGACCTTAAAGAACAAGCTGAGCGTCTCGGAGAGCGCGGCTTCCTCACTCGGGTCGACGGCGAGCTGGTAGCGGGTCTTGGATTCCGACGGCCATCAGCTCGCTCTGCTGCTGGCGTTGAAGTCCTATCAGCGGCTGGGCCGGTTTCCGAAGCCGGATGAGTACCCGGAGATGGTGGTCGATTTCGTCCGCCGCGCGGTGAAGTTGCCGGAGGGCACGAAGCCGTTGTGGGCAATAGGTCGGACGGCCGAGCGCCAACGCACGGAGGTGCGCCGCCGGGTGGGGCGACGTACGACCAGGCCGGGGCCCGCAGGGTCGCGGAGGCGTCGATCCGGAAAGAAGCCACGGCGAAGAACCGCCCGGCGGACCTGATCAACATTGCGCTGGAGAAGGTGGTGGAGGCCGGGGCGATCAGTAGAAGCGGCGGATGAAAACGTCCGACTTGCCGTTGGTGTCGCCAGGCGCGATGTCGTCGGCCGTGGAATGGAAGACCACGTCGCGCCCACCGGCGCTGACCGCGTCGGTCCCGGCCGAGGCGAGCTGGTTCGAGACGATCTCGTCGGTGCCCGTCTGCAGGTCGCGCAGCGTGAGCGACGGTCCGTTCGTGTCGTGTGGGGCGTACAGCAGATAGCGGCCGGTGGGATCGATGGCCACGCCCCGCACGTTCGGCACCAGTTGGTCGGTGCCCGAGCTCTCGTCGTGGATGTAGGTGTCGGAGCCCGAGAGGTAGACGACCTTGCTGCCGTCCTTGCTGAGCTGGACGAGTGTCGCCGCCTTGGACGGGCCCTCGATCGGGCCGGAGGAGGTGTCGTCGGTCCGGTCCCACACGAAGACGTCCTCCGCCTGGCCGTCCTGGTAGGCGACAAAGCGGCCGTCGCCGCTGATGGACGGCCGGGCCGAGACGGTGTGGTCGAACTCGGCGACGGTCTCCGTGGTGTCGGCGCGCCAGTCCCGTACCTCGATGCGCTGCCGGGACGGCGGTCGAGTGAAGGTGGCGACATGGGCGATGTAGCGGCCGTCTCCGCTCAGCGACGGCTGGCTGCAGCTGAGGCCCGAGCAGTTGATGCCGATCGTCCTTCCCGAGCTCACCTGAGACAGGAAGACCTTCGTGTCTCTGAACAACAGCCCCCACAGGGCAATGTATTGCCCGTCACCGCTGATCACCAGGCGCTGGATCGGGGGTGTGTTGGTGCTCATCAGCGTGGTCTGACTCGTCCGCTGGTCGCGGACGAACACCCTTTCCCATGTCGCCGGGTTGGCGGGGGTGAGGTTCTTCGCCAACGACGAGAAGGCGATACGCCGGCCGTCGGTCGTGATCGTGGCGCCGACGGAGTCGCCGTCGCCCTGGGTGCCGTCGGTCGCGACACTGATCCGCTCGACCCCGGCTCCGCTGTCGCTCGCGACGCCCGCCACGGTCATGGGCTCGGCCGAAGCGGCTCCGGGCAGCCCCGTCGTGACCGCGCAGACCACGACCGCGGCGCCTAAGGCGGCCCGCACACGTCTGGTGGCGCTCCGATTCGCGTTTCCCCTCATTTTTCCCCCTAAGAAAGGACATGGTCCTTCTCCCCGGTTCCCCACCGGAGGACCACAAGCATGCAACCGCGACGGCGCTGTGGGGTCAATGCGTCGCATGACTATCGAGAGGCCTCCGCGATCCGTGACCGCGGCAGCTCGATCAGGAACAACTCCGATCGCACGGCCCGCGTCTACGAGCGGCGGAACTACTCCGGACGCTGGGTATGCGTGACCCGCAGTGGCGGCTCCATCCACGACCTGCGCTCCTACAACCTCAACGACCAGACCCGCTCCCTGAAAATCAACCGCAACGACTGCGGCTGACCCCCGGCTGTTGTCACCAGGCCGGCGTAACCACGTCCCGTGCCCAGACCGCTCTGCCGGGCACAGCACGGAAACGGAAGCGGTTTGCCGGCCTACGGTCCGTGCGGTTCCAGGCGCGGGTTTCCAGCTCCTGGATGCATGCACGGATCGTCTCCGTCCGGCCCTCCCGCGCGTCCATCACCCACGTCGCGTCAAGCACCCTCAGCGTTCTCCGAAGCTGTTTCGAACCGCGGCAAGAACCGTCAGTACGTCACAGTGATCCTCCGGGCCGGGCCGTCTACGCTGATCAGGCCGCCGTATGGGATCACAAGTTGGGGATCGGTGTGGCCGAAGTCCACGTCGAACACAGCCATGATGTCTGGGGCGTAGGCCGCCAGTGCGTGCAGTACGGCTTGGCGCTGCTCGCTGGTGTAGCGCCGCTTGGCCTCGGTATCGTTCGGCTGCTCGAAGGACCATGCTTTCGCACGGCCCATCAGGAGTACAGGGAATCGGGCCAGCAGGCCGCGCTCGCCCATGTTCCGCAGGATCCGGAAGACCTCCTCCGCGCTCGGCATTTCCTCGGAGGTCTCCAGGAACAACACGCTGCCCTCGTACGCCGCGGGATCACGTTCGATCTCGCGGTCGGCCATCAGCAGCCAGGAGAGGATCTCCAGGTTGCCGCCCCAGCCCCGGCCCTCGACAAGCCGCTCTGGCTGGTGCCAGATCCAGCCGTCGGCTGGCTGCGAGTCCGGCTCGGCCTCGAAGGTGGCTGCGTCAGCCCAGTCACGGGCGGTGTCGCGGTAGCGCTGGGTAGGCCTGAGCTCGTACGGACCCGATGTGAACAGTGCGGCGCGCACGGAGCCGGCGGTCAGGGGGTGGAGTGCGTACGGGCGGCCGATCTCGGTCATCACGCCGGCGCCGTGATAGCTGACGATGCCCAGGTTGTACAGGAAGATCAGCAGGTTGGTGTTGTCGCTATACCCGAAGAATGGCTTGGGGTTGGCGTGGATCAGCTCGCGGTCCAGCAAGGGCAGCACGGTGATCTGGTCGTCGCCGCCGATGCTGGCCATCACCGCCTTGATCGCCGGGTCGGCGAACGCGGCGTGGATGTCGTCGGCGCGTTCCTTGGGTGCCCATCTTTCGCGTAGTTGGGTATTCCACCGGCTTCAGGCCGAACTCCTCACGCAGCCGTTTGAGCCCGAGCTCGTACGGAAGCGGAAGCAGTCCCGGGAGGCCGGACGACGGAGAGAGGACTGCTATGCGGTCGCCGGGCACGGGCTTGGGCGTATACGCCGATGATCTCATGCGGCTGAGAGTAGGGACCGGCTTCCTGCTCCTCACTCCCATTTTCCAGCACAGACTTCCCATAGATCACGCCACCCGCGTGAGGGACGGTGTCACCACGGTCGGCGGCGAAACCCGGCTACGAGTAAGGACTGACGAGGAGCAGGCGGGATTGGCCACCCGGTTCTCCCTGTCGGCCTGGCCCGTGGCCAGCACTGCGGGGATGACCGCGGGCGTGCCCCAGTTCACACAGTGGCGCGGCCTCAACTGCGGAACAAGCAGAGGCGGTTGACCGTTCACCTATATGTGGCTGCGGAGGGGACAGTGTCCCCGGGCCTCACCCATAGCCCATGGGGACGATCGTCCGGCTGAAGCCCCATGGAGCCTTCCGCCGAGAGGCGACCGCCCTCCGCACGTCACCACCTCACGGCCCCGGCTGGTCTCCCCCGTCCAGCCGGGGCTTCTTGCTGTCCGCGCTGCGCCGTCCGGCCCGTCCTCGCCTCCGGGCGGCCGTGGCTAGCGGGCGAGCGTGACCGTGATGGACTCGTTGGGGCAACGGCTGAGCGCCTCGGAGAGCACGGCTTCCTCACTCGGGTCAACGGCGAGCTGGTAGCGGGTTTTGTCGGCGACCCAGTCGGTGACGTACTGGCAGCGGTAGCCCGCGAACGACGGCAGCCAGGTACTGGGGTCCTGGTCGGCCTTGAAACGGTTGCTCGCCGCGGACACTGCGATCGACAACGTGGCACAGCCCGATCTCGTCCATAGGATCCAGGACCTGGAACACCAGACGCAGGCCCTGGCCAGAGACCTCGCCGCGGCCCGCGCGCGAGCTCAAGGGCTTGCGGAACAACGCGACGAAGCGGTAGAAGCCGTTGCATCGTTGCGACACGCCCTGCGAAAGGCCATGCCAGCAGTCCCTTGAGCTTCCGATCCGTGCCTGGGGTGATACCCCCGCCCGGGCTATCACCCCAGGCACGGATCCTGCGTGCGGGCTGACCTGCGACGTCAACGCGATGATGAGACAGGGACTCAGGTCGCATCCGTGATGTCGGCGGTTGCGGTCGAGAGCCTGGCGTGAACACCCCTAGTCTGGCCGGGATGGGGCATGGGCATGATCCAGACCATGTCGAACGACTCTTCAGGACCGCGCCGCCCGCCCTTGCTGTGGGAGCAGCACTGCTGTCTGCCGTTGGAGCGGCACGCGGATGTCGGCGAACTGGCCCGCTACCGCAGGCCCGGAGGCAGCCTCGTTTCGGTAAACGCGGGCTACGTTCCCCATAGCGCCGATGACGTCACTGGTCTGATCACGAGATGGCGAGAGCGGGTCGTCGCGGACGACCATTTGCGGTTGGCCGCGAGCGTCGACGACGTCGAAGCCGCTGGGCGTGCGGGTGATGTAGCGGTGGCCTTCGACCTGGAGGATTCCGGGCCACTCGAGGGGCGGTTGGACCGGGTGCGCGACTTCTACGACCTCGGTGTCCGCACGATGCTGCCGAGCTACAACAACCGCAACGCGGCCGGCGGCGGTTGTCTGGATGAGGTCGACGAGGGGCTCACCGCCTATGGCCAGGCGCTGGTAAGGGAGATGAACGCCGTCGGCATGGTGGCAGACGGATCTCACTGCGGTGCCCGGACGGGGCTGGACATGTGCGAGGTCTCGGAGCAGCCGGTGATCTACAGCCACTCCTGCATGCGCTCGGTGTGGGACCACCCTCGCAATATCACCGACGAGCAGGCCAAGGCGTGTGCCGCCACGGGCGGGGTCATCGGCATCACCGGCGTGGGGATCTTCCTCGGCCCCAACGACGCCACCCTCAACGCGCTGGTACGGCATGTCGACTACGCCGTCGACCTCGTCGGCCCACAGCACGTCGGAGTGTCGACCGACTACCCGTTCGACCACGAGGACTTCAATGCGATGCTCGAACAGAGCCCGGAGCTGTTCCCCGACTGCTATACCCGCTGGGGGCCGATCAACTTCCTCCCCCCGGAGGGCCTGCTGAGCGTCGAAGACGCGCTGCTTGCCCGCGGGTACCCCAACGACGCCGTCACCGCGATCCTGGGCGGCAACTTCCGCCGCGTCGCTGCGCTGGTGTGGCAGTAGCTCGAACTGCGCCCTTGCTCGGGCGGTCCGCAGCTCCCCACATGGGAAGTGAGAGAAGACGTGCCTGCCCAGCCGGCCATTCCGCACCATCGACAAGCGGCGTCCACATGGCCCGCAATGGCATGCGGACCGGCCCGTCGGGTTGCTGAACCAGTACGTCATCGGGCAGGACCTGCCATCCCAGCCGCTCGTACAACGGAATCAAATCTGGCCAGCAGAACAGCAGCCCTCGCTCGATGCCCAGGCCGTGGGCATGCTCCATGGCCGCTGTCGCCACCAGGCGTGCCAACCCCTGTCCTCGCAGGCCGGGTGCCACGATGACGCCGCCGAGGCCGGCCACCTGCAGTCGGACAGCACCGACTGAGAGCGGCACCTGCACCAATCCGGCGTGCGCCACCAGACGGCCCAGCAGTTTGATGCCGAAGTGCACATCCTTGTCGAGCCATGTCAGGCCGGTTGCTGCCACCCTGGAAGGATCGACGGCACCGCCAGTGATCTCGTCACGTTCTGCCTTGGTGTAGTGCGTGAGCCGTGTGACTGAAGCCGACATGGAGATCATCCTTCGAGAGCTCCGAGAGAAAAGGAACAGCACTGAGTCGTGCGCTGGGTTGAGGCGTCACTCGCAGCTCAACTGAGTTCTCGCGGCCCATACATCGCGCTGTCGGCTCCGGTGGCAAGGGCCCAGTAGCGATCGCAGTCTCGACCCGCTCGGTCGATGACCTGGTCAAGGCCCTGGTCGCTGGCCACCGCCCTGCGCTCGCTGTTTCGCGCCCTCAAACGGGAGAAACTCATCTTCCGCGACCCGGCCCGCACCGTCTCCCGGACCACCGCCGTCGTGCTGCCGCGACCGCTGGCCGATGACATGCTGCGCGGGATTCTCGACCCCCTCCCCCACGCCCGCGACCGGCTCAGCTTCGTCCTCGCCGCCGTGTACGCCCTGAGCACCCACGACCAGCGCCATCTGCTGCTGGACGACCTCGACCACAGCCGCGCCACCCTCCTCGTGCGCCGCACCGGCGAGCCCGTCCACACCGTCTACCTGGACGAACTCACCTACCGCCTGGCACGGCAGTGGGTGGCCGAACGCCTCCGACGCCGGCCCGCCACCACCAGCCCCTACCTGCTGGTCACCGCCCATACCGCCACCGACGACACTCAGCCCCCGGTGTCGATCCAAGCGATCAACAAACCACTACGCGCCCACGGCCACCAGGCCGGCCGCCTGCGCGTGGACCGCATCCTCAACGAGGCCCAGCACACCGACGACCCCCTCCACCTCATCCGCCTCTTCGGCCTCCCTCCCCCGCACCGCCATGAAGTACATACACGCCGCGCACCCGCACCCTAGGCAGCCCGATCCGATCACGTCCTGAGCAGCACGAGTAGGAATGTGAGGTACTTGGGCACTCCGACTTGGGACGTTGCGGTAGTTGAGCACGGCCCGACAGTCCTGCGGTGCCGGTACTTGGGCAGCGGATCAGGCTGTCTGTCGGCACGAACGGACAAGTGGTCGCCGCACCCCGAAGCGAGCCGAGGTGGCCACCTTCGCCCCCGCGTCCGCGAATACTTGGCTAGCCACACGATTGCTGCTACGTTATTCATGTGGCCAGCCACACTTTCTCTTGAACTTCCCCCACAGAACTGAGGAGACCCCATGGGTGTGCCATCAGAGGGGGCCATATTGCCTTGGAGGAGCGACCTCATGTCCCACAAGAACTCTCAAGTGAAGCCTCCGATCAATCAACGCGTACTGACCCTCGGCATCACCTCTGATGCGCTTTCGCCGGACGATTTTCCGCCGGGGGTTGCGACGCTCGAGGAGCTGCTCGCCGTGAGGAAGCGCAGCTGGGCTGAGCTCCAGGCCACAGGCATCGACGGCGAGGAGGGCTATGTCAGCCTGGACCCCGACGAGGCTGAGGCCGAGCTGCGCCGACTGTTCGACGGGCACGCGTTCGGGGTCGTGCTCATCGGCGGCGGCATCAAGAACGTCCCGGAGTACACCGTCCTGTTCGAACGGATCGTCAACGTACTCATCGACCTCCAGCCCGACATCCGGTTGAGCTTCAGCTCACATCCAACGAACGTGCCCGAGGCGCTGCAACGCTGGCTTAAGAGATCCTGACAAAGACGTCTCACGGAGCTAGGCGTTGGACGTGGCGGTGGGCGATGAGGCAGGTGGCGAGGCAGAGGAAGGCTTCGTGGATGTCGTTTGCGTCGTTCCCAGCGGATCCGCAGCCGGCGGAAGCCGTGCAGCCAGGCGATCGTCCGCTCGACCACATACCGGAAGATGCCCAGACCGCTGCCGTGTTGCTCGCCTCGTTCGGCAATGACCGGGCGGATACCGCGGGCCCGGAGCAGACGCCTACTTGTCGTGGTCGTAGCCCCGGTCTCCCAGCAGCGCGTCAGGCCGGTGTCCGGGGCGGCCGACGGCGCCGGCCACGGCCGGGACCTTGTCCAGCAGCGGCAGCAACTGCGTGACGTCGCCCGCGGTTTCCGCCGGTCAGCGACACCGCGAGCGGGTGCTCCACCTATTTCCGCTGCCCGTCCAACAGTAGGCCCCGCAGGTGCACCCCCGCCCTGCCGACGCTGATCCGCCCGTGCGAACGGCCCGAACACATCGCCGCGAAGTCCTCCAGTCCGCACCGGACTTCAGGTGTAACACACCGGTCAACGACACAGCCCCTCGACCGGACACGCCACCGACAAACGAACCTGACCAAGCCCTGCCTCCAGTGCACCAAGCCTTGAACAGGCGGAGGGGGTGTTGACGCATCAACAGTTGAATCTCGGTGGCACCCATCCCGCATGCGCCGCCCCGCACAGCGGGAGCTCCCACCGCAGAAATGATCAGCCCGAGTAGGAGCCACACATGCTTGAAGGATTCGAAGACCGTTATGCCGACGTGAACGGCACCCGGCTCCACTACGTCATCGGCGGCGAAGGCGAGCCGCTGGTCCTCATGGACGGGTTTCCGCGCACCTGGCACGGCCTCCACAAGATCATGACCCCATTGGCCAAACACTTCCGCGTCATCGCCGTGGACTACCGCGGTCAGGGAGAGTCGGACAAGCCCGAGGGCGGCTACGACAAGAAGAACATGGCGAAGGACGTCTACGAACTGGTCCGCGGCCTGGGCCACGAGCAGGTGAATATTGCCGGTGGTGACATCGGTGCGATGGTGGCCTACAGCTTCGCCGCCAACTATCCGCAGGCCACCAAGAAGCTCGCCCTGTGGGAAGGCGCACCCTTCTCGCAGAGATTCCAGGACTTCGCCAAGCCGTTCCCCAGGCCCGGTGATCTGAACCTGTGGATATACCCGTTGAGCCAGGTCGACGGACTGCCCGCCAAGCTTCTCGCGGGGCGGTTTCGGCACGTGATCGACTGGTCGGCCGAACACCTCGCGCTCCACCCGGAACGGATCAGCGAGGAGAGCCGGGCCATCTACGCCCAGGCCTACGACACACCCGAGGCACTGACCGCGGGCTTCGGTGTATTCCACACCTTCCACCAGGATGTGGTCGACAACGACTCATATCTCCCGCTGGAGATGCCCGCCTTGGCTATCGCCAATCAGGGCGCCGACTTCATGCGGCCAATGATGGAAGGCAAGGCCAACGACATCCGCTACAGCGGCATCGAGGACAGCGGCCACTTCGTCGCGGAGGAGCAGCCGGAGGCCCTGGTAGCCGAACTGGAAAAGTTCTTCGGCTGACTCCCCGCACAGTGAGCGGCTTGAGTCGCAAGATCCCAGAGCCGGCAAGCTCGTCACCACCGACACCACCGACACCGCCTACCCGCTCGACCAGGGGGCCACGGCCCAGCAGGCCAGCGACGCCGGGCACGTGCGGGGCAGGCTCGTCCTGACCGTCGACTGAGCACGCCCGGCCCACCGCCTCCCCACGACCACCCGCTGCCTTTGCGGTGACCGGCCGGTCACCGCCATATCGAAGGACCACTCATGCTGAACGCCCTGTGGACACCGACCACCGTCGGGGACATCTCCCTGCCGCACCGCCTGGTCATGGCCCCCATGACCCGTGACCGCTCCACACCTGGGGGCGTACCGACCGAGCTGAACGCCGAGTACTACGCCCAGCGGGCCTCGCACGCGCTCATCATCACCGAGGGAACCCAGCCCTCCACCGACGGACAGGGCTACCTCCTCACCCCCGGCATCCACAATGACGAGCAGATCGCCGGGTGGCGCAAGGTCACCGACGCCGTGCACGCGGCCGACGGCCGGATCGTCATCCAGCTGATGCACACCGGACGCATCGCCCACCCCGACAACACCCCCCACGGGCGCCAGCCGGTCGCCCCTTCGGCGATCCGGCCGCAGGGCGCGATGTTCACCGCGTCCGGGCCCCAGGAGATGCCGACACCCCGTGCACTGTCGACGCAGGAGGTCGCGGCGACCGTCGACGACTTCCGCCGCGCCGCAGCGGCTGCCATCGCGGCAGGCGCCGACGGCGTCGAGATCCACGCCGCCAACGGCTACCTCGTGCACCAGTTCCTCGCCGACAACACCAACCAGCGCACCGACCGCTACGGCGGCTCCCTCGACAACCGCATCCGCTTCGCCGTCGAGGTCGCCACCGCCGTGGCCGACGAGATCGGCGCCCACCGCACCGGCCTGCGCATCTCCCCCAGTAACCCCTACAACGACATCGCCGAGTCCGACACCGCCGAGCTGTATCCGGCGCTCATGCGCGCCCTCAGCCCGCTCGGCCTCGCCTACCTCCACGTGATGCACGCGGGCGACGAGGAGCTGCTGGGCACTCTGCGCGCGCTGTGGCCGACCACGCTGATCCTCAACCGGGCCGGCACCGACCTGCCCACCCGCGCCAAGGACCTCGACCACGGCACGGCCGACCTCATCTCCGTCGGCGCCCTCGCGCTCGCCAACCCCGACCTGGTCGAGCGGCTACGCTCTGACGCGCCACTGAACACCCCCGACCCGGCGACCTTCTACGGCGGCGGAGCGGCCGGCTACACCGACTACCCCACCCACACCGTCTGAGGAACCGCATCATGGCCGCTCCCACACCCCGCACCCCCACGACGGCCGGCGAGGGGCCGATGAGCTACGCGATCTTCCAGCTCGCTCGCGCCCACCGCGCCCGCGCCGCCGCCATGCTCCGCGAGATGGACCTGCATCCCGGCCAGGAACTGCTGCTGATGCAACTCCTCGACCGGGACGGCCAGACCCAGTCAGAACTGCTCGAAAGCGTCGGCCTGGACCACTCCACCGTCTCCAAGTCCCTGCGTCGCATGCAGGACGCCGGCCTGCTCATCCGCGAGCCTGCCGAACACGACCGGCGCGTCATGGTCGTCCACCTCACCGACAAGGGCCGTGCCATGCGCGAGCCCATCGCGGCCATGTGGCGGGCCCTGGAGGAGACCTCCGCACGGGACCTCTCGGCGCAGCAGGCAGAGTCCTTCGTCCACATGGCCTACGCCATCGCCGACGCGATCAACAGCCGCGCGCTGCCACGGGAAGAGTCTGAGTAACTCCCCTCGGCTTGCACCCCGGTTCCGGCCTGGAGTGCAAATCGCTTCCGGCGTTCCTGCGAAGTGGACAGTGCTGCAGCGCACTCAGCTGCACGAAGGCCCGTACTGAACGGAGCCAGGCTCCGCGACTGTCGAAAAAGCCCGGTGAGCCGAGCCAGCGGATGTGGCGCGACCCCCGCTCCCCGGTACGTCAGGGAGAACGGGCTGAGCGGGGCCTCAGCGTCAGGGGCGAGCGCGAGCTGTCCCGGTGCAGGCAGGCGGAACTCGTCCGGGGGAAAGGGCAACCCCCTCCCACGGGGATGTCGAGCCCTTCCCCGTCGCCAGCCAGGCTGCACATCGAGGACGGCCGCATCACCCGCGTCTCGTTCACCGTCGACCCCCGCAAGCTCCTGCAGGCCGGCGGTGACCCGCGCCGCGGATCCGCCCACCACAGGCCCACCCTCTGAGCGACCCGGGCCGACGGCCCCCACGTCCGCGGCCCCCTGCCCCGCCCACCCCATCCCCCACTCCTGACCTGATGGAAAGTGAGACCCCCATGACCACCACCCTCCCCGTCCTCGTCGTCGGCGCGACCGGCTCCCTCGGCGGCAAGGTCGTCGACGAACTGCTGGGGCGCGGTAAGAACGTCCGCGCCCTGGTCCGGCCGACGACCGACGCGAGCAGGCTCGAAAGCCGCGGTGTCGAGATCGCCCGCGGCGACATGCTCGACCTCGACTCACTCGTCACCGCCATGAACGGCGCCGACGCCGTCATCACCACCGCCGCCGGCTACACCCGCGGCGGCAAGAACGCGCACGACATCGACACCGTCGGCAACGCCAACCTCGCCGAGGCCGCCCACCGCACCGGCATCCGACGGTTCGTCCTGACCAGCATCCTCACCAGCGACCAGACACCCCATGTCCCGCACTTCTGGCACAAGAAGATCGCCGAGGACAAACTCGAACAACTCGGCGTCCCCTTCGTCGCACTGCGCCCAGGGGCGTTCCTCGACCAGATCGCGACCATGGCGGGCAACCCACTCGACAAGGGCCGCCTGATCTGGATGGCCAAGGCCACCGTCCCGCTGACCTTCGTCCACACCTCCGATCTCGCGGCGTACCTGGCAGCCGCCGTCGACGCCCAGGCCGCCAACCGCGAGCGCATCGACATCGGCTGGAACCGTCCGGTCAGCATGCGCGAGATGGCCGATCTGATGGGCAGCCGAGCCGGAAAGAAAATCAAGGTGTGGGCCGTCCCCTCCGCCGTCGTCCGCGCCGCAGGAGCCGTCGTCGGCCGCTTCAACCCGGTGGTAAAGGACATGGCCGCGATGTTCGGCTGGTTCGACACCGGCCGCTACGTCGCCGACCCCCGCCGTCAGGAGCAGCTCTTCGGCCCCGCCCCCAAGGCCGAGGACGCCCTCGCCCGGTACACCGACGAGCTGGGCACCGCACAGCACCGGTGACCGGCCCGCATCCCGGTCTTGCCAACCGGCGGCCTGACCAGGACGCCTCGGGCCTATCCCTCCTGGTCGAACCACTCCACAACCGTTCCGGCCGAGCCGAACGGGTGACGGGGTGCGCGCTCAGGGCTTCCCCAGCCGGGATGTGGAGCCCGAAGCCCTGCGATGGCGGGGCTTCACCGGGTGTCCCCCATTGACGATCAGATGTCCGCAACTGACTGAACGATTCGCCTGATGTCGACAGAAGATCGAGAGGTGCTGCGGCGACCACCTCGCTGCGGGCCGCAACGTGGCGACCCTGCGGGTCGTACTCGATACGTAAGGAACTGGCATGGACAAGCGTGCAGCGTCCGCAGGCTCCGCCTCTGCGACGATGCGAGCGGTCGTCGTCACTCAGCCCGGCGGCCTGGATGCCCTTCAGGTCACCACGGTGCCGATGCCCGAGCCGCAGCCCGGATGGGTACGCATCAAGGTGCAGGCGTTCGGCGTAAACGAGTCCGAGGTCACCACCCGAAAGGGTGAGTCGGACCCGGAGGTCACCTACCCGCGCATCCCCGGCATCGAGGGCGTCGGTGTGGTCGACCAGGCCGACGAGGACAGCGGGCTGCGCCCGGGGCAGCAAGTGGCGACCATGATGGGCGGCATGGGCCGGTCCTTCGACGGCTCGTACGCGCAGTATGTGACCGTCCCCGCGAGCCAGGTCATCCCGTTCGAGACCGGCCTCCCGTGGGAAGTGGCCGGCGCGCTGCCGGAGATGTTCCAGACTGCCTACGGCTCCCTCGCCACGGTCCTCGGTCTGCAGGCGGGGCAGACGCTGCTGATCCGCGGCGGCACCTCCACGGTCGGGCTGAGCGCGGCCACGATCGCGAAGGACCTCGGAGCCACCGTGCTGTCCACCACCCGTAGCCCGGACCGGGCCGGGGAACTGCGGGCCTTGGGTGTCGACCATCCACTGGTCGACAACGACACCATCGCCGACCAGGTGCGCGAGCTGATACCGGACGGCGTCGACGCCGTACTGGAACTGGTGGGCTGCTCGGTCCTCGCCGATACCTTCCGCACCATCCGCCGCCACGGCACCGTCTGCTTCACCGGAGCCCTGGCGGGCCAGTGGACGATCCGCGACTTCACCCCGTTCATGATCCCCAGCGGGGTGCGGCTGACCAGCTACGCGGGCGGGGCCACCGACCTGCCCGAGCAAGTGTTCCAGCAGCAACTGCAAGCCATCGCCGACGGGCGGCTCAAGGCCCCGGTCGCGAAGGCCTACCACGGCCTGGAGCAGGTTCGCGATGCCCAGGCCGACGTCGAGGCCGGCACGACGCCGGGCAAGCACGTCGTGCTGCTCGACGACTGAGAAACACACCCATCCGCCGCCGGCCGGAACCGGCCGGCGGCGGCACGCACGAAAAGGAGACTGTCATGGACGTCAACAAGGAAGAAATCAGCAAGACCATCCTGGAACTGGAGAAGTCCTTCAACGAGCGGTGGAGCGTCGGCGACAACCGCGGCTACCTCGACAACTACGCNGAACTGGAGAAGTCCTTCAACGAGCGGTGGAGCGTCGGCGACAACCGCGGCTACCTCGACAACTACGCCGAGGAGATCAGCTACTTCGACCCGATCGAAAAGGACCTGGTCGTCGGCCGTGACGCGACCGTCGCCCACATCGAGGCGATCTACTCCAACCCGCACATCGTGCGCAACGAGTACCTCAACCCCGCCGTGCACGTCAGCGACGGCGGTGACTTCGCCCTCCTGGCCTACAACCTGAACACCTACGTGCTCGACGGCAACGAGCGGCAGCTCCGCGCCTGGAACGCCACCGAGGCGTACCGGCTGATCGACGGCGAGTGGCGCATCGTGCACTCCAACTGGGCGTTCGCCCAGACCGCGACAGGCGCGATCGCGTCCTGACCGGGGATCCAAGGTGAAGCACCCCCCGGCCAGTGAGCAAGCGATCGAAGGAGGCGGTCGGCCCCGGCCCGCCCCCCGCTCCGGACGCGATCAAGGCCGTGGGGATGCGGGCTTGTGCCGCGCCCGCCTCACATGCCGGTCCTGGTTTCGCGGGCCGTGAAGGCGGCCGGGGTGAGACCGGTGTGGCCACGGAAGAAGCGGCCGAAGTTCGCGGGATCAGTGAACCCGAGATGGACGGCCACAGCCCGGGCGTCCCAACCGCCACCTCTCAGCAGGCGCCGGGCTTCGAGCAGCCGCCGCTCGTCGATGACCTCACGCACCCCCTTGCCGGTGGCGTCCCGGGCCGCGCGGCTGAGGGTGCGAACCGAACATCCGAGCAGCCCGGCATAGTCCGCAGCCCGGTGAAGTTCCCGGAAGTGCAGCTCCAGGGCGTCCACGAACCGTGCGTACGTGTCCCTGCGGCCCGTGCCGCCCGCAGCCGCGCCGGTGGGGGTGACATCCGGGGAGTTGGCAAGGCGCAGCAGCAGCGATTCGAGCAGGCTGCGCCGTAGGGCGTGGTGGACATCGAGCCGGCGCCGCCCCAGTGCACGGTGTTCGTCCAGGAGTTGGAGCGCCGTCTGCCGCAGCCAGGCCGCGTCGTCGGGGTGCGGGCTCAGTACGGCAGGGGCCTCGTGCGCGGTGAGCGGGGCCAGCAGGCGGGCGGCGTCGGACGTCAGCACGTCCGGCTCGAACAGGATGAACAAGCCGCGGGCGGCGCCCGGCGGATGCCAGCACTGCGCGTGCCCGGGACGTACCCACAGCCATTGGCCGCAGGCGACGGTCCGCGTGACGTGGTCGACATCGTGGAGCAGCTCACCCTCGGTGACGAGTATCAGGTAGTGGAAGGTGGCACGGCCCGGACGGGGCGGGTTCCACGGCCAGTCGTCGTGCTCGGCGAAGAAGTCCTCGACGGTGCTCACCTCAAGGCCGTACGGAGTGCCGACCGGGGGTTGGAAGCCGTACAGCGGAACTGCGGCCTGAACGGCCTGCCCGCTGCGTCCGACGCCTGGAGACCGCCTGGGGTGTCGCTTGCCGACCATCACGTGTCCGCAGTTTACCGCCCGTTTTGCCCGCGTCGCTGGAAAGGATGGGGCGTGCCGTCCGCGTCCTTGGCCGACGCCCCTGCCCGCCACCACCCGAGGAAGGAAATACTCATGAACGGATCGACCCTGCGGACGTTCGCCGCCGAGTGCGCGGAGGAACTTCCCGGAGCCCAGCTGGAACATCCCTTCGGCCCGGACTGGGAGGTCTTCAAGGTACGAGGCAAGGTGTTCATGCTGATGACCGAGGTCCCCGGGCGCCCCGTCGTGATCCTCAAGGCGGACCCTGGCGAGGCCCACGCCCTGCGGGAGCAGTACAGCCACATCACCCCCGGCTACCACATGAACAAGAGGCACTGGATCACGCTGGAGGGCGGGACAGGCGTCGACAAGAAGCTCGTCAGAGAACTCGTCGCCGACTCCTACCTGCTCGTCGTCGCCCACCTGCCCAAGGCCGGGCAGCCCGTCGACCCGAGCACCTACGGCACCAGCACGCGGGCGGCCCGGTGAGCGCGGCCGGTGGCCGTCTCCAGGACACCGCCCGCAAGGCGGCCCTCGCCCTGCCCGACGTCAGCCACGGCCGCCCCTTCACCCCCGGACTCGACGTCTACAAGGTCGCGGACAAGGTGTTCCTGATCGTCACCGACGACCCGGACGAACAGATCATCACGGTCAAGTGCGAGCCCGAGCACGCGCGGGCACTGGAGTGCGGCTACGCCTCGATCACCCCGGGCCGCTATCTCGACAAGAGGCACTGGATCTCGCTGGGGCCCGGCGGGGCATCACGAAGCGGCTGACCAACGGCCGCACCATCAACATTCACCTGGCGCTGCTGCCCCGCCACGGCGGTCCCGGCATGGACGCGCAGCGCGTCCATGAAGCCGTGCTGGCCAGCGGCGACCCCGTCTTGGGGGCCACGGTCCACCACGTGACCACGAACCACGACGAAGGGCCTGTCATCGCCCAGCGACAAGTCCCGGTCGTGCCCGACGACACCCCCAAGACGCTGGCCGCTCGCATCCTTCGCACCGAGCACCTCCTCCTCCCGACCACCGTGCAAACCATGGCCTTGGACCACCCCCCTGACCGATCCCCCGTCCCCCTTGCGAACCATCGCCCGGCCCGTCAGGCGCCGCCAGAGAGCCAGCCAACCACAGTGACCATCGGCGACTGCTCGCCAAGATCTGTGCCAGAGCAACTCACCGACACAGCCAGAGTGGCTTACCTGCGGGGAGGACATCCAGATTCCCCGAAGCCGCCAGGCACGGACGTGTCAGGAGACCAGCCAGACTGCCGGTTGCGAGCGCTTTCCTGACCGCGCCGGACGATCCACGTACGGCCGGACTTGACATCCCGTGGGCTGTGGCCGGGGACCGGCCAACGCTGAGCCGGGGAATGCTTTGGCGCAGGGCCTACCGAGTTCCACCTGAAAACCCCCGGCGGGGCCCGGGCAATCCGACGAGGCGACCCGGGGGGCGGTCGGGGGCGCGATGGCTGTCGGTGGCTTTCGCCAAGTAGGGGGTGAGACCGCCGACCGGCGCTCCGCAAACGCAGGTCCCATGACCACCGGCCCGGACGACAAGCAGCTGCTGGACCGTACGGCACGCGACCTAGCCTCCTTCGAGCCGCTGATGGAGCGCCATTCGACAGCCCTGCACGGCTACTTCGCGCGCCGTACGCCCGGAGCCGCCGCCGATCTGCTAGCCGGGCTGTGGCTCCAGGCCTACGCGACGCGACACGGTTTCGACCCGGCCCGCGGCTCCGTACGGGCCTGGCTGTTCGGCGTGGCCAGGAACGCGCTCTTTGCTCACTGGCGGCTGGTCGCGGCGGCCCGCCCGGGCACCCCGCGGGCCTCCGGGGACGACGCCCCCTGGGAAGCCGTGGACGACCGGCTCGTCACGGCCGCCGTGGCCCCCAGGCTGCGCGAGCTCCTCGCTCAGCTCCCCGCCGACGAACGGGAACTACTGCTCCCGGTCGCCTGGGAGCAGCTGACGCCCAGCGAGGCCGCGGACGTGGCCGGTATTCCCGCCGCGACGGCCCGCACCCGTCTGCACCACACCCGCAACCGCATGCGCTCGGGCACGCCCTTCGACCTGACCGGAGACCTGGCATGACCGAACGCGACGACCTTCTCGACTTCCCAGGCGCCGACGAACTGGTCTCCGACCTCGACAACTTCCGGCTACCTGCCAGAGCACATCCCTCAGTGGCTGCCGGACGACTGGTTTCGTCTCGCAGTCCATGACACCTCACCGAAGGCGATGGGACGCAGCATCACCTACCCACGCTTCGCCGCCGTCCAACTGGTGCAGATCGCCACCGGCCTGCAACTTGGGGAGGCCGCACGCTTCCTTGGAATCCCCGATTCCTGGCACCAAGTGCCCGTCCAACAACGCAAGCTTCATTCCCGCAGCCGCTACCGCTACCGGACCGAAGACCTCTCCGTTTCCCTCGAACGGGTCGGCAGACACATCGCTCAGATCGAATCGCCGGTGAACTACCGCGCACGCCGCATGAGCCACTCGGACTGGACCCTCAGTCCTGAAAAGTGGGCGAGCCTGACCGCCTCACTCCCGAGACAAACAGGCCGTCACACCATCCCTGACCAGCTGATTCATGCACGCGTGTCCAACATCATCTGGTCACGGCTCACCGGCAGCGAGTGGCGAACTCGGGCCCAGTATCTTGATCCGCTTCCCGTCCATCAGCTCCCTCGACATGGGAGGCAAACAGGCGGAGGCAGTGCAGCACCGCATCAAGCACAGAACCACTCCCTACCACCGGGGACTTGGCGAACTCATCAACCAGGTTGTCGCCGCTGAACGTCGGACGGGCGTGGGGCAGGCCAGGAGGTGAGGGGTAGCGGACCGCGGTCGATGACGGTGCGGATGCAGAAGGTGCTGCGGGCGTCGCGGATAGGGCCGATGGCCAGGATCTGGTCGGTGAGCACTCTCTCGAAGGTGCGCAGGTCCGGCACGGCGAGTTCGACGAAGAAGTCGGCATCGCCGGAGACCACGTGGCAGGCGACCACGTGCTCGATCGCCTTGAGTGCCTCTTCGACCACTTGGGAGGTGGTGCGGGAGTGCTCGACCTTGAGGGAGAGGAACACCGTCAGCCCGAGGCCGAGGCGCTCGCGTTCCAGATCGGCCCGGTAGCCGGCCAGGACCCCGTCCTCCTCCAGCGCCTTGGTGCGGCGCAGGCAGGACGAGGGTGACAGGCGTACGGCCTCGGCGAGGTCGACGTTGGGGGTGCGGCCGTGGCGCTGGAGGTGGTCCAGGATCGCCCGGTCGATGCGGTCATACAGGGGGCGTGGCATGAAATGCAGCGTAGCGGCCGCATCGGCGAACAATCCTGCGCCGCAGAGCCATCCGGGCACTGATTGCGCCATCGCATGCGGCCCTTGCCGGCGCATCCTGGTCACGCGCTCCGGCCGGTACGCCGGACCCGTCGCTTCCGTACTCCTCTCACGCACATCGGACTGCCTCATGCATCCCTTCCCCCTGGAACCCGACCGCGCCGCGATGACCGAGATGGGCCGTCTCGTCCTGGACCGTGTCGTCGACCGCACTGAAAAGCTCGCGGCCCGCCCCGCGACCAGCCCCCTGTCGCCGCGGGCCGAGGCCGAGCTTGTGGAGTCCTTCCTGGCACCCCCGCCCGACCGGGGCGGCGACCTGAGGGCCCTGCTCGCGCGCCTGGACGAGGCCGCCGACTGCGCTCTGGAGACCGCCGGGCCCGGCCATCTGGCGTACATCCCGGGCAGCGGTCTGTACTCGGCCGCGCTCGCCGAGTTCTACAACCGTGCCGTCAACCGCTACGGCGGCCTGGCCTCGGTGGCTCCGGCCCTCGCCGCGCTGGAGGAGAGTGTGATCCGCTGGATGGCCCGCGATGTTTGCGGCCTCCCGGAGGGCAGCGGCGGCCTGCTGACGAGCGGTGGCTCGATGGCCACGTTCTCCGCGACGGTCGCCGCCCGGCACGACAGGCTCGGCGAGGATCTCGCCGGCGGCACCGTCTACACCACCGCCTTCGCCCACCACTCCGTCGCCAAGGCCGCCCGCCTCGCCGGCATCCGCGCGGCTCACATACGTACCGTGCCGCACACCCCGGACCTGCGGATGGACCCGGAGGCCGCCGCCGCGATGATCCGCGCCGACCGGGACGCCGGGCTGCGGCCGTTCCTGCTGGTGGCCACCGCCGGCACCACCGACACCGGCACAGTCGACCCGCTGCCTCAGCTGGCCGACCTGGCCCGCCGCGAGGATGTGTGGTTCCACATCGACGCGGCCTACGGAGGCTTCTTCCGGCTCACCGCGCGCGGCTCAGAGCGCCTCGGCGGTTTCGAGGAGGCCGACTCGATCACTCTGGACCCGCACAAGACCCTGTTCATGCCGTTCGGCACCGGCGCCCTGGTCGTCCGCGACATCGCCGCCCTGCACGCCGCGCACGACGGCACCGGCAGCTACCTCCAGGACATGGGGGCGGCGGGGAGCGTCCCGGACTCCGGTCAGCTCGGGCCCGAGCTGACCCACGAGATCCGTGGTCTGCGGGCCTGGCTTCCCCTGCACCTGCACGGGGTGGACGTCTTCCGCGAGGCTCTGGACGAGAAGCTCGACCTGGCCGAACACGTCCACGACACGCTGTCCGGCGTCGCGGAGCTGGAGGTCCCGCAGCGCCCGGACCTGTCCACCGTGATCTTCCGCGTCCGTCCCGCTGACGCCGGCCCGGCCGCCGCCGAGCTGGCGGACGAAGCCAGCCGCCGTCTGTTGGAGCGGATCAACGGCCACCGGCGCATCGTGCTCTCCAGCACGGTCGTCGACGGCCGCTACACCCTGCGCGTGTGCGTGGTCTCCCACCGCACCCACCACGACCGCATCGCCGAGGCGCTGCAGATCATCACTGCCGAGGTCAAGCGCCACACCACCGCGTAGCCAGCGATGGCCCTGGATCCCGAATCCCTTCCCGCCAGGGGAACAGCCATCGTGACCGGTACCTCCTCGGGCATCGGTGCGGCCTACGCACGTCGGCTCGCTGCGGATGGTCACGATCTGGTGCTGGTGGCGCGTCGCGAAGAGCGTCTCCGCGCACTTGCCGCGGAGCTGACCGGGCAGCACGACGTACGAGTGGAAACCGTCGTCGCGGATCTGGGCGATGCCGGTGACCTGGATCGGGTTGCCCGGCGAACCGCCGAGGACGACGTCGAGCTGCTGGTGAACAACGCGGGCATCAACGGCTACGGCCCCTTCGCCGAGACCGATACAGCACTGCTGGAGAAGGTGATGGCCGTGAACGTGGTGGCGCTCACCCGGCTCGCTCGTGCAGCCGTGCCGGGCATGCTGGCACGCGGCCGCGGCGCCGTGGTGAATGTGGCTTCCACCCTCGCCTTCGCCGGTTCGCTTCCGCCGGACCCTCTGCCGGTGCGGGCGGTCTATGGAGGCACCAAGGGGTATGTAGTCACCTTCAGCCGAACCCTCGCCGCAGAGTTGGACGGTGCGCCGGTTCGTGTCCAGGTGCTGTGCCCCGGGCTGACGGCAACCGAGTTCCATCTCACCCAGGGCCAGGATCCGGTAGCCGGTGATGTATCGCGAGTACACGACGACGGAGGCATGCCCGCCGAGGACGTGGTGACCGCTTCGCTGAGGGCCTTGGAAACCGGCGAGGTCGTGTGCGTGCCCGGACTGGTCGACGGCGAGGCGGTGGATCGCATCGTCGCGGCGGAATTCGGGCTCCGCTCCTCGTCCACCGGCACACTCGCCCCGCGATACCAGAACCCCGCCCAGCAGTGAGTCCCCGGCCGCCCTTGACAGTCGACCGGAAGAGGCGGAGCCACCGCTCTCAAGTCCGTCTTGCGGAGCCCCCGGGGGCGCTGGGCAGGTACGGAGGGCCTCGTTCCGCGAGAGACACGGTTCGAGGTCCTCTGCTCAGTCCGCCGGGCGCGTGGCTGCTGACGTATGCCTCGGCTTCAAGACCCAGCGGGCCACTGCCGAAGAACCGGTAGTTGACCCTTAACGCCTGGTGCTGAAAATCCACGGCCCTGCACTTCCTACGGAGCTCCCTGCGGCCGGCAGTCGTCAGATCCTGCCCTTGGAACTGCTGCCAGGTTGGAACGTTCCTGTCACGCGGTGAGGTGCGTGGGCGGCCGGCGGACCTCAGCCGGCCGCCCATGAGCTGGAGCGATGCCCCGACCCGATGCGTAGAACGCTCCTGAAATGGGGGTACACGGAGCTGCGGACAGAGCCCTTTTCAAAGAGACCCAACCCCAGAAGGTGGGGAACTCGCTGGGGCCAGCTTTCGATCCTCGCGGGGGCCAACTGCAAATCGGCGCAGCCCGCTGACATCGTCGATGCCCGAGGGCACGGGGCCAACCATCGATCGAAGTCACAGCTGGCGCCCTCACGGTGGGATCACGGCTCGGCCAAACCCGACGGCGCCGACGTTACCGTCGCCCGGATCGACACCTGTAGAAGGTGAACGGCTGGACAGTTCCGCCCCACCATCCTGGAGCGCCCCGTGGCGAGCACCGCTGGCGAGCCGAATCCACCCCCGCCCGCACCCGGAGACCCTCTCCCCAGCCCTCTCCACGCCAGGGCAGCGCCCTGCGGGTGTTCGCCCAGGCCAGACCCGGCGGGCAGAGGGTTGCCGCAGTTGTGTCGAGAACATCGCGCCAGCTCCGTCCCAGGGGCACGAGCGGCCACGACGGGCCGTGTGACACGGGAGGAATGATGATCCACCGGATGGATCACGCCGGCGTTGTGGTCGAGGATCTCTCGGCTGCTATCGCGTTCTTCGTCGAACTGGGCCTGGAACTGGAGGGCGAGGCAGCAGTCGAGGGTGAATGTGTGGACCAGCTCCTCGGGTTGGGACGGCGTCCGAGCGGACAACGCCGTCGTGCGGACCCCGGACGGCCACGGCCGGTTCGAGCTGACGACGTTCCACACGCCGGTGGCCACCAGCATTGCGCCGAGGACGCCGATGAACACCCCGGGCGTCCCTCGCGTCACGTTAGTCGTCGACGCCGTCGACGACGTCCTCAACCGCCTGCGCGCCCACGGCGCCGAACTCGTGGGCGAGGTGGCGCAGTACGGGGACATCTACCGGTACTGCTACGTCCGCGGCCTCGACGGCATCATCATCGGGCTGGTCGAGGAGCTCAACTGAAGTTGATCGCCAGTCAGTACGTTCCACACCAGACTTCCGTTCCAGAAAGGACCGTCCGTCATGGCTGTCGCCGATGACCTTGACCACGCCACCGACTCGCAATGGGACTGGGTCGCTGAGCAGACTCGTACGTATCTGGCCTCGGGTGGCACCGAGGGACACGAGTCGAACGGCGTCTACACGCTCGTGCTCGCCACGACCGGAGGCAGGACCGGCATTCCGCGCCGCACAGGCCTGATCTACGGCACCGCAGGCGAGGACTTCGTCGTCGTCGCCTCCAAAGGTGGTGCCGACGAGGATCCGGCGTGGTTCAAGAACCTCCAGGCGGACCCGAGCGTCGGGGTACAGGTCGGCGGCCGTCGGTTCACCGCTCGCGCCCGGGTCGCGTCCCCGGCCGAACGTGAGCCCCTCTGGCTCCAGATGGCGCGCATCTTCCCGCTGTACGACGAGTACGCACAGAAGACCGACCGCGAAATCCCGATCGTCCTGCTCACTCCGCAGGACTGACCCTGACTCAAGGATCTTGACGGGCACATCGTCACCGGGTGACCCCGAGTCAGTCCTGCACGGCTTCGGTGAAGAACTCCGGTGGTGCCTGCAGGTCGTGGGCGCGAAACAGGACGGCGTGCTCGACGCCCATGGCCTTGCCGCTCATCGCGGTGAACTTCGGGATGAAGTCCTCGGGGGCGGGGTGGTCCGGGAGCGCGGCCAGGTACGCGGCGTGCGCCTCGAGCGAGGCGACGCCGCGGCGCAGCGGCTCACCCGTGACGTCGACGCCGTGGGTCGCGCCGAAGCCGGGGAGTCCGGGGACGATGAGCCACCGCACGGAGTGCGGTTCGAGGTCCTCGTCGTCGACCTGCTCCGGGAAGACCCACCGGTTGCCCGCGTCGCGCACCGCGTCGAGCGTCGCGAGCCCGGCCGCGCGGTGGTCGGCCTGATCGAAGCCATAGGGCGTCTCGATCGCGTAACCCGTGCCGAGTACGACGTCGGGCTTGAACCGGCGGATCTCCCGGCAGATGTCCCGGCGCAGGTCGAGGCCGTAGACGAGCACGCCGTCCGGATGTTCGAGGACGGTCAGGTGCTCGACGCCGACGACGGCGCAGGCGGCCTGCTGCTCGGCGACGCGCAGGCGTGCCGTCTCCTCGGGAGGGTTCGGCATGCCGGCCTCGCCGCGGGTGAGCAGGAGATAACCGACCTCGATGCCGCGCGTGGTCCAGCGAGCGACGGCTGCGGACGTGCCGTACTCCATGTCGTCAGGGTGCGCGACGACGCAGAGCACGCGCTGGAAGGACTCCTCGGGGAGGGCAGGCAATGTCATGTGGCCATCCTTCCGCGTTCAGGGCCCGCCGTCCGCCGTTTGGAGGTGCCGATGAGCCTCGGCCCAGCGGACAGCGAGCCGGGTGCTGAGCCCGGTCAGGGTGAACAGAGCGCCGGTAGGCCCGCCAAATACACGGGCTGCGGACCGGTATCCCGGTTGCCGCTGAAGACATGCCATGAACTTGAGACTGATATTGGGGTGGCAACCCGTGAGACAGCCAGACACCCGCAGGTCGAACAAGATCGACATGTCGTGCGCGGTGAGACCCTGCACCAGCTGTAGGGTCTCAGATTTCACTGCACAGTCTCAGAGGGCGTTACGCGAGCCTTCGTTAGCTATGTTGCTGGTTGATGGGTTGATGTCTGGATCGGGGTCTTGCGGACTGGTGAGGATGCGGTCTGCTGGTAGTCGTGGGCGGGCGCGGGCCGTATCTCAGTGACCTGCCGGAGGAGGCGTGGGAGCTGATCCGGCCGGTCATCACGGCGTGGAAGGGGCGGCACCCGTCGGTCAGTGGCCATGAGGGCCGCTACGAGATGCGGGAGATCGTAAACGCGATCCTCTACCAGGCCCGCACCGGCTGCCAGTGGCGCTACCTGCCGCACGACCTCCCGCCGTACGGCGCGGTCTACTACTACTTCGCCAAGTGGCGTGACGACGGCACCGACCAGACCATCCACGACCTGCTGCGCTGGCAGACCCGGGAGAGCCAGGGCCGCCACGAGGATCCCAGCGCGGTCGTCATGGACACCCAGACCGTGCGCGCGTCGGTCAACGCGGCCGCCGCCACGACTGGCCTGGACGCGGGCAAGAAGAGCCCGGGCCGTAAGCGCGGCATATCCACCGACGTCCTGGGCCTGCTCCTCGCGGTAATCGTGGTCGCCGCGAACGTCCACGACAACGCCATCGGCACGGCCCTGCTGGACAAGGTCGCCGCCCACAACCCCACGGTGACCAAGGCGTGGGTAGACGCCGGCTTCAAGAAGGCCGTGGTCGAGCACGGTGCCCGCCTCGGCATCGACGTCCAGGTCGTCCCCGCGATCCGGACGCTGTCGGGTTCGCGCCCGAGCCGAAGCGGTGGGTGGTCGAGCAGACCTTCGGCACCCTGATGCTCCACCGCCGCCTGGTCCGCGACTACGACACTCTGCCGGCCAGTTCGGCCTCGATGATCTACTGGTCGATGACTGATCTCATGGCCCGTCGCCTCACCCACGCCGCCGCCTTGACCTGGCGCGATCCGCCACCCGTCGGCATGAGGACCCACACGCGCGGGGGTGCGCATGCGAGAACTGCTCGACAGGATCGAGGCGCGACAAGCGGCAGCGCGTGAGGAAATCGGCCGCTTGCGCGAACAGATCACCCAGCTCACCGGGCGGCTATCCGCCGCCGAACGATCCCTGGAACGGCTGGAGATCACCCGCGAGACGCTTCTGGACCTCGCGGAGGAGACCGACACCGGCGGTCCGGCTCCCCTCCCGTCGGCCTATCGCCAGATCCTCGCCCTGTTTGAACAGGGCGAGGACGGCTTGCACGCCAAGGACGTCTGCCAGGCACTCGGCCTCGGGACCGAGCCCCGCCACACCGAGAACACCCGCGCAAAGTTGAAACGCCTGGTCAGCCGAGGCATGCTCACCGAATCCGAACCCGGAAAGTGGAGTGTCGACGGGTTCGTCGGTGGACGATCTGTGAGTGTTCGAGCTGTTCACCCTAGCTGACTGCGCCTACTCGTCGGCCACTCGAATGGGTGAAGATGTGCCAGTAACTCGCAGATTTCAGGAGTCAGTTCCGTAATTGGCATGTCCGTGGTGGATTCCGATACCGGTCGCTTCACGCTGATCAGTGGACGCGGCGAGCCGAGCGGGACCGCGGGGCAGGAAGAGGGCCTGGCGGACGTCCTCACGCTGCAACGTCGTGGTTTCCATCCCTCGTCCCGCGAGGCCGAGGAGGCGCTCTACCAGGACACTCTCGCCGAGTACTGCTGGGCCCGTGATGTTGCCGGGCTCGCGGCGACGACGCTGAACCAGCTGGCGCAGCCGGTGATCGAGATCTGCAGCTTCCACGGTGTTCTACCGTGGGAGCTGTCGTCGCGGATGCTGGACCAGTACTTTGCCGGGCCCGGCAAGCGCGCCCATTCCACGGTCCGCAAGAAGATCACGAGTATCGACCAGTACTTCGCGTTCCTGGAACAGCGGTACGCCGGCGAGATCCTGCGCAGGTTCGGCGCGGCGGTCGAGTCGCCGGTCGACGCCTTCAACCGGCCGCGCCACCGGGGGGATTTCGGGCTGCGGATTCCTCCGTCGCGGGCCGAGATGAAGGCGTTCTTCGGCTCCTGGCGCCAGGAGCTGGAGACGGCGCGCAAGTATCCAGTGGCCGTCCGCAACTACGTGATGGCGAAGACGGCCTACCTCTCCGGGGCGCGCGCCACCGAGCTGTGCCTGGTCCGGCTCGGGGACCTGCACTGGGACAGCGGCCAGTGGGGCCGCTTCCTGGTCCGGGGCAAGGGAGCCCGCGGGTCCGGGCCGCGCGAGCGGGAGGCGTTCATGTTCGCCGAGGGGCGCGCGCTGCTGTGGTGGTACGTCGAGAACGTCCGGGGCCTGTTCCCGGACAACTGTCTTGATCCGTATGCCCCGTTGTTCCCGTCCGAGCGGCTGCCGACCGCGCTGGGAGCGGACCTGCCGATCGCGCCGGCGATGTGTGCCGACACCTTCCGCCGTTCGCTGCGCCGGGCCTCGCTCGCGCACCTAAAGGGCACGGTGACCGTGCTCTTCCCGCATCTGCTGCGCCACGCGTGCGCGACCCACAACTATGAGGACGGAATGCCGCTTTGGGATGTTCAGGTGCTGCTGGGGCACGAGTGGCCGACCACCACGGTGGGCTATCTGGCGACGGCGAAGGGGGATCCGGAGCGCGCGAGTCTGGAGTCGTCCCGGCGCGCCGTACGCCGGCTGAGCGGGGAGGTGTGAGGCCGTGAAGTGGAATCTGCGCTGGGTGGCGGCGAAGCGGGACATCTGGCGGCCCAGTGATCTGAAGACCGCGTTCGAGCAGGTCGGGTTCACACCCTCGCTGAACAAGGTGTGCGCGCTGTGGTCGAGCAAGCCGGTGACCGTACGGCTCGATGATCTCGACATGATCTGTGCCGCCCTCAACTGCACGGTCGCGGACCTGATGACGGCGGAGCCGGTCGCGGCCGAGCAGACCGAGGAAGGGGACCGGCCCCAGGCCGTCGGTGAACATCCACGCGCAGGCAGCGGCAGCCGTCCCGTACCGAAGCAGACGGGCGGCGCGGTCGGCCAGCGCCGCCCGCTGCCGCCCAACTGACCATGCAGCGCCCGAAGTTGCCAGCGTCGTGCGCCCTGTGCGCGGCCTGGGGACCGGTCACCGCCCGCGGCCTGTGCCCCGGATGCCGGGACGGCCGCTACCGGGTCGCGCAGGGACGGCTTCACAACGACGTCTGCCGCCGGTGCGGCTGGCCGGCGGTCGTGGGCGCGGACGGCACCTGCCGGGGCTGCCGCATCGCCCTGCGCCTGAGCGAGGATGATGAATGAAGATTCACCATCTTGAAGTCGCTGGTCACGGGGCTGGTGTGAGCTGTTGATCGTGTACTCCTGCTGGTCGCGGGCGGTTGTCGGAGCTCAAGATTGTCTGCTGTTTCGGTGATCGCGGATCCACGGGTTCCCTGGCGTGAGTGTGGTGCCTGTCCGTACGATCCGGGCAGGCGGTGCGTGCAGGTGGCTAGGGAAGCGGAGCCGGACCTCCGTGAACGGATCACGGCCCGCAGAGCCGAACTGGAGGCGCAGGCAGAGACGTTGAGCGTCGTCGACGCGGGAGACCCGGAGGGTTTGCAGTGCTACCCATCTTCTTTGAAGGCTTGGGTGTCGTCGCGCTCGTCATTTACGGCGTGGGGATCGGGGCTGGCTATCTGATCGCGGGATCCAATGGCGCCTGGATAGGCATGACGTTGGCGGCAGTCACGATAGCGGTTGCTGGCCGGCTCTTGAACGACGAGTGGAAATGGGATTGGGACGCGGAGCACAGCCTCTATGGCATTCCGATGCAATACTGGGGGATTATCGGTCTTGTCTGTGAGGCTTGGATTCTTGGCCTTGGACTCTTCGCTACTTAAGGTCCATCACCTTAAAGTCGCTGGTCACGGGGCTGGTGTGAGCTGTTGATCGTGTACTCCTGCTGATTGTGGGCGGTTGTCGGAGCTCAAGATTGTCTGCTGTTTCGGTGATCGCGGATCCACGGGTTCCCCGGCGCGAGCGAGGCGCCTGTCCGTACGATCCGGACGGGAGGTGCATCAGGTGGCCATGGATGCGGAACCGGGCCTTCGGGAGCTGATCACGGTCCGCAGGGCCGAACTGGAGGCTCAGGCAGAGAAGTTGAGCCAGCAGCTTCAAGAGGTGCGCGACGAACTGGAGGAGCTCGCCGTCGCCGAGCGGGTCGCACGTCGGCTGGTCGAACGGCTGCACGTCGAGACGGAACGGGAAGCGACACTGGCGCAGGCTGCCGGGCAGGTCGCGGGCCGTGTTGTGCTGCTAGTGTCGCAGCGCGAGCGCGGCATGGACGAGGCGGTCCTGCCCGAGGACTATCAGCGGATCATGGATGTGGTGCGGCGTGCGGATGCGCCGGTGATGGTCAAGCAGGTCTGCGCCGAACTGGGGATATCCACCAAGCCGGCCCGCTCGGAGGCGATGCGCGCGAAGCTGAACCGGCTGGCCGAGCGGGGCTGGCTGCGCAAGTTGACCGACGGGAAGTTCACCACCACACCGTGAACGTGCCCCGGCACTCACAACATGCCGTTCGCGCCGTAACGTCCGTGCTCCCGGCGGCAATTGATGTCGTATGCGAAACAAGACCAGCACCGCCAGGGGCACTGAGACGGTTGTCTACCAGTCCAGCCTGCAGCTGTCCACGGCCACGTTGACCTTCCTCGGCGACCTGCTGCGCGGCCATTTGAAGAAGATCCGCTCGCGGTGGCGCAAGCTCCCGCCCGGGAAGATCGCCACGATCGTCCTAGCCATTCTCCGCCATGACCAGCGGCTTGCCGACATGGCGGGCGGCAACCGCATCTCCGCGACCACGGTGCGCCGCTGGGTGATGGAGGTGATCGAACTGCTCGCCACGCGAGCCCCACGACTGGACCGGGCGCTGAAGAAAGTCACCCGAAAGGGCGGCCACGTCGTCCTGATCGACGGCACCCTCATCCCCACCCGGCGCCGCACCGGAGCGGACAACCGTCGCAACTACAGCGGGAAACACAAGGCCCACGGCCTGCTCTTCCTCGCGCTCACCGACGACAAGGGCCGCCTGCTGTGGCTGTCCGCCGCCCGCCCGGGACGCTCCTCGGAGATCACCACCGCCCGCTACACCAAGCTCGTCGAGCACCTGCGGTCCCACGAGCTGGGCGCCATCGGCGACCTCGGCTTCACCGGCCTGGATGACGACCCGGACAACCCCGTAGTCATCACCGGCTACAAGGACGCCCGCACCAAGCCGCTCACACCGGCGAAGAAGCAGGTCAACAAGCTGATCGCGTCCGTGCGCGCGGTCTGCGAGCACGCGTTCGCGCACCTGAAGAACTGGCGCATCATCACCAAGCTTCGCCTGCACGTGCGTCACGCAACTGCGCTCCTGCGCGCCCTGCTTGTGCTGACCAACATCGAGGTCGCACGCTGACCGACGATCTTCGCCGTAGACAGCCGCCCACGACCAGCATGAGCATCCCGGAGACCGATCACACCAGCCCCTTGACCGGCGACTTCAGGATGAACAGAGCTCAATGGATGCGCGCCGAGCTCGAGGGGCGCGCACTCCCGTCCGGACGGCCGCTCCAACTGGCTCTGCACATCGACGGCGTACGGCTGTCCAGCTTCCCGCTCCACCACAGCCGTACGAGGCGGCGGGTCCGTGAGCGTGTACCTCGGCGGGTGCGCGCCCCGGTGCCGGCCCCTCTGGATGATCCGTGGGTCTGTGTCGAGGAAGTCCCCGGGCAGCTGGGACTGTTCGCGCCGTGGCCGCGGTCCTTCACGCGCGAGCACGGGCGCCGGCTCCGCGGCCGACGACACATCGCGGGTCTGCCGCGCCTTCTGGCAGTCCTTCAGGAGATGGCCGCCGAGCGTGGGGTGGGCGAGACCTGGATGTTCCACACCGGTGACTGCGCCCGGCTCGCGCTCGCCTCACGGCCGCCGGACGAAGATCTGGTGCGGCCCGAGGCGCTGGTGGACCTGCCGCAGATGCGTCCCACGCTGCTCGAAGCCCTGGACCGGGCCGGCCTGCTGGCGCGGTGGCGGCCGCGGCTCGTACCGTCCTGGATGTCGCGGGGGCCCGGCAGTTGCCGGGAGTGCCTGGCCTGGACGAACGAGCGGGAACAGCGCTGCGCACTCTGTCTCAGCTGGGGCATGGACCGCTCTCCCAGGCCGTGTCATCGCTGCGGGCGCGTTCTGCCACTGCGTGACGACCACTGCCGCCGGTGCGTCCTCTTCCTCTCCGAGACCCAGTACGACCTCGACGGCGTCGCTCTGGCCGGTGGCGACCAGCTATGGTTCGGCGGGCCGTTCGCACCCCACCTGCGGGTCGACCACGACCGGGCCGGCGAGCCGGACGGCCTCTACGGCTGGCGCCGTCTGCAGGCCAAACGCCGCGCTGCCATCCAGACTTCGCGCGCCGCCCGCCTCGTCTCCCCGCATCTCGCGCTGCCCGGCCAGTTGGACCTGTTCCCTCTCGCGCGCGACTGGTCCCGTGTCGACGACCGGCGTCTTCCGGCGCTGACTCCCTCGGCCCAGGAGGTCCTGGACGGCTTCGTCGCCCACATCCGCGAGCGCGGCTGGAGGCGGCGGGCCCTCAGTACGAGCATCCGCACCCTGCGGGTCCTGGTCGCCCACCTGGGCGCCGAAGCACCCCTGCGGGAAGAGGACGTCCGCCTCCTCGCCCGCCGCCACGACTTCAACGGCGCCCGGGTCGTCAACTACCTGCGGGTGACGGGCCGGCTCCTCCCTGACCGCCGCTCCGATGCCGCCTCGGCCCGCGCCCGTCGCCTCGCCGACACAGCCCCGCAGCCGTTCCGCGCCGCGGTCCACCGGTGGATCGATGTCCTCTCCGGCCAGGCCACCCGGCCCAGCGTGCCGCTGGCCCCGACGACGGTCTGCGCCTACGTACGCCGCGTCTCGCCGTGTCTTCGCGCCTGGTACGAGGCCGGCATCGGCGATCTGCGCGCCGTAACGGGTGAGCACGTCCGGGAGGCACTGAAGGCGTTGAAGGGCGAGGAGGCCAAGGCCCTTGCCACGCCGCTGCGTTCGCTCTTTCGCGCGCTCAAACGCGAGAAGCTGATCTTCAGGGATCCCACCCGCTCCATCGTTCTGTCCGGCATCCGGAAGCTGCCCGTCCCACTGCCCGACGACCACCTCCACGGCGTCCTCGACCAGCTTCCCGGGACGCGCAACCAGCTCAGCTTCGTGCTGGCCGCCGTCCACGCCCTGAGCACCCACGACCAGCGCGGACTGCTGCTCGACGATGTGGACCGCAGCCAGGGCCGCCTCACCGTCCGCCGCCCCGGACGGCTCCACCACACCGTCTACCTGGACGACGTCACCTTCCGCCTCCTCACCCGCTGGCTGACCGAACGTCACCGGAGATGGCCTACCACCACCAACCCCCACCTGCTGGTCACCGCACTGACCGCCACGGACGACTCCCACCCCCAGGTCAACCCACAGGCCATCACCAAGGCTCTGCGCCGTCTCGGCCTGCAGATCACCCGCCTGCGCGTGGACCGCATCCTCGACGAAGCGAAACACACCCGGGATCCACTCCATCTCATCCGGCTCTTCGGACTGTCCCCCATCACGGCCATGAAATACCTCCGAGCGGCCCACCCCGCGGGCACACGCCCCGATCCCATCTCGGAATGACCCACCCGCCCTCACCAACAGCGCCCGAGCTGCCCGCCGACCGCACGTCCCTTGGCGGCTCAGCTAGTTGTCCGTGATCGCGGACGGTCCGATGATCAGCGACCTCGCAACGACTCTGCTGTCAGGTGCTCGGCGCAGGGCGCGCTCCGGTGCGCCCCGTACCACAGGCCGAGCGGGCGATCTTCCTGTTCGCCGTCCGACAGGCCCGGCAGAACCGGCAACGGGTGCCATCCGCACGGCAAGGTGGCAGGTGTCCGCCGCAGACTCAGTCCGCGTCTTCGAGCCCGGTCCGTGCACGCGGATCCGGGGGCGGGACTCCGAACGGCCCGCTGTGCGCGGGTCCGTGTTCCCCTCCCGCGCGTCCCGGGACGCACGACCTCAGGAGCACACCTTGTCTCTGCTGTTCCCCTCACCCTCCCGCAGGACCACCGTGCGGATGGGCCGGAGGATAAGGAACAAGCTCACCGGCGCCTACCGCCAGCGCTTCATCCTGACATCAGGCAGGTTCGCAATGATCGACGACGGGCTCGGCTTCCAACTCGTGCCCTGGACTGCAGCCCTCGAGGGGAAGCTGGGCCAGCATGTCTCCGGTGTCGCCCGGGGCGACGGCGGTGTCGATTGGGGTTTCAGCCGGAAGCGGGGACTGAGCCGATAGCCAATGTCCGGTGTTGGCCCATACCAGTCGTTGGCGCTTCACGCTGGCAAGGGTCTGCTACTGGGCCCCGCAGCAGACCCTTGCGAACCGCGCCGTTAATCACAAGGCGGGTCAGCGCGCTGAGGATCTCAAGAGAGTCGCTACTACGCTCGTCTTGCTTGCCTACAGCGAACTAGCGCGACACTTCGATCTCTCTAGAAGAGCATGCGATCCGCCGTTGTATGAAGACCGCGTGATGCGGCAGCCGCACATCGCATACTTTGGCTGTACTCTCGCCTTACAGCCAAAGCATTCTCCACTTCTGCCGACGCTGGCGCGTCACTTCACGCGCATCATTCTGCCCGTCGGGACGTATCAGACTTTAATTGCGAACAGTTTTTCCGCATTTCGGAACGCAATTTTTTCCTTGGCTTCGCGCGGCAAAGCGACTCCCCGGAACCAGTCGGTTTGAGTTTTAATATTTGCAAACGGGTAGTCGGTTGCAAACATCACTCGATCCACACTTATGTGCTTCAGTAGGAGATCGAGCAGTTCAGTCTGGGGGAATGCGCTGGTTGTGAACCAGAAATTGTCATGGAAATACTGCTCGAACGGCTTGTCCAGGCTCTTCTTGGTCACTTCGCTCATCTTCTCCACGACGCGTTCGTAGAAGAACGGAAGGCCCTCTCCCATGTGGCCGATGATAATCTGGAGCTTCGGATACCTGTCGAATACTCCTGAGGTGATCATTCGGAGGCACTGAGTAACGACTTCCTGGTGCCATCCATATGCGGAGATGCTGAGAACCTGGTCCTGGAACTCTTTCTGATATTCCGGCCGCATATTGCTGTAGTAGATTTCGAAAACCTCGTCAGGCGGCAGGCCCGGATGGATGTATATCGGCACATCAAGGGCTTCGGCGCGCGCCAGCAGGGGCTCAAAGTCGGGATGGTCGAGAAATTTCTTCCCGATGATTCCATTGGTCAAGCATCCCAGGAAACCATCTTCCCGAACTGTGCGTTCCAGTTCGTCTGCCGAGGCCACCGGATTCTGCAGAGGCAAGGTTGCAAATGCCTTAAACCGCCCCGGATAGGTGGCCATCGGTCCATCGACGAGCAGCTTGTTGAGACGATACGCAAAATCGATGCCCTTCTGACCTTTGACATTCTGCACACCTGGCGTATGTGCGGAGAGGATTTGAACGTTGAGCCCCGCCTCATCCATTGCTCCGATGCGGCGCGGGCCGAGCTCGGCAAGACCAGTATCCTCGAGGAACAGCCTGTCGTTCAGCACCATCAACTCATGGGTGGAAAAGGTCTCTTCCGTGCCGATGAAGGGCAGGTCCTGGTCTCGCAGTGAAAAATCCGTAGTCTCGTTCGCTGCCGCGCGGGAGGCAATGGCATGCGTGGACAAGCCGGCACCAATGCCAAGTGCTGCCGTGCCGGCTAGAAAGCCGCGGCGTCCCGTCGTGAGGTGCTTCAGAGGGTTTGCGTTGGACTTCATGTCAGTTTCCCCTCAGGTATTTGTGTGGTGCGGTATCCGTGCGGCATCCGTCTGCAAGACACGACGGGTTACCTCGCTTATCTGGATGCCTACTTCCTACTAAGCGAACCTGAGACGAACGTTAATACGGCCGCTCAGCCCGGTTGGCCGAACCAGGTGCCCAGCGCACGCACCAGCGTGGTGGCGTCGAGGTCCTGCCCGGTAGGCAAGGCCCAGGCGACACAGCCGTCGGGCCGGATCAGCAAGGCTTCGACGTCCACCCGGTCCGTGCGGGCGGTGACGGTGTTGATCCGTCCGGTCCACGCGGCCGCGGCGTCGCGGACCTCCGCGCGGTCGACGAGGTCCAGCAGGAGTCCGCAGCCAGGTCCAGGCGACGCAAGGTGAGAAACCGCAGGTCGACCGCAATGTCGTCGCCGCGGTGAACCGGCTGAAGGTCACATCGCATGCGCGCCTGATCCGCAATGACGAAGGCATGCTTCGCGTCCGTCTTCCCATCGCCCCGGTAGGATCCGGAGGCGTGATGGACGGTGCTGCCGGGGATGTAGAGGACCTTTTGCCCGTGGTCGGTCAGCAGCGCGATCATCAGGGCAGCCCAGTCGGCGTTGAGGTCGATCGCCCACGTCACCGGCTCACCGCCGCTCAACTCCAGCACATCGCTGATCAGTTTGAGCAATGCATTCTCGTCGTTGACCAGGCTGCGACAGCTCCCGCGTGCCGTCAGCACCGAGCACCACGCAGTGGTGCTCGGCCTTGCCTGCGTCCATACCAGCCCAGAGTTGGGGCACGGCCGCCTCCGAAGTCGTTCCTCTATCTGTCGCAGGACGACCTCGCCAGCGTGTCCTTACCAAACGATCTTTGCCGTGCATCCCAATGAGTCGCCGGGTCGTCGCGGGATGCCGGGCGGCCAATCGTTTGAAGCCACCACTGGGCTGGAGACACGCAGCCACACCCAGCATCCCTGGGCCTTCCGATCCTACGAGTGACCGGAATCAGCCCCAGGAACAACGTAAGGAGACACGACCCTCACCGCGGCCGGTACTTCAAGCCCCAGCGCCTACACGCAGACAAAGCCTACGACCGCGCCGACCTGCGCAGATGGCTCCGATGGAAACGTATCGGAGTTCGCATCGCCCGGAAAGGCATCGAATCCAGCGAGCGATTAGGGCGTCGGAGGTGGGTGATCGAGCGCACGATGTCATGGCTGTCCGGTTACCGCAGACTCAGTCCCCGCTACGAGCGCCAGCCCCGCAACTACCTGGCATTTCTCGGACTTGCCGCCGCCCTCTGCTGCTACAAGCGCCTCGTCCGCCTCACCACGTAGGACACGATCTTAGGCATCCGTAAGAGCACGGCCCGCGGGCACCACAGCGGCGACGCTCTAATCCTGGCCTCAGGTTGATCGGGGACAATGAGCGGCAAAAGCATCGACTGGAGGGGGGGCGGGCCGGCGTGCGGATCATGATCGCGGATGACGAGGCGGCCATCCGTGAGTCGCTGGAGCGGGTGCTCCAGGTCGAGGGTTACGACACCAGCACCGTCGCCAACGGTTTCGCCGTGCTCGACGGGGTCGGTGGGGCCAGCGGTGACACGCTGGATCTGCTGATCCTCGACGTGATGATGCCCCGCCTCGGCGGGTTGGAGACCTGCCGGCGGTTGCGGGCCGCGGGCCGGGATCTGCCGGTGCTGATGCTGACCGCCCGTGACCAGGTCTCCGACCGGGTCGCGGGGCTGGACGCGGGCGCCGACGACTACCTGCCCAAGCCGTTCGCCACCGAGGAGTTGCTGGCCCGGGTGCGGGCCCTGCTGCGCCGGCGCACGACGACCGACGAGGAGTCGCAGATCCTGTCGTTCGCCGACGTCCGGCTCGATCCCGACAGGTTCGAGGCGTGGCGGGGCGCGCGGCCGCTGCGCCTGACCCGGACCGAGTTCTCCCTCCTGCAGGTCCTCGTGTGCAACGCGACCCGGGTCGTGACCCGCGACGCGCTGTTCGGGGCGATCTGGGGCTTCGGCATGAGTTCCACCGCCAACAACCTCCAGGTATACGTGAGCTACCTGCGCCGCAAGATGGAGGCCGAGGGTGAGCCGCGATTGATCTACACGCTGCGCGGCCTGGGATACACGTTGCGGGAGACTCCTCCGTGAGCAGGCCCGCCGGCCGGGAACCGCGCCGGCTGACCCGATGGTGGCGCCGGCGGTCCCTGCGGGCCAGGCTGACGGTGATCGCGGCGACGGCCATCGCGGTCAGCGTGTTCGTGGCCTTCCAGGTGGCCAGCGAGCTACTGGACTGGGAGCTGCAGGACACCGCCGAGAATCAGCTGCGCGCCGACTCCCGTGTCCTGGCGACGAACGCGGAGCGCGCCGGTCTGGCGCAGGTCCAGCTACCGCCGTATCCCGGATCCGGTCGGCTGGTGCGGGTCATCCTGCCCGACGGCTCGATCCGGACGCCGGCCGGCCAACCCGCGCTGCCCCCGGTCAGCGAGGACGCCGGGCGCGTGGCGCAGGGCGCGTCGGCCGACCTGATGGAGTCGAACGACAGCGACGAGGACGGCTACATCATCTACACGCTGCGGGCGGGCGACGGCGCGGTCCAGGTGGCCCGCGTCGTCGACGACAGCCCGATCAACCGGTTCGGGTTGGGCATGCTGGTGATCGGGCTGCTCTGCGTGGTCGGCGGCGCCCTTGTCGGGCGGACCGTGGCACGGACCGGGCTGGCACCGATCGACCGGCTGACCGCCGCCGCGGTACGTGTCGCGCACACCCGGGATCTCCACGCCGACATCCCGGATGAGGGCGGTGGGGAGATCCGGCGGCTGATCCAGTCGATCAACGACATGCTCGCCGCGCTCCGCGACTCCCGGCGGGCCCAGCGGCTGCTCGCCGAGGACGCCGCCCACGAGCTCAAGACCCCGCTCACCAGCCTGCGCCTCAACGCCGAGCTGCTGATCCGGCTCGATCAGCGCGGCACCCTGGACAGCGCACTGCCGGCGGAGAGCCGGACCCGGCTGCTCAACGATCTCGGCGCCCAGGTGGCCGAGTTGAGCACCCTTGCCGCCGAGCTGACCGACCTGGCGCGCGGTGACGTCAGCGACGAGAGCACCGAGGTGCTCGACCTCGCCGACGTGGTGGTGGCCGCCGCGACCCGGGCGGGTTCTCGCGTGCCCGACATCGAGGTCGCGCTCGACGTGACCTCTGTGTGGGTGAGCGGGCGTCCCGCTGCGCTCGAGCGGGCGGTGCTCAACCTCATCGACAACGCCGGCAAGTGGTCCCCCGCGGACCAGCCGGTCCAGGTCCGGCTCCGTGCCGAGGGCGCGTCGGCGGTGCTCGAGGTCGACGACGCCGGGCCGGGTATCGACGCCGCCGACGTACCGCGGGTGTTCGACCGGTTCTACCGTGCCGACAGCGCCCGGGCGTTGCCGGGATCCGGTCTGGGGCTGTCGATCGTGCAGCGGGTCGTCGACGCCCACGGCGGCCGGGCTGCCGTCGCCCGCTCCGCGCGCGGTGGCGCGCTGCTTCGGGTCGACCTTCCGGCTGCGGCCCCGCCCGCCCCGATCGCGCGGCTCACCGCCGGGGGATGACACCGCGGTGCGCTGACCCGCCCCGGCGGCGCGGCGCGGGACAAGGGACGGCGGCCCTCGGGCATGGCCCCGCGCGGCTCACCGTCGGGGCAGGACACGGTGCGCCGACCCCAGCCCCGGCCGCACGGCGCAGGACCAAAGGGCGGCGGCCGTCGGGCCCATGAAAAAATCCGGAACGGGCCTGGGGCCCGTCCCGGATCTCGTCCGTGCCGCCGCGCTCACCGTTGCAGCGCGGGCTCCTCGTCGTCGGCGAGCGACTGTTGACCGTCCGGCAGCTCCGCCGCTGGACGGGACAGCCGGCTTGGCCACCACATCCGCCGGCCGATCAGCAAGGTGAGGGCGGGCACCAGGACCGACCGCACCAGCAGGGCGTCGAGCAGCACGCCGAAGGCGACCAGGAACCCGACCTCGATCAGCATCACCAGCGGAAGTGTGGCGAGGACCGCGAACGTGGCCGCCAGGACCAGGCCTGCCGAGGTGATGACGCCACCGGTGGCGGAGAGGGCTTTGAGCATGCCCTCTCTGGTGCCGAGACGCACGGTCTCCTCCCGGGCCCGGCTGGCCAGGAAGATGTTGTAGTCGACGCCGAGCGCCACCAGGAACAGGAATGCCAGCAGCGGCACCGAATAGTCGACACCCTCGAACCCGAGGATCGTGTCGAAGACGAACACGCTGCCGCCGAAGGCTGCGGCGAATGAGACGATCACGGTGGCCATCAGGACCAGCGGGGCCAGGATCGCGCGCAGCAGCAGCCCGAGGACGATCAGGACGACGGCGAGCACCAGCGGGATCACCAACTTCTCGTCGCGCTCGGTGGTCACCTCGGTGTCGAGGTTCTCCGCACTCGGCCCGCCGACGATCGCCTCCGCCCCGCCCACCGCGTGCACGGCGGTGCGCACCCGCTTGATCGTGTCGTACTCTGCGACGGTGTCCGGCGCGTCCTTCGGGAACACGGAGATGTTGGCCCAGCCACCGCTGGTCTGCTCCGGGATGGCCAGGGCCACACCGCGAGTGTCCTTGACGATGTCGAGCACCCGCTCCTGGTGCGCCGGCCGCGTGAAGATCGTCATCGGCTGGCCGCCGAGCTCCGGGAAGTGCTGGCGGAGAACGGTGAAGCCGGTGACCGACTCCGGCGCGGACAGGAACTGGTCCTGCTCCCGCAGGGCGCCGGTGTTGCCAGCCAGCCCGATGGCGAGCACGCCGAGGACTCCGAGCGAGCCGAGCGTCGCCACCCACCGGCGGCGGCTGATGGCGGTGCCGAGCCGTCCCCACAGCCCCGGCTTCTCCTCCACGGCCGTGCTGAACCGCGGGATGGCCGGCCAGAAGATCCGCCTGCCAAGCACCACGAGCACCGCCGGGAACAGCGTCAGCATGGCCACCAGCGCGCACAGGATGCCGGCCGCACCGATCGGGCCCAACCCGCTGGTGCTGTTCAGGTCCGCGACGAGCAGGCAGAGCAGGCCGGCGACCACGGTGGCCGCGGACGCGACGATGGCCGGCGCCGCGCCGCGTAGCGCGTGGACCATCGCGACCCGGACGTTCTCATGGTGGTGCAGTGCCTCCCGATATCGAGCGATGAGCAACAGCGCGTAGTCCGTGCCGACGCCGAATACCAGGATCGTCAGCAGCGCCGAGTTCTGGTCGTTGACCACGATGCCGAAGCCCTTGACGAGCAGGTAGACGGTCGCCATCGAGGTCAGTGCGGCCGCGCCAACGGCCACCAGCGGCATGATCCACAACACCGGGCTGCGGTAGGTGAGGATGAGCAGGAGCGTGACGACGACGATGGTGGTGAGGAGGACCTGCACGTCGATGCCGTCGAAGACAGCATCCATGTCGCCGTCGATCGCGCCCGGGCCGGTCACGTCGAGTTCCAGGCCGGAGGGGCGGTCCTTCGCGGCGTCACGCAACGGGCCGACGATGGCCTCCGGTTCGCCGTAGGTCGTGCTCACCTCGAGGGTGAACATCATCGCCTTGCGGTCGGTGGAGGGGCTCGTCGGTGAGCCCTCGTCGTCCTCGCCGGCCGCCGCCGTCGCCTTCGGCGGGTACCGCTTGGCAAGGGTGTTGTAGTGGCGCTCGACCGTCGCGCGGTCGGCGTCGGTCATGCCGCCGGCGCGGTGGTACACGAAGACGAACGTGTTGTTGTCACCGCCGGGGAGACTGTCGTCCAGCGCCGCCACCTTGGTGGACTCGGCACTGGCCGGCAGGGTGTCTACGGCGCTGTCGGTGGTGACCGAGCTCAACTTTCCGCTCAGCGGCACCATGCCCGCTGCCAGCACCAGCCATAAGCCAATCACCAACCAGGGCACCCACCGGCCTGCCAACCTGCCGGCCGGCGCTTCCCCGGACGGCGCTGTGTTGACTGCCATCACTAGCCTCCTACATACGGGTTGCATCGCTTATCTGGATGCCTACTTCGTACCGAGCGAACCTGAGGCGACTGTTAATACGGTGCTCAGGCCGGTTGGCCGAACCATGTGCCCAGCGCACGCACCAGCGTGGTGGCGTCGAGGTCCTGCCCGGTAGGCAAGGCCCAGGCGACACAGCCGTCGGGCCGGATCAGCAAGGCTTCGACGTCCACCCGGTCCGTGCGGGCGGTGACGGCGTCCACGCGGCCGCGGCGTCGCGGACCTCCGCGCGGTCGACGAGGTCGGGCAGGAGCCCACGCCCATCACGCAGAAGGTCCGCCGACCGGGTCACCGCGGTGACGACGTCGGGGTCGGGCCGCTCCAGCGTCAAATTCATGTCCGGGCACAGGGTGCCGACGAGCCGGTGGTCGTCGCCCAGGTCGTACCGGACGTCCATGCCGGCGAGCATGTCGGCGACGTACCGGTGGGCGTCGTCGAGGTCCATCAGGTCGGAGAACATCTCCCACAGCGCCCTCGTCTGCGGGTCGGGTCGCATCAGGGCGATCTGGGTCCAGGTGTTCTGCAGCAGGCGCGCCGCGACCGGATGCCGTTCGGTGGTGTACGTGTCGAGGATGTCCTCGCCGACCCAGCCGCATACCACGGCCGCGAGCTTCCAGCCGAGGTTCGCCGCGTCGACGATACCGACGTTGAGGCCCTGGCCGCCGACCGGCGCGTACACGTGGGCCGCGTCCCCGGCCAGCAGGACCCGGCCGGCCCGATACGTGGTCGCCTGCCGCGCGGTGTCGATCCAGCGGGTCCCGGACAACATCGTGGTGATCGTGACATCGGTGCCGCTCACCCGCCGGATGCTGTCCTGCAGCTCCTCGACGGTGAGCGGCTCGACCTGCCGCGGCGGGCCGACGAACTCCACTGTGGACATCCGGCTCACCCCGAGCCCGTGCACGTACACGCCGTGCGGCGTGTTGAAATCCTGGCCGCAGCTTCTCCTGGTCCACCATGTCGACCACCGCCATCCGACCGGTGACGGTCGCGTCGGTGCCGGCGGCGGCGCGAGCACCAGCGACGACGCGTGCAACGTGGACGAGTCGCCCGAATCCGGCGGGCAGGGCGGCAGCGGCAGCTCGGCTGTTCCCGGCCTCGGCGGTCCCAGCGAGCTGGGCGGCATCGGCGGCGCCGGCGGCCTCGGCGGTACCTTCGGCAGGGCGTTCCACGGCGCCAACGGCAAGGTGAAAATCACCTGGAAACCGAGAACTGACCCACGGCACCGTCGGCCCGTCGTCGCGGTACCTCCGCCGGACCACGGCCCTCGCGCGACGGGCCTGCCCCGCAGTTCCCGGCCGGCCGGTCCCCGCCCTGGCAGCCGACGTCGGCTGCCGCCAGGACGAGCAGGCCCGTGACCTCTGCACCCGCCTGCAACGAAGTCCCAGACGTGCAACGCGCGAAACACCGGACAGCGGAGGGAGTCGCCTCATGCGAGAGCTGCCGCAGGGCCCACCGTCCCGGGTCCGTAACGGTCGTTGAGCCGGTCGATGACCGGCTCAACCCGCAGCCGCGCCTCGCGGGCGCCGTCCAGTGTCAACTGCGTGTGGGCGAGCCCTCCGTCCACGGCCTCCGCGACCAGCGTGAGGCGCCGTATCCGGGCGCGTTGCAGGCCGAAGCCGTCCAGGACGCCGTACACAGCACGGCGAAGATCGTCCGTGTGCGCCGAAGGAGCAGCCAGCGTACGAGCCTTCGACACCTCCGTCCGGTCAGCCATCCGCACCACCACCGTGACCGAACGCGCCGCCCGCTCACCCGCCCGCAGCCGGGCCCCGAGCTCCGCGGCCAGCCGCAGAGCCGCAGAGCGGACCTCGAAGCCGTCCAGGACATCCACGGCGAAGTCGGCCCGGACGCTGACCGTCTCCGCCGCACGGCCCGGCACGACCATCCGATGGTCCACTCCCCGCGCGCGCTCCTGCAGCGCGCGGCCCGGCCGTCCCAAGATCCGCAGCACCGTGGCACCGGGCAGCACGGCCAACTGCCCGATCGTCAAGACCCCCAGGGAACGGAGCGCCGTGGCCTGCGCCCGCCGGATCCCGTACAACTCGCCGATTGGAAGCGGCCCGAGGAAATCCGCGGTGTCGGACACCGGCACGTGAAGGACGCCGCCCGACCCCGTACGCGAGGACGCCATGGCCGCAACGCTCCAGGACGGACCGATCCCCACGACCGTGCCCAGGCCGTACAGAGCAGCCGCCTGAAGCCGCAGCCGCTGCGCCAGACCGACCGGGCCGACGCCGAACAGCCGCAGAGCGCCGCCCACCTGGGCAACGGCCGCCGACGGCGCCAACGACTGGGCGAGCGGGGTGAACCGCTCGATCACCTCCATGAGCTCCGCGAGCCCTTCACCCTGACGAAGCCTCACGTGGAGGAAGACCGCCTCCCTCACCACGCCCTCCCGAACGCAGCCTCTACGAGCCCTTGCCGCTTCAACCGGCCGTACGATCGCCGTCTCGGCCCCGGGCGGCCGGCCAGTTCACGGTCTTGGGCCTTCAGGAATCCGCGAACCTGTCGGCTTCCTGTTCACCCTGCCGCGACCGGTACCCCATCCGCAGAGCGTGTCGGCTGCCGAAGCCACCTCAGCTTGAACCCCGCGAATACATATAGCGGCCCCTCAGTTTTGGCAGCCCTTGGAGTCATGCGGTGGGAGCGTCGAGGAACTCGCCATGCTGAATCCCTGCCGGGTATTGACCGAATCGATCGCCCTTGGCATGCCAGTGGGTGATGGCCATACATCCGGATGCCGGGCCCGCGGCGAGTATCAGTGCCTCCATGGTGACGCCTCCCCTCGATGTTCCGCGACGGCGGCGCGGGCGGCGCGGGCGTCGGAGAGCGGCACCACGATGCTGGTCACCAGCCGTGTGATGCCCATACGGGCAGGGGCCTGGGCTGGCTGGTCGAGCTGGAGCACCAGCGTTTCCGGCGCTCGTCCGGGTACCCGGAAGCCCGACGGTGAGGGCGCGGCCTCGGAGGCGGTGGCGGTCTCGACGCCGGTCACGGTCTCCAGTGGGATGTCCATGCTCTGGTGTGTGCCCCACCGCAGGACGATCCGTACCGTCGTGACGGTGTGCGGGCGCACCCTCCCGGCGAGGGCGAAGGCCGCGGCGGCCGCCGCCGCGTACAGCAGGACGATGCCGCCGACGATGGTGAGCGGGATCACCGCGACACCTACCAGCAGCGATACTCCTGCGGCCGCCAGCAGGACCGCCACGGCGGCGGCCGGCCCGCCGCTGCCGACCCTCCCCAGCCTGGTGTCGCCCGGCTGGGCTTGGGTGCGAAAGGCGAGGGCCAGGGCGAGGATGCCCCACACGGACACTTCATGGCGGACCATCTCGGCCACCGGCGGCGGCAGGAGAGAGAAGAACGCCTCTCTGAAGGCGGCGCGCCGCCCTCGGCCCGTCCTGCGCAGCCTGCGGTACAGGCTGACGAACGCCGCGCCGAAGACCAGACCCAGGATGGCCAGGGTGCCCTCGGTCACCACGAGGATGCCTGCGGCGATACGCCAGTCCAGCAGGCCGGTCGTCACCAGCAGGATCTCGACCAGCAGCACGACGAGCCCGGCCCACCGCAGCCGACGCAGCCAGGCAGGCACCTGCGGGGACGTGGCCGGGGCTGCGAGCTTCGGAACCTCCTCGGCCGTCCTGCCTTCCAGGACCTCGCGCATCGCCTTCATCGCACCGGGTGCATCGAGGACGTGGATATGGATCTCCCCTGCCGTTCCCACGATCGTGCCGGCTTCGACGCGGACCGGCTTGTGCAGTTTCAACACCAGATTGCTGGTGGACATGACGGGTACCGACAGCACACCGTCCTTGATCACGGCCGTCCGTTGCTGGTCGGATACGGTGCGCCGGGTGGTCACCTCGCGAATGAGGCCCATCGGGACACGCGCGTGGAAAGACGCTCCGTAGTGCACAGTCAGCATGCCGTTGGCAATGCGGTGCGGATAGGCACTCAGTGCGACCGCGAAACCGACCATCGTGTAGGCGGCTGCGCACCCGGCGGCGAGCGCGAGGACGCGGCTCCACGGAGCGGACAGCATCAGGTCGACCAGGACGATCTCCAGGACCGACAGGAAAAGGATCACCCCGACACCGAGGGCGCCCCCCTCCTGACTGGGGATCACCACTCCGTCCGTGCGCTTACGCAGGGCCTGCCACGGTGCCCGCAGAGCCGCGCCCAAGCTCGCGCCTCCACCGGTGATCACGGCACTCGTGATCACGCTTGCGTCACCGCGGCGGGCACGGACCCCTCACTCCTGCCACCGCAAGTCTGCGTCCAGGCCCGGATAACCTCGCGCAGGTCACCCCGGGGGTCTACGACCAGCAGGTCACGCACGTGGCCCAAACCGAGATCCCACTCGGGCAGCCGCCGCACGCGGGCCACGCCGACGGCGTTCCATAACCCGTACTCACGGTATTCACTGGGCCTTCGCGCGCGCTCGGTCAACGCTCGTTGACGGTGGTAACGGCACACAACTGGTGTGGGTACCTTGGCGAGCGCGAACAGTTCATCGATCCGCATGGCCCCCAGTAGAAACGTTGACGCTACGGCAATGTCAACACGGAAGCATGCGTACTGCAGTTCAGACACGGGCTTGTCCACACCCCCTTGGGGCACGACGACGAACCCTCTCAAAACACCCTCTCAGAGCTGACTTCACATCAGCAGCACTTGTGCAGCGGCACTACCGCGCATCAACTCCCTGATTTTTCGCCATCAATGTGCGGGGATGTCGCGGGTAGTTCCACAGTGATGCGGATCCCGCCGGCAGGGCGCGGGGTGAGGGTGAGTGTTCCGTCGTGTGCCTGGGTGATGGTTTTGACGATGGCCAGGCCGAGGCCGACGCCTGCGTGGCTGGTGTGCATGCGCTCGGTGCCGCGCTGGAATGGTTCGGTGAGGGTCGAGACCAGCTGTGGGGCGAGCTTCTCGCCGGTGTTTTCGACAGTGAGCTCCACAGTTTTGGGGCGGATGCTGGTCTTGACCCACACGGCGCCCTGTTCAGGCAGGTTGTGGACGATCGCGTTGTGCACGAGGTTCGTGGTCAACTGCAGCAGGAGCGCGTGTGAGCCGATGGTGGGGGTGATGTCGCCGGAGGTATCGATGGTGACGCCACGCTTTTCTGCCAGCGGAAGGAGCGTTTCGGTGGCTTCTTCCGCCAGGAGAGACAGGTCGATGGGTTCTCGGGTGAAGGACCGTTGGTCGGCGCGGCTGAGCAGGAGCAATGCTTCAGTGAGGTCGATCGCTCGGGTGTTGACGGCGTGGAGGCGGTCGATGACTTCGCCGGCGTCGTGTTTCGGATCGGTGCGGGCCACGTCGAGAAGTGCCTTCGAGATCGCCAGCGGGGTGCGCAACTCGTGAGAGGCGTTGGCTGCGAATCTCCGCTGTTCGGCGACGTGTGCTTCGAGCCGCGCGAGCATCGCGTCGAAGGCGTCGGCGAGTTCGCGGAACTCGTCTTTGTGGCCCGGCAGCTGGATTCGGTGGGAGAGTGATCCGCTCGTGGCCAGGCGGGTGGCGTCGGTGATGCGGGTCAGCGGGGCGAGCATGCGGCCGGCGAGGATCCACCCTCCCACGAGGCCGAACACGAGCAGGAACGCCATTACTGCGGCTGCCCTCGGAGCGAAAACGTCCAGGAGGACGGACCGAACGGGAAAAACACCGTTCGCGGGCTTGTCATCGGGGTTTTTGAGCATCGCACGGTCGGGGACATAACGGAGGAGGAACACCCACACCGCACCGAGCAGCAAGGCACCGGCAAGCATGAGGAATCCGGCGTAGCTGAGGGTGAGTTTGAGGCGAACGCTCAAACCAGGTGCTCTATCCACGGTCGTCTCCCTCGTGTCCGGCCGCCGGTTGCGTGTCGATGCGGTAGCCGACGCCTGGCACGGTGGCGATGAGCCAGGGTTCGCCGAGCCGTTTACGCAGGGCCGAGACGGTGATGCGTACGGCGTTGGTGAACGGGTCGGCGTTCTCGTCCCACGCGCGTTCCAGGAGCTTTTCGGCGCTGACGACACCGCCTTCGGCGGCGACGAGGACTTCGAGCACGGCGAACTGCTTCCTGGTCAGCGCGGTGTATCGGCCGTCTCGGTAGACCTCGCGGCGGAACGGATCCAGCCGCAGCCCTGCGATCTCTCGCACGGGCGGCCTGTTGTGCACGCGCCGGCGGTCGAGTGCTCTGAGCCTGAGCACGAGCTCTTGCAGCTCGAAGGGCTTCGTGAGGTAGTCGTCGGCGCCGAGCCCGAACCCGGTGGCCTTGTCGTCGAGCCGGTCGGCCGCGGTGAGCATGAGGATCGGCATGCCGCTGCCGGAGGCGACGATGCTCTGGGCGATCTCGTCGCCGGAGGGGCCCGGGATGTCGCGGTCGAGGACGGCGATGTCGTAGGTGTTGATGCTCAGCAGTTCCAGAGCCGTACCGCCGTCACCTGCGATGTCGGCCGCGATCGCTTCCAGGCGTAGGCCATCGCGGACGGCTTCTGCCAGATAGGGCTCGTCCTCGACTATCAACACACGCATGCTCCGAGGCTACGAGTCGGCACATATCGTCGGCGTATCGAAAACCACATACGTGCCGGCAACACCGCGCTGCCTTGACTGGCGGCATGAATCGAACCCCACCTTCAGCACGAACACCGACCCGCGGGATTCGATGGCTCCTCGCCGTCGGTCTGACAGCCGTCTTAGCAGTGATCACCGCAGCCCTCGGCCACCAGGGGTCGAAGTCCTCGTCCTCCTCGCCTTCCTCGCCCTCCTCCCCCTCGGCTGCACCGTCCTCGCATACTGATCGCAGTGAGCACCGTGGTGCGCTCGGCGAGGCCGGCGGTGTCGTCCCCGACCGCGTGACGGTCTTCGATGAGGCGATTCCGGCTGTGGGCAAGCTCGATCCAGATTTCCTCAAGGCCCTTCACCAGGCCGCGACGGCTGCCGCGGACGACGGAGTCGAGTTCTACGTCAACAGCGGCTGGCGTTCCCCGGAGTACCAGAATCAGCTTGTTCGCGAGGCGGTCTCCAAGTACGGGTCCGAAGAAGAGGCCGCCCGATGGGTGGCCACCGCGGCGACGTCTCCCCACGTGTCGGGGGACGCGGTCGACATCGGGCACTCCGATGCGACGGCGTGGCTGTCCGAGCACAGTGCCGAGTACGGGCTGTGCCAGATCTACCGGAACGAACCCTGGCACTACGAACTGCGCGCCAACGCGATCGATCGTGGCTGCCCGCGTATGTATGCCGACCTCACTCAGGACCCGAGGATGCAGCAGTGACCGGCAGTGCACGAGGACAGACGATGACGCAGGTGGAGACGGCGGAGACCGGACAGGGCGACGCCGGCCGCCGGGAGACCGGCTCCGGTACCTGGCGTGCGCGCATCCGCCGGGCGATCCGCATCGGCTCCCGGCCGGGGCCCTGGAAGCGCGGCCCGGTGCTCGCGGCGCTGGCGCTGCTGCTCGGCCTGCTCATGCTGCTGCACGCGAAGATCCCGAACCGGATCGGGAATCTCGGCAGCCTGGTGGAGACCCTCCTGCCCTGGTTCGGTCTGTTCGTCCCGGTGCTGCTGGCCGGGGCGCTCTGGCGCCGCTCCGCCTCCGCGGTCGTCGCGCTGCTACTGCCGGTCACGGTGTGGCTGAACCTCTTCGGCGGGCTGCTCGGCGACAAGTCCCACTCAGACAGTGACCTCACCGTGGTCAGCCACAATGTCGGCGCCGACAACCCCGACCCGGCCGGCACTGCCCGCGACCTGGCCGCCTCCGGTGCGGACCTGCTGGCACTGGAGGAGATCGCCCCGCAGGACCAGGGCACGTACGAGAAGGAGTTGAAGAAGGCGTATCCGTACCACACGGTCCAGGGCACGGTCGGGCTGTGGAGCAAGCTGCCGCTGTCGGACACCCAGCCGGTCGACATCAAGATGGACGCCGGGCCGCTGGCGGACACCAAGCCGCCCGACGTCAAGATGGCCTACAACCGGGCGCTGCGCACCACGGTGGCCACGTACCACGGGCCGCTGGCGGTCTACGTGGCCCACCTGGGGTCCGTACGCGTGAATCCCAGGGCGGGCTTCTGGACGGACTCGCGGGACAGAAACGCGCAGGCGCTCGGTAAGGCCATCGCCGCCGAGCAGAACAAGCGGGTGGTGCTGCTCGGCGACCTGAACGGCACCATGGACGACCGTGCGTTCGCCGACATCACCTCGCAGCTGCAGTCGGCCCAGGACGCGGCAGGGGACGGCTTCGGCTTCACCTGGCCGGCGAAGTTCCCGGTGGCGCGGATCGACCAGATCCTGGTCCGCGGCGTGGAGCCTGAGAGCTCGTGGGTGTTGCCGGCCACCGGCAGCGACCACCTGCCGGTGGCGGCAGGAATCAGCTGGTGAACACCGCGCAAAGCCGGCGGAGGGGATCGGCCGACGAAGCCGGCCCCAGCGCCACGGAAACCGGGCTGGTCTCCGAGCAAGGCCGCCGCGAGCGGGATGCCCTGCCCGTCGACGATGAGGTGGTGCTTGCTGCCCGGCCGTGCTCGGTCGACCGGGCTGGGACCACTTTTGGGCCCCGCCGGGCCGTCCTGACGTGCTCAGCGCTGCGCGTCGCAACCGCCGCCTGAGCCGCGGACGGCGTCGCGGGGGTGTGCGACGCTCGGCGTCGGAATCCGAGGACGGAGGTTTGACTGGCCCGGTCTGAGGGTCGACATCCACGTCTGTTCCTGTCTCTTCTTGACCGGCAACCCCTACCGGCTGTCATGGTCACGGAGATCGCGTCCCGTGAGGTGGTGCAGCCGGTTGAGCGTCTAGAACGCGCGCGTGGCTGCCCCAACCGGGCCCTTTGTGAGTGGGCTGCGTTCGACGTGCGCAGCAGCCTCCAACCGGTCGACCAGGTAGTCGGCGGTCTGCTCGGTCACCTGGGCGGCTTCCCGCCGGTTTACTGAGGCGGGTGCCGCCGACGTTCACGCGCTGCAGGACCTTGCTCTACGCCACGGTGACGTCGTTGCACCCGGCCTTGGTGATGACGGCGAAGACCCGGTTGGCCAGCGCCCGGTGGCGGCGAAGAGCAGTGACCCGAACTGTCTTCTCCTGAGGGGGGCGGCAGGCCGACGCCAGTTGTGGCATGTCATGTGCCCACTCTTCTGCCGGGGATGGCGAAGCCGGACTGATAGGCGATTACGACGAGTTGGGCACGGTCCCGGGCGCCGAGCTTGGACATGATGTGGTTCACGTGGGTCTTGGCGGTCAGGGGCGAGACGTGAAGCCATTCCCCGATCGCGTTGTTGGACAGGCCGGCGGCCACGAGGCCCAGCACCTGACTCTCGCGTTCGGTCAGCCTCTTCAACTCCGGCGCCGAGACACTCGTGGGGTCCGGTACGGCGAGGTAGCGACCGATGTACCCGGCTGTTGGTCCGTGGTCCCGGATCGGCCTTCCGTCACAGATCCGGAACGTGTCGGGAGCGATGCGGCAGGCAGACGAATCAGGAGGCGTGTCCGAAGAGGGGGGCAAGGCCGGGTCATGATCAGGCAGGGATATGGGGGGGGGCGGACGCCGGTGGCCCACGCCACCAGCCAATGACGCCGAACGATTTCGCCCACTATGGTGAAACACAAGCGGACAGCAGTCCGGCATGCTGAACGTAGCGGACGGGTGTCCGGTTAAGCAAGGGCTTCGGATGCAAGCCCAGGAGGAGGGCATGTGGAGTCAAGGACTGGCGGGCCACAGCGGTCGGACGCGCAGCGCAACCGGGAGCGCATCCTGGAGGTGGCGCTGGTCGAACTATCGCGTTCTCCGGACGTCCCGCTGATCACGATCGCCAAGAAGGCGGGCGTCGGACAGGGCACGCTCTACCGCAACTTCCCCAATCGCGAAGCGCTCATCCTCGAGGTGTACCGCCACGAGGTGCAGCAACTCACCGACAGTGCGGCCGAATTGCTGAGGACCACGGAGCCCGACCAGGCCCTGCGTACATGGATGGACCGCCTCGCCCGCTTCATCATGGCCAAGACCGGGCTGGCCGACGCGCTACGTCAGGCCGCCGGCGCGACGGGAGGGCCGGAGTCGTCGGGATACTCGCTGGTGGTCGGATCGATCGAATCCCTGCTCAATGCCAACCACGAGGCCGGCACCATCCGCCCGGGGGTGACCGCCGACGACTTCCTCCTCGCCATCGCCGGCATCTGGCAGATCGACATCCGCGGAGACTGGCACACCAAGACCACCCGGCTGCTGGACCTCGTCATGGACGGCCTGCGCGCGGGGGCGCCGGGGCGGCACTGAGGACAGCCGGGCCCGCGGCAGCGGCGAGAGGCCGGGAGGTGGTCGGCGGACTCCGTGCGACTTCCCCGCCCTGCCGTCTGCCGCTCTGGATCCGCTCGGTGAACACGTCCGGCTCGGCCCCTTCGCGCCGCGTCCCCCGCACCAGCCTCCGTGGACTCGCTGTCCGGCGTCCGTGCTCGGCCATGCCGGGATCCGGCCTTGCTAACCGGACAGCCGTCCGCTACCTTCTGAATAGCGGACAGCTATCCGGTTCGGCTCTGCTTTTGCAGCACACATGCGACCGCTGACGCGACAGGCGTACGCGCACCCCGCCCCACACGCTCACGGAAGATTCCCTTGCCATGAAACTGCTCATCCTCGGTGCGACCGGCCCCACCGGTCGCCATGTCGTCGACCTGGCCCTGCGCTCCGGCGACTCGGTCACAACCTTCGTACGCAACCCGGCGGCCCTCGGTGACCTGGCCGACAAGGTCACGGTGGTCAACGGAGACGCCACCTCGCACCGCGACGTCCTCGCCGGCGCGGCCGGTCACGACGCGATCGTCTCCGCCCTCGGCAGGAGCACCTCGGTGCGCGCCGACGAACTCTTCACGCGCTCCTCTGCGGCCGTGATCGACGCCGCGAAGGAAGCGGGCATCTCCCGACTGGTGTGGCTGTCCTCCTTCGGTGTCGGCCACACCCTCGACTGGTCGAGCACCACACAGAAGGCGATCTACCGCACGCTGCTGCGGTCGATCTACGCCGACAAGGACATCGCGGACGAGCGCATCCGCTCCAGCGGGCTGGACTGGACCGTGGTCTACCCGACCCGGCTGACCCACGGCCCCGCCAAGGGCGCCTACAAGGCGGGAGACCGGCTGCCGATGAAGGGCAACCCGACCATCAGCCGCGCGGACGTGGCCGCCTTCATGCACCAGGCGGCACATGACAGCGAATGGATCCACCGCAGCCCCGTGATCACCGACTGACGCCTCGCCAACACCTCGCGGCGGCCGCCCAGTTCGGCCAAGAGGGTCACCTGGATCAGGACACCGCCCCGGCAAACCGTGCTCGGCAATGACGGTGGCCCAAACCAGAAGGTGAACCTTGGCCTCGGTCGGCCACGCATCAACGAGTGGGATTTCGCAGAGCGGTGGAGCGACGAAGCGTCCTAGCAGTGAGATGCCCCTCGTGCGGCCCGATCAGCACGCCGCCTGGGCCGCCATTCACGAGACGCCCTCTGACCCGTGGTGCGCCCTGGACCGTGCCCGGGACCGGATATGACAGTTGTTATGGAGCTGTGTAGTCTGCCGCCCATAACGACTGTCATAGGAGGATGTCGTGACCATCATCACCGTGAACACACCCAAGGGGCGCCTGACCCTGGAGCAGCGCCGTGAGCTGGCCGAGACGCTGACGGACGCGGTACTGGTGCCCGAGGTGGGCCAGTTCGCTCCGGCCGCCCGGCCGGGGTTCCAGGTGCACTTCGTCGAGCGCGAGCGGGACATGATGGCCATCGGCGGCCGACTGCTGGCGGACGCCGGCCCGGAACTCGACGTGATGGTGATCGACCTCGCGGTCATGGACGCCGCCTGGCAGCCAGAGGTACGGGCCGAGGTGATCGAACGCGTGCTGGCTGCGCTGGCGGCGGCCTGCGGGCTGGAGAAGCCGGCGCCGGCCTGGTGGGTCAACTTCCGGGTGATCGACGAGGGCAGCTGGGGCTCGTCCGGCGGTGTGCTCTCGATCCTGCCGCTGCTTCAGAGCGGAGTGTTCACGGAGGAGCGGGTCAAGGCGGTCCGTGCCGCGCTGGGCATCTGATGCCGGAGGTGTCGAGCGGGAGCCGGGCTCAGTCCTTGACCGCGGCAAGGATGAGCGCCCGCAACTGCTCGGCGGTGCGATCGAGGGGCTGGGTGCTGCGCTTGGCACGGCACATGGCCACGGTTCCCTCGACGGCCGCGACGATGAGCGTGGCGAGGTCCGCCGCCCGCTCGGGCTCGGCGCCGTGCTCACGCAGGGAATCGGCGAGCAGTCCCTCCCATGTGGTGAAGACGTCGGCAGCCGCCGCCAGGACGGCGGACGTCTCACCAGGGGCCGGCTCCTCGATGGAGACCGCGAGGACGGGGCAACCGGCTCGGAAGTCACTGTCGACGACGATCTTGCGCCACAGAGCGAGGAAAGCTTGCAGACCGGCGACCGGACCAGCCCGCAGTTCCTTGCGCAGGTTGCGCGCGGTCCACTCGCCCGTGTAGCGCACGGCCTCGGTGACCAACTGCTGCTTGCCCTCGGGGAAGTAGTGGTACGTCGACCCGAGCGGTGCCCTGGCATGCTTGGCCGTCTCGCGGATGCTCGTCGCGTTAAGGCCACGCCGACTGATCATGTCGGCCGCACCGGCCACGATCCGCTCACGCGCTGACGGACTGGACTTGGTCACCTGCGAACCCCTATCTGACCCCTGAGCTATAACAATTGTCATAGTCTACCGTCATCGTCTCCTGTGGTGACTGTCGTAGTCCTGCTGTGCCGCCAAAACCGAAACGAAAAGCGTCTCAAGCCCAGCTTCGTCCGGGCCTTTGGCCGACCACGCCACCCAGATCTCCCCCCCCCCCCCACACACGGAGAAACACGATGCACACTCCCCTCACCGAGCCGCCCGCAGCAGCGGAAGCCGAGCACCTGGAGCGCCAGAGGGCGGCCATCACCCGCCTGGGGCACGAACTGCGCGCCCTGGTGGAAGCCACGGTCCGCACCGCCGCCTCGCACGACACTCTCCACCGCGCGGCGGACGGCGTCCGTCACGTCACCGGCCAGTTGACCGGGCGACGGCGCGCACGAGCGGAAGTCCCCGAAGTGGACGGGTTCCCCGGGGGGCCGCGGATGTACAGCCCTGTCGTCGGGGCGGGCAGCCCGCTGGCCCCGCCCGTGCACATCACGCCCACCGACGACGGCCTGATCGGTCACTGCACGCTGGGCTTCGCCCACGAAGGCCCGCCCGGCTACGGCCACGGCGGCATGAGCGCCATGCTCCTGGACGAACTCATGGGCCAAGCCTGCACCGCCGCTGGAACTCCCGGCCTGACCGTCTCCCTCCAGATGCGCTACCACCAGCCCATACCGCTGGAAACACCACTGCACATCCTCGGACGCGTCACCGGCACGAACAACCGCAAGATCTTCGTGACCGGAGCGATCACCACCCAGGCGGACCCTTCCACAAACCTGGTCACCGCGGACGGTGTCTTCATCGCGCCCGACCCCGACCAGGTCCGCGCACTGTTCCCCGGCATGCGGGAAGAAGCGTGACAGAGGGCCTGCGGAGACGTGGCCCGATCGGGCACCCCGCCACACCTGCGTGGCCATCTTCCGCGAGGGCTGCCTTGGTTCGGCGCACGGGCTGAGACGCCATGCGCGCGGACCGATCGGCCCTCCTGTGACCGGGGCCCGTGCGACGGCCCGTACGACGCTGCGGATGTCCGTGCCATAGGTGCGACCGGGCTGGATTCGTGGAAACCGCGCCGTGTCGCCGACGAGGATGGTTGACGTATGCAGATGGAGATCCGGGCCGCTGCGATCCGCGGCATCGATCGTCTGATCAACGACCTTGGTGGCGACGGGGCGGCACTGTTGTCCGAGTTCGGCGTTTCGCCCGCTGATCTGGACTCCGAGCACGGGCTGTTGCCGACGGTGACGGCCGGGCGGATCCTGCGGAGTGCCACGAAGAGACTCAACTGCCCGGACTTCGGGCTGCGTCTGGCGGCGTATCAGGACATGTCCATGCTCGGCCCACTGGCTCTGGCGGTAGGGAACTGCGACACCGTCGGAGAGGGGCTGGACTGCGCGTCGCGTTTTCTGTACGTGCACAACCAGGGGATTCGTCTGTCGCGCGCACAAGATCCCGAACACTACGCGGGTGTGGGGGCGATCGAATACCGGATGCTGCATCCGGACATCCCGTACGAGCCGCAGGCGATCGACGCGGGTCTGGGGCTGCTGCACCGCAATCTCATCACGATGAGCGGGGGATACGAGCTGCTCGGGGTGTACATGCCCCATCCGCCACTGACCGACGAGTCGGTGTACACGAACTTCTTCCGCGCGCCGGTCCGGTTCGACACCGGGCGTGCCCTGCTGCGGGTGCCGACGAAGCTCTTCGCCCAGCCGATGTCGACCCCGGTCAATCCAGAACTGCGGCGCATGGTCGTGGAGTACCTGGAGGCGCACTACACCGATCCGCGCGAGAGCGTGGTGACCACGGTGCGGTCGGCGGTCAGCCGCGCACTGGGCACGGTCCCGGCACGGATCGATCTGGTCGCGGAGTGGCTGCACATGCATCCGCGCACGTTGCAGCGCCGACTGGCGCAGGAGGGCACCTCGTTCCAGGCGATCGTCGACGACGTCCGCAAGAACGCGGCGCACCGACTGCTGACGGGGACCGACATGCCGTTCTCCCAGGTCGCGTCGCTGGTGGAGCTGGCCGGACAGGCGGCCCTCACTCGAGCGGCGCGCCGCTGGTTCGGCAGGACGCCGACGCAGGTCCGCCGCGAAGCCAAGTACACATCTACTGCACCGCGTGTCGTGCAGAGTTAAATTTTTGTCGCCCAGGGAAAAGCGACGTCTTCGGAGCGCTTCCATACTCGGGTGCCATGACCAGCCCCCCACACCCCGCCTCGCTCCCCGGTCATGTCGACGTCCTGATCGTCGGCGCGGGTATCTCCGGTATCGACGCCGCGTACCGGGTGCAGTCACAGTGTCCCGATCGGTCGTACGCCGTGCTGGAGGCCCGCGAGTCCCTGGGCGGGACGTGGGATCTGTTCCGGTATCCGGGGGTCCGTGCCGACTCCGACATCTACACGCTCAGTTTCCCGTTCCAGCCCTGGACCGGCGAGAACTCCATGGCCGACGGGGACGAGATCCTCGACTACCTGCGGCGCACCGTGGACCGCTTCGGCATCGACCGCCGCATCCACTGCTCCACGAAGGTGGTCGCGGCCAACTGGTCGGGCGAGACGGCCCGTTGGACGGTGACCGTCGAGCAGCGCGAGGGCGAGGACGGACCGCGGCGGTCCACCGTGACCTGCTCATTCCTCTACCTGTGCACCGGCTACTACGACTACGAGCGCGGGCACGACCCGCAGTTCCCGGGCATCGACTCCTTCGCCGGGACGGTGGCGCATCCGCAGTTCTGGCCCGAGGGGCTCGACCACACGGGCAGGCGTGTCGTCGTGATCGGCAGCGGCGCGACCGCGATCACCATCGTCCCCGCGATGGCCCGCGACGCGGCGAAGGTGACCATGCTGCAGCGCACGCCCACCTGGATCAGCGCGTTGCCGCGGCGCGACCGGTTCGCCGCCAGGGTCCGGCGGCGGCTGCCCGCGGGGCTGGCGCACCGGGTCATCAGGGCGCGCAACGCCGCCTACTCCAATGGCTTCTACCACTACTGCCGGCGCTTCCCGGACCGCGCGCGGACGCTGCTGACCAGGGCCGCCGCGCGACGGATCGGCGAGGAGGCGGTGCGTGAGCACTTCACCCCGTCGTACGCGCCGTGGGACCAGAGGGTGTGCATCACGGCCGACGCGGACCTGTTCAAGGCGATCCAGCGCAAGGAGGTCGAGGTGGTCACCGATCACATCGACGGCTTCGTCGCTGAGGGGATCCGGCTGCGGTCGGGCAGGGTGCTGCCGGCCGACATCGTGGTGACGGCGACCGGGCTGCGCATGCTGGCGTTCGGCCATATCGCGGTGAGCGTCGACGGCGAGCCGGTCGAGCCCGCGCGTCACCTGCTGTGGCGGGGCACCATGCTCAGCGACGTGCCGAACTTCGCGCTCTGCTTCGGTTACGTCAACCTGTCCTGGACGATGCGGGCGGATCTCACCGCGCGGCTGGTGTGCCGCGTCCTCAACCACATGCGCCGCGCGGACCTCGCGGTGGTCACCCCGCCCGCGGAGCCCGGTGTTCGGGAGCAGCCCATGATCGAGCTGGCGTCCGGCTACGTCCAGAGGGGCGTCCAGAGCTTCCCCCGGCAGGGCCACCGCGCCCCGTGGCGGATGCGCCAGACCTATCTGCTGGACACCGCCGACATCGCGCGCGCGAGCCTTGGCCGCGAGTTGCACGGCGTGCCTCGCGCGTCGGTGCGGCCGGTCGGCGACGGCACCCGGCTGGGAGGCTGACCATGGCGGATCTGGACGGAGTGTGCGACGAGCGCTTCGCGGAGGTGGCCGCGCGGCTGTCCGAGAACCTCGACGCGGGCGACGAACTCGGCGCCTCGATCGCGGTCCTGGTCGACGGGGAGCCGATGGTCGACCTGTGGGGCGGTTGGGCCGACCAAGGCCGTACGGCGCCGTGGCGGCGCGACACGATCACCAATGTCTGGTCGTGCACGAAGACGGTCACGTCCCTGGCGGCGCTGCTGCTGGTGGAGCGAGGACTGCTCGACGTCGACGCCCCGGTACTGGCCGGAGTTCGCCGCGCGCGGCAAGGAGGGCGTGCTGGTCCGGCACCTGTTGTCGCACACCTCGGGTGTCTCGGGGTGGGACCGGCCGGTGACCGTCGCGGACGTCCGCGACGTGCCGGAGTCGACGGCCCGGCTGGCCGCGCAGGCGCCGTGGTGGCCTCCGGGCACGGCGTCCGGCTACCACCTGCTGAACTACGGGCACCTGGTGGGCGAGTTGGTCCGGCGGATCGACGGGCGCACCATGGGCCGGTTCGTCGCCGAGGAGATCGCCGGTCCGCTCGGTGCCGACTTCCACATCGGTCTGCCGGACTCCGAGTTCGGCAGGGTCGCCGATGTCGTACCGCCGCCGCTGCGGTCGAGTGATCTCGCCGGCGCCGATCCGAACGGTGTGGCGATGAAGACGTTCACCGGTCCCCTGGGCGGTGCCGAGGAGTCCTGGCGCCCCGAGTGGCGCCGCGCCGAGATCGGCGCGGCGAACGGCCACGGCAACGCCCGGTCGCTCGCCAGGATCCACTCCGTCATCGCCTGCGGCGGCACGCTCGACGGCGTACGCCTGCTGTCGCCACGGACCATCGACCTGATCTTCTGTCAGCAGACGGACGGGCAGGACCTGGTGCTCGGGGCGCACTTGCGCTTCGGCATCGGGTTCGGGCTGCCGTCCCCGGCGGTGCCGTATCTCCCGGAAGGACGGATCTGTTTCTGGACCGGATGGGGTGGATCGGTAGTCGTGATCGACACCGAACGCCGGGCCGCGATCTCGTACGTCATGAACAACATGGGCACCGGACTGCTCGGCAGCGACCGCACGACCCAGTACGTCAAGGCCGCTTTCGCGGCCCTGGAATGAAGGTGCGCCAATGAGTTTCGCCAGTCCCCACGCCGACGTGGAGCTGCCTGATCCGGGGCTGCACGCCTACCTGTTCGCGGGTCTGGGCCCCGCCGAGCTGGACCGGGTCGCGCTGGTCTCCGCGGAGTCCGGTGAGATGCTGACGTACGGGTCCTTGCGGGCCGGCGTCGACGGGTTCGCCGCCGAGTTGGCGGCACGTGGCGTCGGCCCCGGCGACACGGTGGCGCTGCTGTGCCCGAACGTGCCGGCGTTCGCGGTCGCGTTCCACGGAATACTGCCGGCGGGCGCCACCGTGACCACGGTGAACGTGCTGTCCACCGCGGCGGAGACCGCCAAGCAGCTGACCGACTCCGGGGCGCGGACGCTGGTCACGGTGACGGCCCTGGCCTCGACGGCCGGGGAAGCGTTGGGCACGGTAGGGCTCGACGCCGCCGCGACCCTGCTGCTGGACGCCGAGCGTCCGCCCGCGTCCGCCCCGGCGCCTGCGCTCGGCCGGTTCGACCCGGCCGAGCGAGTGGCCGTGCTGCCCTACAGCTCCGGCACCACGGGCGTACCGAAGGGCGTGATGCTGACCCATCGCAACCTGGTGGCCAACATCGCGCAGCTCGCGCCGGTGCTGGACCTGCGTTCCGACGACGTCGTGCTGGCGGTCCTGCCGTTCTTCCACATCTACGGCATGACGGCGCTGATGAACTCGACGCTGGCCGCACGCGGCCGCATCGTCACCATGGCCCGGTTCGACCTGCCCACGTTCCTGGAGGCCGTCCAGCGCCACCGCGTCACCTACCTGTTCATCGCGCCGCCGATCGCGGTGGCCCTGGCCAAGCACCCGCTGGTCGACTCCTACGACCTGACGTCGCTGCGGGCGATCGTCAGCGGTGCGGCCCCGCTGGACGAGGATCTGGGCGCGGCGGTGGCCCAGCGGCTGTCGGTGCCGGTCGTCCAGGGGTACGGCATGACCGAGCTGAGCCCGGTCAGCCACCTCGTGCCGGTGGCCGACGGCGGGGCAGGGATCGCGGGGCGTCGCGCGCCGATCGCGGCCAGCGGCTGGCCGCTGCCCAACACGGTCAACAAACTCGTCGACCCCGCGACCGGTGCCGAGATCGGCCTGCCCGTGGACGGGCTGAGCGAGCCGGGGGAACTGTGGGTGCGCGGGCCGAACGTGATGGCGGGTTATCTCGGCAACCCGGAAACCACCGCCGAGACCCTCGACGCCGACGGGTTCCTGCACACCGGGGACCTGGCAAGGGTCGACTCCACCGGATGCGTCCACATCGTCGACCGCATCAAGGAGCTGATCAAGTACAAGGGTTACCAGGTCGCGCCGGCCGAACTCGAGGCGCTGCTGCTGACCCACCCGGACATCACCGACGCCGCCGTGATCGGAGTGGCCGACGCCGAGGGCGAGGAGATCCCGAAGGCGTTCGTCGTCACCGGCGACCCCGCGTTGAGCGCCGAGCGGGTGATGGAGTTCGTCGCCGCGCAGGTCGCGCCGTACAAGAAGGTGCGGGCCGTCGAGTTCGTCGCCGCGATCCCCAAGTCGTCGGCGGGCAAGATCCTGCGCAAAGAACTGAGATCCAACCAGCCCGTGTGACCAGCGGCTTGCAACATCTGCCATAGTTATGACGAGTGTTATATACAGAGAGGTGTATCCCATGCCCGAGCCGGTAGTCCTGGTGGCGACGATGGTCGCCAAGCCGGGCCAGGAAGAGCTGGTCGAGAAGACGTTGACGGCGGCGCTGCCCGCGGTGCACGCCGAACCCGGATGCCTGCGCTACGCGCTGCACCGCAAGGCGGGCACCACCGGCGAGTTCGTCATGATCGAGAAGTGGGCATCGCAGGAGGCGCTGGGCGCGCACATGAAGGGTGCCGCGATGCGTGAGGTCGGCATCGCCCTGGCACAGGCACTGGCCGGACCGCCGGACATGGTCTTCCTGGACGCCGTCCCCGCCGGCGACCCGGACGCCGGCGCCGTCTGACCGACCACGGGGGCCGGGCCGACGGGCGACGCCGGTCGGCCCGGCCCGGGACCCCACGAAACCGAGGAGCTTTCCCATGAAGAGCCTGATGTTCGTCGCGCCCGGACAGCTGCGCTTCGACGAGGTCGACGCCCCCACCGTCGTCGAGGGCACGGACGCGCTCGTGCGCCCGCTCGCGGCCACGACCTGCGATCTCGACCACCATGTCATCGCCGACAAGACCCCGTTCTCCGGATTCGGCCCGTTCCCGCTCGGTCACGAGTGCGTGGGCACGGTGGTAGAGGTCGGTCCCGACTGCACGGAGGTCGCGGTCGGCGACGTCGTCGGCGTCGCGTGGCACATCGCGTGCGGCACCTGCGCGCAGTGCAAGCTCGGACACACCGCCCGCTGTCTCGCCCACGGCGACGCCCAGTACGGCCTTCCGGTGAACGGGGCCTGGGGCGGGACCTTCGACGAACTCATCCGCGTTCCCTATGCGGACTTCAACCTCGCCAAGCTGCCCGCCGGGGTCGACCCCGTGCACCTGGCCTCGATCGGCGACAATCTCGCCCTCGGCTGGGAGACGGTGATGCCGACCGTCGCCCAGATCACCGACCCGAAGATCGCGGTCTTCGGCGGAACCGGCTCCATCGGCCTGTACTGCGTCGACGTCGCAGTCCACTGCGCCGGCGCCCGCACCGTCTACTACGACGACGACCCGGTCAGGATGAAGGTCGCCGAGCAGCTCGGCGCCGAGGTCCACGACGTGGGCGGCAAGCGGGAGAAGGACTTCCACCTCGCCGTGGACGCCAGCTGCAACCCCGAGCGGCTGCGCAAGGCGCTGCTGTCGGTCGTGCCCGAGGGCCACGTCAACAGCGTCGGCATCTACTTCGACGAGGTCCAGCTCCCCCTGCTCGCGCTCTACCAGCGCGGAGTCCACTTCCACAACGGCAAGGGACACGCGCGGCCGAACATGACGCCGACCCTGGAGGCGGTGGCCGCCGGCACGCTCCACCCCGAGCTGGTCACCAGCGGAATCTACGGCTGGGACGAGATCCCCGGCGTGCTGACCTCCGACCGGGCCGGCCACAAGCCGATCTTCGTACTGGAGAACTGAGGCATCGGGGCCGTCGGTCTGTCGCGGAGAGCACCGCTCGAATGGCGACGCCGAGGTGATCGGCGGCCCGTCCGAGCGGTGCCGGGCCCGCGGTGAGACCGGGACACCTCCCGCATCCACGGACCGACCCACCGCCGCGCCGAGTGCTGGGCCGTCGCCGGCACGGGACTCAGGTCGGCGCAACGCGTTGACAGCGAGAAGTTCTCCGTCGCCAACAGGCGTATTCCCCCCTCCCCCCCCCGCGATCCTGCAAAGGGTGTCGGGGACGGTTCGGCCGGACCGCGGTCCCCTTGACCGGGTCGGCCGGTCGCTGCCCCGGAGGATGTCACCACAGCAACCCGTGAGGCAGGGACCGTCCTGCCGAACGTGACACCGGCGACTTCATCCTCGTCATGGCCGGCAGCGGAGGGCTGACCAGGGCGGATCCGAGCGCCCCTGGCCACCTGTCGCTCGAAGTCACAGCAGGCTGGCACTTCTGCGCGACGACCGGTTGTCCTGTGCCGTCCAAGTTTGAGCGTTGCCACCGAAGATTGATGACCAGTGATGCGTGCCATCGAAGTTTGACCGGCCGGCGTGCTGGTGTGTCAGGGGTGGGGGTTGTGAGGGCTTGCGGAGGCCTGCACTTGTCCCAGCCTTGAGGGGGTTGTTGCCGTCGCGGGCGGGTCTCACGTCTCCGTTCGTCGGGTTGACCCGTGGTGGTCCCAGCGACGATGGAATTTGGCGCGGTACTCCCTCGGCCGCTGGCCCGTGTGTCTGGCAAAGATGCCGCTGAATGCCCCGGGGTCGCGGTACCCGACGTCGGAGGCGATACTTGCGACGGTCCTGTCGGTGGTCTCCAGCAGGTGTCTGGCTCGACGCACCCGGACCCTCTGCAGGTACGCGAGCGGCGTCTCGCCGGCTTCCTCGCCGAAGCGACGGAGCATGGTTCTCGTGCTTACGTGGAACTCCTGGGCGAGGGTGGGCAGGTCATAGCGAGCGCTGAGGTTCTGGTCGAGCCACCGCTTGACGCTGAGCGAGAACTCCCTGCCCACAGTGGGTATGAGCGCCAAGTCGACATAGGGAGCCTGCGTGGAACGTGCATCATCGACAAGCGCGATACGCGCGGTGCTACGGGCGACGCGGGGGCCGTCGTGCTCGCCGATGAACTGCAGCGCGAAGTCGTACATGGCACTGAAGGCCGCTGTGGTCGTCACCCCCCGGTCGGTCACGACCAAGCTCTCCGGGCGGAGGCGCACGTCGGCGTACCGGCGGGCGAACCGGTCCGCGAACAACCAGGACGTGGTCGCTTCGCGCCCTCCGAGCAGCCCGGCTTCAGCGACCAGAAAGGCGCCCACACAGATCGATACGACAGCGGTCCCCGAGGCCGCCTGCGATCGGATCGACGCCACTTCCGGGCCCAGGTTTGCGAGTGTCGCGTCGAGATCGAGCGTGGGCGAAAGCTCGAAGCCCGGCACGATCAGGACGTCTACGGGGCAAACCGCCGAGACGTCGAGGACGGAGCCGCCGGACGCGATCACACGCCGCCGGGGCGAGATGACTGACGTCTCGTAGGCAGGCTGAACCGACCCTTGCGCCGCGGCGACATGAGTTGCCATGGCCAGGAGGTCGGGGACTCCGAATACCTCCGACGCGAAGCAGCCAGGGTAAGCCAGCACACCAACTCGCAGCGGACTCATGCGGCCCCTCCGGCACCTTTGAACCGTGGCGATATTACCCGGATACGTGGCGATGCCGCCGCTTCTCAGAAGGGTCGCCACTCATCATCATCTCGGTCATGACCATCATGCGAGGACAGAGCGACCCCTTGGACGACTTCTCGCGGAGAGCCGTCAGCGTCGATGACGTCGACAAGACCGTGTACGTTGCCGGGTCAGGACCCGCAGTCATCCTCATGCCCGAGATGCCGGGTATCAGCCCCGACGTCGCGCGGTTCGCGCGTTGGGTGCGTGATGCCGGCTTCTCCGTGTACCTGCCCTCTCTTTTCGGCGTCGACGGCGCCTATCCGCTCGCCGAGGCAGGTGAGACCATCGTTCGACGCGCGTGCGTCAGCGCCGAGTTCCGAGCGTTTGCCGGTGGCGGCACAAGCCCCGTCGTCACATGGCTGCGCGGCCTCGCTCGCCTGGCGCACGCCGAGCGTGGCGGGCCTGGCGTCGGCGCCGTCGGACTGTGTTTTACCGGCAACTTCGCCTTGACCATGGCGCTCGAACCCGCTGTCATCGCACCCGTGGTCAACCATCCGTCGCTTCCGCTCGACGACCCCGGCGGTCTGGAGATCAGCGACGAAGACGCTGCTGCCGTGGCTGAACGCGTAGCGCGAGACGGATTGGAGGTTCTCGCCTACCGCTTCGACAACGACAGGTGGTGCACCGGCCAGCGGTTCGCGGCTTACCGAGCGCTGCTCGGGGACGCATTCGACGGCCGCGTGCTCAAAGCCGAGACGGCGAACACGAACCCTCCGCCCTTCTTCCGTGATGTCGTCGGTTGCGCCCACAGCGTCGTCACGGCACACCTCGTCGACCAGGACGGTCACCCCACCATGCAGGCCCGGAACGAGATCATCGCCTTCCTGGCCGAGCGGCTCGGGACGCAGCCGGAATGAGCCCTTGGCGCTCCGGCACCTGGCGATGCGACGGAGCGCCGCCGCTTCCCGATGCGATCTGGTCGTCGACCTGTAGGCACTCGTGACCGCCCCTCGGCGCCCCCAGTGAAACAGGCCATTCAGACTTCGTTGACACAGGCTCAACCTTCAGTGGCACAGGACAGATAGTTGGCCAGGTGCTGGATGACCGGTGGGTGAGCCAGCGGGTGCTGGCTTGCGTGGTCCGGTCGGTGGGGGCGTTGTCGAGGAGCAGGTACAAGTCGGCGAGTGTGACGTCAGGGTGTACGTCTCCTTCAGCCTTTCCGGCCTGGATGAGTGCGGCCAGTGCGGTGGTGGTGCGCTTGACGGCTGTGTCGGTGTCGGCGTTGGTGTCGGCGCCGATTGCGCGGGCGGCGCCCTTCACGGCCAGGTCGCCGGCGGCAGTCTCCAGGAAGCGGCCGAGGAAAGCGGCGTAGAGACGCTGCCCACCAAGCCGTACCACTCCATCCAGGACCTGGTACGCCGCCACCGCGACCCACCGATGCCTTCGGCTTCGCCGACCTCGACTTCATCCATCTGCCCGGCGGACACGCCCCCATGGTCGACTTCCGCGACGATCCGTGGATCGGCGAAGCCCTCCACCTCGCCCGCGAGAACGGCACCGTCACCTCCGTCATCTGCCACGCCCCGGTCGCGTTGACCTCCACCTTCCAGCGCATCGACGTGGACGGTCGGCCCTACCGCCTGGCCGATAGCGACAACCCCTTCCACGGCGTCGACATCAGCGTGGCGACCAAGACCGGCGAGAAGCTGGCCCTCAAGGCCGGGTATGTCGCCGTCCCCGGTGAGAAGACCAGGCTGACCTACTTCGTCGACGACGCCCTCAAGGAGGCCGGGTTCAAGGTCGCGGGCGGCCTCAACCCCACCGCCGTGAAGCTGGCCTACGACTCCGACCTGCGCCTGCTCACTGGAAACGGCCCGCAGACCATCGACCGCCAGGCCGCCAAGGTCCGCAGCGCCCTTGCTGCCGACCCGGTCCGCACCGCCGCCTGACAGCCCAATCCCAGCGGGCGTGCGATGTCACATCCGTGTCTCGGGCGCTCTCCCATGAGCCTGAGGCACGGCCCCGTCCCGCCCAGCCGCATCGCATCCGGTCGTGCCGTCAGAGGAGGAGAGCTTCGACGTGTCGCACCGGGTGTTCATCCGCAGCACTACTGGACGCGTTCCAGCAGCGCGGGCCTGTCACGGTGGTCGTCCGCGGGGCCCCTGCTGCCAACCAAGAACCACGCTGCGGTCCGCTCGAAGGTGCGCCGGCGCCTGCTGTGGCGGAGGCTTGGAGACATGGAGGTGCCCACGCAAGCGGTGTGGACAGGCTGGATCACGTTCGGCCTGGTCAGCCTCCCGGTGCAGTTGTTCCCGGCAACGCGAAGGCGCGGGGTGGATCTGCATGAGGTGCACGCCGCGGACGGCTTCCCCATCCGGCACCAGCGCGTCTGCCAAGCCGAGCACCGCGAAGTGGACAGCCAGGACATTGCGAAGGGCTACGAGACCCCGGACGCGCGCACCGTGGTGCTGCGGGAAGAAGACCTCGAGGCTCTGCCGCTGCTCAGCAAGCACGTCATCGGCATCCTCGGGTTCGTTCCCGTCGACGGCCTGGACCCGATCCTGTTCTCCCGCGCCTACTACGCCACCCCGCACGGGCCAGCCGGGCAGCGGCCGTACGCGCTGCTGGTGGCCGCGCTGGCCAGGGCCGAGCGCGCAGCCGTGGCCAAGGTGACGCTGCACACCAGAGAGCGCCTGGCCGCGCTGTGGCCACGCCGCGACACGCTGGTCGTCCAGACGCTCCTGTGGCCCGAAGAAGTCCGCGAACCCGGCAACCTCGGATCCACCACGCCGGTGACCGGGCAGGAACTCGAGCTCGCCTCCCTGCTGATGGCCCAGCTACCCGGCGTCGACCTTGCCGTGCTGCACGACGACTACGCCGCGGCGCTGCAGCAATTGGTAGCGGCGAAGGAATCCCGAGGCCAACTCGTGTCACCTGCCGAGCCGGAGCCGACGGTCGACTTGATGGCCGCACTGGAGGAGAGCCTGCGCAAAGCCGCATACCACGGCCGCACGCCAGACTGACCGCGAACGCCATCTCCCACCACGAGCGTACGGACGACGCCCACCGACACTCGCCCTACTCACAGGAACACAGCGGGCCCGGTCTGACCGGCCGTCCGCGCCCCACCCGGGCTCCGCTCCCCTTACAAGCCGGGTCCCCGCCGGGCGGCTCAGGCCGGGATGCCGTGCAGGACCTGGCCTTGTGAGTATTTCTGATCGTCAGTCACGTCGTAGCGGTCACCGCGCGGCCCGATCGCTCGTTGGTGCCGTGTGCTGCAGGGGTCGCGGCACGGCTGAGAGGCCGCCGGGAGATTGTCACTGAGGAGGAGTGCAGGCAGCATGCCGTGATGCGCCTCAACACCCCCTACGAGGGTGCCCTCGGCGACTACTTCGCCGAATCGGCCACTGACGGCCCTTACAACGCTCACACCGACCGGTCCGCCAGGCTCGCTCTGGCCAGCGACGTCACCGGCCTGCGTGTCCTGGACATCGGCTGCGGCGCCGGGCACTACATCGCCGAACTGCGGGCGCAGGGGGGGGGCAGCCGAGGTGGATGGCGCCGAGGGCAGCGCGACGCTGCTGCGCCGCGCCCACGACCGGGTCGGCCGCGACGCGGCCGTCACGCTGCGCGTGGGTGGCACGTCAACGCGTGGGGCCCGGGAGTACTGACGGAGGCGGTCCGATCCGCCCTGCGGGACGCCGAAAGTTCTCTGCGCTGGACCCCGATCTCGTGGCCGCCAAGGACGTGTGAGTCTTTCTGATCGACTGCAAGAGCCGAATGACCGGCCGCACCACGCACCGCCACTCGGTGCAGCGAGCCGCTGTCACGGCCCACCTTCAGCTGGTCGCATGGACACAACTGCCAGTCCGCTACGTCTTCGACAACCTAGACGTGCTCACACCGCACAACGTCTTGGTAACCGGTCAGACCGGCCCCCGCACCACCGTCGGCTCCGGATCCGCCTACTACCTGGTGCCCGCGTCTCGCTCGCCTTCGATGCGGTATCGGAGCGGAACAGGGCGATGCTGGGCACGGCGTCCCCGCTGTGCGTGTAACGAACCGGGCACGCCTCTCCCGAGCGGCGTGGGCCAGCGATAGCCCAGCCGTCTGCAGGCCAAGGGCGCGATGCGATGCCAGGAGCATGGCTAGCGAGTCTTCGCTGCAGAGGCCTGAATAAAGAAGCTGAGAGCCTGACGAGCTGCCTCAGTACGCGTCGCAAGGTCTTGCGTGTCTGTGGCCTCGTGGATGTCGCTGGCCATCCGCAACAGCCCATCCGCCTGCTGCAACAGCTCAGGATCCGGAAGGTGGAAGGTCAAACCGTTCATGGCCTGGCGTGCTACGCCCCGTAGGCGGTGCCCCTCGAATCGGGCGGCACGATGCTCCGCGCCCTCTCGCTCCTCATCTTTGCGGTGATACCACTCCTGCTGGCTACGGATCACGTCGGTGATGGCGTTACTGAAGGCGAGCGCCGCTTGTTGCCGGTCGCTGCGCGCCGCGTTCAAGCGCTGGAAGATGTAGCCGAGAGTGGCGCCAAGAAGAGTACCGATCACGGCAACGAGGCTGGTGAGTACCTGGGTCACGCGCCGATGGGACCACGTCCTACAGGGACCTCGCTAGAAGAACGTCGAGACGGCATAGCGCGAGCTGTCTCCCTACTGAGGCGCTCGCAGGGCCGGCGTCCCATTCCTCCTGCCAGCCGCCGCGCTGCCGGGTGGGCAGCAGCAGAGCGAGGGTGGTCAGCAGGCGGGCAGTGACGACGTTGGCGGGTGCCGCGGATTGGATGACGGCTTCAGCGACGCTGTGCACTACGCGGCCGGCATCGCACAGTCCCGTCGCGCTGGTCAGGATGCGAACACGTCGAGGCTCTCGCGGGCTGCGCGGTAGCAGTTGGCCGGGGGCGCGAAGGCGATGGTGCGCATGTTGTGCAGCCGGTCGGCGAGCCGAAGAGCCGGGGCGGCAAGGAACCGCCCTCCAAGTCGGCGATGTCCTGGCTCAGTTGGCTGGCCATCCGGCGCGGCCCTGCGTCTGGAATGAGGTGATGTTCCCTGGGCTGTCCTCCGGCGACTTCGTGCGCGCTGAGCTGATCGCCATGGCCGACGGCTATGGCGAATCCGCCGACTCCTGGGCCGACTTGTTGCAGGACTGCGCACATCGGGGCATGCGTGCTCCCGTCCTCGCGGTCGGCGACGGCGCTGCGGACCACGAATCCGATCGAGTCGACCTTCGCCACCGTCCGGCTACGTACCAAGGTCACCCGGGGCGCCGGCAGCGCGGTCGCCGCCCTTGCCATGGTCTTCAAGCTCGTCGAGTCCGCCCAGGCCCGCTGGCGGGCCGTGAACGCACCCCACCGCGTCGCCCTGGTCAGAGCCGGAGCCCGCTTCGCACGAGGTCAGCTCGTTGAACGCTTCGAGAACCTGGCGGCGTGAACAACCCCAACCGAACCACGTCTTGGCTTTTACTCCCTTGCTCTGCCACAAACCTCCACAACAGAACTGAATTCACTTATGGTTCGGTTGATGTCGTTGACGAGGAGGTCAATCATGGCGTTCGTTCTCATCCATGGGGCAAGCTTCGGCGCGAACTGTTGGGACGAGCTGATCCCCCATCTATGTGCGGAAGCGTTGGCGACCGACCTTCCGGGGCGCGGGACCAGGGCCGAAGTCGACCTGGGCACAGTCACTCTCGCGGACTGCGCCGATGCGGTCCGCGAGGACGTCGAAGCGAAGGATCTGTGGGACGTGGTACTAGTCGGTCACTCCTTCGCGGGCGTCACGATCCCGCGTGTCCTGGACCTCATACCTGACCGGATCCGCCACGTCGTCCTCGTGTCGGCCGTGGTGCCGCCGGACAGATCCCGGGTGCTTGACCAGATCGATCCCGGAGTTCGGGGGCTGGTGGAGCAGTCCATCGCCAACGGCGTCTACCACCAGACCCGCGAGGGCGCCGCCGCAATGCTGTGCAACGACATGGACGAGGCGACCGCCGCGTCCACCCTGGACCGGCTGGCCGACGACTCGGCCGCCCTGCTGAGCGAGGCCGTGAACCTGAGCGGCTATGGACGCGAGATCCCCCGGACGTACGTGCACCTCACGCGCGACCAGTGCTACGTCGAGGAACTCCAGCAGCGATCCATTGCGCTGCTTCGGCCCAACGTCATCGATCTCGACACCGGCCACATGGCCATGATCAGTGCGCCCGAAAAGCTTGCCGCCGTCCTCAACGCCATCCACGGCTGATCGCCGGCTCGGCCTGCGGCCGGCGGACCGTGAACGCACCCATGTGTTCTTCCCTCCGTGGGCCACGAGCCGTGAGGTTGGGCTGTCGGGCAGAGGCCAGTCGAGGTGGCGCTGAGTGGTGTCCGGCACGCCGGGACGGCCAGGCCCAGAAGAACCGCCCTAGCCCAGGGATTCCGCGAGCCGCGATGAGTCCTGCGGCGTCCGGCGGTCGTACAGTCGAACCCGTTACCGAGGAGGACGTCTGATGCGCAGCGTGACCTATTCGATGAATGTGTCACTTGACGGCTACATCGTCGGACCGGACGGCAACTTCGACTGGACGGGGCCCGACGAGGAGGTCTTTCGCAGCTGGATCGACGAGACTCGACAGGTCGGCGTCTACCTGTTGGGACGACGGCTGTACGAGACGATGCTGTACTGGGAGACCGCCGACCAGGATCCATCGCTCGACGACTCCAAACTCGAGTGGGCCGCGATCTGGAAGCCGCTCCCGAAGGTGGTGTTCTCCACCACGCTGTCCGCGGTGCAGGGCAATGCCCGCCTGGCTTCCGGCGGCCTGGCGGAGGAGATCGAGCGGTTGCGAGCCGAGCCGGCTGAGGGCAACATCGCGATCGGCGGCGCGACTCTCGCCGCCGAGGCGGCCTCGTTGGGTCTGATCGACGAGTACCGGGTCAGGGTCTACCCGGTGCTGGTTGGCGGTGGCATTCCGTTCTTTCCCCAGCACGAGCGCAGGGTGGATCTCGAACTCGTCGAGACCCGCACCTTCAGCTCGAAAGTCGTCTACCTCCGCTACCGCATGGCGCGCTAGGTGTAGTGCCCCGCAGGGTTGTTGACGCGGGTGATGGGTGGCTGGCCTCCGAGTGCGGTGTGGCAGCGATGGCAGTTGTCGTCGTGGAGGAAGCTGTCGAGAGCTTCGCGGGCTGCGACAAACCAGCACCACACCGCCGCCTGGTCCCCAGCGCCCGGCCCTGGCACCGTCGGAGTCGCCCCGTGTGTAATCGCGGCTGACGCGATACCTCGGCTGTTGCCGCCTTCCGGTGCGCTGTGCGGGCGGGAGACGAACTTCGGCGCGCCAGGACCATTAGGTGGTGGGGAGGGTCTGCTCGGCCCAGATCGTCTTGCCGGTGTACGTCTGGCGGGTGCCCCAGCCCTGCGTGAGCTGGGCGACCAGGAGGAGGCCGCGGCCGCCCTCGTCGTACGTGCGGGCCCGGCGCAGGTGGGGGGTGGTGTTGCTGGCGTCGGAGACCTCGCAGATGAGGTTGCGGTCGCGAATCAACCGGAGCTGGATGGGGGCGCCGCCGTAGCGGATGGCATTGGTAACAAGCTCGCTGACGACCAGTTCGGTGACGAACGCCGCCTCATCCAGGCCCCAGGCGGTCAGCTGCTGGCAGGCGTTCTTACGGGTCTCGGCGACCGCGGCGGGGTCGGGCGGCACGTCCCAGGTGGCGACATGGGCCGTGTCCAAGGCGCGGGTGCGGGCTATCAGCAGCGCCACGTCGTCGGTGGGCCGGGTCGGGAGAAGCGCCCCGAGCACGGTGTCGCAGGTGCTCTCCAAGGACGGGTCCGGCCGGGCCAGCGCCGCACACAGCGCGTCCAGGCTTTCGTCGATGTCCCGGCCCCGGACCTCGATGAGGCCGTCGGTGTACAGCACCAGGAGACTCCCTTCGGGCAGCTCCATCTCGGTGGCTTCGAAGGGCAGGCCACCCAGCCCCAGCGGCGGGCCCGCGGGGACGTCGAGGAACTCCACGGCGCCGTCCGGGATCGCCAGCGCGGGTACGGGGTGGCCCGCGCGTGCCAGGGCGCAGCGCCGGGAGACCGGGTCGTAGACGGCGTACAGGCAGGTGGCGCCGAGGTCGCCGATGGGGCCGGAAGTGCTGTCGGCCTCGGCTGACAGGCGGATGACGACATCGTCAAGGTGGGTCAGCAGTTCGTCGGGAGGGAGGTCGACATCGGCCAGGGTGCGTACGGCGGTGCGCAGTCGCCCCATGGTGGCCGAGGCCCGGATGCCGTGGCCGACGACGTCGCCGACGACGAGGGCGACCCGGGCGCCGGACAGCGGGATCACGTCGAACCAGTCGCCGCCGACGCCGGTCCGGGCGCTGGCGGGCAGATAGCGGGAGGCGACCTCCACGGCGGCCTGAGGGGGCAGCCGCTGCGGCAGGAGACTGTCCTGCAGGGTGAGCGAGGTGCGGCGCTCGCGGGTGTAGCGGCGGGCGTTGTCGATGCATACGGCGGCCCTGGCAGTGATCTCCTCGCCCAGGAGCAGATCGTCCTGCTCGAAGGGGTCCGGGCGCCGATGGCGGGAGAACGTGGCCACGCCGAGAGTGATGCCGCGGGCACGCATCGGCACGGCCAGCACCGAGTGGAAACCGTACCGCCGCATCCGCTCGGCCCGGTCCGGTGTCTGGATCGCCACCTGGGCTATCGCGCGGGCGGTCACGTTCTCGATCACCGGCCGGCCGGTGGCCAGGCACCGGGCCGCGGTCGACTTGTCCGGGTAGGCGGCCACCGTTCCACGCTGAACCACGGCCTCGGGGCAGCCCTCCAGGACGGACTGGTAGGCGACACGGCGCAGCATGACGGGACCGGGCGGCGAGCCGGCGCGCGGGTCATCGCCGCCTTCGATGGCGGGGAGCAGGTCGACGGTGACGAAGTCCGCGAGACGCGGGATGGCCACGTCGGCGAGTTCCTGCGCGGTACGGGCGAGGTCGAGGGTACTGCCGATGCGGATGCTGGCGTCGTTGAGCAGGGCCAGACGCCCCCGGGCCATGTGCTCCTCGGTCATGTCGTGCGCGGAAAGGAGCACCCCCCGCACCGTTCCTTCGGCGTCCCGCACAGGGGTCAGTGACATCGTCCAGAAACCCTCGCGCTCATGGCCCGGCAGACGCAGAGCCGCTTGCACATGCTGCTGTTCCCCGGTCTCCAGCGCCCGCCGCATGGACCTTTCCGTCCGGTCGCTTTGCGGGTCGACCACGATCTCCGATACGCGCAACCCCTGCATCGCCTCTTCGGACAAGCCGATCACACGTTCCATGTCCGCGTTCGCCCACCGCAACCGCAGACCGGTGTCGTAGAACGCCGTCGTACAAGGAGACTGGGTGAATGCCCGCAGCACCAGCGCGTCGTCCTGCGAAGGCGACGGCGGGCGGGCCAGGGGGCAGACCACGAACCACGCACCGTCCGAGCCTGCCTCACTGTCCGACTCCCGGTGGTGGGCCAGCAGGTTCAGAGTGAGGCGATGGCCGTCCTGGTGCAGCAGCGTCGCCGTCCCGTTCCACCTCGGCAGCGTCTTCAGGGACCGCAGTGTCTCGGCAGGCGGCTCCCCGGAGAGCAGCCCGGCCGCGTCCTGGCCGACGACCTCGGCGGGCCGGTATCCCAGCAGGCGCCGCGCCCCCTCGCTCCACCCGGTCACGATGCCGCGCGAATCCACGGTGGCTCTGGCTGTGGCCGTCTCGTCGACGGGATCCTTTCGCCGCGCGGCCCGGTCGTCTCCGGCGGTTTCAGATCGCGTCATGGCGCTCATCCCGCCTTCGCCTCGGTCTTTCCACCATGGGGCGCGGCCCGGCCAGCAGCAACCGATGACGCGCCGCGTGGCATATATGCTAAATGAGGCGATATACGCAAAAACGATAGATTCATTGATGGGTGGCTGAAACGGCTACCAGGAGATGGAGGTCTGCTGCCATGCGTTCCACTGGTGAGGGGACCTGGCTGGGCTCGGCCAAGTGGACCGGGAAGATCTACAGCGGCGGCTGGCGGCAGTCCGAGGGCGGCACCCAACAGGTGAGCGAACCGGCCACGGGAGAACAGCTGGCGGAGGTGGGTGTGGCGGCGCCCGCGGATGTCGCCCGGGCCGGGGCCCTGGCCGCCCGGGCTCAGCGAGACTGGGCCGAGGTGGCTCCACCCGAGCGCGCCGAGGTCCTGCTTCGCGCCTCCCGTGTGCTGCGCGACCACAGCGGGGCCATTCGCGAGTGGATCGTCAGGGAGTCCGGAGGCGTCCCGGCGAAGGGCGACTACGAGATCGCGGCCGGGCGCAGTCAGCTGGCGCAGGCCGCCGGGCTCGCATCGCTGCCTGGGGGCGAGGTCCTAACCCCGCCGGTACCCGGCCAGGTCAGTTACGCGTGGCGGGTACCGCTGGGGGTGGTCGGCGTCATCAACCCCTGGAACGCACCGCTGCTGTTCGCCATGCGGGCCCTCGCACCCGCCCTTGTCCTAGGCAATGCCGTCCTGCTCAAACCCGATCCCCACACCCCGGTGTCCGGCGGCGTCATCGTCGCGCGGATGTTCGAGGATGCGGGACTACCCGAAGGGCTGCTCCACGTCCTGCCCGGAGGTATCGGGACCGGCCAAGCCATCGTGGCCGATCCCCACGTCGCCATGGTCTCGTTCACCGGCTCCACCGAGGCCGGACGGGCCGTCGCCCGCGCCGCGGGCGAGGGGCTCAAGCGAGTGGCCCTGGAACTGGGCGGCAAGAACTCGATCGTCGTGCTCGACGACGCCGACGTCGACGCCGCTGCGGCGTCCGGGGCGATGAGCTCCTTCGGCTATCAGGGGCAGGCCTGTGTCGCCGCCGGACGCCATCTGGTGCACGCCGATCTCGTGGAGCCGTACACCGAATCGCTGATCAGGCAGGCCAAGGCGCTGCGGATGGGCGACCCCCGCGAGGAGGGTGTGGCAATCGGCCCCGTCATCAGCGAACGCCAGGTCGTGAGGATCGAGCGCATCGTGGGCGAGAGCGTGGCCGCCGGGGCGCGGGTGCTGACCGGCGGACGCCGCGACGGGCTGTTCTACCCGCCTACCGTCCTGGACCACGTCGAGCGGACCATGCCGGCCTTCACCGAGGAAATCTTCGGACCTGTCGCCCCCATCGTTCCGTTCCGCACCGACGCGGAGGCCGTAGAGATCGCCAACGACACCGAATACGGCCTGACGGCGGCCGTGCACTCCCGTTCGGTGCCGCGCGCCACCGCCGTCGCCGAGCAGCTGCGCACAGGCATGGTGCACCTCAACGACGTGTCCGCCAAGGACGCCGCGAACGCGCCTTTCGGCGGCATGGGAGCATCGGGCAACGGCTCCCGCATCGGCGGCACCGCCAACCTGGAGCAGTTCACCCAGTGGCGCTGGATGACGATGAGCAGGGCGGCCTGACATCCACGCGTTACGGCCCACCAATACGGTGCGTTCTCGGGTGACCCCATCAGGCCTCGCCCAGACCGATGCTGTGCTGGAGCACGTCGTCACGGGTGCGGGCCGCGCGGCTGTCCCCGGTCCAGTTCTGGTCTCAGTTGCGGGTTCCCGGCCGGGCATGAAGGTGTCTCCCCTACTGCTGGTGCACACCGACCGTCGTCAGATCGGCACCGCTCGTCCGGGCCATCCGCTCCACCAGCGCGGGGTCGAAGGTGGCTGCCGAGGCAAGGAAGGCCGGGTACACCGGCGCGCCCAGGGTCGTGGTCAGACACTCCTCGTGGACGATTGCGGGGAGCCCGAGTCGGGTGTGCCGACCAGGTCGCGCTGGAGCTCCAGCAGCTTGCTCACGCCCTCCCCGGGCGGTTGGCACAGCGATGAGTTTCGGAAGCGTGCTGGGTCTATGGGTGCGATGGCCACCGAAGCCCGCCCAGAGAAGATCGCCAGTCCGTACCCACATCGATCAACCGGACTCGAGGAGAACGACATGACCGCTACCTACACCTTCGACGTCTTTTCCAGCCTCGACGGCTACGGCGCCGCCAGCGCCAACTGGACCGGCTACTGGGGTAAGCAAGGCCCCGAGTTGCTCGACCACCGCCTTGCCTTGTACGGCGCGGAGCAGCGGATGGTCTTCGGGGCCAACACGTATCGGGCCTTCGCGCGGATGCTGGCATCGAGCACCGAGGAATCCGAAGTGCGTGACCCATGGGTCACTCGCATGAGGAGCCTGCCGGCAACGGTGGTATCGACGACGCTGGAAGGCCCCCTCGACTGGCCGAACGCGACCGTCGTGAGCGGTGACGCCGTCGACGTCGTCGCCCGGCTCAAGGAGGAGTCCGAGGTGCCGTTGCGCTCGCACGGCAGCCTGTCGTTGAACCGGGCGCTGATGGCCGCCGGCCTGGTCGACCGCTTGCAGGTGACGCTCTTCCCTGTCATCACCGGTCAGACCGGGCTCGACCCGATCTTCCAGGGTGCGGCCGACTTCGACCTGGAGCTGATCGAGAACCGGACGCTCGACGGTCACATCCAAGAGCTCATCTATCGACCCACCCTCCATTGACCTGACGGATTCGAAGAGGATCTTCGACAACCAAAACCAGCCCGCGAACATCGACAAGTCGCGCACTGGCCCGTCCCCCTCATCGAGTGAGGCTCAAGGTGACAACGCCCGCGGGCTACCAGGAACCAGCGGTATGACCAGCGGTATGACCAGCGGTATGACCAGCTGCCTGCACCAACCGGCTCTCACACGAGACGGATCAACTCACGGGTCCGGTCAGTGCGGTTCGTCCGGTCGCGGCCGGGTGACTGATCCCAAGGTCTGCGCCGCAGGCAGTCAATTGGGCAAGCCGCGGCCGCAGTGGCCAAGTACCTCTGACCAAACAGGCCAACCGTCCTTGACCGCGCAGGTCAGCGGCCGCTCCCGCTGAGTTCGCTGGATCAGGAGTAGAAGTCCCGGCCGTATTCGTCCCGGCTCAGATCGAAGTCGTCCGGACGATCGCGGCGGAGCTCCTCGTACCGCTGCGCGAAGACATCGAGCGCCTGGTGAAGGGTGCACCCCAACGTTTCGCGGATCGTCTTGAGCGCAGGGATGATCCGTTCCTCCAGGATGTCGCGGTCCACGCTCTCGGGCAGCTGTTCCATGGCGCGTGAGCCTACCCGGCGCGGGTGAGCGACCTTCCTCCAGTGGCAAACGGTCAAGGTTCGCTGTCACAGGACATACGCGAGTGTCCTGTGCCGTCGAAGCCTCACCTGTCATAGAAGTCTGGCCACCGGGCAGGTCGCCGCATCAGAGGCTTAACGGCGTGACTTGTGGGACGGCTGGGGCATCGGCATAGGCTGCGTCGATCATCGTGGAAGGGGGACGTTCGTGTCCGGACCAGTCGTACTTGAGGTGGCACAGTGGCAGGGGTCGGGTGCCTCTACGGCCCGTCGGTTGCCCAGCGGGGCTGCCTGGCTCGCCGAGCTGGTACCCGCAGGTCGGCGGCATACGGTCGCGCTCGACAACAGCGTCGGCGACTCGCGGGGCGGCGTACAGAACGCCGATGTGCTGGAGCGCCATCTGCTAGCGGTGCGTGCGGCATTGGCTGAGGTTCCGCCGGGCGAGCGGACAGTGACCATAGGCGGCGACTGCGGGGTCGACCTCGCCCCGATCGAGTCCGCGCTCTCCGTATTCGGGGACCGGCTGGCGCTGGTGTGGTTCGACGCGCACGCAGACCTCAACACTCCGGCGTCGTCGCCTTCCGGAGCCTTCCACGGCATGGTGCTGCGCGCGCTCATCGGCGACGGGCCAGAGGGCCTGCGGCCCGCGCGGAGCCTGTCGGCCGACCGCGTGGTACTGGCGGGCGCGCGGTCACTGGACCCGGGTGAGCAGGACGTTGTCGAGAGCCGCGGCATACGGCACCTCAGCGTCGAGCAGTTGACACAACCAGGGCCCCTCCTGGCCGCAGTGCGCGCCACCGGCGCCGAGGCGGTATACCTTCACATCGACCTCGACGTCCTCGACCCGCAGGTATTCCCGGCCGTCGGCACACCCGAGCCGGGCGGACTCGGCGTAGAGGAGCTGCTCGTAGCAGTGCGGGCACTGACTGAAGAGTTCACCCTCGCCGGCCTTGCGCTCACCGAGTACGAGCGGACGGAAGCCGCCAGCGAGGAGGAGGCGGTACTGCGGCGGATCGTCGACGGACTTTTCGGGCCCGACCGACGCTGAGCAGCGCCTCTGCGCCGGCGCTCTCCATCAAGACCGAACGCCCTCATCAAAGCCGGAGACTCCGCTCAAACTCCGATGGCACACGCTCAACCTTCAGTGGGACAGGACAGACAGCTCTGGCCGGGCCATCCCTCGGCCGTGCCCTGGCTCCGTCGGCGTGGGCGGTTGTCAGTCGACGGAGGCCATGAAGTTCAGCATCCTGCGGTTGATCTCCTCTGCGTGGTCAATCTGCGGTCCGTGGCCCGTGTTGGAGATGATCTCGGCTCGGGCGCCGGGGACCAGGCGCGGCAGACGTTCCGCCTGCCGCTGCGGGTGCACGAGGAGGCTTCGCTTGCCGAGCACCAGATAGAGCGGGGTCCGGATGGTGGACAGCTCCTCCTCGGACAGGGGAAGCGGCGCCGGGCGGCGTATGCGGTAGGCGCGAACGGCCGTTCTGATCATCGTGCGCAGTTCCGGCATGACGAGGACCGGCTGTTCCAGCCAGGCCGCCAGCCGTGGGCGGAGCGCCTTGGGCGCGAAGGTCGCGAAGAGGCCGGCGAAGATCCAGACGAAGAAGCGCAGCCCCACTTTCTCCAGGCCGCCGGGGTCGAGCAGCGTGGTCGAGGCGAGCCGACCAGGCCTGCGATGCGCCTGGTTCAAGGCGAGCCATCCGCCGTAGGAGATGCCGACGAGGTGTACGCGATCGAGGCCGAGCCCGGCGAGTGTCTCGTCCAGCCACTGCGCGGCGCGCTCGGGGTGGTGGATCGGCTCGCGCTGCACGCTGCGGCCGGGATCGCCCGGGGTGTCGATCGCGTAGACCGGGCGGTCTGCGCTGAGGGCGGGGGTGTTCGGGTACCACATGGCGGAGCAGGAGCCCGCCCCGTGCACCAGGACGATGGGGGTGCGGGACCGGGCAGCCTCGTTCGCGGGGCCGTAGCGGTAGACGTGCGTGGTGCCGAAGGACGTCTCCACGTCCTCTTCCGCGAGCGCGGGCGCTCCCAGTGCGTAGACCGCATCGCAGGCCGTGAAGTAGCGCTCCCGCCAGGCATCGCTCACATAGCGGCCGACGTCGGCCTGGGTGCGGGCAGCGGTCTCGGGCATGGCCACCTCCGGCGTCTCGGTTTCGTGATACGAACGTACCACATAGTTGGTACAGCTGTATCATCAAAAGGCCCACGGGAGCGATAGCAGGAACGACGAGCGGAGAACCGGCCGATGCCCAAGCGCGTGGACCACGCAGAACGGCGCACCGAGATCGCCGAGGCACTCGTCCGGGTCGCTGGACGACGCGGGCTGCATGCCGTGGGGATGCGCGATGTGGCAGCGGAGGCGGGCGTATCACTGCGGCTGGTGCAGTACTACTTCGAGACCAAGGAGAAGTTGATGCTCTTCGGGCTCGAGCATCTGGCGGAGAGATTCGGGCAGCGGGTCTCCGCCCGTGTACGGGCTGCCGGGGACAACCCTGGTCCGCGCGCGATGGTCGAGGCGCTTCTGAGGGCAGCGCTGCCGCAGGACGACGAGAGCCGCACCTTCCACCACCTCTACACTTCGTACGCTGTTCTGGCCGTGAACGACCGGGCGCTCGCAGCCCAGCCCTTCATCAAGAACCCTGATGCCGCCGAAGCCGCTCTGACCGAACTCCTCCGGCAGGCGCAAGAAGCAGCTCTGCTCGAGCCCGGTGTGGACGCGCAGTTGGAGGCAGCCGGCCTGCTTGCCATGTCTGCGGGACTCGGCACCAGCATCCTCGTCGGTCAGCGCAGCCCAGAGTCCGCCGCCGCAGTCCTGGACCACCATCTGAACCGAATCTTCCGCACCGGTGATGCGGCTGGTGCCGTGACCGGATAGGTTCACCGGTTGCCTTCGATCGTTCCAAAGAGTCGCCGGGTACGCTCCTGCAGTCTTTGTATCGAGAGGAGTTGCTGAGTGGCCCGGTTAGGTGGACCCGTTCTGCGCACCCAGAGGTTTGTGATGGAGCCGATCCGCCGCGGGGACAGCAACGATCTCTTTGAGGCTGTGGTCAGTCAGGACAGCGTCATGCGATGGCTGGCGACCGGCCGGGCGGACAGCCGATCCGCGGCCGAGGCTATGTGCGACGACGACGTCGGCCACTGGATCAGACACGGCTATGGCAACTTTGCGGTCAGGGACGCCTCAACGCACGCTTTTCTCGGCCGGGTGGGACTGCGTAATCGGGCCCAGTACGGGGTTGACCTCGGTTTCGCCGTGCACCCACGGGCCCAAGGCCTTGGGATCGCCGGCGAGGCGGGCCGTGCGTGCCTGGACCTGGCATTTCGCTGCCTCGCGCTCCCCGCCGTTTTCGCGTTCGTCCTGACCGGAAATGCGGCCTCGATCGCGGTACTGCGCCGCCTGGGCGCCCAGGCGGACGGGACTGTCCAGTCCAGCGGCCTGCACTGTCTGCGCTACCGCTTCGACCCCGCCACCACGGCCACTGCGGAGCATGTGGTGGACCACGGTGGTGCGGACCTACAGCTGATGCATGCGCTGGGCCCGGTTCTCCGGAAGACAAAGCCGCACTCCGCGATGGCCTGTCCGACCCATCCGGGGTGAATGGCCTCGGTCTGGTGTGGGCTGACAAGCAGCACACCCTTACCGCTGTCTGCGAAGGCCGACCGGTGGCTTCCGCGGGATGGCTGCTTCGGGACATGACCTTCGACGGATTGCCGCGCCGCGCCGCGGGACTGGGCGGTGTGCTGGTGCACCCCGCCCATCGAGGCCGGGGCATCGCCCGAACGCTGATCAGCGTCACGGTCGAGCACGCACGAGCGGCCGGCGCCGAGACGATGATTCTGCTCTGCCGCCCGGACCTGATCCCGCTCTACACACAGCTGGGATGGCGCTGTCTCTCCGTGCCCGTCACCGTCCAGCAGCCCGACGGCGCGCGGACATCGCCACTGACCACCATGATTTACGACCTGGCCGGCCTGCCTCATCCCACCATCAGGGTGGACCTGCGGGGCCTGCCCTTCTGATGCGCTGAGCAGAATTCGCCGTGCGGTCAGGCCGCTAGTGCCGTGACCGCAAACGATCACCGGCGTGGTGTGACGGCTGGGTGTCGGCAGCGGTGGATGTCGCGCAGGTCAGCTGAAGGTCGTGCCATGGTCTGTCAGTTGCCTGGTCTAGGGTCGCCCGCATGGCTGAGCCCTCCTTTCTGACCACCGTCCGCGAGTCGTACGACACGGTCGCCGCCGATTACGTCGAACGCGTCCCGCCTCCAGCCGAGATGGACCCGCTGTCACGCGCGATGCTGGCGGGATTTGCCGAACTGGTGCGTACGGCCGGTCTGGGGCCGGCCGCGGACCTGGGGTGCGGCCCCGGACGCGTGACGGCGCACCTGGCCGGGCTTGGGGGTGTCCGTCTTCGGCGTCGATCTGTCGCCGAAGATGGTCGGGCTGGCCCGGCACGCCTATCCGAACCTGCGGTTCACTGAGGGCTCGATGACCGCGCTGGAGATGAGGGACGACGAACTCGGCGGCATCCTGGCCTGGTACTCCACCCATCACACGCCCCCGCAGTGGCTGCCGGATGTGTTCGCCGAGTTCCACCGCACGCTCGCGCCCGGCGGCTACCTGCTCTGGGGAGACTATGTCGGCAATGAGCGGCTGCAGCCGACCCACGGCTATGGCCGTCCGGTGTCCTACGAGTCGTACCTCCTGCCCCTGGACCGCATGGTCGACCTGCTGGACCAGGCCGGACTCGTCGTCACCGCGAGACTGGAACAGGAGCCCGGCGGACGGGTGAACAGACCGCACGCCTGCCTCCTGGCCCGCAAGCCCGAAACGCCCTGACGGGGCTCGTTCCCGGGGTGAGGTCGCTCGGCTGGACCGCCGACGATCACGGGGCGGGCGGTCAGACCGCTGGGTTGAGAGGGCGGCCGCCCCAGCGGATGCCTTTCTCGCTGCGGACACGGGCGCGTTCCCGGCGCTGCGCGGCCAGGACGCCAGGATGGCGTGCGTTCTGGTTGCGCCAGTGCAAGTAGTGATGCAGCGCGCCGGTCTGGACTGGGTGGTTGGGGTGGTTTCGAGTTGGCGAGGGTGAACTGCCGCAGCGGCCCGAAGTGCGCCTCGACCGGGTTCGCCCAGGACGCGTTGGTCGGTGTGAAGCAGAGCTCGACCTTGTTCCTGGCCGCCCATCGGCGGATCTTGCTGCCCTTGTGGGCGGAGAGGTTGTCGAGGATGACGTAGGTGGGGGCGCCGTCCGGGCGGGCCGCCCGGATGCTCTTGAGTACGGCGAGGCTGTGGTCGGTGCCTTTGCGGCGCCGGTTGACGCCCCAGAGAGTGTCGTCGCCGACGGAGTAGCAGCCGTGGAAGTAGCGCACTCCGTGGGTGCGGTGATGGGTCGCCGGCAAGCGGTCGGGCTTGCCCTGCTTCGCCCAGCACAGGCCGGCGGTGGGGCGGATGCCGAGCGGGCCGAACTCGTCGAGGTGGGACTCCTTCCACGTCTTGGTCCGCTGGAACGTCACGCCGCGACGCTGCAGCAGGCAGCGCATGGCCTCGCGTCCAATACGTATCGGGCGGGCCACGTTGCGCCGCAGGTGCTCGGAGGGTTTCCGGACCGACCAGCGGGTGAAGGGCTGACCGAGCTTGACCGGCCGGGTGGTGGCGGTCTGGATGACGAAGTCCTCGTCGTCATCGCTGAGCAGGCGGGGACGGCCTCCCACCCACCGAGGGTCCAGACAGGCCAGCCCGATCTCGTTGAAGCGGTGGATCACGTCGCGGACTGTGTCCTCGTCCGCCTGCACGAGCCGCGCGATCACCGGCACGCTGTTCCCGCCCGCCGAGGCCAGCAGCATCATCGCCCGCCGGAACCGCACCGTGCTCGTACTGCCCCGACGCACAATCCGCTGCAGCTTCTGCCCCTCCTGCTCAGTCAGCCTGCGGACCCTGACCGGTTGCACCATCCCGCCTCCCCGCGCCAATCGGACGTGTCGTCACATCCAACCGACCCGAGGACCACGAACACTACCCCGGTGATCGTTTGCGGTCACAGCGCTAGTTGATGGCCGGCCGACGGCCGATAGTTGGCCATCTCGTTTGATAGGTGGCCAGCGCCCGGATGCGTGTTCCAGTCGGCTGGCGGTCCGGTCCGCGTGCCGAACTCACTGAAATGATGGCGTCAGCGTCGGCTCGAGCTCGAAGAGGCGCGGGACTCACCCCTCCGAACCCCGATCGAGGTAGGGCCGGGGTACAGGAGAGGTTCGCTTCCAGGGGCCCGGGGCAGGCATGGCGCAGACTCTGTGGTCGATCTTCTTCTCCCGCATCAGTTTCTCCAGCTCTGTGTCCGACAGCGGGTGCAGAGTGTTCAGGAGATTGCGTAGCCCGGGTCCGTCGAGGGTCTCCCGCGTCGCCCGCCTGGGCAGCGGGCATCCTCGCACTCGCCCCGATCACCTCGGCGGCGACAAGGCGTACAGCTCCCGCCGTAACCGCCGCTACCTGGGCAGACGCCACATCAAGCACACCATCCCCGAGCCGAAGGACCAGCGGGCCAACCGCAAGCGCCGGGGCAGCAAAGGCAGTCGGCCCGCCGGCGTCGACAAGACGATCTACAAGCCCAGGAGCGAGGTCAAGCGGACGATCAACAGGCTCAAGAACCTTCCGGGCCGTGGCCACGAGGTACGACAATCGGGCCTACGTCTTCCACGGCACCGTGACCGTCGCCGCGAACCGGCTCTGGCTTCGCCCATGATCCGCCGGACAGAACCTGGCGGTGAGGCGCTCGAGAGTCAGTGGAGCAGCGCCGCTGTGCGCCATTACCGTGCTGCCGAACCAAGTCGTCTGGGCAAGGACGTGCCGGTTGCTGCGGACTTCTCACTGAAACCGGTGTACTTCTGTGCTCAAAAACTGGGTGGTCGTGCCCACCTGCCTGCCGCTCGTTCTCCGCCGTAGCCACGCGTGCGCGTCCGAGCGCTTCCGGGCAAGCGGTAAATTTCGCGACAATGCAAACCACAAGCTCATCGACGCCTGGCTCCTCGCGCTCTGTGCCGTTTGCGGGGAAACTGCAAAGCTCACGGTCCTGGAGCGGATGAACGTGCGCTCCGTACGACCTGAGCCGCTGGACCGGTTACATGACAACGGCCCTGGCCTGGCAGCTGAAATGCTCCAGGATCCGGTGGTACAGCGCCGTAATCGCATCGCCTTCGACTGGGACAACGCCTGGCGCCTCGACACCGGCGGATCGGATCACCTGGACTGCGAGGTGATCAACGTCTCGGTCCGCTTTGCGGCGCGGATCCCTGTCCGGCCGGTGCGACTGATCGCTGAAGGTTGCGGTCTGCTGAGCGGACCGGCCGCACCGGGGGCCGGGGCGGCCCCCATTCCAGTGACACCCGCCCGCAGTCCAGGCACGGACAACTCCCCTGTGACATCGAGGTCTTGAGGCGCACAGCGCATGCTTTCGTCAGCCGTGCATCCGGTACGCATGCTCCTACCGACCATGTCGGCACTCCAGCAGCGAGAGCGCGTGCCGGGCGCAGGCGAGCGGGTCGAGAACCGCCTCCGATGCGTGCCCTCCGCCCGCCCTTTGGCTTGTTCGGCGTTCACTCACCTTTGGCCCGCCTCATGCCACTCGATCAACCCGACCCGGCGACATCCAGCTCATCCCGCCCCGGCCGTACGGATACTCGCCTCGCTCACGCCGGGGAATCCGCGGATCCGCGATCACCGCCATGTCAGACGATCTTGACGTCGGACAGCCGGCCCGCGACCAGCACGAGTACACGACCACCGACTCTTCGACGCCGATGGCCCGTCTCCCCCGCCTGCCTGGCTCGCGGGGACCACTCGGCAGTTTCTGTAAAGCGGAACGTTGTCAGCTTTCGCCGCTACAGCAGGGAACGCAGCGTGCGATCAACGATCCAAACCAACCCTGTGGTCAGCAACTTCAAGTTGGACAAGGCTCAATGAGGCCTGGTCCGCCACCACGGGGGGAGTGCCGGACCAGGCCTGAGGTCCACGGTGCCACACCCGTCCCCGAGGCGCGCGGTTTAGGGGTGAAGTCGCCGTGGAATGGCGCGACTTCGTTCGAGCCGAGTGCTCTACGTGCGGGCTTGGAGCAGCGCTAGGACGGCGGCCGCGTACGCGCGGGATCGTTCCCATACGGCGAATGTCGATCCACCACTGAGGTGTGTTCATCCTGAACGTGCAGGTCGCGGGTGTGGCGTGGGTGGGGGTCTCCTCTCGTGCCTGCTGCTTCCCTGCTGCTTCCCGGCGAAGCGTTCTGCGAGCCCTCCTACGGGAACTGCTTCTCCTCGCGGCCGATGTCGTCGATCGGGCCGAGGATCGTCCAGCCGGGCCCGAGGGGGCGGGTGGAGCGGAAGCCGTGGGCGTCCGCGTACTCCTCGGCCTCCTCCGCGGTGTCCTCGGGGGCGCGCATGATCGTGTAGCGCGGGGGGTCCTCGTGGTAGAAGCGGTAGAACGTGCGGCCCTCGTCCTTGGGCTGGTAGAGGATCACGCTGACGCCCCAGAGGGCGTCGTACACCTTCTGGTCGCGCGGGGGCGTCGTCGTGCACGTGTCGGAGGGGCGGCCGGGCTCGCGGACGCAGGTCCGGTACCGGCTCCAGTCGATGCGTTCGGCGCGGGGGTGTTCCGCGATCAGCTTCCGCATCCGGGCGTCGGCCCGGGCGAAGGCGTCCTCGCGGCGGTCGTACTCCTGCTGCAGCCGGTTGAAGCGCTGCTCGTCTAAGCCGCCGCCGAAGTGGGCCTCCAGGCCCGCGAGGACGGCGACCCGCCAGGCCAGGTACCCGGCCGTCACGACGAGCAGCGTGACGACCAGGACCCGGCCCGGCGAGCGCCTGTGGGGCATCAGGTCGGCGAGGTCAGAACGTGCCGCTGATGGGGATCTCGATGTCCGCCTGCGCGATCGGCGGGGGGTACTTCCCGTCGAACCGGTCATAGTGCTGGAGCGTAAACCAGTCGATGAAGCCGTACTCCGTGATCTCGTCGTCCGGGTCGAGACCGAAGTGGTCGTAGGAGTGGAAGACGAGCTTGCCGGAGAAGGAGTTGCCCTCGACCTTGTAGTCCTTCAGCGCGATCGTGTGGCCGTGGAACTGGTGGATCGCGATGGAGAGGGCGCGCTGGTTGGCGTCCCAGAGCGAGAAGTCGTACACCGGGTACTTCACGTCCTGGCGGAGGAACTCCTGGAAGAGGAAGTTCTTGGAGAGGTCCTCCTGGACCTTGAGCTGATCGGTGCGGCCCTTGTTGTCGATGAGGGACTGCGTGATGATCTGGCCGGCCTTGTCGGTGTACGTCTTCTCCTGCGGTGAGGCGCCGACGGCGCGGGACAGGGCCGTGCCGGAGCCGCGGTAGAGGTAGCGGCCGGGGTCGAAGTTGTCGTCGACGGTGACCGTGCCCGCGCCCTGGCCGCCGCGGCCGTAGCGGAAGGCGTTGCGGAGGTCGTCGACGGACTGGGCGTAGTCGGCGTCGGCGCCGAGCTTGCCGAAGTTCATGATGTCGTTGAACTCGGCCCACATCCAGGACTCGGGCGTGATGCGGGCGACCCAGAACTCCCAGCCGAGGTCGGTGAGTTCGTCGAAGTTGTAGTCGTTGAAGGTGAGGTCGTCGGCGACGCGCGGGTCGGCCGGGACGGGCGGGCGCTGGGGGTCGGGGGCCTTGCGGCGGCCCTCGCGGAAGGACGACTGGTGGATCAGCATGTCGGTCGGGGGCGGGTCGCCCGGGTCACCCGGGTCCCCGCCGTCGCCGGGGCCGTCGGAGAGGATTCGCTTGCCAGGGGCCTTGGGGCCTGCCTTGTCGAAGGCGTGGCTGTCGAGGACGACGTACTTGGCGGAGCCGTCGGCCGTGGCCGTGATCGTGCTGCCGCTGCGCTGCTGGCCCGACTGCTTGACGAGGTGGCGGGCCTTCTCGTCGTAGCGGTAGAGGGCCGGTGCGGTGCCCTCCGTACGGTCGGGGTCGAGGCGGAAGGTGAGCCTTGCGGCGCCGTCCGCGGGGGCGGAGACCTGGAAGCCGTTGCCGAGGTAGCCCGGAGTGGACTCCGGGAACTCCCGCTGCTTGGCAGGGAGCCTGGTGACCTGGAAGCCGCCGACCTGCTTGGCGCGCAGGCCCTTGAGCGTGGCCTCGGCGGCGGTGGCGCCGCCGTCCGCGCGGCGGGTCACGTCGAAGGCGGAGTTCTTAGCGCGGGGGGAGGCGTTGAGCCTCGTCTCCTCGCCGTCCTGGACGCCGTCGCCGTCGGTGTCGGCCTTGGTGGGCTCCGTGCGGAGCTTCAGCTCGCGGGCGTCCGCGAGGCCGTCCTGGTCGGTGTCGGCGCGGGTGGGCGTGGTGCGGAGCTTGAGCTCGCGGGCGGCCGTGAGGCCGTCCTGGTCGGGATCTTCGGCGCCGTCCTTGGTGCCGTCGCCGTCGGTGTCGGCCTTGAGCGGGGTGCTGAAGCGGTAGCCGAGCTCGGCGAAGTCGGAGAGGCCGTCGCCGTCGGTGTCCTCGGACTTGGGGTCGAGCTTGGCGCGCACCTCCAGGTCGTCGGGGAGGCGGTCGCCGTCGGTGTCCTCCGTCGGCGAGATGCCGTGCTTGGCGAAGGACGCCCAAGTCGGGGTATCGGCCTTGGCGCCGGGCTCGGCGCGGTACCAGACGGTCTCGGTCCTGCCCGGCTGGAGGGTGTTCGTGGGGCCGACGCCCTGGAGCGTCGTGCGCGCGTCCTGAGGGGCGGCGAGCTTCGCGGCGGAGGTGTCCGTGATGCGGTCAGAGAGCTCGAAGGTCAGCGACCATTTGGAGACGGGGTGATCGGAGACGTTCTCGAGCTGGAGCCGGGCTACGTACGAGCCCTCCGTCGCTCTGCCGCGGAGGGCGGCCGGGACCTGGCTCCACGCCGCGTCGCCGGGGGCGACCTGGCGGTAGGAGACGTCGACCGTGTTGTCGCGGTAGAGCGTCGCCCCGTCGGTGGCCGCGCCGTCGCCGGGGGTTCCCGCGGCGGCGGGCACGGCCGTGCCGAGGAGAAGGAGTAAGGCCGCGCCGAGGGGCACGGCGGCGCTTCTGTTCATGGGGCCTCCCATGTCTGAAGACATGCCTGTTGTCTCGAAGCTGCCGTTGTGTCACGGCAGTTCGGAATCGAACGGGGAAGCTAGCAGACGTGGGGGATGGTTCCCAAGGTGTGGTGGAGGCGAAATTGAAACGTTTGGGAGATTGGTAAGCCCTGTTCCGCTTGTGTTCCTGCTCTGCCTGGGCATCAGCCTGGCGACCAAGGAGGAGCTCGGGGCCAACGGCGGCTACGTGCTCTTCCCGAGCAATCCGACCTTCGAGTCCTACAACGTGGTCCTCTCCGGCGGCGTGGTCACGCGGGCCGCGGTGGTCAGCGTCGTCATCACCCGTCCGGTTTGATCACTTGGTGTCCAAGGTGGCCCAGGGCCCGACGGGGTTGCGGGCGGATCCCCCTGGGGAAATGAGCGGCAGAGCCCCAAGTCCCCTTGGTACGGTGCGCCGATGTCAGCGATCAAGAAGTTCCAAGTCACCTTTGACTGCGCAGAACCTGAGCGTCTCGCTCGTTTCTGGTGCGAGGTGTTGGGCTACGTTGTACCGCCACCACCAGAGGGATTTGCCACTTGGGATGATTTCAAGCGTTCGCAGCCACCTGAGCAGCGGGATTCATGGTTCGCCTGCATAGATCCCTCAGGTGTGGGTCCGCGACTGTACTTCCAGCGCGTCCCCGAAGGGAAGGCCGTCAAGAACCGGGTGCATCTTGATGTGCGGGTCGGCACCGGACTCATGGGTAAAGAGCGCCTCGCCGCACTTGAGGCCGAATGCGCACGACTGGTCCCGCTCGGCGCAGTACACGTGCGAACGCTGTATGCCGATGAGGAAAACGAGTCGTGCATCCCGATGCTGGACATCGAGGGCAACGAGTTCTGTATCGACTGAAGCACGTGGGGCGGGAGTCATCCCGTGAGGGCGAGGTTGTGCAGCCGGGCGATGCCGAGCTTGGCGGTGTGAACGCCGTCGCCTTTCAGGCGGCAGTCGCGAAGGATCTTCCAGGTCTTCATCCGCGCGAAGACGTGCTCGACGCGGGCTCGGCCCTTGCGGTGGGAGGTGTTGTGCTCCTCCTTCCACGCCGGCAGTTCGGTCTGGCCGCGTTCACGGCGGTGCGGGATGAGCAGGCCGGTACCCCGGTAGCCGCCGCCCGCGATGACCGTGGCCCGGCCAACGGCGGCCTTCACACCGGACCGTTCCCACGCCTTGCAATCATTGCGGTTGCCCGTGACCGGCCGGCCGACGGCGACGACGAGTCGGGGTCGGCGTCGTTGACGACCTGGTGGTTGGTCGAGTACCGGTAGCTCTTCGACACCTCGGCAACCGTATGATCGCGCGTGGGGACCAAGGTGCCATCGACGATCAGCACGGCGTCCTTACGCAACCGCTGACGGGACTGAAGCGCGAGCGACGGTCCGAGGTGGCCGATGATGCGGTTAGCGGCCGACTTCGACACCCCGAACAGCTCTGCGAGCTGCCGCAGCGTCAAGTTCATACGCCAGTAGGCCGCTACCAGCAGGATCCGGTCCTACAAGGTCAGGCTCCACGGTCGGCCCTTGCGTACTGGGCTCGTACTTTCGCTCCGTATCGCAGTGACCAGCTTGCCGAACTGCCGCGGGCTCAGCCCGGTGAACGGGGCTATCCAGGATGGCTCCGACGCCGTAATCAGACCAGGAACGGCAAGATCATGCCACCGCCCCGGCGCGCGTGACCGGGCCTGCCAGCAGCGCCGGGAGCAGGTCGACAGGCGGGACGGGATGGGGAAGCGGTCGGTAGTAGGTCGCGCAGGCTCCTGCGCGCACCGCGTCCTCGGGATCCGTAAGCAGGAGCCGACGCACCGGTTCCGGGGCCTGCGGCCACCATTCGGCAAGCGTCGCCCCGATCTTCGGCTCCGGGTCGGCCGCGAGCCGGGCGCGCAGATCCGTCGGCACATGATCGCTCTGCGCCAGGTACTCGCGCACCTGCAGGTCGGCGTCGCCGAGCAGCCGCTCGAACAGCTCTCGCGGTGCGCCGTACGCGCCGACCACTACGGTCGCGCGTATCGCCGGATCCGGGTGGTCGATAAGCGTCATCCGGAAGGCATGCGGGAGGCTGCGGTTGAGCGCGAGCGAGTGCGTGAGCCAGTGATCATCGACGGCGATGACCTCGGCGATCATGTCGTCGGCCAGGTCCAGGCGCTTGGCAACGCTGCCAAAGCCCCTGCGATAGGTGAAGAGGCGGCGGACGAGTTCGGGAGGCAGCACAGGGTTCCCAGCGAGTCCCTCCACCACCTTGTCGAGGTGAACCGGCGGCGGCGTGACGTCCGACACGGCAAGCGACCCTTCTGGCTCGGCGAGCTGACCGCAGAGTTTCTCATGCGTGGTTGTTTTCTTGCGCTCCGCAAAGACAATGGGGACTTCGGCTGAGCAGGTCTGTCCGATCATCGATCCTGGAGCGGGCAGATTCAAATTCAGCCAGCGCCAACAAGGCGGCCTGCTCCGTGGCAGGATGACGACGCGTTGACCCGAAAGCCCGATGCCGCGTAGGCGTTCCGAAGGGGCTACGTGCCAAGCGACGGGTCGGAGAGCTGAGACATGGTCGCCTTCTATTCCTCCGCGCTGGACGGAGTCGCCGCCAACCCGGCCCTTCCCACACCGCTGCTGCTGCGACTGATCGTCTTCGACGGCGGAGGCCACGGCCCTCCCTTCCAAGCCCTCCACCGGCCGGGACTGCCCGAACAGGTCGTGGCGGCTGTCCTCACCCACCCGGTCCTGGACGCGCGAGTCCAGTTCGCGATGAGCGGCCAGGCGGATGCTGAGCAGCGAGCCCGGCTCGCGGACGACCCCTCGCCCAAGGTGCGGGCCGCCGTCGCAAACGGACCCGAGTGGACCCACGATCACCGGACGAAGGTCCGTCCGCTGCCGGACGCCGTGTGCGGGTGTCTCCTGGAAGACCCCGAACCCTCCGTGCGGAGCGCACTGTTGCACTCGCCCCATTTGGCGCCGTCCTTCCTCGCCTCCCTGGTCCGGCATCCCGATCCGGCCGCACGACGTGCCGCCCTGCGCGTCTGGGACGAATTGACGCCGCACGGACGTACCACGCTGCTCGACGACCCCGACCCCGAGGTACGGCGGTCTGCGGCGCTGTGCGCGTGTCCTTGCGACGCACAGCTCACGGCGGCGCTGCTCCGTGACCCCGCCGCCCTGCCCGAGGCGCTGAGTCGGGGGCTTCTCAATCGCGCGGACGCCGAGCGGTTCCTCATCGAGGGCGTCCATCTGGTCGAACTCGCCGGTAATCCGTCTCTGCCGGCCGACCTCGTGGATCGTCTCGCCGTCGACCCCGACGAAGGGGTACGGCTCGCCGTCTCCCTCCGGCCCGAGCTGACCGAGTCCCGACGCGCCGCGATCGATTTCACTGTGGCTCCGCACGCACGGGGTGACGTGGACTGGGTGGCGGCTGGCATCGCCGATCAGGACGTGCTGCACCGGGCCGCGACCTCCGCCCATCCTCTGCTGCGCCGCGCTGCGGCCCGCAGCCCTCACCTGCCGCCCGATCTCCTGCGGCTTCTGGCCGAGGACACGGACGTCGTCGTGCGCACCCACCTGGCCGTGCATCACCCCGAAACCCCGGAGGAGGTCCTGATGAGCGTGTACGCACGGCTCGGCGGGACGTTCTCCGCCTGGATGGCGACCGGTCACCCCTGTTTCCCCCGCGAGGGGCTCGCCGCCCGCTTCGCGGACCATCCGGACGGGATCTACCGACAGCTGGCAGTCCGCGACCCCGCCGCCGGCTCCGATCTGATCGAGCGGCTCAGCCACGATCCGGACGTCTGGACGCGCCAGGCGGCGACTCGCGACCCGCGCCTGCCGCTTCCTCGGCTCCTCGAGGCCCTCGCCCTGCCAGAGCTGGCCTCCAGCGCGGGTGCTAACCCGGCCCTTCCCCCGGGTGAGATGGCCGTGGTCATGGACGAGGCCGGGGTACCCGCATGACGACGGGTGCCCGCCTCCAACCCCACCTCCCCAAGACAGCTCTGGGACTCCTCCTCGGCGCACTGGCCACAGCAGTTGGCGTCCTCTACCTGATGCACTCCGTCCGCTGATTGCGTGTCAGACCTGATTCCCACCGCACTACGGGGAGATGGGGCCGTTCTTCTTGTCCGGGTGCGCCGACAGGACGTGAGCATCCACACGAACCAGCGTCCCGCGCTGTCCCGGCTCACGGTCACCGTGGTCGGCATTGCCCCCTCGGGAAGGGGACGCGACCAGACGATGTCCAGCGGATCGGCCATCTTCGCCAAGTACAGACAACCGTCACGAAGCCGGAATGCCGAGGACGTGTACTCCGCGCTCGCACAGGAGTTCTTCTTCGCCTTGAAACGCGTGCTGCGGTTGTCCCCGCGGCGGTTGGGGCACTCGCCTGCAGCGGCTACGGAGTATTGCTTGTCAGGACGACCCTGCATGCTCAGATGGACATCACGCCATGGGGCAACTGGCTCCTGACCGCCTGCTATCCGCCTGTGGCCGCCTGGGGGCCGCTGCTGGGTGTGGTGACCGTGCACTACTACCGGCGCCGCACGCGCGGGTGAGGGGCGGAAGCTCCGTCAGCTGGTGGCGGCGCCTTGCGCCGCCCGGGCATCACGGCGGATCGCCGCGTACAGATCGACCTTGGACTTCCGGCGCCATCGCGCCTTCCCCCCGCAGAGAACCCGCCAAGCTCCCACCGCAAGGCCCCAGGTGTTGCCAGAACTCAGATACATCGCCCTCCGGGGTGTCAGCTCCCACGTACAAACCCACATGTAAGACAACAGGCCCGTTCCGTACGTGCCCTACCGATATCCGATGGTTCTTCAGGCATGTTGGGCATCTGAGGGACTTCCGGGTCGCCGGTGGTGCAGTACGGCAGCGACCTCGTCAGATCCGCGTCGAGTTCCGGGTTCTCCCGGCCCCACTCCTTGACCTGGCGTTCGTGCCCGGCGCGAGTGCGCTGTAGAGCCTGATGGAGTCGTTCGGCCCGCACCGAAGACGTCATGGTGCGGCCTTGCCCTACTCCTGTGGCCCGCTCCCCCGCCCTATGCGGCGACTCTGCCTAGTGCTTCGTGCGTCCACGATGAGACCCGGCTGCCGACGCCTCCTAAACTCTCATGTCATGCTCTCTCCATCCCCTCATGCCACTGTGCTCCATGCTGGCCGCAGGACCGTGCTGGGCCTCCTGATTGCGGCTGTCCTCCCACTTCTCCTGGGGGTCTTCGGGGTGGGCGGACTGGTGACGGGCCGGGTCACCACGGAGATACTGATCATGGTGGGCGTCGGCGCGCTCGGCGTACTGATGCTGGTGGTGGCATGGCGGCAACGGCATCAAAAGATCGCCGCGGACCACACGGGACTGTGGGTGCACAACGGCCGTGCCCAGCAGGTCATCCAGTGGGAATCGGTGGCCGGCATCGGCGTGTACTACACCGCACAGGCCATATCGCTGGAGGTGGTCCCCCGCGGCCCGGCCAATGACCGCGACCCCGTCCTGCGTGCCCTGATCCGCGATGACGAACCGCTGGCACCAGAACTGCCCCGAGTCCGCTATCGCATCACACTGCCCCAGGTCGGATGGCGCACTCTGGTGGAGGCGGTCCGGCGCCGCAGCGAAACCCACCCCTCCCTCCTGTGGTGCGGTCAGATCAACTACAACCCGGTCATGGCGGCTCTTGCTCGTCGGCGGTCTGATCGCACCTGACGGAGCGGCAAGCCCCGGTGATGCAGGAAGGCCCCGGACTGAGGCGAATTGGAGGAATCTCCCTGTATCTCGCGGTGGCTCCCCTCACCAGCGCAGAGACGCCAGCTGCTCCGAGACGCCGGCAGCAGGGGCTGACCGAGACGGTCGGCGAGGCCATGACCGCACCCTTCAGCCTGTACCTGGACCGCAGCATCCGGGGCTCAGGAAGCGGTGGTGTCGCGGAGTTCCACGACCATTTCAGCCTCGACTGCGATGTTGAGGACGAGCTGGTCGGCCGCGATGGCGCTGCGGGCGTGCCGTCCACGTTCGCCGAACACGGAGCCCATCAGGTCGGAGACTCCGTTGATGACCGCCGCCTGCCGGTAGAAGCCTGGGGCGCTGCTCACCCAGCCGAGGATCTTGACGACGCGATGTACTCGGTCCAGCGATCCGATCTCGGCACGCAGAGCTGACAAGAGGTTGAGACCGGTCAGGCGTGCTGCCTGGTAGCCCTCTTCCTCGGTGAGATCCTCACCGATCCGGCCGGCATAGCGCACGGTGCCATCGGTGATGGGACCTTGTCCGGAGAGGAAAACCAGGTTTCCTGCGGTGACGGCCCCCACGTAGTTGCCCGCCGGTTCGGTGAGTGCGGGCAGGTCGAGATTCAGTTCGGCCAGGCGTGCTTCTGGTGATGTCATGTTTCTGCTCCCTTGAAGTTGAGGTCTGGTGGTGGGAAGTCGAGTACTGAGGTTGCCGGGCGTACCGGCGGCGCGAGGATCGGGCCGTGACGAAGCCGGCGAGGACTGACCGGTCGGAAGGTGGCTGTCCCGTGGTCTCGCGTCCGAGGATCTGGCGAGCTATGACCCACTTGTGGATCTCGTTGGCGCCTTGCTGTAGCGGTCGATCGCCTCGACCGGGGCGCGTGCCGGTGTTCGTGCCCATCATCGTCACAGGGTCGCGGTGCCTCGGAAGCAAGTGGTCGTCGCTCCACCGACCCAGACCGACCCGTCGGAGTCGGCGGTGATGGTGATGTCTCCCGCTCGGCCGAGCCGTGCGCCCTGGGAGACCTTGTAACTGGTGGGTGCCGCACCGGAGCCGGTCATCCACTGGCCGACCGAGGCATTCATGCTGCCGCACACCGGATCTTCGACGACCCCTGCGCCGGGGGCGAAGGTGCGCAGCTCGAACGCGTGCTCCGACCCCGGCGGGTACGCGCCGATGGCCCCCACCATGGCCGTCGGGATCCGCGACAGGTCGGGTTCCAGGTCCAGGACCTCCTGAGCGGTGGCGAGCCGCACGACCGCCCAGCCGGGGCCGTTGTCGACCCACTGGTGGGCCAGCACCTGGTCGCGGTCGATGCCGAACGCCGCTACGACCTGCTCCAGGTACTCCTCCTCCAGCTCACCGGTGCGCCGGGTGGGCGGGGCCGCGAAGGACAGGATGCCCTAGCCGCGGCGCACCTCCACAAGCCCGGCCTCGCACTCCTGCACGACGCGGTCTCCATGGCGGGGGGGGTACCGCCGTGCTCGAGCCAGGCATGAGCTGAGCCGAGGGTGGGATGGCCGGCGAACGGCAGCTCGCCACCAGGGGTGAAGATCCGCAGCCGGTAGTCCGCTTCCGGGACCGACGGCGGCAGCACGAACGTCGTCTCCGACAGGTTCGTCCAGCGGGCGACGCGCCGCATCGCCTGGTCGTCCGGCTCGGCTCCGTCGAGTACGACAGCGACCGGGTTCCCGAGGTAGGGGGTCGACGAGAACACGTCGACCTGCGCAAACGGACGTGAGCGCGGCAAAGTCATCGGGAACCTTTCAAGAGCACAGGAAATGGATGTGAACGTCGCATACGCATCGGCAGCGACACCAACATCTCAGCGGATACCGAGGGCATCGAGGCAGGGCCAATCCCAGGAAAATGGACTGGCTTTGGTCGGCAACCGACTCGTCGGCATCCTCCACGGATGCCTCAAGACCCGAACCCTCTACGACGAAGCGGCCGCAAGGAGAAGCCACGTGTCCCGATAAAAGACCGACGCCCCGGCACCACCGCGCCGACGAACGATCCGGCCGGTCACGGGGCGGCCTGACCTGCAAGATCTACCTCGCTGGTGAAGGCGGATGCCGCCCCATGGCCGTGGGCGTCGGCTGGCCGTGGGCGCCGGCGAGCCTGGGGCGGCAGCAGAAGCTCTCAACACCGTAGTGCTCACGGGAGGCGATCCACCGCTCACCCTCCCGCCTCTCCCGGGCGAACCCAATCACCTTGGCGACCGCGGCCTTCAAGTTGTCTTGGCGGATCTTGCCGAATCGGCACCCCGCCCAGCACGCTCAAAGCGTGCAAGCAGAATCCGCGGGATGCGGATGGACGGTCGGCGCCCCGGTATGCGGCGAAGCACCGCCAGCGGATATCCCGGTGGCCCCAGCCCGGTCACAGCACTGGCTGGGAGAATCATCGCGGGCCGTCGCTGAGCGGAGACCAGGACGCCGGGGCCCCGACGGCGGATCCTGGAATCAGGATGCGAATCGTCTGTGTCATTGTCGTCCTGGCTGCCGCGAACCTGCTCAACAACTGGCTCGTGCGGGGTCCCTATGTGTACGTGCTCACTTGTGTGGCCGCGACGGCCGTTCTGCTGCTGATCGCCCACTGGGACGGTCTCACCCGGGCCGACCTGGGGCTTGACGCGGCGGCTGTGCGCCGGGGCCTGCGATGGGCGCCCGTCCTGGGCGGTGGCGTCCTCGCCGCCCTCCTGCTCCTCCTTGCCATTCCGGCCACCCAGGAGGTGTTCCGGGACTCCAGGGCCGTCGACCTGTCCGCGGCACAGTTGCTGTGGCGCGTGCTGGTGCGGGTGCCGTTGGGCACCGTGCTGCTGGAGGAGACCGCCTTCCGCGGTGTGCTGTGGGCCATGATCCGGCGTCGGCGCGGAACGGCGTGGGCCACCGCCGTGTCATCGCTGCTCTTCGGTCTCTGGCATCTGCTGCCCTCCCGTGGCCTCAGCCGCTCCAACACCGCTGTCGGAACGGCCATCGACAGCGGCTCGGCAGGTATGACTCCGACGGTGACGGCAGCTGTCGCCGCCATGGTCGCAGCCGGTGTGATCCTGTGCGAACTGCGGCGCCGCTCCGGCAGCCTGCTGGCGCCCGCGGCGCTGCACTGGGCGATCAACGGCTTCGGCTACGCGCTGGCCTGGGCGGCGCCCCGGTGGTGGCTTTCCGCCTGAGATTCTTCTTTGTCTTCGGGCCACTTGATGTGCGGTGATCGCGCGTTCGCGTTTGACCGCGCCCGGCGGCCGGAGCGAAAGCACGACTACGTGCCCGCCGAGCAAGGCGGAAGGCCGTGCTGAAGGCCCGGGGGTATCTCCGTGTCCGTGGGCTTCCGCTGCATGCGGCGGTCTCCCGCCGCGTTGCCGTCAGGGGTGCGCTTTGCGCAGGTCAGGGCGTGGGGCCGTCGCGCGGTCGGCTCATGTGGTCTGGGACGGTGGATGCGGCGCGTGCTCTCGCGCAGCCTCGGTGCACGGGGTGGGGTTCAGCGGATGCCGCTCCCCATGGCCGACCATCCAGGTAGTCCATGCCCGCCGCACAGGGCCGGGCAGTACGACTGAGTCTCGCCGGCCGCTGGCGTCACCCGTCCTCGGCGTCCTTGGCCTCCCAGCGCAGCAGGTCTCCCGGCTGGCACTCGAGCGCCTCGCAGAGCGCGGCGAGTGTCGTGAAGCGCACGGCCTTGGCGCGGCCGTTCTTGAGCACCGCCAGGTTGGCGGGCGTGATCCCGACGCGTTCCGCGAGCTCACCCACGGACATCTTCCGCTTGGCCAGCAGCACGTCGATGTCGACGGCGATCGGCATCAGATCACCTCAGCCAGCTCGGCCTGCATCTGCGCCGCCTCGATGTCGCGCTCGACGGCCTGCGCGAGCAGCATCCGCAGCACGAGCACGATGAGCGCGACCCCCAAAACCGCCAAGGCGACCCCGCCCAGCAGGAGCACGATGCCCGGGGGCACGGCTTCGCCCGGCGCCAGGACCACTCCGAGCGCGAACACCAGGAGCGCGGCCGCCACCATCGAGCCGATCACGATGTGCACATAGCGGAAGGCGGCGTGGGAGAACACCGTTCCGCGTCGCACCATCCGCACCAGCCGCCACACGCAGACCAGGACGACCTGGACCGTCACCATCCCCAGGACCGCGATCACGAGAGTCGGCGTGCGCACGTGCGCGATGTCCGCGTCGAGATCCTCCAGGTCGATGGCCAGCAACGGCACCATCACCGCCTGCACGAACACCGAGCCGGCGAGCAGCACCACGAGCACGGCTCGCAGCGCGAGCACTGTCAGCTTTCCCATCGCCTCTCCTTGGATCGAACAACGATGGACATCTATCGATACTCGATAGATATAGCAAGAGAGAGGCTGGCAAGATGAGACCCCGCGCAGACGGCAGAGTCCGCCAGGACCGCAACGACGCGCTGCGCGCATTTCGCGCCGACAGAATCCTGGACGAGGCCCGTGAGACCGAAGATCCCGTCCACCTCGTCCGTATCTTCGGAATCTCCATCACCACTGCCATGAAATACATCCACACGGCCCACCCCCACCGCGGCGGCCCTATCCCTCCGTGACGGGTTCAGCCGAGATACGCCTCGTACGCCTCGCCGCGGCGGCCGGGACGCACGCCCCGTCACAGGTCGGAGTGATCGCGGCAGGGTCCCCGTCGCGGTAAATCCGGTATTTACTGCGGCAGTTGTGCATACGTCTCCGCGATCGAGCATCTACCCGAATGCTGTTCTGCTGTGCGGTCTTGAGGGGGGGACTGTCAGTGCCCGATGCCGACCAGGCCTGGCGCCAGCATGTTTGCCTGGGTCATGCCCCCAAGTCCTCCGTCACGGGCAGGCACTCGGCGAGCAGGTCGACGACGTCGCGCCAGGCTCGCTGCGCGTGCTGTGGGTGGTAGCCGACGCCGGGGACCATGGGGTGGTCGACCGGCGGGTGGTGGAAGGCGTGCAAGGCGCCGCCGTAGACCGTGAGGCGCCAGTCGATGCCCGCGGCCTGCATCTCAGCGGTGAACGCGTTCCGTTGCGCGGGCGGCATGATCGGGTCTTCCGACCCGACCCCGGCCCACACCGGGCAGCGAATGCGCGCCGCCTCGCCCGGTCGGCCCGTGGTAGTTGCGTTGACTGTCCCGATCGCGCGCAGGCTGACGCCATCGCGCCCGAGTTCCAGCCCGACGGCGCCCCCGGTGCCGTAGCCGACGGCGGCTATCCGGTCGGGGTCGGTCCTCGGTTCGGCGCGCAACACGTCGAGCGCCGCATGGCCGATACCCCGCATCCGGTCGGGATCAGCGAGCAGCGGCAGGCAACGGGCCAGCATCTCCTCGGGGTCACCCAAATAGCGCCCGCCGTGAAGGTCGAAGGCCAGCGCTACGTAACCCAGCTCGGCGAGAGCATCGGCCCTGCGGCGCTCGACGTCGCTGAGCCCCATGCCTTCTGGTCCGAGCAGCACCGCGGGCCGGCGGTCGACACCGGCCGGGAGCGCGAGGTGCCCGATCATCGTCAAACCGTCGGCCGGATACTCGACCGGACGCGTCGTAATCGTCGTCATGAGACTGGACTGTAGTGATCGTCGAGCCCGGTCCGGCCGGTGTTCTGCCGCTGGCAGAACACGCGGGTATCCCTCTGAAATACGGCGCGGGCTCACAAGAACCGTCACAAACCCCGTCCCCACGGCAGCGCTGTCGGAATCATCCCGTTGCCCCTTTGGGGAGTATCTCGGTCACACCCGCATGACAGGCGGGTGTCCCTGAACTCGTCCGTGCAGAGCGCCCTGCCGTCCACCAACGCGCAGGTTCCTGCGACTGAGCGGCCAGAAATTCGCGAACCCGCCTGCTTTGCCTGGAGGCATCGTCGAGCCCGAAGAGGATGTCGAGGCTGCGGCCGCCCGAGAGCTGCTGGAGGAAACGGGGTGTCAGGCGGACTCCGCCGAGGTCGTCGCTCGCGGCGTTTCCCTGCTCCGGTAGGCGATTGCGCAACCGCCGGGCCCTCCGCCACTGCCTCGCACGACACGCCGAAGAACTGAACAAGGCATCAGGCGGGCCCCCAGCCTCAGCCGGTCGCCGCACGCCCGACAGTTCCTCTCCCCCGGCCCGCCCGGTGCCCTCGGACACCACGCCAGCGTAGAGCCCAAGGCTACTCAGAACCGGGGATCAGAAACAGCTTCTGACGTCGTCACGTGACCGTCGAAGTCGGTGCGCCGGGTGACGCCACGGCCGGCGGCGATGCGGTCGAGTAGCAGCTGGAGCAGCGCCTGTTCCTCGGGATGCTGGCGCAGGTAAGAAGTCACGACATCCTGAATGTGCGGCGCAGGAAAGCCCATGCTGCTCCTTCGTCAACTCCCCGAAGACCGCGGCAGGTTCGCGGCCGGGCGACGGCCTGCAGGCGTATCGCCTCCATGACGCACGGCTTGCACCAACACCACCCACGCCGAGGTCCATTCTCGAAGGTGCTGATGCCAGCCGCCGACGTGCCGTTTCAGGGGTTCGGCATCCCGGGCGGCGCCATGGTCGGTACCCCGGCTCGGGCAGTTCAAGCCATCTTGCTCAGCGCTCAACTTCGCAGTGCAGCCCAGTTCGAGAATCCTTTCTTCTGGCCTCGTCCCAGGTCATCGGGTCGTATCGCCGCAGTCCGCCCTTCGTTGAACGGCCGCTCGGATTGTCCGGATCACAGCCCCGAGTCCCGCTGTTGGCACCTGCGTGCAGGGCACCGCCACCGCTTCTTCGCCTACAAACCGTGCCGTGCACCACCGGCTCCTGCCCGGCAGGCCGACCGCTGGCCTCATTCACCGCGGACGACACGCTCGTGCTCACAGGCGGTGCACGTGCCGGACGCGAGCTCAGCCGCCCGCGGCAATCGCTCGATCAGGTGACGACCCCCCGTGCGAGTGATCGAACAGTGCATCACGGCCACATCACCCAGTCCCCGCAAGGGACACCCCCCGTGCTCGAACTTTTGACCGACACTTCGCCTGCTGTTACCCGTAACGGCCTTTCCAGCACCGGAGTTGTTGTGTCGCCTATGCCGCTCACCCTTTTCAGGAGGAACTCATGAATCCCGTCCCCGCCCCCGCCCCCGTGCCCCCTGCGTTCGAACAGCGGGTCCACCTCGTGCACGGCGTTGACGCCGCCCGTACGTTCGCCGCGGATCCGGCACGTCCGGAACCGAGGTGGGGGGCATGAGCGTCGCAAAGCCGATTCCGCCTGTCCTCCTGGAGTGGGCCCAGAGCGTCATCGGAACGGTGCACCTGGTCCGAGACGTCTCCCACGGCCGCGGGAACTCCCGTGTGTGGCAGCTGACGTATGCCACCGGGATTGTCTTCGCGAAGCTGGCGCCGAGCCCGAAGTCGTTCAGCCGCGACACCCGCGCCCTGCGGGAAGTGGTCCCGGGCCTGGAACCGGGCACCGCGCCCCTACTGCTGGCGGCCGACCCCCTCCAGCTGGCCCTGCTGCTCTCCCCGGTGTCCGGCCGCACCGTGAAGTCGCTCTCCCTCGCCCACGCGGAGCAGCGCATGCTGCACCGGCAGGCCGGCAGCTGGCTGCGGCGCTTCCACGGCTCTGCCGGCGAGTTGTCGGCCCAGGACCATGCCGATGCCGACGCAGAGATCGCCCGCACCGCTGCCGGCGGCGAGAAGCACCTGGACCGGGCCGGGAACCTGATCGGCCCGGAGGACCGGCGGACCGTACGGTGGCATGCCGCCGCGCTCGGCCAGCTCGGGCAGCTCGGGCAGCTGCCCGCGGGATACGTCCACGGCGATTTCCAGGAACGCAACTGGCTGCTCGACACCGGCCCCGCGGCCCGGGTGTTCGGGGCGGTGGATCTGGAGCGCGCCCGACCGCACGCTGCCGTCGCTGACCTCGTCCTCCTCGCTTGCGGATCCTGGGTCGGCCGCCCCGACCTTCAGGAGGCGTTCTTCGAGGGGTACGGCCGCGCGCTCACCGCCGAGGAGCAGTGGGCGCTGCGCTGTCTGTCCGTGCTGGACGCGGCGAGCGCCATCTCGTGGGGCGTGCCCAACGGCGACGACGAGATCGTCGAACGCGGGCGCGCCACGCTGGCCCGGCTGGAGGTGCAGGCCGCGTGAGCGATCAGCACTTGAGCCCGGCGAACGTCATGGTGCTGCTTCAGCGTGGCGACGGGCGGATCCTGGCAGTGCGGCACAACGACAAGTCCAAGACCTCTGCGAACCAGGTCACCGTGATCGGCGGAAAGCTGGAGGAGGACGAGTTCATCGACGAGGGCGAGCTGCATGAGGAGACCGGTGTCCGTGTCGCTGCCTCGGACCTGGAGATCTGTCAGACGGTGCACTACCGGGGTCCCGACGGCGTGCGGGTGATCGGGGCGGTGTCCACCGCGCAGCGGTGGCAAGGCGAGCCGTGCAACGCCGAAATGGACAAGCACGACGCCATCTTGTGGATCGATCCCTGTAATCCACCTACGGACTGCCACCCCTACATCCGGAAGGCCTTGGCCAACTTCATGACGGGGCACCTGTACGGGAACATCACCGTGCCGGCGAGCGGGGGCGGTGCATGACGGCCTCTCCTGAACCCGCCCCGCGCCCGCCTCTCGCCTCCCCTCCTCCGCAAGGTGGAGCCCAGGCCCTGTGGCGCCAACGCCCCTACATGACTTATGTGGCGGGCGAGGCGACCAGTGTGGCCGGATCGTCGGTGAGCAGCGTGGCCGTGCCCTATCTGGCCGTGGTCGAGCTGAGCGCCTCCACCGCCGAGGTGTCCGCGCTCGTGTTCCTGACGCAGCTGCCCAGCCTGCTGTTCGCCTTGCACGCCGGGGCGCTGGCCGACCGGTATCCGAAGCGTCGGCTCATGATCAGCGGGGACCTGGTCTGCCTGTTCGTCCTGCTCACTCTGCCACTCGCGGCCGCGTTCGACTGGCTCACCTTCCAGCATCTGATGGGGGTCGCCTTCGTCCAGTCCACCGCTGGGGTCGTGCACGATGCCGCCGCCATCGCCTATCTCCCCACCCTGTTGGACCGATCCTTGTTGCAGCGCGGCAACAGCCGGATCGGCGGCCTGTTCTCCGTCTCCGCCACGGCCGGCAGCAGCCTCGGCGCGGTGCTGGTCTCCGTCCTGGGGGCGGCCCGCGCCCTCATCGCGGACGCCCTCTCCTACGCCGTCAGCGCCTTGTGCACGACTCGTATCCGCATCGCCGAGCCCCCGCCACCGTCCCAGGCCCCAAGTGCGCGCCTACGTACGGAGATCGCGGAGGGCGTGCGGTACGTCTTCGCCGACACGACCCTGCGCACCCTCACCGTCACGAACTCGACCATGAGCTTCGCCCTGGGTGTGCTGAACACCGTGTGGGCGCTGTACCTGCTGCGTGAACTCCGCTTCACCGCCACGGCCTTCGGCCTCGTCATGGGGGCCGCCGCCCTGGGCAGCTGCGTCGGCGCGCTGTTCGCCCCGCGCATGACCCGGTGGTTCGGGCCCGGTCCGATGATGCTCACCGCGCTCATTCTGACCCCGATCACCCAGTTCCCGCTGCTTCTCGCCTCGACGGGGCGCTCCTGGCAGATCGCGATCGCCGCCGCGCTCGCCGTCCAGCTCCTGTGCGCGGCGGCGGCGGGCACCACCCAGCGGTCCATCCGGCAGATGATCACCACGCCCCGTCTGCAGGGACGCATGCAGGCGGTCAGCACCTGGCTCACGGGAGGCTCGCGCCCCTTCGCCGCACCCCTCGCCGGAGTCATCGGCACCCTGCACGGGGTACGCAGCGCCCTGATCGCCGGCACCGTTCTCCTGCTCGTTCCGGTCGTGGTCCTCGCCCTTTCTCCGGTGCGCTCCCTTCGTGCCCTCCCGGTGACGGCACCCGATCCCGGCAGCGACGCCCCTGCGCCGGCAGACGTCCCGGCCCCCGCCAACGAACGCGCCCCGCTGAAGACGGAAGGAGACAGGCCGTGACGGAGACCGCCGACCGACTGCATGACGAGAGCGGCGAGGCCGACGACGTGACGGCGGCGCCCGCCGCCGAGGAAGAGCTGGCGTTCGACCACCCCGGCGGGGACAGCCTGAAGCTGGCCGACTTGCTGACCGGACGCACCATGGCCCGTCGGCTTCCCTCGCTGATCCGCAGAACCTTCTCCCTGGCCTGGCAGGTCGACCGCAGGGCCGTCGGCGTCCTTCTGGCCTGCCAGATCGTCTCCGGGATCTCGGGGGCACTCGGTCTGTTCGCCACCACGAAGGCGCTCTCCGTGCTCATCGAGACGGCCCACGACACGAGCCGGCTGCCGGCGGCGATCCCGGCCGTGGCACTGCTGGCCGCGACAGCCGGACTGCGGGCCCTGCTCGGCATCGCCATCCAGGCCCTGTCCAACCGGCTCTCGCCGCGCATCTGCCGCGAGGCGGAGTACAAGATGCTGGAAGCGGCCACCAACTCGGAACAGGCCGCCTACGACCACCCCGGCTTCAACGACCGGTACGACGCCGCCGAGCGGGGCGTCGACGTCAGCCGGGACATGATCGGCCAGTCACAGAACTACATCTCCTCCCTCGCCACCTTGATCGCGGCCGCCGTGGTCCTCGCCAGCCTCTACCCGCTGCTCCTGCCCCTGCTGCTCATGGCCGCGGTACCGCAGGCGATCGCCGCCATCCGCGGTGAGCGCGTCACCTACCTGGCGGTGGTCGCCACCCACAAGGACCGGCGCGTGATGACCATGCTGCGCTGGCACCTGATCGCCAAAAACCAGTCCGACCAGGTCCGCACCGACACCCTGGCCCCCTACTTGCTCAGCAAGTACAAGGCCAGCGCGGAGCGGGTGGAAGCCACCAGCGACACCGCCGCCTGGGACCGGGCCAAGATCGCCGTCGTCGGTGCCGCCGCCACGGGGTTGGCGTCCTCGGCGGTGTGGGGTGCGGTGTTCCTGCTGCTGGGAACCGGCCGGATCTCGGCGGCAGCGGCCGGCACCGCCGTGTTCGCGCTGCGCTCCGCGGCCACCGGACTGCAGGGGCTCGTCGGCTACGGCCGGGACCTGTTGCGTACCGGGCTCTACCTCGACGACTGGGAGCGGTTCGTCAATGAGGCCGCCGGCCAGCGCTTGAACCGCGGCATCATCACACCCCAACGGCCGCGGCACATCGCCCTTCGGAAGGTCTCCTTCCGATATCCGGAGGCGGACGAGGACACCCTCCACGAGGTCGACTTCGAGGTCCGTCAAGGCGAGATCGTGGCCGTAGTCGGGGAGAACGGCTCGGGCAAGTCGACTCTGATGAAACTGCTGTCCGGGCTCAACCTGCCCAGTAGTGGCGTCGTCACCTGGGACGGCGTCAGCGTCGCCGACCTCGACCCGCACGCGATGTGGCGGCAGACGTCCGTGGTGCCGCAGGACTTCGCCCGCTGGCCCATGACCGCGCGCGAGAACATCACCTTGGGCCAGCCGTGCGCCGAGGGCGACGTGGCCGTGAAGCGAGCGGCACGGGCCAGCGGAGCCGACGACGTGATCAGGACTCTCCGGTCGGGGCTGGGCACGTTACTGGCCCGGGAGTGGTGGGGCGGCGTGGCGCTGTCGCCGGGGCAGTGGCAGCGGATCGCGGTGGCCCGACCAGCGCACCGTGACGCGGGTCTGCTCGTCATGGACGAGCCCACCTCCGATCTCGACGCCCGGGCCGAGCACCGGATTTTCACCGGACTGCGCGACATGGCCGGGGAGCGGGCCGTCGTCCTGGTCACCCACAACCTCGCCAACACCTCCGTCGCTGACCGCATCGTGGTCATGGACAAAGGCCACGTGGTGCAGGAGGGCGCCTTCCACGAGCTGGTCAACCAACCCGGATTGATGCAGGAACTGTGGCGCCTGCAACAGGACCGAGCCGCCTACCGCACCGAAGGGAATGACGCGTGACCGCCTCCCCCGTCGCTTACTCGGAGCGCTTGTGGGCATCCGGCCGCCGCTACCGGCAGATCACCGACACCGAGACCCAACTCCTCGCCGAACACCTCGGTCCCGGCCACGGACGTCCGGCGCTCGACCTAGGGTGCGGCGATGGTGCCCTTACCCGCCATCTGCACAATCATCTCGGCTACCGGCCCACCGGCATCGACTGCGCACCCAGCACCCTCGCCACAGCCACCGGCCCGCACACAGACGATCATCCCCACTGCCAGGTCATGGACTTCGCCACCGACGACCTGAGCGAGCTGCCCGATCCGGCGTACGCGGTCATCACCTTCCGGCTCGTATTCCGGTTCGTCACCGACAAGGGCGCCTTCCTTGACCAGGTCCGTCAACTCCTCGTCCCCGGCGGGACCTTCTGGGTGGTCACCGAGCTCACGACCGACGGGCTGACGACGATCCCCTCAAGAGCCTGGGCATCACCGCGCCCGGAGTCGAACTCCTCACCTCGCGCTGATCCACCGTGACCGTCGTAGACCTCGACCGGCTGGCTTGCTTGCGCCCCGCGCCCGTAACCCCACCTCGATCGGAGGAAACCCCTTTGAGTAGCGAGCATGCTGGTGGTTCCGGCTATCAGCACTTGTGGCATGGACCACCGTCGTTCTCCTGAGTGCCAGCCCGCCACGGTGGTCACCGTCGGCTCTGGATGGCGGTGGTGCGGACCACCGCCACCGTTGGAGCTGCCTTCGGCCAACTCGGGGTCTGAGGAACATCCGCGTCAGAACGTGCGCTAACTGGCTCTAACAAAAGCTTTGATCTTGTGACCGTGGGCTTGTCTGCTCGTTGGTCTGGTCGTGAGGAAGAGACAGTCG
>NZ_VCHX02000099.1 GCF_005768555.2 Streptomyces sporangiiformans
GTGCGCTCCGCCCCCCGGCACATTCGACCGGCTTTGGCTTCGGCTTCGGCCCTACTTCAGCCAGGCGTCCACCTTGTCGCGGTTGGCCTCGACCCACTTCTTCGCCGCCGCCTCGGGGGACATCTTGTCCACCGCGATGTACTTGGCCACGGTGTTCTGGTCCTCGTTCGTCCAGGTGAAGTTCTTCACCAGGTCATAGGCCGGGCTGCCCGACTCGGCGAACTTGGCGCTGACGATCTTGTCGAGCTTGTACACGGGGTAGTCGCACGCGACCTTCTCCGTGTCGGCGTCGCAGCCCTCCTTGTACTCGGGCAGGCTGACCTTCTTCAGCGGCACCTCGGACATGAACCACTGCGGCTCGTAGAAGTAGCCGATCACCCATTCCTTGTTCTTCTCCGCCTTGCGGAAGGCCTGGATGAGGGCGGTCTCACTGCCCGCGTACACCACCTTGTAGTCCAGCTTCAGGTTCTTCACCAGAGCCGCGTCGTTGGTGACGAACGACGGGTCACCGTCGAGGAGCTGGCCCTTGCTGCCCGACTCGGAGGTCTTGAACTTGGCGGCGTACTTGTTCAGGTTCTTCCAGTCGAGGATGTCCGGGTGCGCCTTGGCCAGCCACGGCGGCACGTACCAGCCGATGAGGCCTTCGTTTCCGGTCGGGCCGGCATCGGCGGCAGTCTTCTGGTCGGTGATGTACTTCTTCTTCAGGTCGTCGTGACCCCAGTTCTCGACGACGGCGTCGACCTCGCCCGTCCCGAAGCCCTGCCAGGCGATCTCTTCCTTCAGGTCCTTCTTCTCCACCTTGCAGCCGAGGTCCTGTTCCGCGACGTAGGCGATGACCGCCGCGTTGGCCTCATAACCCACCCACGGGTTGACCGCGAGGTTGAAGTTGCCGCACTTGCCGGAGCTGCCTGAGCCGCCGGATCCCGACGAGTCGTCACCGACCTTCGCACCGCCGCAGGCGGTGAGGGTGAGGCCGAGCACCGCTATACCGGCCGCGCCGAGTCTCCACTGTCTTGCTTGCCTTGCCATGGTTCAGTAGCTCCTTACGCGCTGGTACGCCGCGCCGCTGCCTGTGTGATCCGGTCGAACATGACTCCGAGAAGGACGATGGCCAGCCCCGCGGCAAGCCCCTTCCCGTACAGCTGGCCCTGCGAGAAACCGGCCACGACGTCGTAGCCGAGGGCGCCCGCGCCTACCAGGCCGCCCACAACAACCATCGACAGCACATAGATCAGGCCCTGGTTGGTGGCGAGAGTCAGGGCGCTGCGTGCCATCGGCAGTTGAACCTTGGTGATGATCTGCCAGGTGTTGCACCCGGCGGAGGTGGCCGCCTCCACGGTGGCCGCGGGCACGTTCCGCACGCCGTCCGCGATGATCTTCATGGCGACGGGTGCCGCGTAGACGACGGCGGCGACGATCGCCGTGAAGCGTGTCGCGCCGAACAGCGCGAGGAACGGCACGAGATAGACGAACGGCGGCATGACCTGTGCCGCGTCCAGAGTGGGCCTGAGCAGCCGGTCCACGAGCATGCTGCGCCCCATCCACACCCCGAAGACGATGCCCAGCGCCATCACCATGATCGTGGCCACCATCGTGGATGCCAGCGTCGTCATGCTGTCCGACCACACGCCGGTGGCGAGCAGCAGGCCGACGCACACGGCCGCGGTGGCCCCGGCCCGCCAGCCGCCGAGCACCGCACCGAGCCCGATCAGGGCCGCGCCGACGAGCCACCAGGGGGACTCGGTGAGCAGCGACTGGAACGGGTTGAGCAGGCCGGTGCTGATGGCGTCGCGGAAGGCCGTGGTGAGGCCCGACAGGCTGTCCTGCGTCCAGGTGGTCGCGGTGTCGGCGGCGCGCGCGATGGAGCTGCCGATGTCGCCCTCGCCGGGGAACTCCGCCGCCCATACATAGGTGTGCGACATGTAAATCAGGACTGCCGTGACCACCGCTCCCGCCCCGAGCAGCGGCCGCCGCCAGGTGAGGAAGCGGCTGCCCGAGCGCCGGGCTGCCTCCTCGCGTCCGCTCGCCGCGGTCGTGACCCGGTCGAGGACGATGGCCATGATGACGATGGCGAGCCCCGCGTTGAAGGCCGTGCCGACATCGAGCGACTGCAGGGCCTGGATGACGGTTTTTCCGAGGCCGGGCGCGTCGATCAGGGCCGCGATCGTCACCATGGCCAGGGCGGCCATGATGGTCTGGTTGACGCCCATCACCACGGTCCGCTTGGACATCGGCAGCAGGACCTTGAGCAGCGACTGGCGCCGCGTCGCGCCCAACGATTCGGCCGCCTCGACGGTCGTCTCCGGTACCGACCGGATGGCATGCGCGGTGATGCGGATCGCCGGCGGTGCCGCGTAGATCACGGTGGCGATGGTGGCGGATGCCCCGCCGATGAGGAAGATCAGCGTCAGTGGGGCCAGGTAGACGAAGGTCGGCATCGTCTGCATGAAGTCCAGGAAGGGCGTCATGATCCGGTTGAACCGGTCGGACAGCCCCGCCCACACGCCCAGCGGGATCGCGAACAGCAGCGCCACGAAGACCGCGGAGAGGGTCAGCGCCAGGGTGTCCATGCTCTCCTGCCACAGGCCCTGCAGCCCCATGAAGGTGAACCCGGCCACGGCCAGCAGCGCGACCCGCCAGTTGCCCACGGCCCAGGAGACGAAGCCGGCGACACCGACCACGCCGAGCCACCCGATCTGCGGTACGGGGCGAGCTCCGGTGGGCTGCGAGATCAGGCTCTGCACGAAGGTCACCAGGTTGTCGATGACCAGACGGATCTCGTTGAAGAAGTAGAGGAACAACGGGTTGGAGTTGCGGTTCGCACCGACCGAGTCGTTGACGTCGTTCAGCCACCGGTGCAGATCGGTGAGGTCCGCCGCCGCGAGCGACAGGGTCTGCTTCCCGCGCAGTACGGCGAACAGCACCAGCCAGACGACCAGGATCGCGGCAACCACCATGCCCCGGCTGACTCTGCGTACGCCCTCGGCGGGCTCGGCCCGTTCCGCGGTCTTGGTCTTCTCCGGTTTCTCCATCGCGACGGTCATCACATGTCGCCTTCCTGCCCAGCGACCACCGCGAGGATCTCCTCGTCGCCGACGATGCCGAGCAGCTTGCCGTTCTCGACGACCTTGACCGGCTTGTCGGCCGCCAGTACCGCCCGGGTGGCTTCCTTCACCACGACGTCCGGGCCCAGCTCGGGACCGTCCAGTGCGTCGTCGGGCTCCGCCGGGCGCATGATCCACCGCAGGGTGAGCACGTCGCCGCGCGGCACGTCCTTGACGAATTCGCGTACGTAGTCATCGGCCGGGGCGCCGACCAGCTCGTCGCCCGTGCCGCACTGGACCATCTTGCCGTCGCGCATGATCAGGATGCGGTCGCCCAGCTTGAGCGCCTCGGAGAGGTCGTGGGTGATGAACACCATCGTCTTGCCGACCTCGTGGTGCAGCCGTATCACCTCGTTCTGCATGTCCCGGCGGATCAGCGGGTCGAGCGCCGAGAACGGCTCGTCGAAGAAGAGGACGTCCGGATCACCGGCCAGCGCCCGGGCGAGACCGACGCGCTGCTGCATGCCGCCGGAGAGCTGGTCGGGGTAGGAGTTCTCGTAACCGGCGAGGCCGACCAGTTCGACGACCTCCATGGCCCGTTTGGTGCGCTCCGCCTTGCTCATGCCGCGGATCTCCAGGCCGAAGCTCACGTTGTCGAGGACGCGGCGATGGGGCAGCAGCCCGAAGTGCTGGAAGACCATGGAGAACTTGCGGCGCCGCAGTTCGCGCAGACGCTTGTGGTCCGCGCCGCGGATGTCCTCGCCCTCGAAGACGACCTCACCGGCGGTGGGTTCGATCAGCCGGGTAAGACATCTCACCAGGGTGGACTTGCCCGAGCCGGACAGGCCCATGACGACGAAGACCTCGCCCCGCGACACCTCGAAGTTCACGTCACGTACGGCGGCGGTGCATCCCGTACGGTCCATGAGCTCCCGGCGGGTGAGCCCGCACAACTCCTCGGAGTCCGGCACCCGCTCGGCCTTCGGCCCGAACACCTTCCACAGCTTGCGCACGGACACGACCGGCGTGCCGTCCGAGTCCTGGGGTGTGCCGCGCCGCTGCGGCACCTCAGTCTGTACTGGGGTCACGATCGACCTCTTTTCGGCGTTCAGCCGCGGAACCAGTGCTGCGGCCGGGGTTGGATGTTCTGCCAGATGTGCTTGGGCTCTCGGTACTCGTCCAGGCCGGTCGGTCCCAACTCCCGGCCCACGCCCGAGTGCCCGAAGCCACCCCATTCCGCTTGCGGCACATAGGGGTGGTAGTCGTTGATCCACACCGTGCCGTGGCGCAGCCGCCGGGCGACTCGCTGGGCCTTGCCGGCGTCCTGCGTCCAGACGGCTCCGGCCAGGCCGTACTCGGTGTCGTTGGCGACGCGCACGGCGTCGTTCTCGTCGGTGAAGCGCTCCACGGTGAGCACGGGTCCGAAGGACTCCTCGTGCACCACCCGCATGTCCCGGCGGCACTCGTCGAGCACGGTCGGCGGGTAGTAATAGCCGTTCGCCAGCGCGGGGTCCTCCGGGCGCGTGCCGCCGCAGCGCAGGACGGCGCCTTCGGCCATGCCGGCCGCGACATACGCCTCGACCTTCGCCCGGTGCTGTGCGGAGATCAGCGATCCGGTCTCGGCCTCGGGGTCGAAGGGGCCGCCGAGGCGGATCTGCCGGGCGCGGCGGACGACCTCGTCGACGAAGGCGTCATGGAGGGAGGCTTCGACGATCAGCCTGGCCCCTGCCGAGCAGACCTGCCCGGAGTGCAGGAAGACGGCGGTGAGGGCGAAGTCCACGGCCGCCTCGAAGTCGGCGTCGGCGAAGACGACGTTGGGGTTCTTGCCGCCGAGCTCCAGCGCCACCTTCTTCACGGTCGCCGCGGCCGTGGCCATGATCCGCTTGCCGGTCTCCAGACCTCCGGTGAAGGAGACCATGTCGACGGCCGGGTCCGCGGACAGCGGGGCGCCCACCTCCGGGCCGGTGCCCAGGACGAGATTGGCGGCGCCGGCGGGGAGACCGGCCTCCTGAAGTGCCTTCATCAGCAGGATCGAGGTGGAGGGGGTGAGCTCGCTGGGCTTGAGGACGATGGTGTTGCCCGCGAGGAGGGCGGGTGCGACCTTCCAGGACGCCTGGAGCAGCGGGTAGTTCCAGGGGGTGATCAGGCCGCACACGCCGATCGGTTCATGGACGACGCGGCTGACGGCGTCGTCGCGGCCGGTGTCGATCACGCGGCCGGCGTCGGTGCCCCCGATCCCGCCGTAGTAGCGGAAGCAGGACACCACATCGGCGATGTCGTACTCGCTCTCCACCAGCCGCTTGCCGGTGTCCAGCGATTCGGCGCGGGCGAATGCCTTGGCGTCGCGCTCGATGATGTCGGCGGTGCGCAGCAGCAGCGCACCGCGCTCCCGCTCCGGGGTGTGCGGCCAGGGCCCCTGGTCGAAGGCATGTCGGGCTGCGGCGATCGCCGCCTCGGCGTCGGGACGCGTCCCTTCCGAAACAGTCGCGGTGAGCGAGCCGTCAGCGGGACAGCGGATTTCCCGGCGGCCTCCGGCCACCGGTTCCCGCCATCCTCCGCCCACATACAGGTCTGCCACGCGCCAAGCCCTTCAATGGAATTTCGTTGCGCATCGTGCATTCAATTGCTTGTGGTGGAACACCCTGACCAATGCCCAGGCAGACGTCAAGAGGTAGACGGATGACGATTTCGCAAGGGGCCCGTTTGCCTTTCCCTCTCGACCGAGGACCCCGCCGACTTGAGGCATGTTTCACATAGCTCATCGAGTTGCGCATTACGAACCGACGGAGGCGCGCCGATGCCCCCTCGAAGCTTCAGGGACGTGGAGGCGCAGGTACTCGCGCACGCGGTGAAGTGGCACAGCGAGCGCCGCGTGACGGTGGACGACAACCGCACGGTGGGCTTCCGCTGAGAGACAGGTGAACGCGGGGCGGGACCGGATTCCGGTCCCGCCCCGCGTTGTATACACCCGGAGGCGCAACGAGCGCGCTGGGCGGCTCGGGCGGCTTGTCGGCGGCTTGGGCGGCTTGTGGACACAGGCCGGCAAAACCAGCCCGTCCGGCGATGGAGGACGAGGCCGTTCAGGCCGAAGCGGGGACCTGGGGGCGGGCAGCCCCCAGCACGGCCCACGGCAGCCCCGTACACATGACTCCGACGCTCAGCCCTCAAGCCGCTCCAGCACAGCGCAGCGCCACCGCTCCGTCTCGGCGATCTGGTTGAACGTGAACAGGTGCAGGCCGGCCACCCCCGCCGAAGGCGCGGTGAGCTCCTCCTCGGTGCGTGCCAGCAGCCTCTCGGGGGAGTATCCCCCGGGTGCCGCGAAGCGCAGGAACCACGAGGCGTGCTTCGTCAGGAAGCGCGTCGACTCCCCCACCCCGATCTTCGCCGCCATGGACAGCAGCTTCGCCCGCTGCACAGGCCCCGCGACGCCCACATGGATGGGCAGGGGGATGTCCCGGCGCCGTATCCGGGCGATCCACTGTCCCAGCACACGGGGATCGAAACAGAGGTTGCTCACGATGTACGTGGCGTGCTCACGCTTGTCCCACATCGACTGGATGGTGACGTCGTCGTGGATGAGCGGATGGCTCTCGGGATAACCGGTGACGCCGACGTGGGTGAAGGGCCTGCCCAGCTCGCTCAGTCTGCGCAGCACCGGCAGTGCCCCGTCGTAGCCCCCGGCCGGCGGGTTCGCGTCGCCCGCCGGCACGAAGATGTCGTCCACGCCCGCCTCACGGACCCGGTCGACGACTTCCTTCACGTGCCCGTCGTCCCGCAGTAGCCGCGCGGGGACGTGCGGGACGACTCGGTAGCCGTGTGCCGCGAGCCTGGTGACGAGGTCGAGCGTCGGCTCCAGGCCCTTGACCGGCGACGCCGTCACGGTGACGACGACGTCGCGCGGGACATGGGCGACGACCTTGTCCTCGGTCGCCTTCGCGGGCAGCACCTCGTAGCGGACGCTGCGCAGCAGCGCCCGGAGCCCTGCGCCACCCAACGTCTACCCCGCCTGCTTCTGGGCGTCGCGGTGACGGTAGTACGCGGCCTTCGACGGTGCCGCCGGCTCCTTGCCGAGGATCAGGTCGGCGGCCTTCTCGGCGATCATCATCACCGGTGCGTAGATGTTGCCGTTGGTGACATAGGGCATGACGGAGGCGTCCACGACGCGCAGCCCCTCCAGTCCGTGCACCCGCATGCTGCCCGGATCGACGACGGACATCTCGTCGGTGCCCATCTTGCAGGTGCAGGACGGGTGCAGGGCGGTCTCGCCCTCCTTCGCGACCCAGGCGAGGATCTCCTCGTCGGATTCCACCTTCGGCCCGGGCGAGATCTCCCCGCCGTTGTAGGGGGCGAGCGCGGCCTGATTGAGGAGCTTGCGGGACACTCGGATCGCCTCGACCCATTCGCGGCGGTCCTGCTCGGTGGAGAGGTAGTTGAAGCGGAGCGCCGGGTGCTCGTGCGGATCCTTGCTCTTGATCTTCACTGAGCCTATGGCGTCGGAGTACATGGGGCCCACGTGCACCTGGAAGCCGTGGCCACCGGTGGGTGAGGAGCCGTCGTAGCGGACCGCGACGGGCAGGAAGTGGAACATCAGGTTGGGGTAGTCCACGTCCTCGTTGCTGCGGGCGAAGCCGCCGGCCTCGAAGTGGTTGGTGGCGGCGGGGCCCTTGCGGAAGAGCCACTGCAGTCCGATGAAGGGGGCGCGCCACTTCGCCATGTAAGGCTGCATGGAGACGGGTTGCTTGCAGGCGTACTGGACGTAGACCTCCAGGTGGTCCTGCATGTTCTCGCCGACGCCCGGGAGGTCGTGGACGACATCGACACCGAGGGCGCTGAGCTCCTCGGCGTTGCCGACGCCGGAGAGCTGCAGCAACTGCGGGGAGTTGATCGCACCGCCGCAGAGGATGACCTCCCCGGCGCGGACCTGCTGGGCCTCGCCACGGCCGCGCCGGTACTCGACGCCCACGGCCCGCTTGCCCTCGAAGAGCACGCGTGTGACGAAGGCGCGGGTGGTGACCGTGAGGTTGGGCCTCTTCTTGACGGGCTTGAGGTACGCCTTCGAGGCCGACAGACGACGTCCGCGGTGGACATTGCGGTCGAACGGGGCGAAACCTTCTTGGCGATAGCCGTTGACGTCGTCGGTGCGGGCGTAACCGGCCTCCTGGACCGCTTCCAGGAAGGCGGTGAACAGCGGGTTGGTGGCCGGGCCACGTTCGAGGACGAGGGGACCGTCATGACCACGGAACTCGTCGTCCGGGTCTGCCGCGAGACAGTTCTCCATCCGCTGGAAGTACGGCAGACAGTGGGCGTAGTCCCAACTCTCCATCCCGGGTTCGGCCGCCCAGCGCTCGTAGTCCATGGGGTTGCCGCGCTGGAAGATCATGCCGTTGATGCTGCTGGAGCCGCCCAGCACCTTGCCCCGCGCGTGATAGATACGCCTGCCGCCCATGTGGGGTTCGGGCTCGGACTCGTACTTCCAGTCGTAGAACCGGCTGCCGATCGGATAGGTCAGGGCCGCGGGCATGTGGATGAAGACATCCCACGGGTAGTCGGACCGGCCGGCCTCCAGTACCAGCACCCGGTTCGCCGGGTCCGCGGAGAGTCTGTTCGCCAGTGCACTGCCGGCCGATCCGCCGCCGACGATGACGAAGTCGTATTGCTGGGCCATGATGCCTCGTCTCGCTCGCGCCGTAGATATGCGAAGCATGGTAATACCAGTACCGCTATACGCACCAGGTTGCGGGACACGCAACTTGCAGGACCCCCGTCCCGCCATCGTTACTTGCAGTAGCGTTGTTTACTGCGGGTATAGTTCCGTTGTGAGCAACTACAACCTTGGTTCCGCAACCTCAAATTCACACGCTGGAGGAGTGCAGTCGGTCGACCGCGCCATCAGCGTCCTCGAGATACTGGCCCGCCGCGGCGAGTCAGGCGTCAGCGAGGTGGCGGCCGAGATCGAAGTTCACAAATCCACGGCGTTCCGCCTGCTCGGCGCACTGGAAGCGCGCGGCCTGGTGGAGCAGGCGGGCGAGCGCGGCAAGTACCGCCTCGGCTTCGGCATCGTACGCCTGGCCGGTGCGGTCACGGGACGCATCGACATCACCCAGCAGGGCCGACCGGTCTGCGAGGAGCTGGCCGAGGAGATCGGCGAGACCGTCAACATCGCCGTGTTGCAGGAGTACTACGCGGTCAACCTCTACCAGGTCCGTGGCCCCGGGGCCGTCACCGCACAGAACTGGGTCGGCCAACTGACCCCGCCGCACGCCACCTCCAGCGGCAAGGTCCTGCTGGCCTATCTCCCCGCCAAGGAACGCGCCGCGGTGCTGGCCGAGTCCGGCCTGAAGAAGGTCACCCAGCACACCATCACCGCGAAGACGAAGCTCGAGAAGAACCTCGTCGACGTCCGCGAGAGTGGCTACGCCTGGGCCCTTGAGGAGCTGGAGCTGGGCCTCCACGCCATGGCCGCTCCGATCCGCAACCGGGACGGAGAGGTCGTCGCGGCACTGAGCGCCTCCGGGCCCGCGTACCGGCTCACGAAGGAGCGCCTGCACGAGCTCGCTCCAGTGCTGATCAAGGGAGCGGACGAGATCAGCCACCGCATGGGGTACCTGGGCTGAGCGGCCCGTCCACCGCCGGTACCGCCCGCGCCGGGGACGTACGGCGATGCGCGGGCCGCACAAGTGACCAGCGCTACTGGGGCAGTCGTGCACCCAGGCGCTCCTGCACCCAGTCGTGGAAGGCACCGATGTGGTGCTCGCTGGGTACCAGTACGCCTCCCTTGGCATACATCCGGGAGTGCATCCCGGGCTGCGTGCGCTCGCATGCATCGAAGTCCTGACGGTTGACCCGGTCGAAGAGCTCCACGGACCGGCTGACGTCCTTGCCGCTGTCGACGACGTGCGGCAGGTAGAGCCAGTCACACTCGACGATCGTGCGGTCGACGGCCACCGGGTACATACGGTGGAAGATCACGTGGTCGGGGACGAGGTTGATGAAAACCTGCGGCTTGACAGTGATCGCGTAGTAGCGGCGGTCCTGCTCCTCGGCGACGCCCGGAATGCGGTCCAGGCCCTCGGAGCCGTCGATGGTGAAACCCTGGACCTCCCCGCCGAACTCGGCGCCGTGACCGACGTAGTACTGGGCGGCGAAGCCGTCGGCGAACTCGGGGAGCACCTCGGTGAGTTCGGGGTGGATCGTGGCGCAGTGGTAGCACTCCATGAAGTTCTCGATGATGAGCTTCCAGTTCGCCTTGACGTCATAGACGATCCGCTTTCCGATCGAGAGGCCCGCGATGTCGTAGCGCTCGATCGACTCCGCGTCGCCGAGACGGCTGACGACATCGCCGATCACCTCCTCCTCGAAGGAGGGCGGGTTCTCCGCCAGACAGACCCAGACGTAGCCGAGCCATTCGTGGGTGGCCACATTCGCCAGGCCGTATTCGGTGCGGCCGACGTCGGGCATCTTGGTGAGGTTGGGTGCCGCGACGAGCTTGCCCGTCAGGTCGTACGTCCAGGCGTGGTACGGACACTGGAAGGCCCGCTTGACCTCGCCGCTGCTCTCCACGCAGAGCTTGGCTCCGCGGTGCCGGCAGACGTTGAAGTAGGCGCGGACGGAGTTGTCCCGGGCGCGGGTGATCAGGATGCTTTCGCGGCCCACGTCGACGGTCCGGAAGGCGCCGGGCTTCGCCAGGTCGGACGAGCGCGCGGCGCAGAACCACATGGTCTCGAATATGCGCTCCTGCTCCTGGGCGAAGATCCCGGGATCGGTGTAGGAGGCGCCGGGGAGGGTGGCGATCAGGCTGTTCGGCAGGCTGGTCGAGGTCACGGTGCACTCCTCGGGAAACGTCGTGGATCGGTCGTTCACGCGCCGGGAAGAGCGACTCCGGACGGCGTTGTGCATTGAGCAACGCTGCGCGCTATTTGAAACCGCAGCATGGGATGCCTCAGGGGCGGTGTCAAGATGCCGCGAGGGCCAGTTGCTTGCGCCAGCGGGTGAACAGCCGCGGCTGGTTCATCCCGAGCGCGGCGACCGGATGACCGGCACGCCGGTAGACGGCCAGGACGTTGCGGTCGTCCGCGGCGCCTTCCTCGATCGTCACGCTGTCGGCGCCGGCCGCATGACCTACGAACTGGATCTTGACGCCGTACTGATCCGACCAGAAGTACGGAGGCCGCGGCACGCCCGGTTCCGCCGCACCCCAGGACAGCAGCGTCCGGACGGCCGCATCGGCGCGCTCGCGCGCACCGGTCCAGTGTTCGACGCGGCGATGGGCGCCCACACGGGGGTCGTACCAGTTGGCGCAGTCACCGACCGCGACCACGCCGGCCCGGCTGGTACGGCCGTCCGCACCGCATGTGACGCCGTTGTCGAGCGCCACGCCGGACCCCTCCAGCCAGTCGACGCACGGTCGTGCGCCCACACCGACCACGACGATGTCGGCGGGGATGCTGCGGCCGTCCTCGAGCAGGACCGCGTCCACCCTCCCCCGGACTCCGTCCGGGGAGACCCTCGTATCGCTTCGCTCGTCCCCGCTCAGCCCCTTGACGCCCACACCGCACAACAGCCGTACGCCGTGGTCCGCGTGGAGAGCGGAGACTATGCCGCCCATGGTTTCGCCGAGGGGTCCGGCCAGCGGTGTCGGTGCCGCCTCGATGACCGTCACGTCGAGCCCGAGGGCGCATGCGGTGGAGGCGACCTCGCCGCCGATGAACCCGCCGCCGATCACCACCAGCCGTCCGCCACCGGCCAGTTCGTCCCGTAGAGCGCGGGCGTCGTCCACGGTGCGCAGGACGTGCACGCCGGCCAGACCTTCGGATCCGGGCAGGGTGCGCGCGGCGGCGCCGGTCGCGATGACGAATCCGTCGGCGCGGATCTCCCGGCCGTCGGCGAGCCGGACGGCGCGGTCCGCACTGTCGAGTCCGGTGGCGCGGACGCCGAGCAGCCACTCCGCCTGCAGGTCCTCGTCGTCCGACTCCAGCGCGAGTTCCTCTTCACCGATGGTGCCGGCCAGGAACTCCTTGGACAGCGGGGGCCTGTCGTACGGGCGGTGGAGCTCGTCCCCCAGGACGACCAGCCGCCCGTCGTAGCCCTGTCTCCGCAGCGAGCGCGCCGCCGACAACCCGGCCAGCGAGGCACCCACCACGGCCACTGTCCTCACGCGGGAGCCCCCGCGAGCCGGGCTGCGACGCAGGGCGGCAGGTTGGGGGCAGCCGTGGACAGCCGGACGTAGATCATGCCGTCCTCGACAACGACCTCATGGGTCCGGACGGGACGCTTGGCCGGCGGGGCGTCGACGGCACCGGTCTTCAGGTTGAACTTCGACGCATGCAGCGGGCATTCCACCTCGCAGCCCTCCAGCCAGCCGTCGGCGAGCGAGGCGTCCTGGTGGGTGCATGTGTCGTCGATGGCGAAGATCTCGCCGTCGTCGGTGTGGAACACCGAGACCGGCGGGTCGATGTCGAGCCGGAGGGCCTCGCCTCGCGGGAGATCCGCGAGACGGCACGCGGGAATCATCATCACACCTCGGTGCGTATAGCGAAACGGATTGCGGTTAGCGCAACATCAGTCTGAGGTCGGCCCAGAACCCTTGTCAAGGCGTTCAGAAGGCCGGATGAGTCACCGTTTGACGTCTCTCATCACGCAACCAAGAGCGCAATATGAAACTCAGAAGGGGAGGGGAGCAACGCGGAATCAGCGTCTTCGACCTGCTCAAAGGGGGTGCCCAGCCGTCGGGCCCCCCAGATCGCCGTGCGGACGCACGCACGCCCGCCTCGTCGGCCTGCATTGGCCGAGAGCGGGCGTGCGCTGTTCGATTGGGCGCGCTCAGAAGCCCCGGTCGATCCAATCCTGAAGGTGCGGGGCCTCGGCGGCGATGGTGGTCGTCTCCCCGTGGCCGGTGTGTACGACGGTGTCGCCCGGCAGAGTCAGCAGCCGGTCCCGGATGGAACCGACGATGGTCGGGAAGTCGCTGTACGACCTCCCCGTCGCCCCCGGGCCGCCCGCGAAGAGCGTGTCACCGCTGAAGAGCGCCGTCAGGCTCGGCGCGTACAGACACACCGCCCCGGGAGCATGGCCGGGGGTGTGCAGCACGGTCAGCTCGATACCGGCCACAGTGAGCACCTGGCCGTCGGTCAGGTCGCCATCGGGCATTCGGTCGGGGTGGGTCTGCTTCCACAGCGGCAGGTCGTCGCCGTGGAGCAGGATCTGGGCACCTGTGCGCGCAGCGAGTTCGGGCGCGGCGTCGATGTGATCGTTGTGGGCGTGCGTGCACACGATGGCCCGCAGGGTGCGAGCGCCGAGGGCTTCGACGATCGCCTCCGCGTCATGCGCGGCGTCGATGACGACGGCCTCGTTCTCGTCGCCAATGATCCACACGTTGTTGTCGACGTCCCAGGTGCCGCCGTCCAGCGAGAACGTCCCCGAGGTGACGAGATGTTCGATGCGGGCGCCGACCGTCACAGGACCACCACCGAACGCAGCACGTCGCCGCGGTGCATCCGCTCGAAGGCCTTCTCGACCTCGTCCAGGGCGATGGTCTCCGTGACGAAGGCGTCCAGGTCCAGACGGCCCTGCAGATAGAGATCGATGAGCATCGGGAAGTCCCGGCTCGGCAGGCAGTCGCCGTACCAGGACGACTTCAGCGCGCCGCCCCGGCCGAAGACGTCCAGCAGCGGCAGTTCCAGCTTCATCTCCGGGGTCGGTACGCCGACGAGGACGACCGTGCCCGCCAGGTCGCGGGCGTAGAACGCCTGCTTGTACGTCTCCGGGCGGCCCACCGCCTCGATGACCACATCGGCTCCGAAGCCGCCGGTCAGATCGCGGATCGCCTCGACCGGGTCGGCGTCCTTGGAGTTGACGGTGTGGGTCGCTCCCAGCTTCTTGGCGGTGTCCAGCTTGGCGTCGTCGATGTCCACCGCGATGATCTTCGCCGCGCCCGCCAGGTTCGACCCGACGACCGCCGCGGCCCCGACGCCGCCACAGCCGATGACCGCCACGCTGTCACCGCGTCCGACGTTGCCGGTGTTGATGGCCGCGCCGATGCCCGCCATCACCCCACACCCCAGCAGACCGGCGGCGGCCGCCGACGCTGCCCGGTCGACCTTCGTGCACTGCCCCGCCGCCACCAGCGTCTTCTCCGCGAAGGCACCGATACCCAGCGCCGGCGACAGCTCGGTGCCGTCGGTCAAGGTCATCTTCTGCTTCGCGTTGTGGGTGCTGAAGCAGTACCACGGCCGTCCGCGCAGACATGCACGGCACTGCCCGCACACCGCACGCCAGTTGAGGATGACGAAGTCACCGGGGGCGACGTCAGTGACCCCCTCCCCCACCGACTCCACGACACCCGCGGCCTCGTGGCCCAGCAGGAAGGGGAACTCGTCGTTGATGCCACCCTCCCGATAGTGCAGATCGGTGTGACAGACCCCGCAGGCCTCGATCTTCACCAGCGCCTCACCCGGGCCGGGATCAGGCACGATGATCGTTTCCAGACTGACGGGGGCGCCCTTCCCCCGCGCGACGACAGCACGGACCTGGTGAGCCATGGCCACTCCTCGGCTGATACAAGACCTGGGTTCGATGTTGCTCAATGCGGTACGCATCTCGCGTGTCGCAACACAGCATCATGGAGCGCCGACTGCGGGTCAAGGATTGGACAAGCAGCACACTGCGCAGGGCATGCACCCGACAATCCAGACCGGTCAAGTGGCCGCGTCCCTGCTGCCGATTGCCGGTCGACGCGGCACAGGCCTCGCCGGTCTTACGACGGAGTGCCTGCTCAACGCCCAAACGAGCACAGATCCATGGGCTTCGCCTACGCCGAGCAGCACGGTTTCATCAGCGTCGGTTTCGTCGGCTCACCACCGATCGCGGGGGATGCGTTCTTGGCCCCCTTGCGCACACCCGTTGCGGAAGGTGCCTCGGATGACCCGGTCCGAAGACTCTTCTACCTGATAGGTCCACGGCGTCGGCGTGGCCGTTGTAGACGCCGCAGCGCACGGCGCAGTGCCGGCGCAGCCCCGCGCCGCGTCAGCACGTGCCGTACGCGCCCGCCCGGCAGAACCCCGGCTGCGCCCAGCCGCCCGACTGCCACCCGCGCCGCGTTGCGGGCTGCTGCCAGCCCGCGTTATGGATGCCTGCCGTCCTGGCGTTATGGATGCCTGCCGTCCTGCTGTCGCCCCGCCGTGCTGGGGCTGCCCGCCGGTCCCCCGTCACAGACTGCTGTCGCCCCCGCCATCACCGGGCGCCACCGGAATCCACCAGGCAGCGGTACCCCGGCAGGCAGTTCCTGGTGTCGGCCGGCCGCGTCGAGCCGAGTATCGGGCCCAGCGGTCGGCGCCCGTCCACACGGCCCTGCCGACCAAAGCCCCATCATTTCCCCGTGTCGTTCCCATGCAGATCAGGTCCTGACCGGCTCTCCGCACCACCCGGTGCCGTTCAGGTCCCGCAGCTTCCAGCCTCTCTGCCGAGCGGTCCCGGCCAGCAGCGTCACCGCTTGCCGATCAAATCCGCCGGAAACGCCCCCGCGGCCACCGCGGCCTGGGCGAACGTCGTCCCGAGGGCCGTCAGGCGTGCCACGCCCTCCGGGCCGAGGTGCTCGTACGGAGCCCGGTCCAGGCGGTCGGTCTCCTGCTCGATGTCCTCGCGGAGCGCGACGCCTCGCTCGGTGAGTTCGCCGGTGCTGTCCAGCAGCCCGCGGTCCCGCAGTCGGGCCGTCGCCGCATTCCAGTCGTCCTGGGTCCAGCCACGGGTGGTCGCCACCCACTTCGGTGTCATGCCCTTGCCCGTGGCGGTGTGGGTCACCATCGCCTCCAGCCCGTCGAGGCCCGCGGACATCAGCACGGCCAGGTGCCCGTCCCCCCGGTGCTCGCGCAGCAGCGTCGCCCCGTGCCAGTACGCGAGGTGCGGCTCGTCGGGGACGGGAAGGTCGGCGTGCGCCGAGTACAGCGGCCGGGCGCTGCGCCCACAGGCTTCGGCGGCGCGCAACGCCAGCCGCGCGGCCTCCGCCATCTCCGCGGACGCCACGGCCTCCTCTCCCAGCAGCCGCCGCAGGGTCGCGTCGACGGCACGCGTGCGTGCCGCGAGCACGTCCGCGGGGGTGGCGATCGACCACACCGCGGGCACGTGCCGGGCCACGAGGTCGTGCTTGTAGTTGTAGAAGGTCGCCGTCACCGCGCCCGCCCCGACCGGCCCCAGCGCGGCCGCCCGTACAGCGAAGTTCACGGCCTTGGGGTGGGTGATCCCGAGAGCACCCACCTCCCGTCCCAGATCGGGCGAGAAGTAGTGCGTCGCGTGCAGGGAGTTGAGCGGGTTGTGACAGCGTCGACCGGCGCGCGGCTCGAGGGCGGCAGTAGTCATGCCCGGCAGGTTACCGACCGGTCGTTACGCCTCTGCCCCGGGGGTTCCCTCTCTCCCCCCCCCCCGCTCATCCCGACATGGCACGCATGCTCGGTCCAGTACGCGTCCCGACACGTCGGCCCTGATCGTCCGTCAGCTCTGTGCGCGCGACAGACGGATCATGTTCCAGGAGCAGGGCTCGAGTTCGGCGCGCAGGACCCCGCCCGTGACCGTGGTGCCGGCCGCGGCGTGCGGGGTGACGCGCTCGGGGTCGTCCAGGGTGTTCCGGGCCTCGGCATCGGCGTCGGACAGGACCAGGTGCTCCGCCACGGCGCGGGCGTCGACTCCCCGCAGGTCGATCTCCAGCGGCAGGGCGGCGTCCTGGCCACGGTTGACGGCGAAGACAGTGACGTCACCGGTCTCGTCGTCGGCCACGGCGGTGGCGTGCAGCAGCGGCACCTCACCGAACCGGGCGGTGGTGTACAGGGGGCTGTCCACCTCGACGCGCAGCACCCGCCCGCGCCCGTACCGGGAGGCCTGGGCGAAGGGGAAGAACGTCGTCTGCCGCCAGGCGGGCCCGCCGGGCTCGGTCATGATCGGCGCGATGACGTTGACGAGCTGGGCGAGCGATGCTGCGGTGACCCGGTCGGCGTGCCGGAGCAGCGCGATGAGCAGGGAGCCGAAGACCACGGCGTCGGTGACCGAGTAGCCGTCCTCCAGCAACCGGGGCGCCTTGTCCCAGTCCGGCGGGGTCGCGGCATGGAAACGGGCCTGGTACCAGACGTTCCACTCGTCGAAGGAGAGGTTGACGCGCTTCTTGGACTTGAGCCGGGCGCCGACGTGATCGCAGGTGGCGACCACGGAGTCGATGAAGTGCTCCATGTCGACGGCGGAGGCGAGGAAGGAGTCCCGGTCGCCGTCGATCTCTTCGTAATAGGCGTGCAGCGAGACGTAGTCGACCAGGTCGTAGGCGGCTTCCAGGACGGTCGCCTCCCAGGAGCCGAAGGTCGGCATGGAGGAGGACGAGCTGCCGCAGGCGACCAGTTCGAGGCCGGGGTCGATCATCCGCATGGCGCGGGCGGTCTCGGCGGCGAGCCGCCCGTACTCCTCGGCCGTCTTGTGACCGGTCTGCCAGGGGCCGTCCATCTCGTTGCCCAGGCACCACATCCGGATGTCGTACGGATCCTTGGCGCCGTGGGCGACACGCAGGTCGGACAGCTCGGTGCCGCCCCGGTGGTTGGCGTACTCCAGAAGCCGCAGCGCGTCCTCCACCCCACGGGTGCCGAGGTTGACGGCCATCATGGGCTCCGTACCGGTCTTGCGGCAGAAATCCATGAACTCGTGGAGGCCGAACTCATTGGTCTCGGTGGACCGCCAGGCGAGGTCCAGCCGGACCGGGCGCTGCTCGCGCGGTCCCACGCTGTCCTCCCAGCGGTAGCCGGAGACGAAGTTGCCGCCCGGGTAGCGGACAGTGGTGACGCCCAGCTCCCTGACCAGTTCGAGGACGTCCTGGCGCAGGCCGTCGGCATCGGCCGCCGGATGGCCCGGTTCATGAATGCCGGTGTAGACACAGCGGCCCAGGTGCTCGACGAACGATCCGTACAGCCGGGGGTTGACGGCGCCGATACCGAAGGCCGAGTCGAGGGTGAACCGTGCGGGGGTCGTGCCTGGGTCGGACATGACTGCCTTTCATGGCGTACGCCTTTGATCGCGTACGGCTTTCGTGACGTACGACGACGGGTTCGCGGGACTGAGATGAGAGGACTGTCAGAGGACGAGCGCGCAGACGACCGAGGGAACGGATGCGGCCGGGCCGGCCTGCTGGAGGTGTCCCCCGTCCAGGACGCGCAGCGCGGCGACGGTGCCGCTGTGCTGGTTGGCGACGAGCAGATGCCCGGCCGCCAGGGTCAGGCCACGCGGCCACGTGCCGCCGCTGGGGATCTCGCCGATCGGTTCCAGCGCGGTGCCGGTGACCAGGAACGCGGCCACCGTGTCCGCGCCGCGGTTGCTCACCCACACGAAGCGCCCGCAGGGCGAGGCGACGATTCCACCGGGCTGGTTGATGACGTCCCCGGCCTCTGTGGCGGGCACGGTGGAGAGCGCGGCCAGCATGCCCGTCTCGGCGTCATAGCGGTGGCAGGTGACGGTCGACGACAGCTCGTTCGCGCTGAACACCAGCTCACCGCCGGGCGCGAACGCGAGATGACGAGGACCGCTTCCCGCGCGCAACAGGCTCACCGCGGTCTGCTTCAGCGTCCCGGACCAGGTGTCGAGCCGGTATGCGAACACCGCGTCCGCCCCCAGGTCGGTGGCCAGCACGAAGCGGCCCGCCGGATCGACGAGGACCTGATGGGCGTGGCTGCCCTCCTGCCGTCCGGCGACCGGACCGGATCCCTCGTGGATGGCGACGTCGGTCAGTTCGCCGACCTGCCCGTCCGCGTCGAGCCGGTGGACGGACACGCTGCCGGGCGCGGTGTCGCTCCCGTAGTTCGCGGTCAGCAGCCAGCCCCCACCGGGGTGGACGGTGAGATGGCAGGGGTTCGCGCCGCCGGTGCCGACCGGTGCTCCCAGCGGGGTCAGAGCACCGTCGCTCTGCCGGGCGACGGCACTGACGGTTCCGGGGTCGGTCTCGTTCGTGCTGTAGACGACGTCCAGGGAAGGGTGCGCCGCCAGGAAGGAGGCTCCGCTGACGGGCACCGGCGGCAGACGCCTCTCGTACGCCAGGTGGCCTGCCGCCGCGTCGAGCCGCAGGGCGGCGAGCCCGGCGCCGTCACCACCGGTGTCCGGGGTGTAGGAGCCGGTGAGGACGAGGATGCCGTCGGCGGAGGAACGCGTGGACATGGAAGTTCCTTGAATTCAGCGGACGATGTCATCGTGGTGGTCCAGCAGTCCCAGCTCGGAGCGGCGTGGCAGCCCCTCCCAGTCACCGGTGGTGCTGACCGCGAACGCGCCGAGCAGAGCCGCAGTCCTCAGCCGCCGCTCCGGGGGTTCGCCCGCGAGCAGTTCGGCCAGATACCCGGCGGCGAACGCGTCCCCCGCTCCCACGGTGTCGTGCACCTGGACCGGCACGGCGGGCTGCCGGTACTCCTGACCGTCGAGGAGGGCATAGGCTCCCTCGGCGCCCAGTTTGATCACGGCCCCGTCGGGCCCGAGATCGCAGATGCCCTGGGCGAGTTCCTCCGGTTCGTCCGCGTCGGGCACCGCGAGCCGGGCCTCGTGGGGGCCCGCGAAGACGAGGTCGCTTCTGCGCAGCAGGGGCAGCAAGGTGCGCCTGGCGTCGGCCTCGTTCCACAGCAGGAAGCGGAAGTTGATGTCCAGGGAGACCGTGGCTCCGGCCTCGACGGCGAGGTCCACGGCCCGGGTGACGGCCTGGGCGGGGCCCTCACCGAGCGCCGGAGTGATCCCGGTGATGTGCAGGACCGCCGCGGAGGCCACGATGTGCTCGGGGATGTCCTCGGCGGACAGCCGGGAACCGGCCGTGTGGGTGCGGTAGTAGCGCGTACGGCTGTGGGTGGAGGTACGTCGTTCCTTCAGCAGGAGTGACGTGGGGGCGGGGTCCCGGACGGCGACGGTGGTGACCCCTTCCGCCCGGAGTTCGCGGAGGACGAGTTCGCCGAGTTCGTCCTCGCCGACGCGGCCGATCCAGGTGGCGGATCCTCCGAGGCGGCTGACCCCGACGGCGACGTTCGACTCCGCTCCGGCGAGCCCGAGGCGCAGCCCGGCGCCGAGGGCCAGCGGTCCGGGATCCGGTGCGGCCAGGACCGCGAGGACCTCGCCGACGGTCACGAGACGGCGCTCCTGAGACGGGCGTTGCTGAGACGGGCGCTCCTGAGAGGGGCGCTCCTGAGAGGGGCGCTGCTGAGACGGACCGCTCACCGCCCCGCCTCCTCGGCCCACGCGGTGGCGCCGACCGCCTCCAGCACCGTACGCGCCCTGACGGTGAGGGACTCCAGGGCCGCCGGGTCCGGGTTGCGGTCCGCTCCGCGCAGCAGCGGGGAGCCGATGCCCACGGCACGGGCGCCCGCTTCGAGGTAGCCCCGCGCCTGGTCGAGGCCGACTCCGCCGACGGCTATGAGTGGTATCTCCGGCAGGGGAGCCTTCAACTGGCGCAGGTGAGCGGGGCCTCCGGTGCTCGCCGGGAACAGCTTGACCGCCGCGGCGCCCGCCTGCCAGGCGGCGGACACCTCGGTCGGCGTCCAGGCGCCCGGGTAGCACGGGACGCCTCTCTCGGCGGCGCCGCGGATGACATCGATGTCCACCACGGGTGCCACCAGGAACCCGGCACCGGCCGCCAGCGCGTCCCGGGCCTGACCGGTGGTGATCACGGTGCCGGCTCCGACCGCCACCTCGGGACCGAGATCCTCCTGGATGGCGGCCACGGCGTCGAGCGCGCCCGAGGTCGTGAGGGTCACCTCCAGGCAGGTGATGCCACCGGCGGCGAGGGCCCGGGCCGCGGCGGGCAGTCCCGAGGCGTCGGCCGACCGGAGGATGGCCATGACCCGGGTCCGGCCCAGTTGCGGGGTGAGGGCAGGACGCTCCGTCATGGCCCCACCACCGCGGGGAACATGAGGGTGTCCTGATGGTCGGCCATATGAAACCTTCCGGAGCGCTCCAGGACACACCTCACCCGTCGGTGGCTTTCCCCGACAAGTGAGGTATGAGCGGTTGGTTCGTTTCTTTCGCCTCTGCCCATCCGTATCGCTTATGCACGACCTAGGAAACCGGTTGACTGAAGCTGCGGCGAACGTTAGGTTGCGGCGCCAGAAGGTGTCAAGAGAGGGGAACAGGTGCCGGAACAGCCCGTCAGGGCCAGGCTGGTGGACGTCGCACGGGCGGCCGGGGTCTCCAAGGCCACCGTGTCCAAGGTGCTCAACGACCGGCAGGACCTGTCCGTCAGGCCGGAGACCCGGCGGCGTGTCCACGAGGCCGCCGAAACGCTGGAGTACCGCCCCCACTCGGGGGCGCGTGCCCTCGCCGGCGCCGGCACTCACGCCCTGGCCCTGCTGGTCCCCGCCCTCGCCAACCCCACGTACGTCACCATCGCGCGCGGCGCCTACCAGCGGGCTCGCGAACTGGGCTATCTCTCCCTGCTGGCCGAGGACTTCGACGGGCATGAAGCCGACGAGTCCTTCAACGAGCTGGTGCAGGCGGGACGGGTCGACGGACTGCTCATCGCCTCCGCCCGTCCCGGTCACCCGTTGCTGGACGCCCTGAGCCGCAGCCGGGTCCCGCATGTCTTCCTCAACCGGTCGGTGGAGGGATCAGGCCGCAACGTCACCATGGATGTGGCCCGTTCCAGCGTCACCGCCCTCGACCACCTCCACAGCCTCGGCCACCGTGCGGTCGGTCATGTCGCGGGCCCGCCCGGCATAGCCCCCAGCGAGGTCCGCAAGCAGGCGTTCCTCCGGCATGCCGGGGAGCTCGGGCTGTCCGCCGCGCCGGTCGCGTCCGGGGACTTCACGGAGGACGGCGGCGTGTCCGCGACGCGGGAACTGCTGCGTCCGGCCGACGGCGCCGGGCGCCGGCCGATCACCGCGATCTACACCAGTTCGCTTGCCCAGGCGATCGGCGCCATGGCCGCGATCCGGGACCTCGGCCTGCGGATCCCGGAGGACATTTCCGTCATCGGCAACGACGACCTGCCCGTCGCCGGGCACCTCCACCCCCCGCTGACCACGGTGGCGATGCCGCTGTACGAACTGGGGACCGCGGCCGTGGACGCCCTGGTGGCCACCATCGAAGGAGGGCCATCGGGAGACGTCGTCGTACCCACCGAACCACGCCTCGTACTGCGCCGCTCCACGGCAGGACCCGGAGAATCACCATGACCGCCGCCGCGCCGGCACGCATCACCGGCCGCACGGCCCTGCTCACCGCGGCCGCCTCCGGGATCGGAGAGGCGACCGCGCACCGCCTGGCCGCCGAGGGGGCGCGTGTGGTCGTCACCGACGCGGACGCCGAGGGTGCTCACCGGGTGGCCGAGGAGATCCGCGCGGGCGGCGGTCAGGCCCGGGACCACCGGCTCGACGTCACCTCGCCGGACGAGTGGGCGGCCGCCGTCGAGGAGACCGCCTCCTGGACCGGGCACCTCGACGTACTGCATCTCAACGCCGGCCGGAACCTGCCCGGAGCGGCGCACGAACTGGACGACGCCTCATGGCACGGCCAGCTGCGGCTCGCCCTCGACTCTGTCTTCTTCGGTGTCCGGGCCACGGTGCCCCTGCTCACGGCCGCCCGGGGCGCCGTGGTCATCACCTCGTCCGTGCACGCGGCCATCGGATTCAAGGGCTTCCCCGCGTACGCGGCGGCCAAGGGCGGGATCAGCGCCCTGGTCCGCCAACTCGCCGTGGAATACGGCGGGCGGATCAGGTTCAACGCCGTCGTGCCCGGGGCGGTGGACACGGCCCTGTGGGCGCATGTGTCACCGGAGTACCGTGCCGAAACCATCGCACGGACACCGGCCGGCAGGCTCGGGACCCCCGAGGACATCGCGGCCGCCGTCGCTTTACTCGCCTCCGATGACGCCTCCTTCATCACGGGCCACAACCTCCTCGTGGACGGCGGCCGCAGCATCAGCTCCCACGAGTAGCCGATCGCGCTTCCCCCTGCCGCCATCACCCCGTAGCCGCCGGCCCGAAGCCGCTGTCCCACCGCCGGCCGCCGCCCCCACTCCCCCACCAGCCCTCGCTTCTCATCTCCCGCAGCCGTCGGCCCCCGGGCCGTGCGCCAGGCCCCGGAGGTCCGCCTCGTGAAGATCACTGGATACGAACTCTTCCTCGTCGAACCGCGCTGGCTCTTCCTGCGCATCGACACCGACGAGGGCATTTCCGGCTGGGGAGAGCCCATCGTCGAGGGCAAGGCGCACACCGTCGCCCGTTGCGTCGAGGAGATGTTCGACCATCTCGTGGGGCAGGACCCCGCCCGCATCGAGGAGCACTGGCAGATGCTCGCCAAGGGCGGCTTCTACCGCGGGGGCGTCGTACTCAACAGCGCCCTGGCCGGCATCGACCAGGCCCTGTGGGACATCGCCGGCAAGACCCACGGCGTCCCCGTGCACCAACTGCTCGGCGGCCATGTGCGCGACCGGGTGCGCATCTACGGCTGGGTCGGCGGGGAGAACCCGCAGAAGCTGGGCGAGTCGGCCGCCGAGCAGGTCGCCAAGGGCCTGACCGCCGTCAAGCTCAACCCCTGCGGGCAGCTGGAGCCGCTCGACACGCCTGCCGCGATTCACGCCATCGTGGACGGGGTGACGGCGGTGCGCGAGGCCATCGGCCCGGAGTGTGATCTGGCGCTGGACTTCCACGGCCGCTTCAGCGGGGCGATGTCCCGTCGCGTACTGCCGCTGCTCGAGCCGCTGCTGCCCATGTTCGTGGAGGAACCGGTGCTGCCGGAGTTCTCCCAGGACCTCGGCGCCGTGGTGCGGTCCACCTCGATTCCCATCGCCACCGGCGAACGGCTCTACTCCCGCTGGGACTTCCGGTCCGTCCTCTCGGACGGGATCGCGGTGGCCCAGCCGGACATCAGCCATGCCGGGGGGATCTCCGAGACCCGGCGGATCGCGGCGATGGCCGAGACGTACGACGTCCTGGTCGCACCGCACTGCCCGCTCGGCCCGATCGCGCTGGCCGCCAGCCTGCAACTGGACTTCGCGATCCCCAACTTCCTCATCCAGGAGCAGGCGCTCGGCATCGGNGGACTTCGCGATCCCCAACTTCCTCATCCAGGAGCAGGCGCTCGGCATCGGGTACGGCGACAGCAGCGGGCTGCTGGACTATCTCGTCGACACCGAGCCCTTCACATTCCGCGACGGCTACATCGACCGCCTGACCGAACCCGGCCTGGGCATCACCATCGACGAGGACGCGGTGCGTGCGGCCGCCGAACGCGGGCACCGCTGGCGCAATCCCGTGTGGCGCAACACCGACGGCTCGCTGGCTGCCTGGTAACAGCGCCGAGGCCAAGATGTCGTGACACGCCCGCAAACCCTTCGGAGACACATGCCTCACTCACGCCCCGCCCAGTCGGCCGCCGGCCCGGTCCGCCCCGGCCGTGACGCGCAGGTCACGCTGCACCCCGCCACCGCCGAGGTGCACGCGGGCTTCTGGCACACGCGCCGCGAGGTCAACGCACGCACTTCGGTGCCGCAGGGCCCCGGTCTGCTGGAGTCCGCGGGAAACCTGCACAACCTGCGCCTGGTGGCGGGCACCGCGCAGGGCGAATACCAGGGCGACTTCCCCTTCGTGGACTCGGACGTCTACAAATGGCTGGAGGCCGCCTCCTGGCAACTCGCCCAGGCGGTGCCCGGAGAGGAAGGCCCCGAGGGGCGCAGACTCGCCGCGGATGTGCACCGGATCATCTCCCTCGTCACCGAGGCTCAGCAGAGCGACGGGTACCTGAACACCTGGTTCCAGGTCCGCCGGGGCGGCGAGCGCTACCAGGATCTGCGCTGGGGCCACGAGCTGTACTGCGCGGGGCATCTGATCCAGGCGGCGGTGGCCCACCACCGGTCCACCGGACGCGACGAACTTCTCGATGTCGCACGCCGGTTCGCCGATCACATCGACTCAGTCTTCGGTCCCCCCGGCAGTGGGAAGCCCATCGACGGCGTCGACGGCCACCCCGAGATCGAGACCGCCCTGGTCGAGCTGTACCGGGAGACCGGGGAGCAGCGCTACCTGGATCTCGCGGGCTACTTCGTCGACTGCTACGGCCACGGCAAGCTCGGCGGCCAAGCGTACTCCCAGGACCGCGTGCCGCTGCGCTCCGCGGACACCGTCGAAGGACACGCCGTACGCCAGCTCTATCTCCTGGCGGGCGCGGCCGACCTGGCCGCCGAGACGGGCGACGCCGAACTGCTCGCCGCCTGCGAGCGGTTGTGGCAGGCGATGACCACCACCAAGACGCATCTGACCGGTGGGCTCGGCGCGCATCACGCCAGGGAGGACTTCGGCGACCCGTTCGAGCTGCCCAACGAACGTGCCTACTGCGAGACTTGCGCCGCCATCGCCTCGATCCAGTGGAGCTGGCGCATGGCCCTGCTCACCGGCGAGGCCCGCTACAGCGACCTGATCGAACGCACCTTGTTCAACGGCTTCCTCGCCGGCGTCTCCCTGGACGGAGAGAGCTGGCTCTACGTCAACCCCCTGCAGGTCCGGGACGGTCACACCGACTCCGGTGGCGATCAGTCGGCCCGGCGCACCCGCTGGTTCAGCTGCGCCTGCTGTCCCCCGAACGTCATGCGCCTACTGGCCGCACTTCAGCACTACCTCGCCTCCAGCGACGCGCGCGGCCTGCAGATCCACCAGTACGTCACCGGCAGCTACCGGGGCGACCTCGACGGCCTCCCCGTCGCTGTGAGCGCCCACACCGACTACCCGTGGCAGGGCACCGTCGCCTTCACCGTCGACGAGAGTCCACGCGACCGGCCCTGGACTTTGTCCTTGCGGATCCCGCAGTGGTGCCGCGCGTACCGGGTCCGCTGCGGCACCGAGACGTACGACCAGTCGGACGCCCCGGTGACCGACGGCTGGCTGCGATGGGAGCGCACCTGGGCTCCGGGCGACGAGGTGGTGCTGGAGCTCGGCCTCGAACCCCGGCTCACCGCGGCCGACCCCCGGGTGGACGCGGTGCGCGGCTGTGTGGCGATCGAACGCGGCCCGCTCGTGTACTGCCTGGAACAGGTGGACCACCCCGGCACGGGCCTGGACGGCATCGTCCTCGACACCACGCGCCCGCTGGCCGAGCGGCACCGTCCCGACCTGCTCGGCGGTGTCACCACCGTCGTGGCCACCGGCCACCGCCGGCACATCCCCGACGCCGGCTGGTGGCCCTACCGCCCCGCCGAGGACACCGCCCACGACGCCGCTCCGGCGACGGACGAGCAGGTCGCACTGACGGCGATCCCCTACTACGCGTGGGCCAACCGGCAGAACGGCAGCATGCGCGTCTGGCTGCCCACGTCCTGACCCACGCACCGCTCACGCTTCGGCGCTACGCGTTCGACAGCGGCAGGGCCCCGAAGGTGTGGTCCTGCCAGAGGCTCCGGGAGGTCTCCTCCGGGTAGGGGGCCACCCGCGGGTCCGCGTCGAAGATCTGGACCGTACGGCGCTGGGTGTCGTACGCGGGCCAGCCCGGGTCGCCAGTGGCGGCGAAGGCGGTCCAGGCCGAGCGGAAGCGGGCCGACAGCGCCCGGGCCTCGGAGGAGGGTTCGGGGCCGAGCAGCACCGGGCCGAGGTGGGCGTCGAGGGTCCCGAACAGCAGCGGCCCGTCCAGGCCGTGGCAGGCGCCCAGCGCGCCTGAGCTGCCCGGGGTCTGCCAGGTCAGCTCGTACACGTGCGCGCGACCGCCGCCTGCGACCTGGGCATCGGCCAGGTGCAGCACGGGCATACGGAACAGCCAGTCGGACTGGACCAGTTCGTACAGCTCTGCCGCCGAAGCCTCCGGGAAGGCCTCGCGGTAGGCGCGCTCGCCGTCCGGCGCCGGGCCGAACACGCGCAGCGCCCGCGCCGCCTGTTCGTCGCCGATCTTCCCGAGTTGCCCGGAGAGTGCGACGAACAGCCGGAACTCGTCCTGGTTGTGACCGACTATCAGCTCGATGTCCCGCGCCGCGCCATCGGCCAGCGCCTGCCAGGGAGTGGTCGGCAGCACCTCGCCGTCGACCACGGGTGAGAAGGGATTCAGCGTGTGTGCGAGCCGTCCCCAGCGGTCCTCGTACTGACGCATCTTGGGGCTCAACGCCTCCCCGGCCGCGGGCAGTTGCCGTGGGTCCACCCCGGACAGGTCCTCGACCGTCGGGCGCAGCCCCAGCTCGGCGGCGATGGCGGTGGCGACGTCCCGGGCCACTGCGTCGGAGAGGAACGTACCCGGCACGCTCTGCGCGATGGCCCGCCCGAACAGCCCCGCCGCGCCCGGCATGGCCAGCAGCGCGGCGATGGATCCGGCGCCGGCCGATTCCCCGACGACGGTGACCTGGTCGGGGTCGCCGCCGAAGGCCGCTATGTTCTCCCGTACCCACTCCAGGGCGGCGATCTGGTCGAGCAGGCCGCGATTGGCGGGCGCCCCGTCGATGTGCGTGAACCCCTCGATGCCGAGCCGGTAGTTGAGGGTGACCACGACGAGGTCGCCTTCGTGGGCGATGTGCCGGGCGTCGTAGCCGGGGCTGCCGGAGAAGCCGAGCTTGTAGGCGCCGCCGTGGATCCACACCATCACCGGGCGGCGGGCCGCCGGGTCCGGGTCCGGGGTCCAGACATTGACCGTCAGCCAGTCGTCCCCTGTCGGCAGTTCCGGCCCGCCGGACCGCCCGGCCATCACCGAATCCTGCGGGGCCGGCGGGCCGAAGGAGAACGCCTCCCGCACCCCGTCCCAGGCGCGCACGGGCCGCGGCGCCGCGAACCGTGCCGCGCCCACCGGCGGCTCGGCGAACGGGATACCGCGGAACACGGCCAGGCCGTCCTCCCGGCGGCCGCGCACCGCGCCGGCGGCGGTACGGACCTCGGGCTCGGCGGACCCGCGGGGCTCACGGGACTCGACTGTGGTCATCGTTGACTCCTCAGAGTTGCCGGACGGGCAGGATCACCGCGGACGGGTGGGCGGGATCGTGGAAGACCTCCTGGTCCGCGGCGCGCAAGGTGGTGGCGGTCCCCCGGGGCTCGCCCGTGCCGGGATTGCGGTTGTAGCGGGGGAACGCGCCGCTGGAGACCTGAAGCCGGATGCGGTGGCCGCGCTTGAAGCGGTACGCCGTCGGCCACAGCCGCACGGTGGCGCACGAGGTCTCGTCGGCGCCGGTCAGGCCGACCAGGCCGTCGCACACGTTGAACGATCGGCCCTTCTCGTCGACGTCGCACAGCCGGACGAACACATCCGCGTACGGCAGGCTGGAGCGGAACCAGACCTCCGCGCTCACCTCGCCGATCACCTCGACGTCCTTGTCCAGTACGGGAGTTGTGTAGGTGAGGACGTCGGACCTTGCTTCCAGCGCGGTGTTGTCCACGGCGCCCGCCTTGGTGCCGATGGCCATGCGGACTCCGCCGACCGCCGGGGTGGGATCGGCCGGGTCGTAGCGGTAGCCGTCCGGGGCCGACTCGCCGGGCGGGGCGGCGGCCAGGGAGCCACCGGAGAGGAGGTGGAAGCGCTGGGCCGGGTATCCCGGCGGCGGCCAGGACGGGAAGTCGCGCCAGGCCCCCTCCCCCATGACGAACAGGCGCACCGGCGCACGGTCGGCCGGCTGCTCGCCCCGGGCGTGGGCCAGCCCGAAGTCGAGGGCCTCGCCGGTCGCCGTCCGCCCCACGCCCATGGAGATGTGCGCCCAGGGCCCCACCGTCAGCCGGGCCTGCCGGCCGGCCGCCTGCAGTGCCTGATGATCGCGGAGTTGGCCGGGCAGGAAGATGTCGTACCAGCCACCGATCGAGCTGACCGGCACGGTGATGCCGGCCACCCGTTCGCTGTGGTCGAGGACCGACCAGTACGGCGTGTCGGCGTCGTGGGCCAGGCAGTCCTGGAAGTAGTCCGACTTGCGGCCCATGGCGGCGGTGTCGGCCTGGTTGAGCGGCAGCGTGTGCAGGGCGCGCCGCTGCCGCCGCATCCCCAGCAGCTGACGCAGCATCGCCCCCCGGCGTTCCTGGCCGGCGACCTGGACGCCCCAGTTGAATGTTGCCTCCAGGGAGTATCCGTCCTTGCGGAGGAACTCCAGGGTGAAGGCCGACTCGGACACCGACGGGATCATCGCCTTGACCTGGGGCGGCAGCTGGTCGGCCACCGCCCACTGGGCGAAGCCGAGATAGCTGCCCCCGTACAGCACCAGTGACGCGCCGAACCAGGGCTGCTTGACCACCCAGTCCAGGGTGTCCAGCCCGTCCTCGCGCTCGCACCGCAGCGGGTCGAAGTCGCCTCCGGAACCGAACGTGCCGCGCGTGCTCTGGATCAGGACCTGGTAACCGCGCTCGGCCAGCGGCCTGACCATCTGCGCGCCGATCATGCCTTCCCTGCCGTAAGGGATGCGCAAAAGCGCGGTCGGCAGGCCGTGGGCCCCCTTTCTGGGTGCCCAGCGGTCGGCCAGCAGGACGGCTCCGTCGCGCATCGGCACGCGCAGTCCGCGTTCGACGACCAGATCCCTCGTCGACGGTGGAGGGAGGCGCAATATGCGCTGGATGAGATGACTGCCCACGCTCATGGGATGCGACCTCCGTCTGCGGGCGAGTGAGAGCTGCCGGCGAAGACCGCCCAGAGGCGCAGCAGACGTTGCGCCAACTGCTCGGGATCCAGGGGATCGTCGCCGTCGATCAGCCATTCGTTGACGACGGCGCCGGTCCCGCCCGCGACGAACGCCGCCAGGTCCGCCACCGTCTCCTGGTCCAGCTCACCGAAGAGCCGCCGTACGGCCTTCTGGTTGAGGGAGCCGAACAGGCTGTTCAGCGTCCTGGTCATGGCGAAGGCGCACGATCCGGTGAGCATCGCGCGGTAGAAGGGCCGGTGCTCCGCGAAGTGCTGTGCCATGGCCAGCACCTGCTGGAAGGTGTCCTTGCCCTCGCCGGTCAGCGGAAGGAACTCCCGCTCGACCAGATCGGCCGCGGCCGCCACGAGGAGCGCGTCACGGTCACCGAACTGCAGGTAGACCAGCTGCCGGCTCACGTCCGCCGCCTCGGCGAGGTCGGTGACGGGGAGAGCCGTCGTACCGCGCTCGGACACCAGGCGTACGGCGGCCGCCATCAGCGCGGCGCGTGAGCGCTGCACCCTCCGGTCCTGGGTTCGGGGCTCCTGCGATGAATTGCGTTGCACACGCCGAAGATATACAGCTGTTAATAACTATACAAGTGTCAAACAGAGCTCCTGAATTCTCAGGCGCGCTCGGGGTGCGTGAGGTTCGCTCCGGTCGACGGGTCGAAGACGTGCGCCTTGGACATGTCGACCCGCAGCTCCAGAGGTTCGCCCTCGCGGGCACGCGTGGCGGCGTCGAGGCGGGCCACGATGTGCTGGGCACCCCCGGCGCCGGTGTCGCGCACCCCCGAGTCCGCGGCCAGTTCCTCCAGTTCGGCGGTTGTCGCGGGCCCGCCCTCCGCGGTGAAGTACACGTACACATCGGAGCCCAGCGACTCCAGTACGTCGACGGTGACGGTCAGGAGTGGGCCGTCACGGCCTCGGTCGGGCGCCAGGGCCACATCCCCGAAGGCCTCGGGCCGCAGGCCGACGATGAGCTCACGGGGCGCGTTCTGCCGTTCCAGCGACTGCCGCGTACGGTCGTCGACGGGCAGATCACCCAGGGGCGAGCGCAGGACGTTCCCCTCCAGGGTGGCGTTCACGAAGTTCATCGCCGGGGAGCCGATGAAGCCCGCGACGAAGAGGTTGCGCGGCAGGTCGTAGAGCTGCGCGGGCGTGCCGATCTGCTGGACCAGCCCCTGCCGCATCACCACGACCCGGTCTCCGAGGGTCATCGCCTCGGTCTGGTCGTGGGTGACGTACACGGTCGTCGTACCGAGGCGCCGTTGCAGCCGGGAGATCTGGGTGCGCATCTGCACCCGGAGTTTGGCGTCCAGGTTGGACAGCGGCTCGTCCATCAGGAACGCCTTGGGATCGCGGACGATCGCCCGTCCCATGGCCACCCGCTGGCGCTGACCGCCCGAGAGCTGCGCGGGCTTGCGGTCCAGGTGCTCCGTCAGATCGAGGACTCGGGCGGCCTCCTCGACCTTGGTGTTGATGGTGGCCTTGTCCACTCCCGCCAGGCGCAGCGGGAAGCCCATGTTCTCCCGGACACTCATGTGCGGGTACAGGGCATAGCTCTGGAACACCATGGCGACGTCGCGCTCCTTGGGCGCGAGGTCGTTGACGACGCGGTCACCGATGCGCAGGGTGCCGTCGGTGATGTCCTCCAGCCCGGCGATCATGTTCAGGGTGGTGGACTTGCCGCATCCGGACGGGCCGACCAGGATCACGAACTCGCCATCGGCGATGTCGAGGTCCACGTCCTTCACGGCGAGGGCTCCGTCGGGAAAGCGCTTGGTGACTCCCTCAAGGATGATCTCAGCCATGGGTGGTGCCTCCTTGCCTTGCGTGACGTCCGGGTGCGGTCACCCCTTGACCGCACCGGAGGTCAGTCCGGCGACGATTCGCCGCTGGAAGAACAGAACGAAAATGATGATCGGGATGGTGATCACCACGGCTGCCGCGGCGATCGACCCGGTGGGCTGCTGGAACTGCGAACTCCCGGTGAAGAACGCGATCGCGGCGGGCACGGTCCGCGCGGCCTCGGTGGAGGTCAGCGAGATCGCGAAGAGGAAGTCGTTCCAGCAGAAGATGAAGACGAGGATCGCCGTGGTGAACACGCCCGGCGCGGCCAGTGGCGCGATGACCATGCGGAAGGCCTGCGCGGGCGTGGCCCCGTCGACCTTGGCGGCCTTCTCCAGGTCCCAGGGGATCTCCCGGAAGAACGCCGACAGGGTGTAGATCGCCAGCGGCAGCGAGAAGGTCATGTACGGGATGATCAGCCCGACCCAGGTGTCGAAGATCCCGATGATCCGCTCGATGTTGAACAGCGGTGACACAAGGGAGATCGGCGGGAACATGGCGATCAGCAGCGACATACCGATGAGCACCCGCTTGCCGGGGAACCGCAGTCTGGCCACCGCGTAGGCGGCCATGGTGCCCAGCACCACCGCGATCGCCGTGGCGATCAGGGCGATACCGATCGAGTTGATCAGTGCGCGGGTGAATTCGGAGGTGTCGAAGATGCCGCGGTAGTTCTCCCAGGTCCACTTCCTGGGGATGTAGTTGCCGTCCGTGAGGGTGCTGGGGTCCTTGAACGACAGCGCGGCGATCCACCACACCGGGAACAGGGCGTACAGCACCACCAGCACGTTGATGACGGTCCACCGGGTGGCGTGCGTCTTCCCTACGGCGGCCATCAGCGCTTCACCTCCGCGCCCGGTGCGGCCGCGCCGAACAGTTTGACGAAGGCGAAGGCGATGATCCCGACACAGATGAAGATCAGGACCGAGATCGCCGAGCCGATGCCGAGGTTCAGCGCGGTGAACAGGTTGTCGTAGCCGAGGATGGAGACGGAGCCGGTGTCCTGGGCGCCCGCGGTCAGGATGTAGATGTTGTCGAAGATCCGGAACGCGTCCAGTGTGCGGAAGAGCAGCGCCACCAGGATGGCCGGCTTCATCAGCGGAACGATGACCCTGATGAAGCGCTGCCAGGCGCTGGCACCGTCCACCATGGCCGCTTTCAGGGTCTCCTCGGGGACCAGCGCCAGACCCGCGAGCAGCAGCAGGGCCATGAACGGGGTCGTCTTCCACACCTCGGCGAGGACGATGATCCACAGGGCGGGCCACTGCTCGGTCAGCGGGGCCTCTCCGCTGGGCAGCAGCTCGGCCAGGTATCCGAGCTCGGGCGTCCAGGCGTACTGCCAGGAGAAGGCGGCGACCACGGTGACGATGCCGTACGGGATGAGGACCATGGTGCGGACGGTGCCGCGCCCGAAGATCGCCCGGTGCATCACCATGGCGATCGCCATGCCGAGGACCAGCTCGATGGCGACCGACACTCCGGTGACGAACAGCGTGACCCAGAAGGCGTCCCACCAGAACGGGGAGGTCAGTACGGCCCCGTAGTTGCTCAGGCCCACCCACTTCGCCTCCGCCGGGAAGCGCAGGTCGTACCGCTGAAGGGAGAGGTAGATGGCGTACCCGATGGGGTACGCGGTCACCGCGAGCATGACGACGACGGCCGGCGCGCACAGCAGCCAGCCGAGCCGCCGCTCCTGCCGCGCGCCCGCCGACGCCGCACGCCCCTTCCGCGCCTGCTCCGCTTCCGGGGGCGGCGGGGCTCCGGCCGGTTCCGCCTGCATGCTCATCTCGGACCGCCCGGGAGTGAGACCCGCGCACGGGGGCGCCGGCCGGCGGGGTGGTGCGGGAGGTGGTGGTTCACGGGATCACGCCCTCGGATCGCAGAGCCTCGTCGATCTGTTCCCTGATGGTGTCGACCGCGCTCTCCGGCTTGATCCCGGACGGCGGGGACAGCGTGTGCGAGATCGCGATCGAGATGTTCTGGTACGCCGGAGTGAGCGGGCGCACGCTCGCCGACTCCAGGGCGGCCAGCACGTCCTCGGCGAACGGGTACGCCTTGATGAGCGACGGCTCGTCGTACAGGCTGCGCAGGGTGGGCGGCAGTCCGCCCTCGACCGCGGCGGTGAGCTGGTTCTCCCGGTTGCGCAGGCACAGGGCCGCTTCGAAGGCCAGGTCGGGGTAGCGCGAGTACGCGCTCACAGCCAGGTTGATGCCGCCGATGGTGGGCCGCGCCACCTGGTTCGCGTCGACCCGGGGGTACGGCGCCCACCGGAAGTTCTTGAACAGCTCGGGGTTGTTCGCCTGCATCGACGGATAGACGAACGGGTAATTGAGTTCGAACGCGGCCACCCCCGACTCCATGGCGAGGCGGTTCTGGTCCTCCATCTGGTTGGACAGGGAGGGGTCCGCGGCCGGAGAGTTCGCCAGGTCACGCATGAGTCCTGCGGCCCTTACGGCAGGAGGGCCGAGGGAGGGTTCGGTCGCGCTCGGGTTGAGGATGGAGCCGCCCGCGCTGTTGATCATGGTGTTGAACCAGACGGTCAGGCCCTCGTACTGAGCGCCCTGGATCTCCACGTAGTGGGGCTTGCCCTGCCGAGCCAGCTCGCTGGCCATGTCCACCATCTCGGACCAGGTCTTGGGCGGGGTGGGCACCAGGTCCTTCCGGTACCACAGCAGCTGGGTGTTCGTGTTGTACGGGACGGCGTACAGCTTGTCCTTCCACGTGGAGGTCTGCAGCGGTACGCGCAGGGTGCCCTCGGTGGCCTGCTCCTTCGCCGCTCCGGTCCACTCGCGGATCCAGCGCGCCTCGGCGAACTCGGCGGCCCAGGTGACATCCAGACCCAGGATGTCGAGCGAGTCGTCCTCGGCTGCGAGCCTGCGGACCATCTGCTGACGCTGGCCGTCGGCGGCGCGCGGGAGCTTGTTGTAGCTGATCGTGTAGCGGCCGTTGGATGCCTGGCTGCACCGGTCGGCCGCCTTCTGGAGCGCGCCGGAGTCGTCGGGGAAGTTGTACCAGTTCAAGGTGGGCCGGCCGGCGGCCTCGTCGTCGCCGCACGCGGCGAGCATCGACGCCAGCAGGGGCAGTACGGCCAGCATCCGCAGCCGTCGCGTCCCCTTGGGACGACGCTTCCCCGCAACCGGCCGGAAGCCGGACTTCGCGTGCACGCGCTCCACACCTCGCTTCCGGGCCGGTGGGCACGGGACATCGGACCCCGCGTCCGCTCTCCGCGCAAAGAACGCTAAACACTCCATAAGTAGACATCAAGGACATACGGCTACGAAACGTCGATTTCGATCATTCGCCTGCGGGGCGCGGGGCGCCGAGCGCCGAGCGCCAGAAAGGGCTACAGCATCAGTACGCACCGGCGGGCGCCGGGGCCGGCTGCCGCGCCATGGCTTTGATGAGGGACGAGGGGTAGACGGGGGCGACGACCGGGCTCATCCCGATGGACCGAACCGCTCTACAGTCCGACCGTCGCGCCGACCGACGACAGACGGCTGACGGCTGACGGCTGAGCGCCGACGGCTGACGACCCGCGGCGGACCGCCCGCCCGCACAACCGATACGTGGACTCGGCAGCCATGGAGTCGCGCCGCCACAGCGGCCCTGCTGCCGGCGACCGACAGTGGCGGGCCCGCGCACACATCGCGGGCGAATCGGCGTGTCGCGCCAGTGGCGCGAAGGGCCTTCAGAGGCGCAAGCTACCGCGCGGGCCCCTCAGTATGCTCACGGGCCGGGCCAGGCGGGCCAGGCGGGCCGGTGAGGGGCAACTGCGCTACTGCGCCTACGCGTTGGGATCGGCACATCGAAACCCCTCGTGGAGTCGGCCGCCGACCACCATCCATCACTGACGCTCACATCCGGTATTTCGCACACGGTTCGAAGTTTCGGTCCGAAAATAGGCCCGCGACGCGAGCGCGTCAAGGCCTTTGTCGCGTTACTCAAACGTGACGACTTCCTGCTGCGGGACCCCTTGACCACCATGAATTGTTAGCGCTCACAATGACCTTCGCATTCACGAGCCGACAGCCGAGTGACATCCAGGGAGGTACGACCATGGTGTCCACAGCACCGCAACTCGCCTCCATGGCCGATGCCATGAGGCATCCGGCGGCAACCCGCACAAGTCGGTCATCGCGGTGGGGGACATGACTTCGAGCACGTGGAGCCGTCCAGCCACCTCACACATCACATCCGCCGACGACCGCCAAGGAGGTGCGGCCATGGCACAACCACAGCTTCGGCCGCCCACCATGGCCGACGTCGCACGACTGGCAGGGGTGTCCCACCAGACGGTTTCCCGAGTGCTGGGGGACCACCCCCACGTGCGGGAGGAGACCCGCACCAAAGTCCTGCGCGCGATCGAGGAGATGGGCTACCGCCGCAACTCCTCGGCGCGAGCCCTGGCCACTCGGCGCACCCGGACCCTGGGTGTGGTCGCTTCCGACACCACCCTCTACGGCCCGGCCAGCACGCTGTTCGCGCTGGAGGAGGCGGCACGCGCCGAGGGGTACCTTGTCTCCACGGTCAGCCTGCGCAAACTGACCGTCGAGAAGCTCTCCGAGGCTCTGGACCACCTCAGCGAGGGCGGAGTGGAGGGGGTGCTCGCCATCGCCCCGCAGCGGTCGGCGGTCGAGGCCCTCGCCGAACTCCGCCACCCGTTCCCGGTGGTGACCGTCGGCAGCGGGTCCGGTGTGGAGATCCCCAGCGTCGCTGTGGACCAACACCTGGGCGCGCGGCTGGCAACCGGCCATCTGCTGGCCGCCGGCCACCGCCAGGTCTGGCATCTCGCCGGGCCCGAGGACTGGCAGGAGGCAGCAGACCGGGAAGCCGGCTGGCGGGCCACGCTCGAAGCGGCGGGCATCGAGCCGCCGTTGTCGCTGCGGGGGGACTGGAGTCCGCTGTCGGGCTACCGGGCGGGCCAGGAACTGGCCGGCTGGGTGGGCCGGGGGCTGACCGCGGTCTTCGTCGCCAACGACCAGATGGCACTGGGGGTGTTGCGGGCCCTGCGTGAAGCGGGCGTCAGAACTCCCCAGGACGTCGCGGTGGTCGGCTTCGACGACATCCCGGAGTCGGAGTTCTTCGCTCCGCCGCTCACCACCGTCCGGCAGGACTTCTCGGCGGTGGGCCAGCAGGGCATCGCCCAGTTGCTGGATCTCATCGAGGGTCGGGCCCCCTCCGGGACACCCCGGATCGCCATCGAACCCCAACTGGTCGTCCGCGCCAGTACGTTTCCGTACACCCCTCAACCGGGGGGCTCGCCCGGCTGACGCGGCATCAACCGGTCGCATGCCCTGCACCCTTGCGACCGGCATTTCGAACAATGATCGACAGGCTGGACGTAGTACGGCCGGTCCCAACGAGTACCAGCGGGTCCATCCCCGGACCGGCTCTTCAAAGGAGAAGAAACATGCTCAACAGACGGAACTTCCTCACTGCGGCGGTCGGCGTTGCGGCTGCGGGCGGCCTGGCGGCCTGCGCCAAGGAGGACGACAGCTCCTCCAGCTCCTCCTCCGAGGGCGGCAGCAAGGCGATCACCCTGGGCTTCTCCCAGGTCGGCTCGGAGAGCGGCTGGCGTTCCGCCAACACCGACTCGGTGAAGGAAGCGGCCAAGGAGGCGGGGTACACCCTCAAGTTCTCCGACGCGCAGCAGAAGCAGGAGAACCAGATCTCCGCGATCCGCAGCTTCATCGCCCAGAAGGTGGACGTCATAGCCTTCTCGCCGGTGGTCGTCACCGGCTGGGACGCGGTGCTGAAGGAGGCCAAGGCCAAGAAGATCCCGGTCGTCCTCACCGACCGTTCCGTCGAGACCTCCGACGAGTCCCTGTTCGTGACCCTGGTCGGCTCCGACTTCACGGACGAGGGCCGGCGCGCGGCCAAGATCCTGGAGAAGGTCCTCGAGAAGGCCGGCCACAAGGGCCCCGTGAAGATCGCTCAGCTGGAGGGCACCACCGGCGCCGCTCCCGCGATCGAGCGCGCCAAGGGCTTCAAGGAGGTCATGGACGCGGACCACAAGGACGACTGGAAGATCGTCGTCAGCCAGACCGGTGACTTCACCCGCGCCGGCGGCAAGCAGGTCATGGCGGCCTTCCTGCAGTCCAACCCGGACATCGACGTGCTGTTCGCGCACAACGACGACATGGGCATCGGCGCCATCCAGGCCATCGAGGCGGCCGGCAAGAAGCCCGGCAAGGACATCCTGATCGTCACGGTCGACGGCGTGAAGGACGGCTTCGTCGCCATGTCCGAGGGCAAGATCAACGCCATCGTCGAGTGCAACCCGCTGCTCGGCCCCCAGCTGATGGAGGTCGTGAAGAAGGTCAAGGACGGCGAGACGGTCGAGCGCTGGATCAAGACCAAGGAGAGCGACTTCATGCAGGACCAGGCCAAGGAAGCGCTCCCGACCCGCAAGTACTGACCGACCGCACCCACTGGCAGGGAGCCCCCGGCCGACCGGCCCCCCGGTCCCGGGGCTCCCTGCGGGCCTGAACCAACTGCATGAGGAGCACTGCCATGGCAGAGCCGCGGCCCGTCCTGGAGATGGCGGGCATAGTCAAAGAGTTTCCGGGGGTACGGGCTCTGTCGGGCGTCGACTTCCGGCTCTTCCCCGGCGAGATCCACGCCCTGATGGGCGAGAACGGTGCGGGGAAGTCCACCCTCATCAAGGTGCTGACGGGGGTCTACTCCCTGGACGGCGGCACGATCACCCTCGACGGGAAGTCCGTGCGGATCGCCAGCCCGCTGCAGGCGCAGCAGGCCGGCATCAGCACGGTCTACCAGGAGGTCAATCTCTGCCCCAACCTGTCGGTGGCGGAGAACATCTTCATCGGACGTGAACCCACGCGCGCGGGCCGCATCCAGTGGAAGCGGATGCGCAAGGAGGCGGCGGAGCTGGTCGACCGGCTCGGCCTCGACATCGACGTCACCGCTCCCCTGTCCTCGTACCCGCTGGCCGTGCAGCAACTGGTCGCGATCGTGCGGTCGGTGGGCACCGGTGACAGTGACGGCGAGGGATCGGGCACCAAGGTGCTGGTCCTGGACGAGCCGACGTCCAGCCTCGACCGCGACGAGGTCCTCGAACTGTTCCGCCTGATGCGGCAGTTGAGGGACGAGGGAGTCGCGATCCTGTTCGTCTCCCACTTCCTCGACCAGATCTACGAGATCTGCGACCGGATGACGGTCCTGCGCAACGGCACCCTCGTCGGCGAGCACATGGTGAGCGAGCTCGACCAGGTCGGACTGATCCAGCTCATGATCGGCAAGGCCCTGGACCAGCTCGAGGGGCTCCACGAGCACCAGCTGCACTCCGACGTCGGCGAGACCTTGGTCCAGGCGGACGGTCTCGGCAGGACGGGCGGCATCGCCCCCTTCGATCTGGAGATCAAGAAGGGCGAGGTCCTCGGACTGGCCGGCCTGCTCGGCTCCGGCCGGACCGAACTCGCCCGGCTGCTCTTCGGCGCCGACCAGCCGGACAGCGGCACGGTGTCCATCGGCGGCAAGCAGGTCTCGATGAGCGCCCCGAACGACGGGATCGACGCCGGTGTCGCGTTCTGCTCGGAGAACCGCAAGACCGAGGGTCTGGTCCCCGATCTGACGGTGCGGGAGAACATCATCCTCGCCCTGCAGGCGGCGCGCGGCTGGACCCGGCCCATCCCGGTCGCCCAGCGCGACGAACTCGTCGCGAAGTACATCAAGGCGCTGGACATCCGTCCCGCCAACCCTGAGGCCCGTGTCGGCCAGCTCAGCGGCGGCAACCAGCAGAAGGTACTGCTCGCCCGCTGGCTGATCACCCAGCCGAAGCTGCTGATCCTGGACGAGCCCACGCGCGGCATCGACGTCGGCGCGAAGGCCGAGATCCAGAAGCTCGTGGTCTCCCTCTCCGAGGACGGCATGTCCGTGCTGTACATCGCGGCCGAGCTGGAGGAGGTACTCCGGCTCAGTCACACCATCGGAGTGCTGCGCGACCGCCGGCTGGTGGCGCAGATCGCCAACGGGCCCGAGATCACTCCCAGCCGGATCCTGGAGACCATCGCGAGCGGAGAGCACCAGTGACCACCTCTTCCCGATGGCGAGCGCTGACGCACCACAACCTCTTCTGGCCGGTAGCGGTCCTGGTCGTCCTGCTGCTCGTCAACGTTCCCTTCACCCCTGACTTCTTCTCGGTCGGGATGACGAACGGCCACCTCCACGGCAGTCTCGTCTCGATCGTGCTGTTCGGCTCGCCGCTCATCCTGGTGGCGGTCGGCATGACCCTGGTCATCGCCACCGGCGGCATCGACCTGTCCGTCGGTGCCGTGGTCGCCATCACCGGAGCCCTGGCCTGTTCGTACATCAGCGACCAGGCCGACCAGAGCGCCCTCTCGGCGGTGCTGCTCGCCATGGGCATCGGACTGCTGGCCGCGGTCATCTGCGGCCTGTGGAACGGCTTCCTGGTCGCCAGGATGGGCATCCAGCCGATCATCGCCACGCTGATCATCATGGTCGCCGGCCGCGGTGTCGCCCAGCTGATCACCGACGGCCAGATCATCACCATCAACAGCAAGCCGTACAAGCTGATCGGCGGCGGCTACTGGCTGACGCTGCCCTTCTCCATCTTCGTGGTGGCCGCCGTCGTCGCCGTCACCGTGGTACTGACCCGCCGCACGGCGCTCGGCCTGCTGGTCGAATCGGTCGGCGGCAACGCCGAGGCCAGCCGGCTGGTGGGTATCCGGTCCCTGCGCATCAAGATCATGGTGTACGTGTTCTGCGCGCTGTGCGCGGGCATCGCGGGCCTGATGATCAGCTCCAACACCTCGGCCGCGGACGGCAACAACGCCGGCCTGTGGATCGAACTCGACGCGATCCTCGCCGTGGTGATCGGTGGTACCTCGCTTCTGGGCGGCCGGTTCTCCATCGGCGGCACGGTGGTCGGCGCCCTGGTCATCCAGACCCTGACCACCACGATCTACACCATTGGTGTGCCCACCCAGACCAACCTGGTCTTCAAGGCCGCCGTCGTCATCGTCGTCTGCCTGCTGCAGTCCCCGAAGTTCCGCGCCAAGGTCTTCGGCACCAAGCTCGGCGCCAAGTTCGGTGCGAAGGGTGGCGGTAAGCCGGCCGCGGCCCCGGCGGAGCCCGCCGCCGCGACCGAGGCCGCTCCCAAGATGGAGGTGTCGTGATGAGCACGACCACCCAAAGCCCCACGGCGCCGGACAGCCGTACCCCGTCCAAGGCCGCGCGCCTGCTCGGCGACCGGCGTCTGCCCGTCCTGGTAACGGCCCTGCTCTTCCTCGCGATGTACATCGCGGGCCTGAGCCGGTATCAGAACTACGGGTTCGCCGAAACACAGGTGTTCATGAACCTGTTCATCGACAACGGCTATCTGCTGGTCGCCGCCGTCGGTGCCACCTTCGTCATCCTGTCGGGCGGGATCGACCTGTCCGTGGGCTCCGTGATCGGCTTCACCACCATGTTCACGGCTTGGCTGGTGGAGCGTCAGGGCCTGCCGATCCTGGTCGTGATCCCCATGGCACTGGCCGTGGGTGCCTTCGGCGGCTTCCTGATGGGCTATGTGATCCACAACTTCGAGATCCAGCCCTTCATCGTGACCCTCGCCGGTCTGTTCCTCTTCCGGGGCCTGTGCCTGGTCATCAGCAAGGAGTCGATCTCCATCGGCGACGCCTCGGTGAGCAGCATGGCCCAGGCTCAGGTGTCGCTGGGCGGGGCGTTCTTGTCGGTGGGAGCCATCGTCGCGCTGGTCGTCCTCGCGGCGGCGTTCTACATCCTGCACTACACCCGCTTCGGACGCCGGGTGTACGCCATCGGCGGCAACGAACAGTCGGCCTTGCTGATGGGCCTTCCGCAGGGCGGCACGAAGATCGCCGTGTACACCATGAGCGGTTTCTGCTCGGCGCTGGCGGGCCTGTTGTTCACCCTGTACATCCAGTCCGGTGACCCGCTGCACGCCACCGGCATGGAACTCGACGCGATCGCCGCGGTCGTCATCGGCGGCACGCTGCTGACCGGCGGCTCCGGCTATGTGCTGGGCACCCTGTTCGGTGTGCTGGTGCTCGGTCTGATCAAGAGCATCATCCAGTTCGAGGGCACGCTCAGCTCCTGGTGGACGAAGATCGCCACCGGCGTGCTGCTGTGCGCCTTCATCCTGATCCAGCGCGCCATGACGGCACGGAAGAAAACCTGACCCGCCAGGTCGCCCCCTGGCGCCGACGGCCCGCCTCCGCGCGTGCGGAGGCGGGCCGTCG
>NZ_VCHX02000094.1 GCF_005768555.2 Streptomyces sporangiiformans
GGTGAGGGAGGGGCCGGCCCTCGGGTTGGGCGGGGAAGTGGGGTGCGGGGCGGGTACTCCGGGCGGGGTGGAAGTGGGGAAAAGCCGGACGCGGGCGTGGGGGGCGACCTACTCTCGAGTTGTGCCAGGCGCGTCCGGTCGGGTGCTTGTTGTGGACGACAACAAGGTCATCCGGCAGTTGATCAGGGTCAACCTCGAACTGGAGGGTTTCGAGGTCGTGACCGCGGCCGACGGTGCCGAGTGTCTGGATGTCGTTCATCAGGTGCGGCCCGATGTCCTCACCCTGGACGTGGTGATGCCCCGCCTGGACGGGCTGCGCACGGCCGCCCGCCTTCGTGCCGATCCGAGGACGCGGAATCTGCCCCTCGCCATCGTGAGTGCCTGTACGCAGTACGAGGTCGAGAGTGGGCTGGACCTGGGGGTCGACGCCTTTCTGGCCAAGCCCTTCGAGCCCGCCGAACTCGTGCGGATCGTATGGCAGTTGATGGAGCGGCGGAGCAGCGGCGCGTCGTTCGGGAGTTCATCGATGAAGAGTCCGGCGATGGAGAGTTCGTTGATCGAAGGTGCCTCGGTCGAGAGTTCGTACGGGGTGGCGGGGGAGGCCGAGCGTGCCGGGCGGACCGGCGCCGCCGGCTGACCACTATTCGATCGGCAACCACCGATTGGCGATCAGTCTCCGGCGGCGACCATTCTCCGATCGGCGGTCACCCACCGTCCCCATCCCGTGGATCCCACGCATCCCGCCCATCCCACCCACCCCCCGTCCACATCCCGGACCCTCCCCAAACCCGTTCGCCTACCCGCCCCCCTCCTCCCATACGCTTGTCCCCGTGACCCCCGTCGAGCTCTCCCGTACCNTGTCCCCGTGACCCCCGTCGAGCTCTCCCGTACCGTCCTGCGCGCCGTGCGCCGCGCCGTGGACGCCGGTGAGCTGAGTGTGGCCGTGCCCGCGCGGGCGATGGTCGCGCCGCCCGGGCCCGGGGGGTGCGGTGACTACGCCACGAACGTCGCCCTGCAGCTGGCCCGGCCCGCCGGGCGCCCGTCCCGTCAGGTCGCGGAGATCCTGCGGACGCACATCACCGACGCCGAGGGGGTCTCCGGCGTAGAGATCACCGGGCCCGGTTTCCTCAACATCACCCTCGACGGGGGAGCCGAGGCCCTGGTCCGGGAGATCCTGCGGCGCGGCGTCCGTTACGGGTACGTCGACGAGCCGACCGGGCGGAGCCGGCTGCTGCACCACCCGTGCGAGGTGCGTGCCGCGGTCACCGCGCAGGTGCTCGCGGGGATCCTCCGTACCCAGGGCATCCTCGTCCGTACGTCCTGTGAGAGGGAGTTGGACCCGGCGTGGGCAGGGCCCCTCGGTGTGACGGTGGGAGCCCACGGCAAGCCCGGCGCTCCCGCCGCCCCAGAGGATCCCGACGTGAACCTCCGGCCCGTCCCGGCGCCCGAGGACCCCACCCCGCTGGGCCGTGACGCGGGTCGCTGGGCTCTCCTCCACCCCGCCCCCCACGACCGGCCCCGCATCACCGCGGACCACCTCGTGCAGCGCGAGACCAACCCCCTCTTCCGGGTCCGTTACGCACACGCCCGCGCCCGAGCCCTCAGCCGCAACGCCGCCGATCTGGGCTTCGACAGCGCCCCCGGCGACGTACGCCCGAAGGAGACCAGTAACCCGCCCTCCTCCTTGCTCACCGCCCTCGCCGACTACCCCCCGGCCCTCACCACCGCCGCGAACCACCACGCGCCCGACCGCCTGGCCCGCCACCTCGTGGTCGTCGCCGATGCCTTCCTCCGTTACCAGGAGGCCACCCAGGTCCTCCCGCTCGGTGACGAGAAACCCTCGGCCGCCCACCGCGCCCGGCTCGCGCTTGCCGAAGCCGCCGGGACGGTGCTGGCCGGCGGCCTGTCCCTGCTCGGCATCGACGCACCCGAACACCTCTGAAGTCCGAAGAGAGCCAAGAAGAGACGCCATGAGCCGTTCCGCACATCCCGCCGGGCCCCGTCACGCCGATGTCCTGCCCGAGGGGCACTACTCCGCTCCGCCCGCCGACCTCAACGCCCTTGACCCGAAGGTCTGGGCGCAGACCGTCACCCGTACGCCCGACGGAGTCGTCACCGTGGGCGGCAGGGAGGTGACGGAGCTCGCCGAGGAGTTCGGCACCCCCGCCTACTTCCTCGACGAGACCGACTTCCGGGCGCGGGCGCGTGCCTGGCGCACGGCCTTCGGGCACGACGCCGACGTCTTCTATGCCGGCAAGGCCTTCCTCTCGCGTGCCGTCGTGCGCTGGCTGCACGAGGAGGGGCTCAACCTCGATGTCTGCTCCGGGGGCGAGCTCGCCACCGCTCTCTCCGCCGGTATGCCCGCCGACCGCATCGCCTTTCACGGCAACAACAAGTCCACCGACGAGATCACCAAGGCCATCGAGAGTGGCGTCGGGCGTATCGTCCTCGACTCCTTCCAGGAGATCGTCCGTGTCGCGCACATCGCCGAGTCCCTCGGCAAGCGGCAGCGCGTGCAGATCCGGGTGACCGTCGGCGTCGAGGCGCACACGCACGAGTTCATCGCCACGGCGCACGAGGACCAGAAGTTCGGCATCGCGCTCGCGGACGGGCAGGCCGCCGAGGCCGTACGGCGGGCCCTCGCGCTCGACGGGCTCGAACTCGTCGGAATCCACTCGCACATCGGCTCGCAGATCTTCGACATGGCCGGGTTCGAGGTCGCCGCGCGCCGGGTCGTGAAGCTCCTCGCCGAGGTCCGCGACGAGCACGGCGTCGAACTGCCCGAGATCGACCTGGGCGGCGGTCTCGGTATCGCCTACACGAGTGAGGACGATCCGCGCGAGCCGCACGAGATCGCCAAGGCGCTGAGCGAGATCGTCACGCGCGAGTGCGAGGCCGCGCGCCTCGGTACTCCGCGCATCTCCGTCGAGCCCGGGCGCGCCATCGTCGGGCCGACCGCCTTCACCCTCTACGAGGTCGGCACGATCAAGCCGCTGGACGGACTGCGTACGTACGTCTCCGTCGACGGCGGCATGTCCGACAACATCCGTACCGCGCTGTACGACGCCGAGTACAGCGTCGCCCTCGTCTCGCGCGCGAGTGACGCCGAACCCATGCTCGCCCGCGTCGTCGGCAAGCACTGCGAGAGCGGCGACATCGTGGTGCGGGACGCCTTCCTGCCCGCCGACCTGGCGCCCGGCGACCTCATCGCCGTCCCGGCCACCGGCGCGTACTGCCGCTCCATGGCCAGCAACTACAACCACGCTCTGCGCCCGCCCGTCGTCGCGGTCCGTGACGGCGAGGCCCGGACGATCGTCCGCCGGGAGACGGAGGAGGATCTGCTGCGCCTCGATGTCGGGTGAGCCGCTCCCGCTTAGGCCCGGCCCGGGGCCTG
>NZ_VCHX02000097.1 GCF_005768555.2 Streptomyces sporangiiformans
CGTGGTGCGGCGGTGGTGCTGGAGGAGTTCGAGGGCGGTGGTGTGGGGTTTGTGCCGCTGCTGCCGGTGGCGCGGTATCTGCTCGAACTCGGCGGCGGGTATGGGCGGTTCACGATGTCGTCGGTGGTGGATCTGCCGGTCGGTATCGACGGGGCCGGTCTGACGGCGACGTTGGCGGCGGTCTGGGACCGCCACGACCTGCTGCGCTCCCGACTCGTTGACGACGGCATGCGGGTGGACGCGCCGGGCACGGTCGACGTGGCCGGTCTGGTGCACCGGGTCGAGTGCGACGGCACCTGGGACGAAGCCTGGGGCGCCCGCGCCGCGCGGGAACTGGACGCCGCGACGGGCCGGTTGGACCCGGCCGGCGGGGTGATGGCGCAGTTCGTGTGGTTCGACGCGGGTGCCGAGGCGGCGGGCCGTCTGATCGTGGTGTTGCATCACCTGGTCGTCGACGGTGTGTCCTGGCGCATCCTGCTTCCCGACCTCGCCGAGGCGTGGAGCCGGGTGCGGGCGGGCGAGACGCCCGAACTGCCCGCGGTGGCGACGTCCGTACGCCGCTGGACGCACGCCCTGGTGGAGGAGGCGTCCTCGCCCGAGCGTGTGGCGGAACTGGAGCTGTGGCAGTCGGTCGTCGACGGCCCGGACCCGCTGCTCGGCTCGCGGGAGATCGACCCCGCGGTGGACGTGGTCTCCACGGTGGATCACCTGTGGCTCAAGGTTCCGTCGGAGGTCACCGAAGCGCTGCTGACGGATGTGCCTGCCGCGTTCCGTGGTGGTGTGAACGACGGTCTGCTCAGTGCGTTGTCGGTGGCGGTGTCCCGTTGGCGGCGTGGTCGTGGGGTGGAGGAGTCGTCGCTGCTGGTGAAGTTGGAGGGGCATGGCCGTGAGGAGGCGGTGGTGCCGGGGGCCGATCTGTCGCGGACGGTCGGCTGGTTCACCAGTATGTTCCCGGTCCGTCTCGATCTCGCCGGTGTGGATGTGGAAGAGGCGCTGGCGGGGGGTGCGGCGGCCGGTTCGGTGGTCAAGGCGGTCAAGGAGCAGTTGCTGCGGATCCCCGACAAGGGGCTGGGTTATGGCCTGTTGCGGTACTTGAACGAGGAGACGGGTGCGGTTCTTGCACCGTGTCCGACGGGGCAGATCGCCTTCAACTATCTGGGTCGTTTCTCCGGGGCGGACATGCCTGAGGAGTTGCGGGGGCTGGGCTGGTCGCAGGCGCCGGGCACGAACGAGCTGATCGCGGTGCCGGACGCGGACATGCCCGTGATGTCCACCCTGGAGATCAACGCGGCTGTGACGGACACGGAGGACGGCCCCCAGCTCGGCGTCCGGTTCGGGTTCCCGGTGGGTGTGCTGTCCCACGACGAGGTGCGGGAGCTGGCCGATCTGTGGGGGGAGGCCCTGGAGGGCCTGGCCCGGCATGTCGCCCAGCCGGAAGCGGGCGGTCTGACGCCGTCGGACGTGCCGCTGGTGTCGGTGCGGCAGAGCGAACTCGAGACATGGGAGCAGCGCTACCCCGGCCTCTCGGACGTATGGCCGCTCACTCCGTTGCAGTCCGGGCTGCTCTTCGAGTCGATGCTGGTCGACTCTGCGTACGACGCCTACCACGTGCAGGTCGTCTACCAGTTGTCCGGTGCGGTGGACCCGGAGCGGATGCGGGCGGCCGGCCAGGCCCTGCTCGACCGGTACGCCAACCTGCGCACCGCGTTCGTGCCCGACGCCTCCGGCGACCTGGTCCAGCTCGTCCTCGACGACGTCGAACTGCCCTGGCAGCTTGCGGATCTGCGCGACATGGACGCTCNCGTCGAACTGCCCTGGCAGCTTGCGGATCTGCGCGACATGGACGCTCCCCTGCGCGCCGAGGCACTGGAGCGCCTGCTCGCCGAGGACGAGGCGGACCACTTCGACCCGGCCGCCGCACCACTGCTGCGTCTCTCCCTGGCACTGACCGGACCGCGGCAGGCCGAACTGGTCCTCACCTCGCATCACGCGCTGCTCGACGGCTGGTCGCTGAGCATCCTGATGCAGGAGCTGCTGCGCCTGTACACCTCCGGGGGCGACGCCTCCGTACTGCCTCGGGTCCGCAGGTACCGGGACTTCCTGCGGTGGCTGTCGCAGCAGGACGCCGAGGAATCGGCGCGGGCGTGGCGGACCGAACTCGCCGGTGTCGAGGAGCCCACCCTGATCGTGTCCGACCGCGCGGTCGAAGCGGATCCGCAGCGCGTCGGGCAGGTGGAGATCCCGCTGAGCGCCGACACCGCCCGCGACCTGATCCGGTGCGCCGCCGACCTGGGCGTCACACTGAACACCCTGGTGCAGGGCACCTGGGCGATCGTGCTCGCGGGGCTGACGGGCCGGCAGGACGTGGTGTTCGGCACCACGGTGTCCGGCCGCCCGCCGGCGGTGCCGGACGTGGAGTCCATGGTCGGTCTGTTCATCAACACCCTTCCCGTGCGGGTGGAGTTGACGCCCTGGCAGAGCTTCCGCCAGGTGCTGACCGGTCTGCAGGACCGGCAGGGCCCGCTGATGGACCATCACCACATCGGGCTGACAGAGATCTGCCGTACCGCCGGTCTGAGCACCCTGTTCGACACCGTCGTCGTCTTCGAGTCGTTCCCGATGGAGCGCGAGGGCCTGAGCGACGCCGGCGCGGGCGAGAGCGTCGCGATCACCAAGGTGAGCACAGGCAACGGCACCCACTACCCGCTGGGCATCGCGGCCGCGGCCGACGACCGCCTGCACGTGGTCATGGAGTACCAGGAGGACCACTTCGACGCGGCCGCCGCCGAGGGGATCGCCGCGCGGTTCGCCCGGGTTCTCGGCCAGCTCGCCTCGGATCCCGACGTGCCGGTCGGATCGGTCGACGTACGGCCGGAGGCGGAACGCGAGCGGCTGCTGGCCGGCTTCAACGACACCCCCGCGGCGACGGCCGAGGGGACCGTACCCGACCAGTTCGAACGACAGGCCGCCGCGACTCCGGACGCCCGGGCGCTGCTCTTCGAGGACGTCCAGCTCAGCTACCGCGAGCTGGACGAGCGGGCCAACCGGCTGGCGCACGCCCTGATCGAGCGGGGCGTGGGGCCGGAGACCGTGGTGGCGGTGGCCACGCGCCGTTCGCCGGACCTGGTCGTCGCGCTGCTCGGCGTCGCCAAGGCGGGCGGGGCGTACCTGCCGGTCGACCACACCTATCCGGCCGAGCGGATCGCCTACATGGTGGGCGACTCCGGCGCCCGGCTGGCGGTGGTGGACGCCGCGGCGGCGGAGGTGCTGGCCGGGCACGACCTGCCCACCCTGCGGGTGGACGAGGTCCCGGCCGACTCCGGCTCCGACGCGACCGGCGCCACGCCCCCTCCGCGCACGACGACGCTCGACAGCGCCGCGTACGTCATCTACACCTCGGGATCGACCGGGCAGCCCAAGGGCACCGTGGTCACCCACCGCGGAGTCGCCGCGCTGGTCGCGTCGCACGTGGAGCGGATGGCGGTGACGGCCGACAGCAGGATGCTGCAGCTCGTCTCGCCGAGCTTCGACGTCTCCCTCTGCGAGATGTTCACGGTGCTGCTGTCGGGCGCTGCCCTGGTGCTCGCCGACAAGGAGGACCTCGCCCCCGGACCGCCGCTGGCCCGCACGGTGGACCGGCACCGGGTGACGCACATGATGCTGCCGCCCGCGATGCTCGCTGCGCTTCCGGCGGACTCGCTGAGCAGCGTGGTCTCCCTGCTGGTCGGCGGCGAGGCACCGCCGGCCGAGCTGGTCGCCCAATGGGCCCCGGGCCGCCGGATGATGAACGTCTACGGTCCGACCGAGACCACCGTGTGCGCCACCATGAGCGCGCCACTGACGGCGGACGACCGGGTGTTCCCGATCGGCACGCCCATCCACGACACCCGGGTGTACGTACTGGACGCGGCGCTGCAGCCGGTCCCGGTGGGGGTGCCCGGCGAGCTGTACATCGCCGGTCCCGGTGTGGCCCGGGGGTACCTCGGCAAGCCGGTCGTGACCGCGGGACGCTTCGTGGCCTGCCCGTTCGGGCGGCCGGGGGAGCGGATGTACCGGACCGGCGACGTGGTGTCGTGGACCGCGGAGGGCGCCCTGGTGTTCCACGGGCGCGCCGACGACCAGGTCAAGATCCGCGGCTTCCGCATCGAACTCGGCGAGGTCCGGGCGGCGTTGACGGCGCACCCCGGAGTCGACCAGGCGGTCGTGGTCGTCGACGACAACGGTGGCGACCGGCGGCTGGTCGGGTACGTCGTCGCCGCCCCGGTGCAGGCAGGCGACCGGACCGGCGACGAGGAGGACGGCGAGCCGGGGGCCGGTGACCTGATGGCCGGTGACCTGGTGGCCGGTGATCTGCTGGCCGGGGTGCGCGAACTCGTGCGGGAGCGGCTGCCGCAGCACATGGTGCCGTCGGCGCTGATGGTCATCGACGAGATACCGCTGACCCTGAGCGGGAAACTGGACAGGCGGGCGCTGCCCACGCCGGACTACGCGGGGGTGTCGACGGGGCGTGCGCCGCGCACCACCCGGGAGGAGATCCTGTGCGGTCTGTTCGCCGAGGTGCTCGGACTGCCGTCGGTGACCGTCGACGACGGGTTCTTCGCCCGGGGCGGGCACTCGCTGCTCGCCTCCCGGCTCATCAGCCGCATCGGGGTCGTCCTGGGCGTCAACCTGCCGCTCAGGGCGGTGTTCGACGCCCCGACCGTCGCCGAACTGGCCACGTTCCTGGAGTCGGAGGGCGACGCCGGCCACTCAGGCGACCCGTTCGCGCCCGTTCTCTCCATCAAGGGAAACGCGGGGAACGCGGGGAACGCGGGGAACACGGGGAACGCGGGGAACGCGAGCGGCGAGGGCAACTCGGTATCCGACACTGAGCCGTTGTGGTTCATTCACCCGGGCGGCGGGATATGCTGGCCGTATCTCGGATTCGCCGCCCGCCTTCCGGAATACCAGACCATTTACGGAATCCAGGCGAAGGGATTCGACGGGGAGACCCGACTGCCCGAATCCATCGACGAGATGATCGCCGATTATGTCGGCGAGATCCTGGCCGTCCAGCCGGCGGGCCCGTTCCATCTGGCGGGATATTCCATCGGCGGTACGTTCGCCCAGGCCATCGCCGCGCGACTGCAGGGACTGGGCCACGAGGTGGCGCTCCTGGCCCTGCTGGACAGCGTCCCCAGCAGCTATCTGGTGACGCAGGCGGCGCCCACCCCGAGCGCGCTGCGGGAGTACCTCCGTGAGCACCTCACCAGCGGGGTCGGCTCGCACGACTACGAGTCGTTCCTGGACAACGCGGTCCGGGTCATCGTCAACCACCAGTCGCTGACACCGGGGTTCACCTCGCCGGTCTTCCACGGCGACGCGGTCTTCTTCAACGCCGTGCCCCAACAGGACGCGACGTACGGGGATCTGTGGAAGCCGTACATCACGGGTTCCGTCAAGCAGTTCGACATCGAAAGCACGCACCACGACCTGATCAACGCGGAGCCCGCCGCCGAAATCTGCTCGATCATCGGCCGGGAGATCTCCGCGCGGCGCCGGAAACGCCAAGAGCGCGGCTGAACTTCCCTGATGCCCGTGTGTGTTGGTAACGGAAATGGAGTCCAGGAATGAGCAGCAATCCGTTCGACGACGAGAACGGTGAGTTCTATGTCGTGGTGAACGACGAGGACCAGCATTCGCTCTGGCCGGCGTTCTCCGACGTGCCCGCGGGCTGGAGGGCGGTCTACGGCGCGGCCGGCCGCGCCGCATGCCTGCAGTACGTCGAGGAGAACTGGACCGATCTGCGGCCCAAGAGCCTGCGGGCGGCCATGTCCGCCGCCGAGAAGTAGCGCCGGGCCCTTGCGGTGTTTTGAAAGTCCCGCACAGCACCCACGGCGCCCGCGGGCACCGCACGGGACTTTCAAAACACCCCCCAGAACCAGAGAGGAACGACTTCCCCATGTCCAAAGTCATCGAGCGGTGGAACGTCCATCCCAACAGCCCCTGGCTGCGCGGCGTCCGCCCGGACAAGCCGGTCGAGTTCGTCGAGCAGCTCGGCTCCTGGAGCGCCTACGGCTTCGCCGAGGTGGAGCAGATCCTCGGCGACGCCTCGGCCTTCTCGGCCAAGACAGCCGCGTATGCCGCGGTGCAGGTCGATCCGAAGTTCCAGGAGGGCGACATCTCGCAGATGGACCCGCCCGAACAGACCAAGTACCGCAAGCTGATCGGGCGCGCCTTCAGCCCCAAGGTGATCGCGAGCCTCGAGCCGCGGATCCACGAGATCACCAATGAACTGCTCGACGCGGCGGCGGAGAAGGACGGCTTCGAACTGGTGGCGGACTTCGCCTACCCGCTGCCGGTCCGTGTCATCGCCGACCTTCTCGGCCTCGACAGCAAGGACTTCGACCTGTTCAAGGGGGCCGCGTTCGACATCATCGAGAACATGGCCGGCCTTGACTTCGTCGCCGGCGGTGACGGGATCGAGGACCAGATCCACGCCGCCGAAGCGCGACTGAAGCCCCTGCTCGACTACATGCTCGACCAGGTTCTCCAGCGGCGTGAACGGCCGAGGGAGGATCTGCTCACGTATCTCATCCAGTCGGAGGACGACGGCCAGCGCCTCACCGACAACGAGGTCGTCAACATCGCCAACGTCCTGCTGATCACCGGCCACATCACCAGCACCATGATGGTCGGCAACACGATGGCGTGCCTGGACCTGGAGCGCGACAAGCTCGTCCAGGTGCGCGAGGACCGCTCCCTGGTCCCGACGGCGATCGAGGAGGCCCTGCGGCTGCTCCCGCCGGCCGCCACGCTGTCCCGGGTGACCACCAGGGACGTGGAGATCGGCGGCGTCACGATCCCGGCCGAGCAGATGATCCTGCCGTGGGTGGGCGCGGCCAACCGTGACCCGCTCAAGTTCGACCGCCCCGACGAGTACGACCCGGCCCGCACCCCCAACGACCACATCTCGTTCGGAAACGGCATCCACTACTGCCTGGGCACCCGGCTGGCACGGCTCGAAGGCAGGATCGCGATCAACGCCCTGCTCGACCGCTACCCGGACTTCACCACCGACCAGGACAAGACCGCCTTCTTCCCCTCGGAGGACATGGTGGGCGTCCGCGCGATGCACGTCCTTCCCGCCGAGGGAAGCAAGGGAAAGGCATGACCGAGTTCGCGGACCGGTGGGGTCTCGCAGCGGACAAGTACTGGCTGCGAGGGCAGTTACCGGACGAGAAGGTGAAGTTCGACGAGGAGCTGGGCGTCTGGCAGGTGGCCGGATATCCGGAGGTGCTCGCCGTCCTCAACGACTCCGAGTCGTTCTCGGCCGACTCCACGCGGCTGTTCGACGTCGACGAGGAGCAGGCGAAGCTGATCAAGGGCGACATGGCCCAGATGAACGGCCCCGAGCACATCCATATGCGGCGGCAGGTCGGCCGCGCGTTCAGCCCCAAGGCCATGGACGACCTCGAGGTGCGGATCACCAAGCTCGGCGGCGAACTGCTCGACAAGCTGGCCGGCCGGGACCGGTTCGACCTGCTGGGCGACTTCATCGACGACCTGTCGGGGATCCTCTTCAGCGAACTGCTCGGCACCCCGGCCGAGCACCGTGACATGTTCAAGGCCGTGGACCAGACGATGGACTCCGATGTGCAGATGAGCACGGTCGGAGAGGGCGGCGAGGAGTACTTCGACTCGCTGCTCGGGCCGCTGCTTCCGCTGCGCGACTTCCTCGGCGACATCATCAACGAGCGCCGCAGGGAGCCGAAGCAGGACCTGCTCAGCCTGATGCTCGAGTTCAAGTACCTCGACGGCCGTCCGATGGCGCACGACGAGATCATCAACTTCGCGGTCGCCGTGCTGGGTGCGGGGCACCTGACCAGCCCCATCCTGATCGGCAACACGATGCTGTGTCTGGAGACGTTCCCCGAGCAGGCGGCGAAGGTCCGGGCCGACCGCTCGCTGGTGCCGGGCATGTTCGAGGAGGTCATGCGGTACTTCACACCGGCCACGACCTCCTACCGGGCCACCGAGGCCGAGGTCGAGGTGGGTGGGGTGACGATACCCAAGGACCAGATGGTCAGCCTGCAGCTCGGAGCGGCCAACCGGGACCCGCGCCAGTTCCCCGACGCGGACACCTTCGACGTGACCCGCGCCCCCAACCAGCACGTCGGCTACGGCCGTGGTGCGCACTACTGCATCGGCGCGGCGATGGCCCGGGTGGAGACGCGCATCATCTTCAACCTCGTCCTCGACCGCTACGCACACCTGCGGGTGGACCCGGACGTCGCTCCGGTCTTCTTCGGTTCGCCCGAGTTCACCGGTGTGCGCTCCCTGGCGGTCCGCACGGACTGACCGCGGCACACCTACGGAAAATCCCCTTCCGGGGGCCTGAGTTCTGGCCCCCGGAAGGGGATTTCTGCATGTCCGCGTGCCCGATAGCTCTTCAATATCCGGCCGATAAGACCTGCTCGTAACGTCGTTGTCGGAACGAGGGAACTGAACCACCCACGACAGCCGCCGGTTCACGGTCACACCCCTCGTTGCCGGCGAGTACGTGTGACGCGCCGTGCGGCAAGCAAGATCAAGATCTCTGGTTGCACAATGTTCAAGACATCACTTGCACACTGTGCAAGTCGGCTCTAGAGTCGTACTTGAACACAGTGCAAGTCGGTTCGTTCCATGAGGAGGAATGTCATGTCAGCGAGTGAGTCCAGGAGTTCCGCGGGACCCCGTGCTGCGGCGATCAGTGCTGTGGGGCTGGTGAAGGCGTATGGGGAGCAGCGGGTGCTGGACGGGGTGGATCTTCAGATCCCGCA
>NZ_VCHX02000104.1 GCF_005768555.2 Streptomyces sporangiiformans
TCGCTCTCTCCACTCCCACCGCTCACGCCGCGGTGGGTGACGACCAGCCGCTGGTCGTCGCCCACCGCGGCGCCTCCGCCTACGCCCCCGAGAACACCCTGGCCGCCGTCGACAAGGCGGCGAAGCTGGGATTCCGCTGGGTCGAGAACGACGTCCAGCGCACCAAGGACGGCGAACTCGTGGTGATCCACGACGACAACCTCAAGCGCACCACCAACGTCGAGGAGGTCTTCCCCGACCGGGCGCCGTGGAAGGTCAAGGACTTCACCGCCGCGGAGATCGCACGCCTGGACGCGGGCAGCTGGTTCAGCGCCAAGTACGCGGGCGCGCGCGTGCCGACGCTGAAGCAGTACATGAACCGTGTCTCCCGCAACCATCAGAAGCTCGTGCTGGAGATCAAGAACCCGGCCCTCTACCCGGGAATCGAGAAGGAGACCCTCAAGGTCCTCAGCAACGAGGGCTGGCTGTGGCCGTACAACGTACGGAGCAAGCTGGTCATCCAGAGCTTCAGCGCGGACAGCGTACGGACCGTGCACGAGCTGCGGCCCGACGTCAAGACGGGCTTTCTGGGCACCCCGGCCGTCGCGGACCTGCCCACGTACGCGAAGTTCGCCGACCAGATCAACTCGACGCACACGTCCATCTCCGCCGACTACGTCGCGTCGATCCACAAGCTCGACGGACCGCACGGCAAGCCGCTGGAAATCTTCACATGGACCGTCGACACCGCGGACGGCGCGCGGCGCGTCGCGGACTTCGGTGTGAACGGCATCATCACGAACAAGCCCGACGTGATCCGGGCGGCGCTGGACTAGTTCTGAGGCCCGCTCCCGGGCCTGCCGGTGGCGCGGACGCCCGCATGCGTCCGCGCCACCGGCGTTGTCAGTGGTGCGCCGTACGGTGGACCGCATGAACAGCCATGGGCAGAACGAGCAGCAGGTGGTGTGGACCGTCGTCGGCACCGACATCGGCCCGTTGCTGCTGGCCGCGACCGGCGAGGGCCTGGTCAACGTCGTCTTCCACGCCACGGACGAGGTGCGCCACAAGGCGCTCGACCGGCTCGGATCCAGGCTCGGCGCCGAGCCGGTCGAGGCGCCCGGGTCCCCACTGCTTGCCGAGGCGATACGCCAGGTCGAGGCGTACTTCGCGGGTGCGCGGCACGACTTCGAGCTGCCGCTGGACTGGTCGCTGATCTCCGGGTTCAACCGCCAGGTGCTACGTGAACTGTCGTCCGGCGTTCCGTACGGGACGGTTGTCGGGTACGGCGACCTGGCCGGGCGGGTCGGTCAGCCGGGCGCGGCCCAGGCCGTGGGCATCGCCATGGGCGCCAATCCGCTGCCGGTCGTCGTGCCGTGTCACCGGGTCGTCGAGAGCGACGGCGGCATCGGTGGTTTCGGCGGCGGCCTGGAGACCAAGCGGAAGCTGCTGGCCCTGGAAGGGGTGCTTCCGGAGCCCTTGTTCTAAAGGGCGGGTACTCGCAAGGCACTGGGGAGGCATGGAGCCTCGAGTTCGGGAAAGGCCGTTGCGCTCAGGGCGTCCCGGGTTCCGGGAAAAGGGGGAGACCGCGGTCCGGGAGAAGGGGGAGACTGCGCCGGTGACCACATCCTGCGCTCGCCTGCCCGCGTCCGCCACGGCTCGGTGCACCACTGAGACCGACGTGCGCGCGTTCTGTTGCGCCGCCCCGGGGCGTTCGCGATGACCGCCGTCGAGCGACAGGTCGCCGCGCCTGTCGACGCGGACGGGATACCGGCACTGCGGCGCCGCATATCCGCTGTACTCATCGCGAGTCAGATCCTCGGCGGACTGGGCGTCGCCACCGGTATCGCGCTCGCCGCTGTGCTGGCCCAACAGGTGGCCGGCACCGAGTCACTGGCCGGGCTCGCGCCCACCGCGACCGTCGCGGGGACGGCTCTGCTCTCCATGCCGCTGGCCGCACTGATGACCGCGCGCGGTCGCCGCCCGGGGCTCGTCCTGGCGTATCTCATCGGTGCGTTGGGAGCCGGCGTCGTCGTGGCCGCCGCGACCGCCGGCAGCTTTCCGCTGCTGCTGCTCGGTATGGCGGCGTTCGGTGCGGCCTCGTCCGCGAATCTGCAGGCCCGGTTCGCGGCCGCCGATCTCGCCGAACCCCAGCGGCGGGCCCGGGCCATCTCGAACGTCGTGTGGGCCACCACCATCGGTGCGGTTCTCGGTCCCAACATCGCCGCGCCCGCGGGACGCAGCGTCTCCGGGCTCGGCATACCGGAGACGGCGGGCCCCTTCCTATGGGCCGCCGGCGTCTTCCTCGTCTCGGCGCTCCTGGTCGCGGTGCTGCTGCGGCCCGACCCGCTGCTCACCGCCCGCGCGCTCGCGCCGGTCGAGGAGCAGTCCGCCGACGCGCGCTCGATCCGGGCCGGGCTGGCGGCGGTGCGGGCCTCGCCGCGCGCCCGCCTGGCCCTGGTGACGGTGGCCGTCTCGCACACGGCGATGGTCTCGGTCATGTCGATGACGCCGGTCGACCTCGGCCACCACGGCGCGAGCATCGACCTGATCGGCCTGGTCATCAGTGGCCATATCGCGGGCATGTACGCGTTCTCACCGATCATGGGGCGGCTGTCGGACCACCTCGGGCGGCTCTCGGTGATCGGACTCGCCGTGGCCCTGCTGGCCTGTGCGGCGCTGCTCGCGGGCACCGCGGGCGCCCATCACGGGCAGAGCGCCGCCGGGCTCTTCGTACTGGGCCTCGGCTGGTCGGCGGGCCTCGTCTCCGGCTCCGCGCTCCTCACGGACTCCGTGCCCCAGCCCGCGCGCGCCGCCGCGCAGGGGCTGTCCGACCTGACCATGAACACCTCGGCGGGCGTCGGCGGCGTGGCCGCGGGCCTCATCGTCGCGCAGGCGAGCTACGGCTGGCTGAACCTCATCGCCGCCTGCCTGTTGCTGCCGCTCGGCGCGCTGGCCCTGTTCACCCGGAGCAAGCGCGTCGCAGACCCGGCGACACCGGAGGAGCCGCGCGACCTGCTCTAGGCCCTGTCGGTCGCGCGGCAGGCGGGAACATGCCGACAGGGCCTGGGCCCTGTCGGCCCGGCGCTACTCGTAGTGCCGGGCCTCGAAGACGTTTCCGTCCGGGTCCCGGAAGTAGAAGCTTCGCCTGGCCGTTCCCCGGGCCCCGAACGCGTCGTACGAGAAGTCCGAGACCGGGACGGCCCGCTCCTCCAGACGAGCGCGAAGCTCATCGAAGTCGTCACCCCGAAGGGACAGGCATACGTGGTTGACGGGGTGGCCCGCGCTCTCGTCCGCCCCGGGGACCATGTCCATGCCCGCGGCCAGCGACAGTGGTGCCAGGTCGAAGATGGTCTCCTCGTTGAGGCGTACGGAGGGGAATGACACCTTCCCCGCGGTGAATTCGGTGATTCTGAGAGGTTCCAGGCCGACCGACTTCTCGTAGAAGTCGGCCGAGGCGACCGGGTCGCGCACCCAGAGGACGACATGGTCGAGACGTGCCGAGTTGTCCGTCATGCCCCTAGGCTGCTGCCCTCTTCCGGCCGTCGCAAGGGTTTGGCCGGGCGCGCCGCCCGCCAGGGATGAGGGGAGAACCGACAGACAGGAGGCAGGCGCGTGCTGGTGGTGTCCGAAGAGGTACGGGAGGCGCTCGCCGCGCACCGGCCGGTGGTGGCCCTGGAGTCCACGATCATCGCGCACGGGCTGCCGCGGCCGCGCAATCTCCAGGTGGCGCTGGAGCTGGAGACGGCCGTACGCCAGGAGGGTGCCGTTCCCGCGACGATCGCCGTCCTGGACGGGGAGCCCCGGGTGGGCCTCGACAAGGAGCAGTTGGAGCGGGTGGCGAACGAGGACGCCATGCGCAAGCTCGGCCATCGCGATCTGCCGCTCGCCGTCGCCACGGGCGCGAGCGGGGCGACGACGGTGTCGGCGACAGCGCTGCTGGCCGCGCGGGCGGGCGTCCGGGTGTTCGCGACGGGCGGGCTCGGTGGAGTGCACCGGGAGTGGACGCTCACCCAGGACGAGTCCGCCGACCTGGGTCTCCTCGCGCGTACCCGGATCACGGTGGTGTGCGCGGGCGTGAAGTCCATCCTTGACGTGCCGGCGACCCTGCAGCGCCTGGAGACACTGGGCGTCGCGGTCGCCGGGTACGCGACCGCGCGCTTTCCCGGCTTCTATCTGTCCGACTCGGGGCACCCGGTCGACTGGACGCTGGAGTCGCCCGACGAGGTCTCGGCTGTCATGCGCGCGCAGGACGCGCTCGACGGACCCGAGTCCGCGCTGATCGTCGCCAATCCGGTTCCCGAGGCGGAGCAGCTGGATCCCGAGCTCCACGCGCGCGTGCTGGCCGACGCGCTGCACGCATGCGAGGCGGAGGGTGTGACCGGCCAGGCGGTCACGCCGTTCCTGCTCGACTATCTGGTGCGGCACACCGACGGGGCGTCCCTGAGCGCCAATCTGGCGGCCGTACGCGGCAACGTACGACTCGCGGGCCGGATCGCGGCGGCCTGGGCCGGGGCGTGACCGGGGCAGGCGGAGGCGCGGGCGAGGCCGAGGGGGCCGCGAGAGCGCCGGGCTCGAGCACGAAGGGGCCCGGCTGGGAGACGAGGGGGCCCGGCTGGGAGACGAGGGGGCCCGGCTGGGAGACGAGGGGGCCCGGCTGGGAAGCGACGGGGCAGGGGCGTCATCACGGCGCCCTGCTGGTCGTCGGTGACATCGTCACAGACGTCGTCGCCCGGCATCGAGGACCGCTCGCCTCGGGCACCGACACGGCCGCCGCCATCCGGACCATGCCGGGCGGCGCGGGCGCCAACGTCGCGTGCTGGGCGGCCCATTGGGGCTGTCCGGACGTGCGAATCCTCGGCCGGGTGGGCGCCGACTCGGCGGCGTGGCACGAGCGGGAGCTGACCGCTTCAGGGGTGCGTCCCCAACTGGTCGTCGATCCCACAGCACCGACAGGCACCGTGATCTGCCTGGTGGACGCGGATGCGGCGGCGGAGCGCACCTTCCTCACGGACAGCGGCGCTTCCCTTCGGCTCGACCCCGGTGACTGGTCGCCGTCGCTGCTCGACAACGTCGCGTGGCTGCACCTGTCGGGCTACCTGTTCTTCTCCGAGCCGGGCCGGGCACTGGTCGCGGTGACTCTGGAATCGGCACGCGCGCGTGGCGTGCCGGTGAGTCTGGATCCCGCGTCGGCGGGGTTCCTCTCCGTGCTCGGCGTCGACCGCTTTCTGGCACTCGCCGAGGGAGTCGACGTACTGCTGCCGAGCCGGGACGAGGCCTGCCTGCTCACCGGGCTGCCCGATCCGGGGGACGCGGCGGCCAAGTTGAGCCGCCACGTCCCGCTGGTGGTGGTCAAACAAGGCGGAGCCGGAGCACTGGTGGCCGAGTCGGGTGCCGTAAGGGAGCACGTCCCGGCGGCGCCCGCGACACCCGTCGACACCACGGGGGCCGGGGACGCTTTCACCGGCGCCTTCCTCGCTGCCGTGCTCTCGGGCAGCCGGCCCCGGGAGGCGGCGGCGGAGGGGTGCCGGGCGGGAGCTCGGGCGGTGGAGCGGGTGGGCGGGAGGCCGGAGAGGAACGCGTGACGGCGCCTGGGCTACGGCTTGCGCCCCCACGCCGAGACCAGTGGTGCCGTCGTCAGATCCATGACGCCTGCTGTCACGTTCGCCAAGTGACGCTCGATGTCCTGATCCGAGACAAGGCCCGCCGCTACGAGCTCTTCGCGGACCTGGCCGACCGTCACGGACTCCAGCGCGGCGCAGGCCGGCGAGGCGATCGCGAAGCATGCCTCGGCCTCCACGCGACGCAGTCCGGCCTCGCGGAGCAGGCGCGGGAGTTGCCGTCCGTACGCCAGGTCGGCGCCGCGCTTGGCGAGCAGTTTGTCGCAGGCGTGGCGCAGCTTGTTGGCCAGCTGCTGCTCAGCGCCGTGCTCGTCGGGGCAGAGCCGCGATTGCAGCGCGGGATCGGCGTCCTCGATCAGGAGTCGTCCACCGGACCGCAGCGCCCCGGCCATCGACCGCAATGCCCGTTCCCTGTCCGGCACATGGGACAGGACGAGCCGGGCGTGCACGAGATCGAAGCCGTCGCCCGGCGGCTCGTCCACGCCCACGTCATGGACACGCACCTCGACCGGCGGGCGGGCGACCGAGGCAGCCCACGAGTCGTCGGTGTCGGTCGCGACGACCCGTCCGGTGGGGCCGACCTTCTTGGCGAGCCAGGACACCACGGACGTGCCGCCGGCGCCGACCTCCCAGCAGCGCCAGCCGGATCCGATGCCAAGCCGCTCGATGTGCCGGAACGTCGTGGGGTCGAAGAGGGTGGCGAGGGCCTGGAAGCGCTGACTCGCCTCGGTCTGCCGGTTGTCGAGGAGATACCCGTGGGTTCGCGTCATGCGTAGATCATCCCAGTTGTCCGGCTTGCCCACTATGGCCGACTCTCGCGTTCTTCACGTGTCGCGGCAGGCAGCGGAACGGAACGCTCCATTCCTCCAGGCTTTTCCCGGCCATCGGTACATCCTGGCAAACTGGCCGCGGCAAGGCGCAGAGTGCGGCGCGAGGAGATCCACACGAGGAGATCCAGATGTCCATGGCAGGGAATCTGCGGAAGGTCACGGGCTTGGGCAGGGCCGGTGGGCTTCGCAAGGTGGCGCGGTTGGGACGGCGGCGTGCCCGCGTGGACCTCAGCCACCCCGCCCGGTCCCCACTGGGCTCCTCGGTGGTGAACTGCGTGGCGTACGAGGACGGGGTCAGAGTGCCCGGCGGCCGTGACCTCGTCGAGACGGTGGAGAAGATCCGCAAGGACGGCGAAGGCTTCGTCTGGCTCGGGCTGCACGAGCCGACGGAGGCGGAGTTCTCGGTCATCGCCCAGCTCTTCGACCTGCACCCGCTGGCGGTCGAGGACTCGGTGCACGCCCATCAGCGCCCGAAACTGGAGCGGTACGGCGAGACACTGTTCGCGGTGTTCAAAACGGTCTGCTACGTCGAGCACGCTGAACTGACCGCGACCAGCGAGGTGGTGAACACCGGCGAGATCATGGTCTTCGTCGGCTCCGACTTCGTGATCACGGTGCGGCACGGCCTGCACGGTTCGCTGGGCCCGCTGCGCGAGGAGCTGGAGGCCGACCCCGAGCAGCTCGCCAAGGGGCCGGCCGCGGTACTGCACGCGATCGCGGACCATGTCGTCGATGACTATCTGAACGTCACCGACGCGGTGCAGGAGGACATCGACCAGGTCGAGACCGACGTGTTCGCGGAGAACGGCGCGCGGGCCGACCCCGGGCGTATCTACCAGCTCAAGCGCGAACTCCTCGAACTGAAGCGGGCGGTGGTGCCCCTGAGCCGCCCGATCACGGACCTCGCCACCCGGCCGATACGGGTGGTCGACCAGGAGATACAGGCGTACTTCCGGGATGTCTCCGACCATCTGCTGCGGGTGACCGAGCAGATAGCCGCGTTCGACGACCTGCTCAACTCGATTCTGCAGGCACACCTCGCGCAGGTCAGCGTCGCGCAGAACGAGGACATGCGGAAGATCACGGCGTGGGCGGCGCTGATCGCCGTGCCGACGATGGTCTGCGGTGTCTACGGCATGAACTTCGAATTCATGCCGGAGCTGCACTGGAAGTTCGGTTACGCCTGGGCCATCGGTGTGATCGCTGTCGCCTGCTTCTTCCTGCACCGGGGGTTCAAGCGAAACGGCTGGTTGTGACACACGTGTGCCCCTCGTCCGGCACGGCCGGCCGGACGAGGGCGGCTCGTGCCGGACGAGGGCGGCTCGTGCCGGACGAGGGTGTGTTTCCGGTGTCAGCGTGTCGTGGCCTTCGCGTAGACGCTCTCGGCCCAGCCCGCGAGCTGTTCCTCCGTCAGATGCGCGGCCAGATCGGCCTCGCTGATCATTCCGACCAGGCGCTTGTTCTTGATCACAGGAAGGCGGCGGATCTGGTGGCCCTGCATTTCGCCGAGCACTTCACTGACATCGGCGTCGGCGTCGATCCAGCGCGGCGTGCCCTTGGCCATCTCGCCCGCGGTGACGCGGGCCGGGTCATGCCCCATGGCCACGCAGCCGACCACGATGTCGCGGTCCGTGAGAATGCCGCAGAGCCGTTCGTTCTGGTCGCTGATGGGCAGCGCGCCCACGTTGAGCTCCCGCATCAGCTGGGCGGCACGGTCCAGGGTCTCGTGAGCGGGGATCCACTGGGCGCCGCGGTGCATGATTTCTCCGGCGGTGGTCATGTAATACCTCCCGTTGCCGGCGGGCCGGCGCGGCGCGGGGACGCACCGCTGGTCCCGGCGCCTCTACATTCTCGCCAAGGACGCGGAGATGCGCACCCGGAGTTCGCCGACGTCAGCCGTTCCACGCCGGGTGGCGCGGGTCATCGGCGCGCACCAGGACGTCGGCCGTGTCGCCCGGGGCGACCTCGCTCTCGTAGCGCTCGTACGCGGGCAGCGTCCAGTGTTCGCTCTCGGGGGTGCGCCGCCGCAGGGCGCCCGGGGAGAGGCGTGTGTGGACGGCCAGGTCGAACGGGAACCAGTGGCGCAGGAGCAGCGGGCCGTGCAGCAACAGCAGGGCACCGGGTGGGAGTTGGACGTACGGACTGCGGGTGGCGCGGTCGGCGGCGGGGTCCCAGAGGTCGGGCAGGACACGGCCGTCGCCCGCCGGTTCCAGCGGGCCGAAGACCTCGCGCCACAGGGCTCCGGTGTCGAACCAGCCGTTGTAGTAGGCCTCCACGTCCTGGTGGCCGTACTCGAACCGGAGTGACGCGGGGCGCAGGAAGCCCTCTGCGCCGATGACCAGTGCGGAGCGGCCACGTACGCGCAGCGCCTCGGCCACGCGTTCGGCGAGGTGGCCGGGCTGTGCGGCCGGTGCTCCGTCGAAGGCGATGCGCGGCCAGGGACTGCCGTCACTCGGCTTCAGGTCGAGCAGCCGCTCGGCGAGGAGGTCGCCGAGCCGTTCCCAGGTGATCGCTTCGAGTCGCACAAGGCCCATGATGCCGCGCGGGCCGACATGCCCGGCGGCTCCCGGCTCCGTTCGGCGGCCACTCGGCGGCCGATCGGCATTCGAGGCATACGCTCGGCGTCCAAGACGCGCGCGTATGGCCTCGAGCCTCTCAACCATGGTCACTCTTCTCGTACGGGGTTTCACTTGTAGTGACAGGGAGTGCCGGGCAGGATCTTGGGGTTCGGGAGCGTTCGGCCCGACGGTTCTGGGAGCGGTGCGCCGAGTTGCTGCCCACGGGCTTGCTCTATGCGGGGAGTTGCCATGATCGATGGACCGTACTTCGTGTTCACGTTGCTGGGTGTGCTCGGCACCGGGCTGGTGGCCGGGGTCTTCTGCGCGTTCTCGACGTTCGTGATGAAGGGGCTCGCCGCGCTGCCGCCCGCGCAGGGTGTCGCGGCGATGCAAGCGATCAACGTGACCGCTTTGATGCCGGCTTTCATGGTCGTGTTCGTCGGGTCGGCGGTGCTGTGCACCGTGCTCGCGGTGGTCACGTTCGTGCTGTGGCCCGACGAGGGCACGGTGGAGCTGCTGCTCGGCAGCGCGCTGTATCTGTTCGGCTCGTTCGGAGTCACGATGGTCGCGAACGTCCCGCGCAACGAGGCGCTGGCCAAGATGGACCCCGGCACCCCGGAGGCCGCCGCCTACTGGCCCACGTTCGTGAGCGAGTGGACGATGTGGAACCACGCCCGCATGGTCGCGTCGGCCGCCGCGGCGATCTCGTACGTGCTGGCCCTCACCTGAGGCGTACACGCCGGGCGCGCACCCCTTGGGCACACGGGCCGGTGCATGCCTGAGGCGTGCGCGGCGCGGGCGACGTATCGTGGCGGGGAGAGTCAACCGAAGGCCCTGCTCCCTGCCGCCCGGCCGCCGCCCGGAGGCCGAAGGCCCAAGGGCGCACGGGCCCCCGTACGCGCACGTGAGTGAGACGGCCATGGCCGATCCCAAGGGTTTTCTCAACGCCTCCCGCGAGGAGTGGCCACGCCGCCCCGTCGAGGAGCGGGTCCGTGACTGGGACGAGGTGTACGTCCCCGGGGCACTGCTGCCCATCATCCGCACGCAGGCCGACCGCTGCATGGACTGCGGCATCCCCTTCTGCCACGAGGCCTGTCCGCTCGGCAACCTGATCCCCGAGTGGAACGACCTCGTCTCGCGCGACGACTGGCGCGTGGCGAGCGACCGGTTGCACGCCACCAACAACTTTCCCGAGTTCACCGGGCGGTTGTGCCCCGCGCCGTGCGAGGCGGGCTGTGTGCTGGCGATCAACCAGCCCGCGGTCACCATCAAGAACGTCGAGGCCGCCATCGCCGACCGGGCCTGGGAGGACGGGTTCACTCCGCCGCGACCGCCGGACCGGCTGTCCGGGCGGACGGTCGCGGTGATCGGCTCGGGGCCCACCGGACTCGCCGCGGCCCAGCAGTTGACCCGGGCCGGGCACACCGTCGCCGTGTACGAACGGGACGACCGGATCGGCGGGCTGATGCGGTACGGGATCCCCGAGTTCAAGATGGAGAAGCGGCACCTGGAGCGACGGCTCGGCCAAATGACGGCGGAGGGAACCAAGTTCCGCACCTCGATGGCCGTCGGCAGGGACCTTGGAGCTGCCGAGCTGCGGGCCCGTTACGACGCCGTGGTCCTCGCGGTGGGCGCAACGGCCTGGCGTGAACTTCCTGTGCCTGGCAGGGAGTTGGACGGCATTCATCAGGCGATGGAGTATCTGCCGCTGGCCAACCGGGTGTGCGAGGGAGACCTGGAGGCGTCCCCGCTGTCCGCTGCCGGCAAGCACGTCGTCATAGTCGGGGGCGGCGACACGGGTGCCGACTGCCTGGGCACGGCGGTACGCGAGGGCGCGGCGTCCGTGACCCAGCTGGACATCTACGCGCAGCCGGGCGCGGAGCGCGACGAGGACACCGAGCCGTGGCCGGTGTATCCGAAGATCTACCGCCTGTCGGCCGCGCACGAGGAGGCTCGCGACCTGCGGACCTCGCCCGCGGCGGACGCGGACGCGCGGCTCTTCGCGGCGTCCACGCTCCGCTTCACCGGCGACGCGAACGGACACGTCCGCGCACTGCGCATCGTCGAGGTCGACCCCGAACGCCGGCCGCTCCCCGGCACCGAGCGCTCGATCCCCGCCGACCTGGTCCTGCTCGCCCTCGGCTTCTCCGGCCCCGACCGCACCGACGGCCTCGTCGACCAGCTCGGCCTCTCCCTCACCCCCCGCGGCACGATCAGCCGCGACGCGGACTTCGCGACCAACGTCCCGGGCGTGTACGCCGCGGGGGACGCCGCCCGCGGCCAGTCCCTGATCGTGTGGGCCATCGCCGAGGGGCGGGCGGTCGCGGCAGCGGTGGACCGTCATCTGACGGGGAACTCACGGCTTCCGGCACCGATAGGGCCGCACGACCGGCCGATGACGGTATGAGCCCACGAGGGAATGACGGGGTGGACGCCGCTGTGCGCCCGTCACCGCCTCAGCGGCCGTCCGTCCCCGCCTTCTTCGCCGTCGACAGGGCGATCCGGTTCCACGTGTTGATCGCGAAGATCAGCGCCAGCACATGGGCCAGCTCCTGGTCGTCGAAGTGTGCGGCGGCCTCCGCGTAGACCTCGTCGGGGACTCCCCCGTCGGCCACCAGCGTCACCGCCTCCGTCAGTGCCAGCGCCGCGCGTTCCTGCGCGCTGAAGAAGTGCGGAGCCTCGCGCCACACCGCGACCATGTGGAGGCGGTCCTCGCTCTCGCCCGCCTTGCGCGCGTCGTTGGTGTGCATGTGGAGGCAGTACGCGCAGTGGTTGAGATGTGAGGCGCGGATCTGGATCAGCTCGACCAGCGCGGGGTCCAGACTCTCGCGCGCCGCGGCGTCGAAGCCGATGAGGGCACGGAAGGCCTTCGGGGCGGACTTCGCGAAGTCGAGTCGAGAATTTCCGGCCACTGCGGTTCCCGTCGTCCTGCCTGCTGTGTTCGTCGTCATGCCTATGAATCTATGGGCCGGAAAGACCCCTTGTATGGTTCATTTTCATGGCGGATTCATGGGTCAATTCAGCGGAGCGCATCGGTGCCGACCTGCACCTGGAACTGGAACGGGAGCTGTCGGGGGCGGGCGGTCGCCGCGCCGCCCTCATCCGCGCCCTGCGCGAGGCCGTACGCGGCGGACGCCTCGCCCCGGGCACTCGTCTTCCCCCGTACCGTTCGCTCGCCGCCGACCTCGGTGTCGCCCGCAACACGGTCGCCGACGCCTACGCGGAACTCGTCGCCGAGGGCTGGCTGACCGCGCGCCAGGGCTCGGGCACCCGGGTCGCCGAGCGCGCCGAGCCATTGGACGTCGCCCACGCGCGCGTCCCCAGAAAGACACCTCCACGCGCGCGTGGACCGCGCCACAACCTGCGGCAGGGCACGCCGGACGCGTCGTCGTTCCCGCGTGCCGCGTGGCTCGCTTCGTACCGGCGAGCGCTGAACGCCGCCCCCAACGAGGCCTTCGGGCCCGGCGATCCCGCGGGCCGAATCGAACTGCGGCGGGCGCTCACGGAGTACCTGGCACGCGCGCGTGGGGTACGCACCGAGCCCGGCCGGATCGTGATCTGCTCCGGCTTCGCCCACGCGCTGCGCCTCCTCTTCGCAGGCGCGGTGCTGCGGGGCCCGCTGGCCGTGGAGGCGTACGGGCTGGGCTTCCACCGCGAGTTGCTGACTGCGGCGGGCGTACGGACGGTGCCGCTGTCCCTCGACGAACACGGCGCCCAGGTCGAGGAACTGGGCAAGGAGAGGGCCGTACTGCTCACGCCGGCACACCAGTTCCCGACCGGCGGGCCGCTGCATCCCGCACGTCGTGCCGCCGTCATCGACTGGGCACGCGCGCGTGGCGGCGTGATTCTGGAGGACGACTACGACGGCGAGTTCCGCTACGACCGCAAGCCCGTCGGAGCCGTACAGGGCCTGGACCCTGAGCGGGTCATCCACATCGGCTCGGTCAGCAAGAGCCTGTCGCCCGCCCTGCGGCTGGGCTGGATGGTCCTTCCGGAGCGGTACGTCGACGCCGTACTGGAGGCGAAGGGCGATCGCGAGGCATGGGCGAGCGTCCTGGACCAGTTGACCCTCGCGGACTTCGTGGTCTCGGGGTCGTACGACCGCCATGTGCGGCGGATGCGTCAGCGGTACCGGAGGCGGCGCGACCGTCTCGTCGCCGCGCTCGCGCCGCATATCGAGGTCACCGGTATCGCGGCCGGCCTGCACGCGGTGCTGCGGCTGCCACCTGGAAGCGAGCGGTCCACCGTCAAGGGGGCCGCCTGGCAGGGGGTTGCCCTGGACGGTCTCTCGGACTTCCGCCACCCGGCGGCAACCATGCCCTCCATGGACGGACTGGTCGTCGGCTACGCGACCCCGCCGGAGCATGCGTACGCGGCGGCGCTCGACGCGTTGTGCGGAGTGCTGCCACCGGGGTGAGAGGGGGCGGGACAGAGCGAACGGGGCGGGCGCCGGGGCTCGCGCGACGCTCCCGAGTCCATCGCGCCCCCTTCTGATCCCAGCGGCCCCGTAGGACGACAACCGCCCCACTGTCATCACGGGCCGCTCCCGCCCCAGCACCCGAGGTTACGATGCTGGCGCGTCCCTCGTCCCCGAGCACCCCGGCTCGCTCATGGCTGTCATCGCCCCGTCCTCGCCCCGACTCACACTGCCGACCGGCCGGTCACGCGCGCCCCTGCGCCGAATGCTCCTCCGGGCGCTCGCCACCCTCGCTCTCGGCTATCTCGCCCTCTGGGCGACCGGCGCGCTGAGCATCCTCGCGGTGTCGTACTGGATGCGCGAACACACCCCGCCACCTCCGGGCACCCACCCCGTGCGGGGCATCCACCACTTCCAGCCCGTGGACGCCGACGGGCAGCTCTGGCGCGGTGCTGCCCCCTCCACCGCGGGCTACCGGGCGCTGGCACACCTCGGCTTCACCACCGTGGTCGATCTGCGCGCCGAGGACCTGAGCGCGGACCGGCTCGCCGGCCCCCACAAGGCCGGGCTCGACGTCGTCCGTCTTCCCATCCGGGACGGACAGACCCCGACACCTCACCAGGTGCGACGTTTCCTCGACGTCATCGGCTCGGTGCCGGGGCCGGTGTTCGTGCACTGTGGCGCAGGCGTGGGGCGTACGGGGACGATGGCGGCCGCGTATCTCGTCCACGCCGGACAGGAGTCACCGACGACGGCGGTCCGCCGCAACCTCGCGGTCGGACCGCCGTCGATCGAGCAGATCTACTACGGGTTGAGCCTTGGCCGGGACCACGCGGAACAGCCGCCGTTCCCGGTGATCGCGCTCAGCCGCCTTGTGGACGCGCCACGTCGCATGTGGTCATGGCGGTAGAGCACACGTCGGTCCGGACGGTCCGGACGGTGTCCTGAGAGGGGTCCTCCTCGGTCACGGTCATGAGGTACTCCGTAAGCATCTGCGGCTTCTGCCGTGGTTAGTCATCAATCAAATGCGCACGCATGCGCGATGCGGGGACATCAACAGCCTCAAGAGAGCAGGAAGTCCGCCTCTCCGGCCTTGGCGCCCTGGATGAACGCGGTCATCTCACCGGGGGTGTAGATAAGGGCGGGTCCGTCCGGGTCCGCCGACTGACGGACCGCGATGCGGCCGTCGGCGAGCTTCATCGCCTCCAGGCAGTTGCCGCCGTTGCCCCCGCTCCACGGCTTGTGCCAGCCTTCGCTGCCCAGCTCCCGTGCGGGCATGCCGTTGTAGATCGGCGCGTCGTGTACCCGGGCTTTGATGGGATTCATTCACAGCTCCTTGCGGAGATCGTTGAGGATCTCCTTCGTGCGATGTGCTGTGGCGGCGTGCGCCGCCATGCGGTCCATGACCTCGAGGTGGGTGGCCACCTCGGCACGCGCGTCCAGGTAGACGGCGCCGGTCAGGTACTCGCTGTAGACCATGTCCGGCAGTTCGGGCATGGCAAATCGGAAGAGCACGAAGGGCCCGTACGTGCCCGCGTGCGGCCCTGAGGAGAAGGGGGCGATCTGCAGCGTCACATTGGGCAGGTTCGTGGTCTCGATCAACTTGTCGATCTGTGCGCGCATCACGTCGGGGCCGCCGACGGGCCGGCGCAGCGCGGTCTCGTCCATCACGACCCACAACCGCGGCGCGTCCTCGCGCGTGAGCAGTTGCTGACGTTGCATGCGCAGCGCCACATGGCGCTCGATGTCCTCGGGTCTCGTCTGGCCGAGGGCGCCTGATTCCATGACGCCCCGTGCGTACTCCTGGGTCTGCATCAGACCGGGCACGAAGTGGGGCTCGTACGCCCGGATGAGGGTGGCCGCGCCCTCCAGGCTCACGTACATCGAGAACCAGCCCGGCAGGATGTCGTGGAACCGCTGCCACCAGCCGGGTTGGTTGGCCTCCTCGGCGAGTGTGACGAAGGCCTCAGCTTCCTCGTCGGACACACCGTACGACTTCAGCAGGAGTTGAAGGTACGGGATCTTCAGAGCGACCTCGGCCGTCTCCATGCGGCGGACGGTGGCGGCTGTGACGCGCAGGATGCGCGCGGCCTCCTCGCGCTTGAGCCCCGCGCGCTCCCGCAGGTCCAACAGGCGCCTTCCGAGGACGACCTGACCGACCGTCGGTGCGGACCGCGGCTCGCTCACGTCCACCTCCACATAGTCCTGACAGCCCGGGCGGCGCCCGGTGCGTACCCAGACCGGGTACCCAACTGACGCCGCGCCACATGCTGTTGCGAGCAGTGTGCCATGGCCCTTCTGCGCGTCACACTGCACTCTGCAATTTTCAGAGTGACACTTGCCAAGTGTTCACGGCGGGGAGATAGTGGCAAGCGTGACTCCGCCCGCGCCGTTAAGAGCAGACGCCGCCGAGGACTGGTTCGGTCTCGGTGCCGCCGGGGTGCGCCCCGATGCGGCCCCTCATCGCCGATTCAGCTTCGAGCTGGCCGCGCACCCGGGTTCTGCAGCGCAGGCCCGGCGCCTGACCCGTGCCCGGCTTTCGGGGTGGGCCGTCTGCGAGGACACCTGTGCGACGGCGGAGCTGGTCGTCTCCGAGCTGGTCACCAACGCGGTCGTGCACACGGCGAGCCGCCAGGTGGTGTGCGAGCTGCACGACAGCGACGACCAGGTTCGGATAGCCGTACGTGATGAGGGGTGTGCGCCGGGTGAACCCCACCCGTCGCCGCAGCGCCCCGAGGAGGAGCACGGAAGGGGACTGCTCCTCGTCGCGGCGGTGTGCAGTGCCTGGGGCGCCCAGGAGACCGGTCCCGGACTGCTGGTCTGGGCCGATCTACCGCGCTCGGCGAACAACGGCGCCGAGCCGCGGTCGGATCTGGGCTGGAGTGCGAGGAGCCGGCCGACCCCAGCCGGCTCCTCGCGGACCGAGGCCAGGACGCCGCCCTCGGCCGGACAGGAATGGTTCTGATGGTGCCGCGACCTTGAGATCGGACGGGGGCTGAATGGGTGTGAGGGCTACGTCAGCCGGAACTCCCCGGGTGCTGAACCTGGACACGCTGGTCCGTCTGCGGCGTGGACTGCGGACGTCCCGTGCCGGGTCACCGCAGCAGCTCGCCGTCCCGGAGGGCATGCAGGTGCCCCTCGGCTGCGACGCGGTGGCGGTGCCCGCCAGATTCGGGCCGCTGCTGATGCCCCGGCTGCCGCGCGTCGGGTGCGTGTACGCCGACGGGACCCAGTGGTGGTGGCTCGTCCCCTCCGACTCCGACGTCTCCCTCGAGTGGCCGGCTCCCGCGCACTACGCCACGGGAGCGGTCGTGCACGACGCACCGCGCCAGCCCGACCTCATCCACAAACCCGACAGCGAGATCCCGTACACCCCGCCGATCCCGCTCTATCTGGCGCTGTGCCGGATCATGGGGGCGGCCCCCTCGTGGTCGCGGCCGGTCAGCACCTGATCGGTACGTTCTTCCCCTTCCTTCCCCTTCTCGCTTCTTCCTCCTGTGAGCCTCGGCCTATGAGCCTCGGCCTGTGGGCCTCGGTCACCGCATCAGCGCCCCGCGGATCGTGAGGGCGTGAAGGGTTCGCAGTCTGCGGAGTTCCCAGAGCGCCACAGCGGTCACGGAGACGGGCGTTCCCAGGACGAACACCACGCGCACGATGAACGGCGCACCTTCGTAGGCTCCGTTGACAACGTCGAGGACGGCCATCTCCCACACCAGTACGGTGGCCAGCAGGGGTGGCACCACCTCGTGGATGTCGGCCGTGCGGAAGACGTGCACGAGCGACATGGCGGTGCCGTAGGCCACGAACGGCAGCACCCACAGGAATATGAGCACATGGCCGAATATCACCATCGCCTTACCCGCGGGCGTCAAAGTCCACTGGCTGACCGTCAACACGGCGAACGGGAACGTCGCCATCGCAGCGAAGAGCGCCACGAGGGAGCCGACCGGTTTGGCCGTCCGGCGCAGCAGCACCCGCCTGACGGGCGGGCGGGCCAGAGCGATGAAGCCACCGACCACGACCGGGAAGGTGGCGGCAAGCACGCAGATGCTGAGCCAGGCCTGCTCGCCGCGGTCGCTCGCCACGCCCTGGGCCGAGTCGACGAGCCTGTAGGCGAACATCACCGAGACGACCGCGGCCAGCCCCACGGCCGTACGGATCTTCTGGATTCTGCCGACGGTCTCGTCCTCGACGCGGTCCGGTCGCGACGGCCTGAACACCCGCCGACCGACGGCGATGGGCCCCACCGTGCTCCACAGTCTGCGCCCGAGACCCACGCGAGCGGGCGCGGGCGGGTACGGACCCTGCGGCGGGTAAGGCCCCTGAGGCGGAATCGGGCCCTGCGGCGGGTAAGGCCCCTGGGGCGGATACTGACCCTGCGGTGGATACGGCCCTTGTGGCTGCCCCGACCCCGGCGGATTCCAGGCGTTCATCTGTCCAACTCCCCCGATGATGGCTCTTGCTGACGCGCCCCGGAAGTCTATGAGACGCCTGTGACATCGCATGGTGTCCGAAGTGTGCTGGTCGTGAAGAAATCCCGTTGGCCGCGTAGGTGGATGGTCGCGTTCCTCGGCATGGCAGAGCGCGCGGCGGTATGACACGGCGTGGATCCTCGCGCCGTGTCATACCGGCGCGGATCCTCGCGCCGGGTGTGCTCCGGTCACGCCGGGGCGCACGGGACGCGCGCCTTCCCCGGCGGCCTCCGGCACCGCGATAGTGGCCGTTTCGCCCACGAGCGGGGGAGAGCCGTTGAGTTCAGGATCGACGAAGCGGAAACGCGGCTCGGGCAGGCCCGAGCCGTCCGAGTCGGAGCGGCTGCTGTTCGGCGGCCCGTTGCGCTACGACACCGGCTGGTCGCAACACTCCGACGCGTTCTTGGAACTGGGCTTCCGCGCCATGGTGACGCAGCTGCCCTCGCTCCTCGCGGCCAGCTTCCGCCTGGCCTGGCAGGCGGACCGGCGGGCCGCCCGGACCGTCGTGGGCGCGGAGGTGGGCCGGGGCGTGATCCAGGCGGTGAGTCTGCTCGCCGTCAACGTCGTGCTGGCCCGGCTGATGGCGGACGGGCCCGTGGACGACCGGCTGCGTGGCGCGGTGCCCGCGCTCGTCACGGTCGCCGTCGTGATGCTGCTCGCCGCGCTGCTGCGGGCCGCGTCGACGTACGCCACCGGCCGCCTCGAACCGAAGGTGGAGCGCGTCGCGACGGAGCTGTATCTGGAACGGGCCGCGGCGGTCGAGCTGTCCGCGATCGAGGACGACGCCTTCCACAAGCTGCTGGACACCGCGCAGTACGGCGCCTCGTCGGCCCGGCGCATGATCGCGATCGCCACGCGCGTCGTGAACGCGATGATCTCGCTCGTCGCGGCGGCCGGCGTCCTGACGGTGCTGCACCCGGCGCTGCTGCCGCTGCTGGTGACGATGACCCTGCCGAGCGCGTGGAGCGCGCTGACGATCGCCCGGCGCCGCTACGAATCGTTCCACACCTGGGTGCAGCACGCCCGGGCCGGCCACCTGATCAGCGGGCTGCTGACCGAACCGGCCGCCGCCCCGGAGATCCGCGTCCACGGGGTCGGCCCTTTCCTGCTGCGCCACTACCGCGCGATGTCGGAGTCCGCGGAGGACGAGCAGGCCCGGCTGGCCCGGCTCGCGGCCCGTACCGGCCTGATCGCGGCCGCGTGGACGGGCCTCGCGACCGTGGCGACGTACACGACGCTCGGCGGTCTGCTGCTCGTCGGCGCGATGTCGCTGTCCGTGGCGGGCACGGCCGTGATCGCCATCCGTACGGGCTCCGCGAACCTGGACACGCTCGTCCTGGAGGTCAACAGGCTGCACGAGGAAGCCCTGTTCGTCGGAGACCTGCAACGCCTGTATGCCGAGGCGGCGCGCCGCGCGATCCCGGCCGGCGGCGAGCCGCTGCCCGAGAACCCACGCGAGGTCCGCTTCGAGAACGTCACGTTCACCTACCCGGGCAGCGCCTCGCGCCCCGCCCTCTCCGAGGTGACGCTGACCGTGCCGCTCGGCAAGATCGTGGCGCTGGTCGGCGAGAACGGCTCCGGCAAGACCACCCTGGTCAAACTTCTGTCGGGTCTGTACGCGCCGCAGAGCGGCCGGATCATGTGGGACGACGTCGACGCGGCGACCGCCGACCGGCACCAACTCGCCGAGCGCATCGCGATGGTGGCGCAGGACTTCAAACGCTGGCCGTTCACCGCACGCGTGAACGTCGCGATCGGCCGGACCTCTGCCCCACTCACCGAGGAGCGGTTGTCCTCGTCCGTCACCGAGGCCGGCGCGGAGGAGGTCGTGGCCGATCTGCCGCACGGGTTCGACACGCTGCTGGCCCGCATGTTCAGCGGCGGGCACGAGCTGTCGGGCGGTCAGTGGCAGCGGCTCGGTATCGCGCGGGCCGCGTACCGGCGGGGCGCGATCCTGGTCGTCGACGAGCCGACGGCGGCCCTCGACGCCCGCGCCGAACTGGAGGTGTTCGAGAAGATCCGGGCCCTGGCGGGAACAGGTCAGACGGTCATCCTCATCACGCACCGCCTCGCCTCGGTACGCCACGCCGACCTGGTGTACGTCCTCGACCAGGGGCGTCTCGTGGAGTCCGGCACCCCGGACGAACTCCTCGCCACGGGTGGGGTCTACGCGGAGCTGTACTCCCTGCAGGCCGACCAGTTCGCGGTGAAGGTACCCGGGCCGCGCCCCCGCTCGCGGCTCACTCCGTGAGGTCCAGGTCCCGTACGACCACCAGGAACGCGTCCGACGTCAGATCCATCACGACCTCCGCCATCTGCCCCTCCAGGCGGCGCGCCTGCGCAAACTCCTCCGCCGGCCACGAGCCACGAGGCCCACCGGCGGGAAACCGCTCCAGCACCGTTCGCCCGTTCACCCTGCACCTCCATGTAGCGCTGTTCTCGTTCCAGCGCTGTTCTCATAGAGTTAAACGCCAATCAGCGCGTGAACGTCTCGCAAAGTAACCGTACTGAGACGTAGCTGACACTCTGTTACGTGCCCGTGTGAGTGAACTCTCAGCTTCGTCAGTAGGTCACGGGGAGCGCGAGCAGGCCGCGCGCCCGGAGGGAGGGGCGCCACCGCAGGTCGTCGGGTCCGGTTGCGAGCGCGAGATCCGGGAAGCGCTCCAGGAGTGCCGACAGGGCGATCTCCGTCTCCAGGCGGGCCAGCGGTGCGCCCAGGCAGTAGTGGATGCCGTGGCCGAGCGCGAGATGCCCGGAGGCGTCGCGGCCGAGGTCGAACCGGTCGGCGTCGGGGAAGCGGTGCGGGTCGCGGTTGGCGGCGGACAGGGACAGCAGGACGGTCTCGCCCGCGGGGACAGTGACGTCGCCGATCGTCACGTCCTCCAACGGAAAGCGCCGGATGGCGAGTAGGGCGGGTCCTTCGTAGCGGGCGATCTCCTCGACGGCGGCGGGCAGTCGGGCCGGGTCGGCGCGGAGGGCCGCTAGCTGTTCGGGGTGCTGGAGCAGCGCCAGGACAGCGTTGCCGATGAGCTGCACCGTGTTCTCGTATCCCGCGAAGAGGATCAGGAAGGCGAGCGACATCAGCTCGTCCTCGGTGAGCCGGTCGCCCTCCTCGCGGACCGCGATCAGGTCGGAGAGCAGATCGTCGGCGGGCTCTTTCCTCTTGTCGGCGAGGAGCTGGGTGAGGAAGCCGAGCATCGCCACGGCCGCTTCCTTGACGGCCTGCGGTTTCTCCGGGTCCGGGGTGACGAGCACGTCGGTCCAGGACCGGAAGTCCCTGCGGTGCTCGTCCGGTACCCCGAGCAGGTCGCAGATGACGGTGATCGGCAGGGGCGCGGCGTACGCGGTGATCAGATCCGTGCTGCCGTGCGGCCCGAGCGCGTCGAGGAGCCGGTCGGCGGTCTGCCTGATGGGGACACGCAGTTGCTCGACGCGGCGCGGCGTGAAGGCCCGCACGACCAGGCGGCGGATGCGGGTGTGGTCGGGCGGGTCCATGTTGAGGAGGTTGGCGTCCAGGGCCGGAGGCAGCGCCAAACCCTTGTAATTACCCGGCAGGGCATGGCTCTTGTCCAGCGACAGGAGCGGGTTCCCCAGGGCCTCGCGTACGTCCTCGTAGCGCGTGACGAGCCAGGCGGGCCTGCCGTCCGTGCCGGCGATGCGGTGAACGGGGGCGGTCCCGCGCAGACGCTCGTAGACGGCGTACGGGTCGGCGAGGATGTCTGCGGCCGGGTCCTGGTTCGGCGCGTGCGCCATGTTCGGCGCGTGCGCCATGTTCGGCGTGTGCCCCACGTTCGGCGTGTGCGCCATGTTCGGCATGTTCGGCATGCGCTCCACCCTAGATGTCGTACTCCTGGATCTTCCTGCCGTGGCTCCGGTCGAGCAGGGAGGGCATCCGCTCCCCCAACTCCCCCACGATTCCCGGGACATCGAGCGTCAGCAGCTCGCGCTCACGCATGAGCACCCGCCCGTCGACGATCGTCGTGCGTACGTCGCTGGAGCGGGCGCTGTGCACGAGTGTGGCCGCGAGGTCGTGCACGGGCTGGGTGTGCGGGCCGGTCAGGTCGACGAGGATGATGTCGGCCCTGCGTCCCGGAGCCAGGCTGCCGATCTCCTGGCCGAGTCCGACGGCCCGCGCGCTCTGGAGCGTGGCGTGGTGCAGGGCTTGACGGGACGTGAGCCAGCGCGGGTCGCCCTCGGTCGACTTCTGCACCAGCGCGGTGAGGGCCATGGCGTCCCACACGTCCAGGGAACTGTTCGAGGCGGCCCCGTCCGTGCCGAGCCCGACGGGGATCCCGAGTTCGCGAAGGGCACGTACCGGAGTCGTGGTGGGCCAGGCGAACTTGAGGTAGCCGCGGGGCGCGCTGGCCACGGCGACGCGTCCCGTCGCACCGGCGAGAACGGGCAGGTCGCGTTCCACGATGCCCGTGCCGTGGGCGATGAGCAGGTCGACGTCGAGCAGCCCCGCGCCCTGAAGGATCTCGATCGGCGTACGGCCGTGCCGGGCCAGGCTCGTGTCGGTCTGGTCGCGGTTCTCAGCAGCGTGGATGTGCACCAACAGACCGTGTTCACGGGCGAGTCGAGCGGTGGCGGCGAGGTCGGCGTCGTCGACGGTATAAGGGGCGTGCGGAGCGAGCGAGGTACTGATGCGGCCCGCGGCTCCGCCCCGGTGGCGCAACGCGAACTCCAGTGACCGCTCGCGCCCTTCGGCCCCTTGGGAGGAGAAGTAGGCCTGCCCGAGGTTGGCACGCATCCCGCTCTCCGCGGTGACGGCTGCGACCGTGTCCATCGAGAAGTAGTGATCCGCGAAGCAGGTGACCCCGCCCCGGATCATCTCGGCGCAGGCGAGCCGCGCTCCCAACTCCACGTCCTTGTCCGTGAGGTTGGACTCGATGGGCCAGATGACGTCGTTGAACCACTCCTCGATCGGGAGGTCCTCGGCGATGCCGCGCAGCGCGACCATCGGCGTGTGCGTATGGCAGTTGACGAGTCCGGGCATCGCGACCTGGCCGCGCGCGTCGATGTGTGTCAGTCCCCCGGCGGTGGGGAGGCCGGTCACGTCAGGGAGGCCGGAGAGGTCCTTGGGGTCGGTCGTGACGGCCTCGATGATCCCGTCCCGTACGACGATGGTGGCGTCCTCGACGAAGTCGATCTGTTCATGATCGTCGTGCACGAGGGCGGTGCATCCGGTGATGATGAGATCGGCGGCAGTCTTCGCTTCGGGCGAGATGTCGGACGAGGTCATCACGCCACGGTACGACGGGGTCGTGCCGCCGGGTGACGTTAACCGCGCATCCTGTTCCCCGCCCTGTCGCCGTAACGGTTTCGCGCGCACGCTGGCCACACCATTTCGACAGGCGGCGCTTCGGCAGCGCTTCCGGAAGGGAGCCCGGCATGCTTCTCGGCACATGGAACCTGGAGAACCTGTACCGGCCCGATGGGGAGTTCGGCCCGAAGACCGAGGCCGAGTACGAGGCAAAACTCACCTCCCTGGCCTCCACCATCACCGCACTCGACCCGACGCTGCTCGGCGTGCAGGAGGTCGGCGACCCGGAGGCGCTGGAGGACCTGGCCAAAAAGCTGGACGGCGACTGGCATGTCGCGCTCTCGGAGCACCCGGACGGCCGCGGCATCAGGGTCGGCTTCCTCAGCCGCGACGTCGTCCCGCGGGTGCTCGCCGACACGACCGCGTTCCCCGCGCTGCTCCGGCCCGTCCAGGGCGACGACGAAGGCGAGCCCGTGTCCCGGGCGGGCCGTGGCTTCCTGGCCGTGGAGATCGCCACGCGGGCGATGACGCTGAAGGTGGCGGTCTGCCATCTGAAGTCGAAGCTGCTGACGTACCCGGGTGGCCGCTTCAACCCGCGTGACGAGGGCGAACGGGCCCGCTACGGCGCGTACGCCCTCTACCGGCGGGCCGCCGAGGCGACGGCGCTGCGCGAGCTCGCCGACCGGCTTCTGGACGGCGACGGACGCGATCGCGACGTGGCGGTGCTCGGCGACCTCAACGACGAGGTGGGCGCCGCGACCACACAGATCCTGCTCGGCCCGCCCGGTTCCGAGATCGACAGGCCGGGATTCAAGATCAAGGACAAGGGCGACCGGTTCCGCCTGTGGAACGTAGCGCCGCTCATACCCGCCGAGCAGCGCTTCTCACGGATCCACGAGGGGCGTCCCGAACTCATCGACCACATACTGACCAGCCACCGTCTGGTGCACCGCATCACGGCCGCCGGTACGGGGCTGCCGGGCACGAAGGCGCCCGAGCTGCCGTCCGTGGGCCCCGAGCCCGGCAAACGAAGGGGCAAGCCGGCGTCGGACCACGCGCCGGTGTGGGTGCGGATACAGCCCTGACCGCTCGTGGTCCTTCGTGTTCCTCGGGAGCGTCTTCCTCAGGTGGCGTTCGCCAACTCCTGCCGCCGATAGGCCTCGTTGAGGCGCAGGGTGTCCTCCAGGACCGTGTCCTCGACCATGCGCCCCCAGCGGATCCGTACCCACTGAATGGCCTCGTTCTCGTACGCGCTGCCGTCCGCGAGCGTTCCGCGGACGCGCAGCCGCGTCACGACGGTGGTGTTCCAGGGCCAGCCCTTGACGACGACGTCCGTGAGCGTGAGCCGCAATCCCGGGAAGACCCGCTCGAAGCGCTCGAACCAGTCGGCGAAGGCCTCGCGGCCGTGCAGGTCGGCGCCCATGGGTGTGTCGCCGACGAAGCGGAAGTGCACGTCCGGGGAGGCGAGTTCGACGGCTTGACGGTAGGCGCCGTCACCGCTGCCGACGGTGCGCCACATCTTGCGGACCTTGCTACGGACGACGGCGTGGTACATCCGAGCCCTCCCTGATCTGACTCGCCAACTGACTTGCTGATTGCAAGCGACTGTCTCCGTCGAGGCTAGGCAAGTCCCTTGCAAACCACAAGGAAGTACGGTGGTGGGTGTGAGAAGCGAACGTTTCGCAGGAATGCACTGCTCGGTGGCGCGGGCCTCGGCAGTCGTGGCCGACCAGTGGACGGTGCTGATCCTCCGCGACCTCTTCCTCGGCCTGAACCGCTACGAGGATCTGCGCGCCGACCTGGGGATCGCGACCAACATCCTGGCGGACCGGCTCGATCACCTGGTCGCCGAGGAGGTCGTGGAGCGGGTCGCCTATCAGCAGCGGCCGGCGCGCTACGAGTACGTACTCACGTCGGCGGGCCGGGAGTTGTACGGGGTCGTACTGACCCTTCTCACCTGGGGCGACCGGCATCGGGTGGTGGCGGGGCCGCCGTTGGTCCCGGTGCACAGCGCGTGCGGCCGGCCGGCCGATCCGCGGGTCACGTGCGGGCACTGTGGGGGTGAGCTGACGCCCGAGGATGTGACGCACACGGCGGGCCCGGGCGGGCGGACGGCGCCCGGGACGGCGTTGGTGCACACGGTGCTCAGGCGCTGAGCAGGTTGGCCGGGGGCTCCGCGAGCCCGGCCCGCTCGCGCTGCTCCACGAGTTCGTCGAGGAGCGTGGCGAGACGCCCGGTGTGCCGTGGGGTGAGCCGCCCCGTGTCGTCGAGGTGGACGGCGCAGGCGGTGGTGGTGTCCACGAGACGTTCGAGCGTGGCGGCGACCTCGTCGGTGCCTTCCGTGTGCCGTGCCAGGGCGGGAAGTTCGGCGGAGGCGCGGTCGATCGCGGCACGGGCCTCGGCCAGCGTCCGATAGGCCTCGCGGCGCAGTGCCCAGCGCGCGGCACGGTCGTCGGCCCCGCTCAGCACGTGCGCCAGGTAGGCGTGTGCCGCCTCGGTCGCACGCCCCAGCCGGGCCCGTACGTTCCCGCCGCGCTGCCCCGGCACCGGCAGATGCCCGACGAGCAGCACGATCGCGCAGGCCAGCAGCGTCTCGCCGATCCGGCTCCAGGAGGCCTGCGGATCCCCGCCCACCATGACGAGTGAGAGCACCAGGACGGTGACGACGGCGGTCTGGGCGGCGAAGTGCCGCGTGGCGACAGGAATCAGCGCGCCACTGAGGGCGACGAGCGCCACGAGGCCTTCCGGTCGGGGCAGCACGGCGGCGAATCCGGCGAAGACGACGGCACCGAAGAGGGTGCCCGCCGCCCGGTTCAGTACGCGCGAGACGAGCGGCCCGAGGTCGGGCTTGACGAGGAAGACGGTGGTGGCCGGGAGCCAGTACCAGTGCACGTGGTGCAGCGCCTGCGCGACAGCGGCACTCGCGCCGAAGCACAGGGCCACCCGAAACCCGTACTCACGGCCACCGGCGCCGGTGATGGTACGGATCAGGAGCGGGACCTTGGCCCGGAGGGGACGCAGGCGCGGACCGTAGCGCGCGGTCCGCTGGGTACCGAGATCGAGAGGGCTGGTCTCGGAAGCGTCGCCGTGCGAACTCCGTGCCCCCGGAGAGCTCTTCGGGGAGTTGGTCCCGGAGTTCTTCCCACCGCCCCGGTCGAAGGCCTCGGCGGCATGCAGCAGGGCGTCATCGAGGGCGCGCAACCCCGGAACGGACCGCGAGGGCGCGGGCAACGGCCCGCAGGGCTCCCCCGTCCGTACGGCGACGGCGAGCCGCCGCGGGCCCTCCGCCGCCCGCTCGGGCAACGCGTCCTCCGCCCACGCGAGCGCGGTCGCCGCCTCGGCGAGGGGCAGGGCGGCGGCGTACTGCGCCCGCAACCGCCGCTCGGCCGAGGAACTGGCGTACCGCCGCAGCCGGGGCCCCGCGAGCGCGTCCTGAGCGTGATCGAGCGCGGCGGTCAGCGCGGCACGCCGCGCCGTGGCCGCCTCGTCGCCCACGGCGGAGAGCAGCGCCGCGATGGCGTCGTACACGGCGGCAACGGCGTCCCGCTCCCCGTCGAACCGAAAATCACTGACCAGGGCCGAGGGCGTGGGCAGCGCAAGCCGCAACACAATCAGCCAGCCCGCACCCCCGGCGAAGAACAGCGCCCGCTGCCACCCCGCCTCGGGCAACGGCATCCCGGCCCCAATGGCGGCAGCCACCAGCAACTGCGTCCCGGCACCCGACGCCACGGTCCCCACAGCGCTGACAGCCCCGGCGACGAGTCCGAGCCCGGTCAGCCCCAGGGTCAGCACCACCGCTCCGGCGTGCGCCCCGAGGTACGTCCCGAGGAACAACCCCGCGGCCCCGGCCAGCGCGGGCACACCGAGCCGCTTGACCGAAACCCTCCGGCTCCCGGGCCGGTCATTGATCCCGGCCAGCATGGCCCCGAGCGCGGCCACGACCCCGACGGAAACCCGGTCGACCAGAACAGCCGCGAGCAACAACGGCCCAGCGGCAAGCGCACCACGCACGACCGCACTCCACGGCACAGGCCCCCTCTGCGCACGGAGGGCATGAGCAAGCCATGGCGGCAGAGCAAGGGCGAGGCGGGACACGGGGCTCCTGTCAGGACGAGGGCGGGGGTGTGCCTTCGGGCGACGTCGGCCGGGCGGTGGGTGGGTGTGGTCTCCACGGTAGATCGCGGTCCTGGAGGAACTGGAACGCGGATGTTTCCACGATGTGACGATCCTCGGGAGACCCGCGTTCTTTATGAACGCAATCGGGGTGTGGGGGCTGTTGAGCGGGGGTGAATGTACGCAATCGGGAGCGGGCTGGGGGCGTAGCCGGCCAGGGCAGTTGGAGCAGATACGGGAACGGAAGGCCGCCCAGCGTGGTGGCTTCGCCGACCGGATCGTCTGGAGCGGCAACGCGGAGGCGGAGGAGCCGGGCGGGTCGCCGTGACGGGCGGCGCGCGGACCACAACAGACGCCGTGCCGCAGCTCGTCGAAGGCTGGGGAAACCGGCATATGTCGGCTTTCTGTGCGGGTTCGGGGGACTTCCCAGCGGGGACGAGGTCTGTGACGATGCCGACTCTCTCGGGGGGACGCACGGGGGTGAGGTCTGATGATCCGAAGGTCGCTGGAGTTACTCGGCGCTGCGATCGTCACCCTGTTTACGCTCGGGCTGATCGTCCTGTTCGCATTAGTCGCAGTGGGGATCATTGACCTGCCCGAATCGAAAGGGTCGACGACGACGCCGTCCGGCCCTTCCGATCCCTTCTGGCACCAGCGTTACCAGCACGATGATCCATTCTGGCCTCCGCCCGCCCCTGGCATGCCTGGCGGGCCGCAGCTTCCTATGAGGTGAGCACTGCACCTCGATGCTGCCGCTGGTGGGGGGCCGGGCCTCGGCCCCGGTCATCATCGGGTCCGCTACCGCGCGGCCGGTCCGGCGAGCCGGGCGACGCGGGCGCGGGTTGCGCCCTCGGTCATCGTGGTGCCACCGGGCGTGCGTAGGCCCGGCCGCGCACGGGCGCGATCCGGGCCGGTCAGCGTGTGTGCGTCAGTAGTTTCCGTTGGAGAGGATCTCGCCGTCCTTGTCGTAGACGGTTACGAGGCCGTTGTCCGATTCGTAGCAGGACGCGAACGCGGAAGCGATCAGCTTGCCGTCGCCCGTGTGCGGGCCCATGAGCCCGCCGGTGAAGTCGGTGAACACCTCAGGCGCGTCAAGGATGTTGTTCTGCTCGTCCGCGCCGGTCACCTTGGTGACGTGGCCGACGGCCTTCTTCTCCGAGGCGGTGCCCTCCTTGGCGACGCAGTCCTTGAACTGCTGAGCCTGGCTCTTCTGCGGCTCGTCGGCCTTCTTCGGCTCTTCCTCGGCAGGTGCTGCCTCGGCCGGCGCTTCCTGCTCGTTGACTTGCGAGTTGTCGTTGGCGGTGACGGTCTCGCCCTTGTCGTCGTCCGGGGAGGAGCCGCTGTTGGCCGCTACGCCGAACACGATGATCACGGCGACCGCACCGAGGACGCCCGCAATGATCTTCCCGGCGTTGCTCTTCTTCGGAGGAGGTGGCGGGGGCGCTCCCCAGCCGGGGTACTGCTGCTGTCCCTGCGGGGCTCCCCAGCCTGGTTGCTGAGGTGCTCCCCAGCCGGGTTGTTGCTGCGGGTACTGCGGCTGATTCATGGCGCCCCCCTGGCGTTGTACGAGGGGCAGGAATCTAGCTGATGTGGGGGAGTTGTGAAGGAGGTCGGGTGGTTCTGTGACTCATGGGTGACATTGCCGGAAACGCAGAACAGCCCCCTGAACGTCGGAGGGTTGAGAGAGGCCGAGCAACAAGCGGCCGCCGGGGTCCCTGCAGCACCGGCGTCCCCCGACGGCGAGTCAGGCCGTGACCCCCTCCTCGTCGACGCCCTCGCCGAGGACTGGGGTGTCGCCCCTCACCCGACCGCTCCCGGAAAGACCGTAGGGGCCGAGTGCGCCAGGGAAGCGTCCGACTTGATGTATTCCCGGTTGAGCCGGGAGGAATTCGGAGCATGTTCCTGGGCTGAATGACTCCACGTCCGCGAGGCCCACGCGGCAGGGCGAAATTGCGCCGCGAGGCGCTCTGTTGCATTCAGCCCCTTCACAGCAGCGTCGCCGCCACCGCCACGCAGCTCACAGTGGCGCGCGAGTTGAGGCTGCCGGTCGTGGCCATACGGGGGCCACCGGCCCCGGAGGGGGTCCGGTCACGGACCCGGCAGAGGCGGCCGCCTGGGGGCGCCGACTCTTCGGCTGACCGGCTGGATATCGCCGACGGCCAGTTGGGCATTTGGCATCCGATATGGGACAAATCCAGGACTCCTGCAACCCAAAGAATTTCAGGACGGAAAGACGCTGGCCAAGGCGGCGATTCGCGCCAACTCCGCATCTGTATACGAACTTTGGACGCATGGAACTCGCCGACCCTGGATAGCGATGCGCTCAGACCGCACGGCTCCTGAGGCCGGGGGCCTGAGCCGTGCGAGGCTGCTGCGCCCGGGCGTGATTCCCACAACCGAAGGGTTCCTCCACCGTGCAACCGGCCCAAGAGTTCGGCGACAACCCCGTCGAGGTACGAGAAACCGGGCACTACACCGAGGAGTACGTCCCCAGCTTCGTCGAGAAATGGGACTCACTCATAGATTGGGAGAAGAGAGCAGAGAGCGAAGGTAATTTCTTCATCGACCTGCTGCGTAAGTGGGGCGTGAAGAGCGTGCTCGACGTCGCCACGGGGACCGGCTTTCACTCCGTGCGGCTGCTGTCGGCCGGATTCGAAACAGTAAGTGCGGACGGCAGCGCGGAAATGCTGGCGATGGCCTTCGAGAACGGCACCAGGCAGGGGGGCCATATCCTGCGCGTCGTCCAGGCGGACTGGCGCTGGCTCAACAGGGACGTCCACGGTGAGTACGACGCCATCGTCTGCCTCGGCAACTCCTTCACGCATCTCTTCTCGGAGCGCGACCGGCGCAAGGCACTGGCCGAGTTCTACGCAATGCTCAAGCACGACGGAATCCTCGTTCTGGACCAGCGCAATTACGATGCGATTCTGGACGATGGGTACACCAGCAAGCACACGTATTACTACTGTGGTGACGACGTCACCGTGGAGCCGGAGTATGTCGACGAGGGTTTGTGCCGCATGCGATACAGCTTCCCGGACGACTCCGTGTATCACCTCAATATGTTCCCTCTGCGGAAGGAATACGCCCGTCGGCTCATGTCCGACGTAGGCTTCCAGCGCATCCAGACCTACGGCGACTTCCAGCACACCTACCGGGGTGAGCAGCCGGACTTCTTCGTGCATGTGGCGGAGAAGGAATACCGGATGGATGACGAGAAGGAGGGGCGATACACCGGTGCGGTCAGCACCGCCCGCAGTTACTACAACTCGTCTGACGCCGACACCTTCTATGCCACGGTGTGGGGCGGCGAGGATATCCATATCGGCCTCTACGAGCGCCCCGGGGAGCCCATCGCGGACGCCAGCCGCCGTACCGTCCAGCGGATGGCCTCGAAGCTGGAGCTGACACCGGAGTCCGTGGTGCTCGACCTCGGCTCGGGCTACGGCGGTTCGGCACGGTATCTGGCCGAGACGTACGGCTGCCGGGTCCTCGCCCTCAACCTCAGCGAGGTGGAGAACCGGCGGCACAAGGAGTTCAACTCGGCCCGCGGTCTCACCGGCCGGATCGACGTCATGGACGGGTCGTTCGAGGACATCCCGTACCCGGACGCCTCGGTCGATGTCGTCTGGTCCCAGGACGCTTTCCTGCACAGCGGAAACCGCGTCCAGGTGCTGGCGGAGATCGCCCGGGTGCTGCGGCCGGGCGGCCGTCTCATCTTCACCGACCCGATGGCGGCGGACGGCTGCCCCATAGGTGTTCTGCAGCCGATTCTCGACCGCATTCACCTGGACGACATGGGCTCACCCGCCTTCTACGCACGCGAGCTGACCCGGCTCGGCTTCACCGCCGTCGAAGGCGGCTTCGAGGAGCACCGCGAGCAGCTGGTGACCCACTACACGCGCGTCCTTGAGGAGACCCGACACCAGGAGGCCGAAGGGCTGGCCAGGAAGGTCAGCCACGAGTACCTCGCCCAGATGAAAAAGGGCCTCGGCCACTGGATCGACGGCGGCCGCAACGAGGACATCACCTGGGGAATCTTCCATTTCAGGCGCCGCGACAACGGCTAGCCGCCGAAGATCGCCGGGATGAAGAAGGTGTCCCTGACGCGGGCGGGGAACGGTTGGCGCCACACTCGACGAGCTCCGCCGAGGACGTACCCCGCCGGCGAGGCGTTACGACCCGCGTGCCGCCTCTCCGATCGTCACGTACTGCGGCTTCTGGCCCTCGCCGTTCAGCCCAGGTCGGACATGTCGAGTACGAAGCGGTAGCGGACATCGTTGCGCCGGAGACGGTCGAGGGCCTCGTTCACACGCGCCGACGGGAACAGCTCGATGTCGGCGGTGATGCCGTGCCTGGCGCAGAAGTCCAGCATGGTGGCGGTCGCGAGCCTGCCGCCGCTGCCCGCGGAACTGAGTCTCTTGCGCCCCACGAGCAGGTCGGTGGTCTCCACGGTGATGGATCCGAGGTGGCCGAGGTGGCTGAGCGTGCCGTCCATGGCGACCAGGCGCAGATAAGGGCCGAGGTCGTGCGGAGCGGAGATGGTGTCGATGACGACGTCGAACCGGTCGCGGGCGTCGGCCATCTGTTCCGGGTCCGTGGAGACGATGAGACCGTGGGCGCCGAGACGACGAACGTCGTTGGCCTTGTCCGGTGAGCGGCTGACAACCGAGGTGTCGGCGCCGAGCGCCACGGCGATCTTGACCGCGAGGTGGCCCAGGCCGCCCAGTCCTGCCACGGCGACGCGGGTTCCCGGCCCCACACCGAGGGCGTGCAGCGGTTCCCAGACAGTGATCCCGGCACACAGCAGAGGAGCAGCGGCGGCCGGATCCAGACCGGCGGGAAGAGGGTAGGCGAACCGGTCGCGGACGACGTACTCGCGGGAGTAGCCCCCCAGAGTGGTCGATCCGTCGTGTCGGTCGACGCCGTCGTAGGTCAGGGTCGGGAAGGCATGGCAGAAGTTCTCCTGGCCGGCCCGGCACATGGCGCACTCGCCACACGAATCGACGATGTTGCCCACCGCGACCTGGTCGCCGACGGTGAAGTGAGTGACGGCGGGTCCGGTCTCCGTCACCACGCCCGTGAACTCGTGCCCCGGCACCAGGGGCCGGCTTCCTTCGCCGTCCCGGGCGCTGACGGCGTGCAGATCGGTGTGGCAGACACCGCAGTAGTCCACCCGGACCGCGAGGTCGTCGGGGCGCAGGTCGCGCCGTTCGAGTGGCGTCCGCCGTAGCGTCGTCGACGAACGTTCCACCTGCCAGCCAACGGTGTTCCTCATGACGTCTCCCCATAGACAGACTGGTTGGTCTATTTCAGAGTAGGGTCATCTGACACCCCAGGCAAACCAACTGTTCTGTTTGGTAGCGTGGGGACATGGCAGACCAGCCCCTGACCTCGCGCGGAGCTGCGACGTACCAACGCATCCTCGATGTGGCGACCCAGGAGTTCGCCGAGCATGGGATCGCCGGAGCGCGCGTCGAACGGATCGTGGCCGGCGCACGCACCAACAAGGCGCAGCTCTACGCCTACTTCGGCAGCAAGGAAGGGCTCTTCGACGCCATCTTCTTCGGCTCGCTGGAGCGGATCGTGAATGTCGTCCCGATCGACGCCGCCGACCTCGCGGACTGGGCGGTACGCCTCTACGACGAGTATCTCCGCCGCCCCGACCTCATCCGACTGGCCACCTGGGCACGCCTGGAGCGGCGCCCGGCCGGCCACCTGGTCGATGCCCCCGACCGCCTCGACGACCACAAACTGCGCGCCATCGCCGAGGCCCAAGCTGCCGGCCTGGTACGCCAGGGAGACCCGTTCGACGTCATGGCCGTGGTTATCGCCATGTCCATGGCCTGGTCACCGGTCAGCAATGTCTACGCGGCGACCGCACAGGAGCCCCCCGAACTGCACGAGCGGCGTCGCGCCCTGCTCCGCGAGAGTGTTCACCGCGCCATGACGGCCGACTGATCGCCCCGTCCAGTCATCCGCGTGCCTTGCGGTGGTCGGCTCCGGGTCTGGGTCTGGGTCTGGGTCCGGGTCTGGGGGAGGTCGTCGAACAAGGACGATGAGTTCTCGGCGCACGTCAGGTCTACACATCGTGAGCAGCCCTGCGACTTGGATGGGAGCGCGGCATGAGCAGTCGCGGATCTGATGGCGAGGCCAGTGCCTCGGAGCCGGAACTTGTGCATCTGGACCCGGCGACGACAGCGGTTGTCCGTGGTGTCGTCCCGATGGCCGGCCTGCGGGACTTCTTCGATGCTTCCTTCGGTGCCCTGGCCCGGGCCATCGAGGCGCAGCGAATCACCATGCTGAGCCCCGCCTTCGGCCTCTACCACGGGTCGCCGGGAGAGACCCTGGATCTGGAGGTCGGGTTCGTCACGGACCGGGCGGTGCGGCCGGAGGCCGGGGTCGTTCTCGGTTCCCTGCCCGGAGGCCGGGCCGCGCGGCTGACGCACTTCGGGTCCTTCGACGGTCTCGGGTCTTCCTGGGAACGGCTGCGCTCCTGGATGCAGACGCGGGGGCTGCCCGCCGGAGAGGACCGGTGGGAAACCTACGTCACGCGGCCCTCCCCGGACATGGACCCACGTGACCTGCGTACCGAACTCACCTGGCCAGTGGCGGACTGACACACCACCCTGGGAAGCGCCGACGCCGTACCGGTTTTCTGCCGTGCCCGTGCCCGTGGCCGTGGCCCGCACAGCGCTAGCGTGGGGCCCCATGATCGTACGTGCAGCAACTGATCCCGGATTCACGGGTGTTCGACGCTGAGAAGGTCGGCGAGACACTCATGGACATCAAGCCGGGGCTGCCCGGGACGGACAACTTCCAGCACTGGCCGCCGTGGCGGCCGCTCGTAGTCGAGACCGCCCGCCGCGTACTCGACTACACCGGCGGCACTCTGGTGATGCCCATGGCTGTCCTGGTCGAGCAGTACTGGCGCGAGATCAGCACGGGCCTCGCCCAACATGCCATTCCGGTACGGCACTTCGTCCTCCACGCTGACCAGGACACCCTCCGCGGGCGCATCGAGGGGGACACCGTTCTTGGACCCTCCCCGTTCCGCCTCAAATACCTCGAGCCCTACGCCGAGGCGGCCCCCGTACGTGGCTGCACGGCGAGGCCGAGGTCGTCGACACCACGCACCTCACGCCCGCCCAGGCCGCCCTGCAGATCGCAGAGGCCGTCAACGGTGTCGAGCAGCGCCGTTAGAGTCACCGGATGCACTCCTCTCCCGCCCGCCTCGTCCGTGAATTCCACCTTGCCTTCGGACTCGACGCTCGTACGACGCCCACCGAGGTCTCGCAGGAACTCGCCGCCCACCGCGGGGAGTTGCTGGCCGAGGAGGCCGCCGAAGTGGCGGAAGTGTCCGTCACCGGCCCACTCGACAGGCTCGCGCACGAGTTGGCGGATGTCGTCTACGTCGCGTACGGCACCGCGCTCGTCCACGGCATCGACCTCGACGCGGTGATCGCCGAGATCCATCGCGCCAATATGACGAAGCTGGGTCCCGACGGGCGGGTCAGCCGACGGGCCGACGGGAAGGTCCTCAAGGGGGATCACTACCGGGCACCGGATGTGTCGGAGGTCCTGCGTCGGCAGGGCTGGGAGGAGAGGGAGCCGCTTTCGGTGCGCGAGCACACCGACAGCTGATCGGGGCGGCCCCGCGCAGTGACAAGCCCGTCGTGGTCGGCGAGGTCGCCGCGTTTCCCCTCTGTCCGCTCATGGTAGAAGTCGGTTGCGCGCATGCATGCGCATACAACTGAGGGGGGAGCAACGTGGCACGCAATGAGATCGGCGGCCGGTTAGGGGAGGAATTCTTCACCCCCGGCAGTTCGTCCTTCACGGAGTTTCTGACCGCTCACCGGCCGGACATGCTGAGTACGCGGCGGCTCCTCCCCGAGGGCGTGCGGGCCGCACCCGACCAGTTTCCGCACGGCACCACGGTGCTCGCTCTCACCTACCGCGACGGCGTCATGATCGCCGGTGACCGCAGGGCCACGATGGGGAACCTCATCGCGCAGCGCGACCTGGAGAAGGTGCATCCCGCGGACGACTACACCGCGGTGGCCTTCGCGGGCACCGTAGGGCTCGCGGTGGACATGGTGAAGCTCTATCAGGTCGAGCTGACGCACTTCGAGAAGATCGAGGGCACCCCGATGACCCTCAACGCGAAGGCGACCCGGCTGGCCGGCATGATCCGGCAGAACCTCGGCCAGGCCATGCAGGGCCTCGCCGTGGTGCCCCTGCTCGTCGGCTACGACGACAAGGCCCCCGACGGTGAGAACGGACGAATCTTCAGTTTCGACGTCACCGGAGGCCCTTACGAGAAGCCGCACTTCCACGCCGAGGGCTCCGGCTCCCCCTACGCCCGGGGCGCGCTGAAGAAGCTGTTCCGGGAGGGCATGTCCCGACGCGAGGCGGCCCTGGCCGCGCTCCAGGCTCTCTACGACGCGGCCGACGACGACTCCGCGACCGGCGGTCCGGACATCAGCCGCCGGATCTACCCCATCGTGTCGGTCATCACCGAGGAAGGCTTCGAACGGCTGCCCGGGTCGGAGACGGCGGAGCTGAGCCGCGAGATGGTCGAGCAGCGCCGGAGCCGGCCGGACGGACCGGCCGCCGCGGCCCTTTGACCGGTCGGCGCAGTCCTTGACCGACCGGCGCGGTCCTTTTGGCTGACCTCTTCGCAGCCCCTTGGCCGACCGTCGCCGCCCGGATATTCGGATGCGCGACGACCCCCGCCACCCGCACGATCGGCAGGTTGTTCCTCTGCAAGCCGCCGTTTGCCGAGACTCCGCCGCGCCGATCCGGGAGGCCCCATGCTCCACCGCGTCACCGTCCCCACCCTCTTTCCGCCCCCGACCTACTCCCACGCCTCCGTGGTCGAGGCAGGCACCCGCCTCGCGTTCCTCGCCGGGTCCGTCCCGCTCGACGCCGACGGAAAGATCGTCGGCGCGGGCGACCCCGTACGGCAGGCCGAGCAGGTCATCGCCAACCTCTGCGAGCAACTACGCGCCATCGGGAGCGACTTGGGGCACGTCGCGTACACCGACGTGTACGTCGTGACGAGCGAGCCCGCCGTGCTCTCTCAGGTCTGGGACGTCGTGGAGGCCTCCGGTCTCAGCACCGGCCCGCACTCGTCGACACTCCTCGGCGTCGCCTGCCTCGGCTACACGGGTCAGCTCGTGGAGATCACCGCCACGGCCGTCGTGCCCGAACCGGGCACTCAGGCCTAGGGTCACCCCATGCTGATGGAACACCGCGGGCGGCGCCCCGTCGTCCCCGCCTCCGCCTACGTCGCGCCGAGCGCCGTCCTCTGTGGGGCCGTCACCCTGGGCGAAGGCGCCCGCGTGCTGCACGGTGCCGTACTCACCGCCGAGGACGGCGAGGTACGCATCGGTGCGAACGTCGTCGTCATGGAGAACGCGCTCGTACGGGGCCGGGCACGGCACCCCGCGATCATCGGCGATGCCGTGCTCATCGGCCCGCGCGCCCACATCAACGGCGCCCGTATCGAGGACGAGGTGTTCGTGGCCACCGGCGCCTCGGCGTTCCCCGGAGCCGTCGCGGGCGCCGGTTCGGAGCTGCGGATCAACTGCGTGCTCCACGTCAATTCCGTACTCCCGCCCGGCACCGTCGTACCCATCGGATGGGTCGCCGCAGGGGCCCCGGAAGCACAGCTCTTCCCACCCGACCGGCATGACGAACTCTGGGAGGTGCAAAGGGAGTTGGACTTTCCGGGAACCGTCTACGGTGTCCCGCGCGGCACTCCGATGCGGGAGATCATGGCCCGCCAGGCGGACTACTTCGGCGCCCACCTCGGCGATCAGCCGTTGGATGAGCCGCCGCCGACCGCCCCGTAGAAGGTCTTCACACGCCTGGCCCCGGTGATCCTGGCCCTGGTCCTGCCCCCGGTCCTGGCTTTGCCCCGGGCCGCCAAGTCCGCCTCTTGGGCAGCGGTTTCGCGTAGCTGCCCGCCCGGCTCGTCGTCAGCCCCAGGTTGACCAGTGACTCGGCGAGTTTCACGGCCGCGGCGACCCCGTCGACGACCGGCAGCCCCAGCTTGTCCCCCACCAGCCGCTGGAGCCCCGTCATCCCGGCGCAGCCGAGCACGAGCACCTCCGCGCCGGCGTCACGGGCCTGTACGGCGGCGGCCACGAAGGCCTCCTCCGTGCGTTGTGTGTCGCCCAGGTCGAGTACGCCGAGCCCCGTACCCACGACGACGGCGCAGTTCTGGGCGACTCCCGCCGCGTGCAGACTGTCCTCGATCTGGCCGCGCGAGCGCTCCAGCGTGGTGACGACGCCGTAGCGACGCCCGAGCAGGCACGCGAGGTGGGCGGCGGCCTCGGTGATGTCGACGACGGGTACGTCCACGAGTTCCCGTACGCCCTCGCGCCCGTGCTCGCCGAAGCCCGCCATGACGACGGCGTCGTACGCGCCGTCGTATGTGCGCAGCGTGTCGATGACGGCCGCCGCGGAGAGGTAACTGTCGAGCCAGCCCTCTACGGACTCGGGTCCCCACGCCGGGGTCAGTCCGGTCACGGTGGTGCCCGGGCCTGCGGCGGCCCGGGCACCTCGCACGATCTCCTCGGTCATCTCCTGCGTCGTGTTGCAGTTGGTGACGACGATCCGCACGTTCAGCCCTCCGCCAGTTTCTCGCCGGAAGCGGAGGCAGAGGCCGAGGCGGAACCGGAGGCCGGCGGCTCCGGTTCGGCGGCGGCGCGTTCGGAGCGGCACAACACCATGTACAGTCCCGCGGCCATCGCCGTTCCGATGAACCACGAGTACGGGGCCACCGCGTTGAAGTCCTTGTCCAGCGCGAGGACCGCGGAGACCGCCGCCGAGGGCAGGAACGCCCACAGGGCCTTGGGGTTGACGCCCTTGCGGTAGTAGTACGGCGATCCCGGCTCGGCGTTGAAGAGCTGGTTGACGTCGATACGACCGCGCTTGACCCAGAAGTAGTCGAGCATGATCACACCGAACAGCGGTCCCAGGAAGGCGCCGAGGCCGCCGAGGAAGTAGTTGACGACCGTGGGGTTGGAGAAGAGGTTCCACGGGGTCACGACCAGCGCGGCCACCGTGCTGATCATGCCACCGACCTTGAAGGTGATCTTCTGCGGCCAGACGTTCGCCAGGTCGTACGCCGGTGAGACGAAGTTGGCGACGATGTTGACGCCCATGGTGGCGATCGCGAAGGTCAGCGCGCCGAGCACCAGCACCCAGGTGTTGCCGATCTCGGCGACGAGGTGGGCCGGGTCGGTGATGGCCTTGCCGAACACCTCGATGGAGCCCGCCGTGACGATGACCGACACGACCACGAAGGCGGTCGAGTTGATGGGCAGGCCCCAGAAGTTGCCGCGCTTGACGGTCTTGTAGCTGGGCGCGAAGCGCGAGAAGTCGCAGAAGTTGAGCATCAGCGTGCCGTACGTCGCGAGGACCAGCCCGATCGCGCCGAACCACTGCCGCCACTGCTCACCCGCGGATACCGGGTTCGGGGTCGAGGTGAGCGAGATTGTCCAGTCGGCCTTGGCGAGGATCCAGATGGCGAGCGCGATCATGACGATCCAGATGGCCGGGCCGCAGAAGTCCTGGAACTTCCTGACGGATTCCATGCCCTGGCTGATGATCATCGCCTGGACCAGCCACAGCGCGATGAACGACATCCAGCCCAGCCCGTGGAGGCCGAGGAAGGAGTTGTGGGTCCAGGACTCCAGGCCGGGCCACGCCGCGAGCAGCATGACGTTGACGGCGACGGATGCCAGGTAGGTCTGGATGCCGTACCACATGATGGCGATGACGGCCCTGATCAGCGCGGGGATGTTGGCACCCCAGACGCCGAAGCTGATGCGGCTGACGACGGGGAAGGGCACGCCGTGGCGCTGGCCGATCTTCCCCATCCAGTTCATGCCTATGTAGATCAGGACGAAGCCGACGAGCAGGGATGTGAAGACCTGCCATACGTTCATGCCGAGGACCAGCAGTCCCGCCGCGAAGGTGTAGTTGCCGAGGTTGTGGACGTCGGACATCCACATGGCGAAGAGGTCGAAGACCTTCCAGTTGCGCTTGCCGGCGGGTGCGAGGTCTTCGTTGGTGAGCCGGGGGTCGGGGACGAACTCGGTTTTGCCGGGGGCTGCTGTCGGGTCGGCGAGGGACACGAGACCTCCATGGAGCGAGGGGGCGGAGGACGGGGAGTGGGGGACGTGGGGGACGTGGGGGCTTGGGGACGTGGAGAGAGGCAGGCTTGGGGAAGCCTTTGGTATACCAAACTTGCGCCATAGTGCTCCCGCCAACGACATCCGGCAATGCCCGTACCGTTACGACTGGGTNCTTTGGTATACCAAACTTGCGCCATAGTGCTCCCGCCAACGACATCCGGCAATGCCCGTACCGTTACGACTGGGTAAAACAGCCACTGGCTCAGCGAGGATGGACTCATGACAACGGTGGAACCGCTGGGGGCCGTGCGTGAGCGGGTGCTGGCCACGCTGCGTCAGGAGATCATCACCGGTCGGCTTCGGCCCGGCGACCGGCTCGTCGAGCGCGAGCTGGCCGACCGCTTCGCGGTTTCCCGGGTCCCGGTCCGCGAGGCGATCCGGGCCCTGGTCGCCGAGGGCTTCGTCGTCTTCGCGACACCGCGCCGCACGGTCGTACGCCGACTGACCCCCACTGACGTCAAGGAACTCTTCGAGCTCCGCGAGGCCCTGGAGGTGTACGCCGCCGGTCTCGCCGCGCAGCGTGCCACACGGGCCGACCTCGCCGAACTGGAGGAGCTGCTCGACCGCGCGGCGATCGCGACCCGCGCCCAGGAAGCGGAGACGATCACCGAGATCAACACGCGCGTCCACGAACGCATCCTGGCGATGGCCGACAACACGCTGCTCGTCTCGGTCATGGAACCGGTCGGCGGCCGGATGCGCTGGCTCACCCACCAGAACGAGGAATGGCCCCGGCTCCTCGTCGAGCACCGCGATCTGTACGCCGCCATCGCCTCCGGCGACCCCGAACGCGCCCGCGCCCACGCCCTCACGCACGTCCAGGCCAACTACCGGGCGACGGTGCGCCAGCTCTTCGGCGACACCGAAGCCGGCACTGGATCCGGCACCGGATCCGACACCGGCCTCGAGGGACATGAGTAGGCAGGGCAGGGCGGGGCTGGGCGCTAGCGGGGCGCCGCGTACTTGTCCGTCGCCGCGACCAGTGCGTCCACGACGCCCGTCGCCCCGGCGTTGTGCCCCACGTCGTCGATCATGACCAGCTCACTCCCGGGCCAGGCCTGATGAAGGCGCCAGACGGTGCCGAGGAGGTTGCCGAAGTCGAGGCTGCCCTGGACGAGCGTGCCGGGGATGCCCTTCAGGAGGGGCGCGTCACGCAGAACGACGCCCTGGTCATTGCCTTCGCCGAGGAAGTGGTCGTTGCCGAAGTAGTGGGTGACGGTGCGCGCGAAGGACAGGCGGAACACGGGGTCCTCGTAGCGTGGGACGGAACGGGGCGGCGCGGGAGCGAAGGCCGTCTCCCAGTCGGTCCAGGCGCGGGCCGCCCTCGCCCGCAGGCCGGGATCGGGCGACTCGATCAGCCGGTTGTACGCCGCCGCGAGGTTGCCGTCGCGCTCGTCCTCGGGGACCAGCTCGAGGAACCGCTCGAAGGCCTCGGGGAAGATCTTCCCCAGCCCCCGGGTCAGCAAGGTCACTTCGCGGGAGGCGGCGGTGGCCACACCGGTGAGCACCAGCTCGGACACGGCTTCCGGATGCGTCTGCGCGTACCGCAGCCCGAGCACGGAACCCCACGACACACCCCACACCAGCCATCGGCCGATACCGAGATGGTCCCGCAGCAGCTCCAGGTCCGCGATCAGATGTGCGGTCGTGTTGACGCTCATGTCCGTCTCGTACGCGCTCGCGTGCGGCGTCGAGCGGCCGCAGCCGCGCTGGTCGAGCAGGACGATGCGGTACGCGGCCGGGTCGAAGTAGCGCCGGAAGCCGGGGTTGCAGCCCGAGCCGGGCCCGCCGTGCAGCATCACCGCGGGCTTGCCGCGCGGATTGCCGCACACCTCCCAGTACACGTGGTTGCCGTCACCGACGTCGAGCATGCCGTGGTCGTACGGTTCGATCTCCGGGTACAGGGGCATCGGGCGACCCTAGCCCGCGTACGGGCTGGTCGGAAGCCCTGCCGCCTCGGCGGCCGTACGCAGCACGGTCCGCAGCATCTCGGGCGTGAGTCGCCCGGTGAAGGTGTTGCGCTGGCTGACGTGGAAGCATCCGAAGAGCTCCACGGGCCTGTCCCCCTCCCCCGGGCTCTCCAGCCCCACCCGCGCGCCGTGGGAGAAGGCCGGCCGGGGCCGGGGCACGGTCCAGCCCGCCTCGGCGAACGCGGGCAGCGCGGCCTGCCACCCGAAGGCCCCGAGCACGACGACCGCCCGGAGGGTGGGCTTGAGCAGCCGTAGCTCGGTCACCAGCCAGGGGCGGCAGGTGTCGCGCTCCTTCGGGGTGGGCTTGTTGGCGGGCGGCGCGCAGTGCACGGGCGCGGTGACGCGCACGCCGTACAGCGTCAGCCCGTCGTCCGCGCTCACGGACGTCGGGCGCGACGCCAGCCCCACGTCGTGCAGCGCCGCGTACAGCACATCCCCGGACCGATCGCCCGTGAACATCCGCCCGGTCCGGTTTCCGCCGTGCGCCGCGGGAGCGAGCCCGACGACGAGCAGCGACGCGTCCGGCGGCCCGAAGCCAGGCACCGGGCGGCCCCAGTACGTCCAGTCGGCGAAGGCGGCCCGCTTGGTCCGGGCCACCTCCTCGCGCCAGCCGACCAGCCGCGGGCAGGCCCGGCACCGGGCGACACGCGCATCCAGCTCGGCCAGGCTCCGGTCCATACCCTCCACCGTAAGGAATGACCGCACGGAATGACCGTACGGAACGCTTTGAGCCACAGAACGGTGTGACCGGCGAAAAAGTGAGTAGTCCGGTGACGGGTGCTCACGTACGGTCATCCGCATGGGAACTCTGTGACAGCCCCGCGCCCGACCGCGTAGAGCTCTGCTCCGCCGTCGCGGCACTCACTCGTCCTCGCGAACCGTTCTGTCGGCATGGCCGAGAACAGGGGCTTTCACATGCGTGCGTTACCTTCCATGCATTCCATCCATTCCGAACACTCCTCACACTTCGCCCGTTCCTCCCAGCTTTCCTTGCACGGTGTCACCAAGCGGTACGGCGACCGCACCGTGCTCGACCAGGTTTCCTTCAGCCTCGCTCCCGGTGAGAAGGCCGGCGTAGTCGGTGACAACGGGGCCGGGAAGTCCACGCTGCTCCGGCTCCTCGCCGGCGAGGAGCGGCCCGACGTGGGTGAGCTGACCGTGGCCGCGCCCGGCGGGACCGGGTACCTCGCCCAGACGCTCGGCCTGCCGGCGGAGGCCACCGTCCAGGACGCCGTCGATCTGGCGCTGGCGGAGCTGCGTGCGCTCGAGTCGGCACTGCGGCGGACCGAGATCGCGCTGGCCGAAGCGACCTCGGACGCGGAGTTGGAGGATGCCCTCGCCGCGTACGCGCGGCTGACCGAGCAGTACGAGGCCCGCGACGGGTACGGCGCCGACGCTCGCGTGGATGCCGCGCTGCACGAGCTCGGTCTGCCGGGGCTGGCCAGGAACCGGCGGCTGGGGACACTCTCCGGCGGCGAGCGGTCGCGGCTGGCGCTGGCAGCGACGCTGGCGTCCCGGCCGGAGCTGCTGCTGCTCGACGAGCCCACCAACGACCTCGACGACCGGGCCGTCCGCTGGCTGGAGGAACATCTGCGGGCCCATCGCGGCACCGTCGTCGCGGTCACCCACGACCGGGTGTTCCTGGAGCGGATCACCACCACGGTCCTGGAGGTCGACGGCGGTCGCGTCTCCCGCCACGGCAACGGCTACGCCGGATACCGCGCCGCCAAGGCCGCCGAACGCCGACGGCGGCAGCAGCAGTACGACGAGTGGCGTGCGGAGCTCGACCGCAGCCGCAGGCTGGCCGAGGCAGGCGTCGCTCGCCTGGACGGCATCCCGCGCAAGATGCCGAAGGCCTGTTTCGGGCACGGCGGATTCCGGATGCGCGGGCGTGCCCACGGCGCGATGAGCCGTATCCGCAACGCCAAGGAGCGGGTGGAGCGGCTCACCGCGAATCCGGTCACGCCGCCGCCCGACCCGCTGTCCTTCACGGCCCGTATCGCCACGGCGGGTGGGGCCGGCGGGATGGGCGGGACTGGCGGGACGGGCGTGGCGCCGGCCGCGGAGCTCGACGGTGTGGTGGTGGAGGGCCGGCTGCATGTGCCGGAGCTCCGGCTCGGCCCGGCCGAGCGGCTGCTGGTCACCGGTCCCAACGGGGCGGGCAAGAGCACCTTGTTGCGGGTCCTGGCCGGGGAACTGCGGCCGGACGCGGGCGTGGTGGTCGTTCCGGGGCGTGTCGGACACCTGCGGCAGGAGGAGACGCCGTGGCCGCCGGGACTGACCGTGCTGGAGGCTTTCGCCCACGGCCGCCCCGGCGACCGGGACGAGCATGCCGACCGGCTGCTGTCGCTCGGCCTGTTCGAGCCGGAGGCGCTGCGGCTGCGCGTCGGGGAGCTGTCGTACGGACAGCGCCGCCGCATCGAGCTGGCCCGGCTGGTCAGTGAACCGGTGGACCTGCTTCTGCTGGACGAACCCACGAACCACCTCTCGCCGGCACTCGTGGAGGAGCTGGAGGCGGCGCTGGTCGCCTACACGGGCGCGCTGGTGCTGGTCACCCACGACCGTCGGATGCGCTCGCGGTTCACCGGGTCCCGGATGGAACTGCGCGAAGGTGCCGTGGCCGGCGGGCGGTGAACACTCGCCCGCCGCCCGTTCAGAGAAGGGGCGGAAGCCCTGAGCGGGAGCAGGGAGCCGGGAGCCGGGAGCAAGGGCTGGGAGCGGGCAGCCGGAACCGAAAAGGGTTCCGGCTGACCGCTCCCCGAGGGCTAAGGTCGAAGCATGGCTTCAGGGACTCAGGGGAACGGGGCGAAGGCCTCCGCCGCCGACACCGGCTCCGTCGGCGCGAGCGGCTGCGTGAGCGCGGACGGCTCCGCCGAGGCGGTGGCCGCCGCAAAGGCTGCCGCACCCGCGAACGGCGAGACCGTTCGCGTCGACAGCTGGATCTGGTCCGTTCGTCTCGTCAAGACTCGCTCGATGGGCGCCACCGCCTGCCGCGGCGGCCATGTCCGTGTGAACGGTGAGCGCGTCAAGCCAGCACACGCGGTCCGTGTCGGCGACGAGGTGCGGCTGCGCCACGGCGGCCGCGAACGGATCGTCGTCGTGAAGCGCCTGATCCGTAAGCGGGTGGGAGCCCCGGTCGCCGCCGAGTGCTACATCGACAACAGCCCACCACCCCCGCCCCGCGAAGCCGTCGCCCCCGCGGGCATCCGCGACCGCGGCACAGGCCGCCCCACCAAGCGCGACCGCCGCGAAATGGAACGGCTGCGCGGCCTCGCGGGCCCCGGCCCCTCCGGCACAGGACCTGGCCCCGGCCCCGGCCCCGGCCCCGGCACACCTTGACCTCGGCGGTCGAGCACGGGGGCCGTGCCGGCTGCCACCACCCGCCACGGCCCCCGTGCTCACGCCGGTCGTCGGCCCATGTGCTCACGACCGCCGTCGTATGAGCCGCAGCAGTTCGGCGTTGTGCCCCCGCCTGGCCCAGGCGATCAGGGAGAGCGGGACGATCAGGATGAGCGGAGTCGCCGCGTACTGCCCGTCGAAGACGGCGACCTGCGTGATGAACGCCCCCACCATCAGCGCACTCAACGACAGCGCCGCCACGGACGACAGCACGGGGATCAACAGCGCGACAGCGCCAAGCAGTTCAAGCACTCCGATGCTGTACATGCCCGCGCTGCCCCAGCCGATCTTTTCGAAGGGCTCGACCGCCGACGGGTGGGCGATCAGCTTGGGCAGCGCGCTCGCGAGGCCGTAGAACAGCGCGAGCACCACCTGCAGGGCGCGCAGCGCGATCCGGGCACGCCGGCCACGAGCGGTCGCGGACTCGGCGATGACGGTACCGGAGGTCGCGGAGGCGACGGCCGCGGCAGAGGCGGCGGAGCTGACGGAAGCGGTGCTCTCGGACATGGGGATCTCCTGTGTGAAGCGGTTCGCGTTGCTGTCACAGAGGCAGACCGGCCCGACGCCCGAAACTCATCGCCCGCGCCACAAGCCATACGCCGCCACAAGCCACACGCCGCTCCAAACCCCAAGCCGCACGCCGCACAGACTTCAGTGCCGAACGGCGAGAACCAACCTCACGCCCTCACAGGAACGACCCGCACCCACACCTCGTCCTCCGTCAGATACCGGTCCACCTTCAGTCCCGCCTCCGCCAGCGCCCCCTCGAACTGCTCCTTCGTGAGCGGGCGGGCAAGGAACGTCTGGGTCCACATCGCGTCCGGGAAGACATACTCCGCACGCACCGAGTTCACCCCGTCCCCGACCGGCTCCGAGGACACCACCCGGATCGTGAACTCGCTCGGATCGCCCCTCCCCGAGCCTTCGGCCGGGGATACCGCCATCGCCCTTCGCTCGCGCGGCAGATTCGTGTGGTAGTCCTCCCCCTCGCGCTGAATCAGCACGCACCCGTCGTCCGCGACATGGCTCCGGCACACATTCAGCATCCCGCGCCGCACCTCGACATCGCCGCTGTGCACCAAGAACGACGCGAGCGTCACCACGTCGAACTTCTCTCCCAGGTCGAGCGACTCGATGGGGCCGCATATCGTGCGCGCCCCACGCACCCGCTCCAGCATCTCGGCCGACTCGTCCACGGCCGTGACCGTGAACCCCCGCTCCAGCAGCGGATGCGTCATCCGCCCTACACCGCAGCCCAGTTCGAGGATGTGCGCGCCCGCGGGCACGGCCGCGGTGATGATGTCCGGCTCGCCCCACAGGGGCAGGCGCGAGTACAGCTCCACCGCGCAGCCGTCCGGTGTGATCGCTCCGGGCCCGGTCCCCTCGTATCCCTCACGCATCTCGATCGTCATACCCGTCCAACGGCCCGTTCCCGACGCCCCGTTCCCCCTCGCCGCCGTATCACCCGTTCGAGTTACCACGCGAACCAGCCATGGCCGCCGTACCAGTGACCGCCTGCCCGTAGGTGATCCCCGACGGCCCGCTGCACACCGGTATGCCTCGGCAGCCCCTCCACCGGCAGTTCCGGATCGCCGAAGACGAAGCCCAGGGGGCCCTTGTCGTCCGCTTGTGTCTCCTGGTAGGCGACCTGAAACCGCTCCTGGAAGCGGACGATGTTGGAGTCCGCCGGCAGATACCGCTTCAACTGCGGGTCGAGCAGCCAGGAGTGGCAGACCACCACCGTGTACCGCTCGTCCGGATAGTGCCGGGCGAAGAACTCCCGTGCCAGGCCCAGCGAGTAGTCGCAGGCCTCCGGCGACAGGGGCCCGCGGAAGTCGGCGATGTGCAGGCTCAGACAGAGGTCGCCCGGCCCGGTCTCGATGCCCGTGGCCGCGGCCGCCCGTCCCGTGCGCCCGCCGAGCCGCGCACGCTGGAACTGCAGGCGCCCCAACTGGTACAGCTCACCGTGGAAATGCAGGGCGAGCCACCATGGGACGAAGAGTCCGCAGGTGCCGAAACGCCGCCGGTGCACGGCCATGTGCCGGCCCAGATCCGCGAGGGTGCGCCGGGAGACCTCCTCCGGGATGCCCCGGGCCCGGTGGTACGCGCGCACGTACGGCAGCGCGGCGACGAAGACGAACGCGTGGAAATTACGGCCGAGAGGTCCCGTCGACTCGGGAAACGCGGGCGGCTCCCACCCCTTGCCGATCTCCCCCATGTCGCGCACGAACCGGCCGACGCACCGCCGCAGCAGCCTCATCGCCTCCGGATCCGCCGCCAACGCACCGCGCAGCGCGACGAGTTCATTGATGAACTCGTGCGGCACGGTCAGGTCGAGGAGTACGTCCGGCAGCTCGGCCGCACCCGGAAGGACCACATCCGGAAGGACGGCATCGGGAAGGACCACATCCGCGAGTGAAGCGGGATCGGGGTCCCCCCGGCCTGAGGCTGGAGGCGGGTCGCCCTCCCTCTCCAGGTCCCTCAGCCACTCGGCGAGCCTCTTGTCCGCCCGCAGCGCCTCCAGCAGCACAGCCCGCTCCCCCGTTCGTCCGCCATTGGTGACCGTGCACCACGAAGAGTACGTTTTCGAGTAGGAGGAGTGAGCCTGATGCGTACCGGCAGTGAACCCGCGACCGCACGCAGTGCGCTGCGCGCGCGCCTTTGGCTCAGTCTGTTGGGTCTGGTCTGGGCGATCGCGGGGACCGTGGCGTTCGCCCTGGTCGGCCGGCCCGGATGGGCAGCCGCCTTCGGGGCGCTGTGGCTGATCATCACGATCGATCTGGCGATGATCCTCCGGCACATCCGCCAGGGACCCCACTACCAGCCGGGACGCGATGTCCCGCCGTACCGGCCGCCGGACCCCAGGCTCTAGGAGCCTAGGCCCAGCACCTACTCGCCCCGGCCGTCACCGGCCCCCGGAAGGACCTCAGGAGTCAGGAGTCGAACCGGGCCGCGGCCAGATACTCCGGCTGCGGGTCCAGTGCCGCGGCGAGCCGGAAGTGGCGGATGGCCTGATGGGGGCGGCCCGAGCGCTCATAGGTGCGGGCCAGCGCGAAATGCGCGAACGCGTTGTCCGGCTCGCGCTCCAGCACGATCGTGAACTCCAGTTCGGCGGGCCGCAGTTGGGCGGCCGCGAAGAAGGCACGCGCACGCAGCAGCCGCGCCGCGGTGTTCTCCGGGTGCGCGGCGACGACTCCGTCGAGCAGCTTCACCGCGCCCCGCGGATCACGCGCGGCCAGCAACTGCTCGGCGGCGCGGAAGTCGATGACATGCGTCTCCGGAGTAGGTCCGGTGGAACCTCTGATCTCGGGCACGCCTGAGTCCTTCCCTCACTGCCCCCGTTCAACGCCCCGGTCGGGGCCCGCTATTCCAAGGGCGTCCGCTCCTGCGCCCGCCGCACCAGCTCCGCCCACACCTCTCGTACACGCCGCTCCAGTGTCTCCAGCGGTACGTCGTTGTCGATGACGATGTCCGCCGTCGCGAGGCGCTTCTCGCGGGTGGCCTGGGCTGCCATACGGGCGCGGGCCTCCTCCTCGGTCATCCCCCGCAGCCGTACGAGACGGTCGAGCTGGGTCTCCGGGGCGGCGTCGACGACCACGACGACGTCGTACAGCGGAGCGAGGCCGTTCTCTGCGAGCAGCGGGACGTCGTGCACGATGACGGATTCCTGCGCGGCGGCCTCTTCGAGTTCGCGGGAACGGGCGCCGACGAGGGGGTGCACGATCGAGTTCAGCACCGCGCGCCGCTCTGCGTCCGCGAAGACGATGGAACCGAGCTTCGGCCGGTCCAGGCTGCCGTCCGGGGCCAGCACGTCCTCCCCGAAGGCCTCGACGACCGCCGCCAGACCGGGAGTTCCCGGCTCGACGACCTCACGCGCGATCTTGTCGGCGTCGATCAGCACGGCACCGTGCTTCACCAGCAGCCGCGACACCTCGCTCTTGCCGGCGCCGATCCCGCCGGTCAGGCCCACCTTCAGCATGCTCGAAAGCTTAGGACCTGCCTCGGACAACGCCACCGACAGGGCAACCCCGGCGGCCCGGGGCGCCCCTACGCGTCGCCTTCCCGCTCCGCCAGGAAGCGCTCGAACTCGAGCCCGATCTCGTCCGCCGACGGGATGTCCGCGGGCTCGGCGAGCATGTTGCCCCGCGTCTCGGCGCCCGCGGCCGCGTCGTACTGGTGCTCCAGCCCCTGGACGAGCGAGACGAGTTCCTCGTCGCCCTCCTGGATCTGCCGGTCGATCTCGGTCTGGGTGCGGTGCGCCTCGGTGCGCAGGGAGTGCGCGATACCGGGCAGGACCAGGCCGGTAGCGGCGGTGATGGCTTCCAGGACGGTCAGTGCGGCGTCCGGGTACGGGGAGCGGGCGATGTAGTGCGGGACATGCGCGGCGACGCCCAGGACGTCGTGTCCGGCCTCCATGAGGCGGTACTCGACCAGCGCCTCGGCGCTGCCGGGCACCTGGGCCTCGTCGAAGGGGCTGCGGTGGCCGGGCACCAGTTCGTTGCGGTTGCCGTGCGGGGTCAGGCCGACGGGACGGGTGTGCGGGACGCCCATGGGGATGCCGTGGAAGTTGACGGACAGGCGGACGCCGAGCCGCTCCACGATCTGCTGGACGGCTGCCGCGAAGCGCTCCCACTCGACGTCCGGCTCGGGTCCGGAGAGGAGCAGGAAGGGGGCGCCTGTGGCGTCCTGGACGAGCCGGACGTCGAGCGTGGGCTCTTCGTAGTCGGTCCAGCGGTCGCGCTTGAACGTCAGCAGCGGGCGGCGGGCCCGGTAGTCCACGAGCCGGTCGTGGTCGAAGCGGGCGACGACCTGGTGGGGCAGCGAGCCGAGGAGCCGGTCGACGATCTGGTCGCCGGTCTCGCCCGCGTCGATGTATCCGTCGAAGTGGTAGAGCATGACAAGTCCCGCCGAGTCCTGCGCCAGCGCCATGTCGACGACGGCCAGGCCCTTCGGCTCCCATGCGTACAAACCCTGCGGATCAAGCACTGTGACCGCTCCTCCTCGTGTCCGTACTCGACAACGCGCTCTGGGACACGGGCATTCCCGGCTCACACCGCTTCCTGGCCCTCTTACTGGCTTTTCATCAGCACTGGCTTCTCATCAGCTGCGCCGGACCCTCCACGCGCGCGTGGAG
>NZ_VCHX02000102.1 GCF_005768555.2 Streptomyces sporangiiformans
CCCCGGCGGCGGCCGCCCGCCGAGCCGGGCGCCGCGGACGAGCCGGAGGACGGACCGGGGACGGCCAGTGACCCCGGCCTGTCCGCGCTCGCCGCCGACCGCCGCGCCCTCGTCGAGCAGACCGACCACGCGGAGTGGGTCGACCAGCAGCGCGAGCGCCGTCGCGGGCCCGCCGGCGGCGACAGCTGGGACCCCGTCCCGGTGCCCCTGCCGACGTATGTGACGGCCCCGGTCGCCCCGCGCGCCACCTCCGACGTCGACCTGAGCGGTCCGGACGCGTGGAGCTCGGCGCGGTCCAGCGCGGTCGAGCCGAGCGCCGACCGCTCGACGACTCGGTCGGCTCAGGCCGCCGACGCGGGTGAGGCCCCCGCGGGGACGGAGGACGAGCCGGGAGATCCCGGCTCGGACGATGGCCCCGACGGCGCCGCGGACGCGCGCCGGGCCGCCTCGGCCCGCCGCGCTCGCGAACGCGGCCGCACACCGCTCTTCGACCAGTACGAGGACGGCGACAGGCCGCGTGCCGCCAACGAGTGACGACGCCCCAGAAGCCCCACCCCTGACCAGCCAGGAACGGATTTCCAAGCACCCGGACGGGGATGCTAGAGTTTCACTCGTTGCAAGGGCCTGTGGCGCAGTCCGGTAGCGCACCTCGTTCGCATCGAGGGGGCCAGGGGTTCAAATCCCCTCAGGTCCACGCACGACTGTTCTTGAGTTCGCTTGGGAGCGGTTGACGAGATCCCGCCGATCTTCATGATCGGTCGGGATCTTTGTCGTTTCCGGGGCTTGTTCGCGCCTGTTCGGGGTGATGGATGGCAGCGGTCCTTGGTGGGGGCTGGGTTGGTGTGCTGTCGCAGGCTGCTGAAGGCATCGCGGCCAGCCCCGGGGTTACGGGGCTGGCCGCGATCGGGTGTTGGGGTTGTTCTTCGTGTGAGGGCTCATTCGGTGGTTGGAGGCGGCCGTCCGATCCCTACGGGCGGGGATTTCTCTGTCTGTGCGGGTTGGTGGGGGATGGTGTCCGTGTAGTCGGTGTCCGTGAGTTGGGTGCCGGTGCGCTGGNGGCCGTCCGATCCCTACGGGCGGGGATTTCTCTGTCTGTGCGGGTTGGTGGGGGATGGTGTCCGTGTAGTCGGTGTCCGTGAGTTGGGTGCCGGTGCGCTGGTAGAGCCAGGTTTCGAGGATGTCGAGGTTGCCGGCGGTGGCCATGAGGGCGACGAGGAGGGTCTGGGCGACCTGGCCTCGTGCCTGGCGGTGTTTGGGGTTGCCGATGTCGAGTTCGTCGCTCTTGAGGCGCCCATGGATCCCCTCGTTGTGGGATCGGATGGGCTTGTGGACGGCGATCCAGTCGTCGGTCAGGTAGTGGCTGTCCTGCCGGAACTTGGCGGTCTTGAGGTCGCCGGCGGCGTCGGCGGGGACGGTGATGCCGAACTTGCCGCAGACGGCGGGCAGTTCGTCCGCTGGTGGGCGGGTGAGCCATTCGTCTTGGGGCAGCTGGACCGTGGGCCGTGCGGCAGGGTGGGCTGCGCGTTTGCGGCTGTTGGCCAAGTCGATCAGTGCGGGCGGGGGCCCCGGAGCATGGGGTGTGCGGGGTCGGAGCCGGTCGCGGCGGGTGCAGTTCACCGATGGGGACGGTCCGGCGGCGGGCAGTGCAGGCGGATGGCGCCGCGCGCGTCGGGACCTTGTTTGGTTTTGAGGAAGTACGGCCCTGGGGCGGCGATGTGCTCGGTGAGCTGTTGGTTGTCTCTGATTTCGCGTACGGCTTTGTCGTCCATGCCCTGGGGGCGTGCGCCAGTGTGGTGGGCATTCAGGGGCAGGCGAGGGAGCCGTCGATGAGCAGGGCTCCCTGCCAGCTGCCAAGCCGATCACTTGACCAGCGCGCCTCATGTGTCTCATGCGCCCAAACGACCTTTCCGGCTCGCGTGACGCGGCGGCGCGGCTTTACGAGCCTGTTTCGGGCGCCCGGAGACGCACCCGCCTGGTCGCGGTAGTGGTGGCGCTTGCCCGGGCTGTCACGGGGGGAACCGCTCCGGACGGAAGTCCGCAAGCATCTCATCTCTCTTCCCACTGAGGATCTCCGAAGCAAGCAGCCGGCCGATTACCGGCCCGAGCGTGATGCCGCTGTGGGAAACGGCCTCGTAGTAGCCCTGCACGGACGGCACCGCTCCCACCGAGGGGAATCCGTCGGCTGGGATGGGCCGGTTGGATACTCGTGTCTGTGCGATGCGGGAGTTGCCGAGTTCGGGGACGACGTGCCGGGCCGATTCGTGGAGCAGCCGTGCGAGTTCGCTTGGATCTTCGCCTGTGTCGATGAGTGCGTCGATCTCGCGGCTGTGGAGGACCACCGAAGTGTCTCCGTCGGGACGGATCTCGATGTGGGGCGCGTGCATGGCCCGGTGAACCGGGACGTGAGCACAGTCGATCCGGGTGACGACGCCGGGTTCCCGGCGCATCGGCAAGTGCCGTGCGATGAGCCCGGCGACGTGGGAGGCGCTGGGGCCTGCCGCGTTCACGACGATGTTGACGTCGAGAGAGCTCCCGTCCGACAGAGCGACTGTCCGGATGCTCCCGTCGGCACCGGTGCCGATGTCACAGACCGCGGTGCCGGACCGGTGCTCGGCGCCGGATGCAAGGGCCTGGCCGACCAGGCGGCCGACGAGATGACGTCCGTGCACCCAGGCTTCGTCGGGGTAGAACATGACGGGAACCTCGCCGGGCATCGTGAGAGCAGGTTCGAGGCGGCGGCGCACCTCGGCCCCCGTGGACACCTCGACCCGGTAGTCCCAGTCGGCCAGCAGTTCGGCTGTTTCCAGGAGCTTCGCCTCCGCTGCGGGGTCGTCCGCCCAGCGCAGGTGGCCGCTGGGATACCACCACGAGTCAGGCCCGATGGCCCGGGCAAGCTCACGGTGCGCTGTCATGCCCGCGACGTTCAGGTCGAAGTAGGACTTGCGCGCGGTCTTGTTGCTGGCGTTGACCCACGAGAAAGACCAGTTGGTGACGCCTTCGCCCGGCTGGCCCGCGTCGATGAAGACCACCTTGGCGCCGTGCCGGGACAGGTTCCAGCCCACGCTGGCTCCGAGGATGCCCACTCCGATGACAGCAACACGTTCAGGCCGCTTCACGGACCCGATCCTCACGAACGCCCCCTTCCCAGATCACGGGCGAACTCCCGTTTCTAGCATGCAGCAGACGACGATCACGCTAGCCAGCAGCGCAGACACCTACACCCGAACGCGGGACTTCGGCTGGATCCCCAGCTCACCGAGACCGCGCGTCGCCGGGTCCCGGGCCGGAGACCTCCGCGGTGCCTTTCCGCTACCCGGCGGGGAACGATCACTCGCGTCACGGGAAACGGTCTTCAAGCCGCTGAGTCGTGCCTGGTCAGGCCGACTCGTGAACGCCCCACCGCAGCTCAGAACCCCTGTCGGAGAATTCCGGCAGGGGTTCTTTGGCGTGGTGCCCAGTTCCCAACCTCGGGTCCCGGTGGCGTTGTGACGGGCCGTGACCTCGATCCCAGGCGGGTCTGCTCCTGATGACGACGACGCCTCCGACCCGGCCAGGAATGCCGGCGGCCGGGCCGGAGGCGTCGTCAAGGGTGCTCGTTGTGGCGTGCTACTCGGCTTGCGTGCCTTCCTGGGCCGTCGCACCGGCGTTCGTCACGTCGGTCACCCTCCAGCGCTGGTTCGAGCCGGAATTGGGCTCCCACACCGTGACCGCGGCCCCGTCGTGCTGGGCCTGGCCGCCGACCTCCAGGACCTGACCGGTGGCCGCGTTGACGAGGGTCCAGGTGCCGTCGCCCGTCGTGGACATGATCCACTGGGTGGCCTTGTCGCGGACGCCCTCGTCGGCCTCCAGTACCGGGGCGCCGTCGCGGAGGGCCAGGCGCTTGCCTGCCACCGGGTTGGTGAACACATACCGCTGCCGGTTGTCTTCGCCGCGGATCTGGCGCAGCGTCCACTGCCGGCCGGCGGACGCGTCCGCGCTTGCCGTCCTGATGACGAGCTTCGTGCCGTCGTCGGCGACGGTGACGTCCTTGCCGCTCTGGACACCGGTCAGCTCGTAGGTGTGGCCCTTCCGCAGCAGCGGGGCGTCCTTCGCGACTCCGGTCGCCCCCTTGATCAGGAAGGAGGTCACCGACTGGCCGGGCACGGTGAAGGTGGCCTTCCGGTCGCTGACCCGGATGGGGTCTTTCTTCTCGAGCTTGCCGTCGGCACTGGTCACGACGGGGGTGACCGTGGCGTGGCGGGTGACCTTGCCGAACTTGGACAGGTCGATCGTCACGGCACGGGGCGAAGTGGTGCTGTTGACGTGGACGACGGTCGCCCCGTTGCCCTTCTTGGAGACGGCGGCGGCGCTGGACGTGTCGTCGACCTTGATCAGCCGGTCGCCGGGCTTGATGTAGTGGGTGAAGTTGCGCGCGGTGTCGAACTTCGTGTTCGTGCGGATCGGGCAGGTCTCAAGGGTGTCCTGCGAGGTGCAGCTGAACGGGAGCTGGATCTCGCCCCAGTTGCCGCCCTTGGCGGACTCCCCGCCCGGCTTCATGTTGTCGTAGTCCTCGACGGGCTGCCAGAACACCCAGGCGCGGGGCTCCAGTTCGCGCAGGTCGTCGACCATGCGCTGGGCCAGACCCAGACCGGGCCGCATGTCCGTGAAGCTCTGGCCGTCGCCCCAGTCGCCCTCGACCTCGCTCATCCACAGCGGCTTGTCCGCCGCCTTGGCCAGGTCGCGAACGGTGGTGCGCTGGCCGGTGCCATAGGTGTGGACGTTCATCTGGCCGACGAGGTCACGGACCTCCGGCGAGTAGGTCCCCCAGTTCCGTGCGAACAGGCCCGGGTTGGTCTCGTCCATCGCGGAGATCTCCGCCTTGGCCCTCACCTTCGCCAAGGCGGGGGACAGGGCCTTGATCACCTTCTGCTGGAGTTCGGGGCCTATGTGCGCGCCTTCCTGACGGCCGCCGACGGGTTCGCCGTCAGGGCCCAGTTTGGTGCCCCAGTAGCCCGTGTTGGGCTCGTTGAAGGGGTCGACGGTGTCGACCTTGATCCCGTGGGCCTTCTCCAGACGCTTGGTCGCGCCCGCCATGTAGGCGGCGAAGTCGTCGACGGACTCGGTCTTGAGCTGGTCGGCGTTGGCGTCGAAGCCGCCCGAGACGTAGCCGCTGGCCGTCATGAACCACGGCGGGGAGTTGCTGAAGGTCTCCCAGTGATCGATGTCCTTCTTGATGCGGTCGACCCACCAGCGCTGAGTGGCGTCGGCGTCGGGGTTCCAGTCGGCCGGGTCCTCGGCGTCCCACCAGTCGGTGTCCTCGCGCGTGGTGCCGTCCGGGGCCTTCCACCAGCCTTCGACCGCTCCTCCGGGGCGGAGGTAGTCCTTGACGTCCGGGGCGTTGCCGCCGCCGATGTTGTAGCGGGCGATGTTCAGGGCGAGGCCGTCGTCGCCGAAGAGGAGCTGGGCCAGCTTCTCGCGGATCTCCGGGGGGTAGTCGCCGGTGGCGTTGGCGAACCAGACCAGGCTGGTGCCCCAGCCCTGGAACCGCTCCTGGCGGTAGGAGGGGTCGGGCCGGACGGTGACCGACGAAGCGGCGGTCGCGGTCGCGGCGCTCTCGGCCTCCGCGGCCTGCGCTGCCGGCAGCGAGGCGGTGGCCAGGACGGTCCCGGACGCCAGGGCGGTGATGCCGATGGCCCTGAGGAGCCGTCGCTTGCGGGTGCGGCGTGCCATCTCGAGTGCTCCCAACCTTCTGTGTAGTGCCGTGACTGTTGGTTCAGGCCGTCCGAGCTCGGTGCCGGGGGCCGCGGGTCGCTCCACATCGAGGTCCGCCCGAGGCGATGCCGGGCATAATGTTTACGTAAACATCGGTTGGCGTGATGTCTACCCTGTAGGAATCTCGAAGGTCAAGAAGTCGTAAGCATCGAAAAGTTGCGCGCAGCTAGGGGACAGCGTGGACACAGCTGACAGTGACAGCACGTCGGCGGGTACGCCTCGGACCGGAGCGCGTACGCGGCGTGGAGCCGTCCGCCGCCGGACGAGCGCCTCCATGGCGGACGTCGCCCGACTCGTCGGCGTCTCCTCCCAGACCGTCTCCCGTGTCTCCAACGGCTACCCGGGCGTCACCGAAGAGACCCGTCGGCAGGTCCTGGCCGCGATGCGGGAGCTGGGCTACCGGCCCAACAGCGCCGCCCGGGCGCTCAAGCGTGGCGAGTTCCGCACCATCGGCGTCATCACCTTCACCCTCTCCACCACGGGAAACGTACGCACCCTCGAGGCGATCGCCGCGTCCGCGGCCGAGCAGGGCTACGCGGTCACGCTGCTGCCGCTCGCCGTGCCCACCCAGGACGAAGTGAAGGGCGCCTTCTCCCGTCTGGGTGAACTCGCCGTCGACGCGGTCATCGTCATCATGGAAGTGCACCTCCTCGACGCGGCCACGGTCTCACTGCCGCCCGGCATCCAGGTCGTCGTGGTCGACTCCGACGCCGGCGACCGCTACACCGTGGTCGACACCGACCAGGCGGGCGGAGCCCGCGACGCGGTGCGGCATCTGCTGGACCTCGGCCATCACACGGTGTGGCATCTGGCCGGGCCCGAGGACTCCTTCGCCGCGCAGCGACGCGCGAACGCGTGGCACACCACCCTCACCGAGGCCGGCCGCGTCCCGCCACCCCTGGTGCGGGGCGACTGGTCGGCCGAGTCCGGTTACCGGGCCGGTCTCCGGCTCGCGGAACAGAAGGACTGCACGGCGGTGTTCGCCGCCAACGACCAGATGGCACTGGGCCTGCTGCGCGCCCTGCACGAACGTGGCCGGAAAGTGCCCGCCGAGGTCAGCGTCATCGGCTTCGACGACATCCCCGAGGCCGGGTCCTTCCTGCCGCCGCTGACCACCGTCCACCAGGACTTCGCCGAAGTGGGACGACGCTGCGTCGAGGGGGTCCTCAGCAAGATCCGTCAGGACGTGACGGACGCGGAGGCGGAGACGGAGCACGGCACCACGCTCGTCCCGACGCGCCTCGTGCTGCGCGACAGCACCGCGGCGCCGCCCAAGGCGCCGCCTCCGCGGTAGGCCGGCGGGTATCCGGCTCCCGTGGGCGCCGTCACGCAGGCCGATCGTCCTGCCGTAGCGGCTTGGCGAAGCACGCGCTCAGATCGTCGAAGCGGTAATGGCCGAACTTGCGGCAGGGGTCGTAGCCGCTGGAGGTGTAGAGCGCGATGGCCTCCGGCTGCTTGGCTCCGGTCTCCAGGACCATGCGCGTGCGTCCGGCCGCGCGGGCGTCGTCCTCCAGAGCCGCGAGGACACGGCGGGCGAGGCCGTTGCCACGGGCTTCCGGGATCACGTACATGCGCTTGATCTCCGCGTCGCCGTCCGAATAGCCCTCGTCGTTCTCGTCCTGGCATCGCCAGCCGCCCGTGGCGACGGGGCGGCCCCACTCGTCGTACGCGATGAGGTACAGCCCCAGCGGCGGCTCGAACATGGCCGGCGCGAGGGGAGTGACGTCGCCCTCGTCGCCGTAGCGCACGGCGTATTCGGCCTGCACCTCGTCGTTCAGCTTGACGGCGTCGGGGTGGTCGAAGGGGACGCGACGTATATTCATGTGAAAGATCGTACATCCATGCATTGCGGTGGGGTGGAATTCTCGACACGGCCGCGGTCGGAGGGCGCCGCGTGCTGCGGCGGCGACCCGGTCGTCGATGTGCGCGGCGATCAATGCGGGCGTGGAACTCCGAACCCTAGATCGTTTCCGCGGACGAGGCCGCCACACCACGCACGAGAGTCACTCAGTAACCTGCGTTCACTGCTGCGTAGGAGAGTGCTGTGCTGACTGTGACCTCTGTGAATGTGAACGGGCTGCGGGCCGCCGCCAAGAAGGGCTTCGTGGAGTGGCTCGACGGGACTTCCGCCGATGTGCTGTGTCTCCAGGAAGTGCGGGCCGAGCCACAGCAGTTGCCGGAGGGGGTCCGTCAGCCCAATGGCTGGCATGTCGTGCACGCGCCTGCCGCCGCCAAGGGGCGTGCGGGCGTGTCCCTTCTCACCCGGCGTGAGCCCGACCGGGTCCAAGTCGGCTTCGGTTCCGCCGAGTTCGACGGCAGTGGGCGGTACGTCGAGGTCGATCTGCCCGGCGTCACGGTCGCGAGCCTGTACCTGCCCTCCGGTGAGGTCGGGACCGAGCGGCAGGACGAAAAGGTCCGGTTCATGGGGGAGTTCCTCGCCTACCTGAAGGGACTCAGGGAACGGGCCGCCGCCGACGGGCGTGAGGTCGTGGTGTGCGGCGACTGGAACATCGCCCACAGGGAAGTCGACCTCAAGAACTGGCGGGGCAACAAGAAGAACTCCGGGTTCCTGCCGGAGGAGCGGGCCTGGCTCGGCTCGGTCCTGGACGAGACCGAGGGCGGGTACGTCGATGTCGTGCGGGCGCTGCATCCGGACGTCGAGGGGCCCTACACCTGGTGGTCCTACCGAGGGCGCGCTTTCGACAACGACACGGGATGGAGGATCGACCTCGCCGTGGCGACCCCCGGGCTCGCGGCGCGGGCCGTCAAGGCGGTCGTGGAGCGAGCGGCCAGCCACGCGGAACGATGGTCGGATCACGCCCCGGTGACCGTGGTCTTCGAGATGTGAGCCCGCCTCCCTGCCGCCCCGGCCAGGGCTACGGCTGCTTGCGCACGCGCCGGTCCATCGCCATCGACAGTTCTGCCTCCACCACGCTCTTCGCGAGTGGACGCAGGCGCTGGAGGTCGTCCGTCGAGCCTCCCTGGGCGAGGACGAGGTCGGCGAAGAGTTCGGCCAGCGCGTCCGTGTGTTCTCGTACGCGTCGGGCGGCGGCCAGTACGTCCGCGAGCGGAATGCCCTCGCGGACGAGGGCCGCCGAGACGTCCAGCAGGCGGCGGCTGATGTGGACGATCTCGCCGCCGTCCGTGCCGAGATAGCCGAGGTCGAGGGCGGCGGAGAGGTTCTCCGGGGTCGCCTGGTCGCCGAAGTAGTCGGCGAGTTCCTCGGGGGAGAGATGGACGGGGGTTTCCTCGGTGGGCGCGCCGAGGCCCAGCAGTTCGCCGACGTTCCGGCCGTGGTCGAACGCCTCGGCCAACTCCGCTATGCCGCTGAGGGTGTGGCCGCGCTCCAGAAGCGCCGAGATGGTGCGCAGACGGGCCAGGTGATCGTCGTCGTACCAGGCGATTCGGCCCTCGCGGCGGGGCGGCGGTATCAGCTTGCGCTCACGGTAGAAGCGCAGGGTGCGCACCGTGATGCCGGCCTCCCTGGCCAGCTCCGCCATGCGGTACTCCCGCTTTCCCGATCCCTCGACCACGTGAGCAGCCTATGTTGTACCGCCAGTAACTTCCTCGCCTCCGCCCCCTACCCAGCAGTACGCGGCTCCTCTACTCTCCCCATTGCGCCAGTGTTCACTGGCGTGGTCGCGCGAGGAACGCGGAGCAGCAGGGCCGCGGAGAACAGGGACCAGGAGGTGTCCGGATGACCGGGCAAGAGGTGACCGGGCACGGGACTGCGAGGAAGGAACTGAGCGGGCGCGAGCAGGTGCGACATGTGCGCGTGGCGGTGGTCGGCTCCGGATTCGGCGGGCTCGGGGCAGCCGTCCGGCTGCGGCGGGAAGGGATCACCGACTTCGTCGTCCTGGAACGGGCCGGCGGCGTCGGCGGAGCCTGGCGGGACAACAACTATCCGGGCTGCGCCTGCGACGTACCGTCCCATCTCTACTCGTTCTCCTTCGCGCCCAACCCCGACTGGCCGCGCACCTTCTCCGGGCAGGAACACATCCGCGCGTATCTGGAGCACGTGACGGATGTCTTCCGGCTCCGTCCGCACATCCGCTTCGACTCCGAAGTCAAGAAGATGACCTGGGACGGCGAGCGGCTGCGCTGGGACATCGAGACCAGCGGCGGGAACCTCACCGCCGACATGGTCGTCTCCGCCACCGGCCCGCTCTCCGACCCCAAGTTCCCGGACGTCCCGGGTCTCGACACCTTCCCCGGCAAGGTCTTCCACTCGGCCCGCTGGGACCACGACTACGACCTGCGCGGCAAGCGGGTCGCGATGATCGGCACGGGGGCGTCGGCCATTCAGATCGTGCCGTCCATCCAGCCCGACGTGGCCCGGCTCACGCTCTTCCAGCGCACCCCACCTTGGGTGTTGCCGCGTGTCGACCGAGCCATCAGCACGGTGGAGCGCCGACTGCATCAGCGGCTGCCCTTCACCGCACGGGCCCGGCGCGGATTCCTTTGGGGCATCCGGGAGTTGCAGGTCCAGGCGTTCACCAAGCATCCCAATGAACTCGGTGTGGTCGAGCAGTTGGCCAAGCGGAACATGGCCCGCACCATCAAGGACCCTCAGCTGCGCGCGAAGCTCACTCCCGACTACCGCATCGGCTGCAAGCGCATCCTGCTGTCCAGCGACTACTACCCGGCCATCGCCCGGCCCAACGTGGACGTGATCGCCGCCGGGCTCAGCGAGATCCGCGGCTCCACGCTCGTCGCCGCCGACGGCAGTGAGGTGGAGGCCGACGCCATCGTCTTCGGTACGGGCTTCCATGTCACCGACATGCCCATCGCGGAGCGCGTCGTGGGCGCGGAGGGCAAGACGCTCGCGGAGGTGTGGCGGACCGGCATGAAGTCGCTGCGGGGCGCGTCCGCCCCCGGGTTCCCCAACTGGATGACGATCATCGGCCCGAACACGGGCCTTGGGAACTCCTCCATGATTCTCATGATCGAGTCCCAGCTGAACTACATGGCCGACTACGTACGGCAGTTGGAGGTCCTCGGTGACCGAGTCGCCCTCGACGCCCGCCCCTCGGCCGTGATCGCCTGGAACGACAAGGTCCAGGAGCGCATGAAGCGCACGGTGTGGAACACGGGCGGCTGCACCAGCTGGTACCTGGACGCGGAGGGCCGCAACACCACCATCTGGCCGGGTACGACGACGGAGTTCCGCCGGGTCACACGACGCGTCGACCTCGGCGAGTACCAGGTGCTCCGGGCATCCCGGCCCCGGATCCCATCCCAGAGCCAGCCCCGCGATGAGAAGGTCGAGGCCGAGGCGTGAGCCGACTGACGCATGTGAAGAGTGGTCCCTACGCCCCGCCCGCCCCCGCGCGCGAGCTGACCGCCGTCTCCGCCGACGGCGCGCGGCTGCATGTCGAGGTGCATGAACCTGTGGACGGGGCGGCCGCGCCCACGGTGGTCCTGGCGCACGGGTGGACCTGCTCGACCGCCTACTGGGCCGCGCAGATACGGGACCTGGCCGCCGACCACCGGGTGATCGCGTACGACCAGCGCGGGCACGGGCGCAGTCCGGCCAGTCCCGCGTGCAGCACCGACGCGCTCGCCGACGACCTGGAGGCCGTGCTGGCGGCCACGCTCGCGCCGGGCGAGAAGGCGGTACTCGTGGGGCACTCCATGGGCGGGATGACGCTGATGGCCGCGTCCGGCCGGGCGCGCCTTCGGGAGCACGCGGCCGCCGTACTGCTGTGCAGTACGGGCAGTTCACGGCTCGTCGCCGAGTCGCTGGTGGTGCCGATGAGGGCGGGGCGGATGCGCACCTGGCTCACGAAGCGGATCCTGGGCGCGCGGGCACCGCTCGGACCGGTCACGCCACTGGCCCGGCGGATCCTCAAGTACGCCACGATGGGGCCCGGTTCGGCCCCGGTGATGGTCGAGGCGTGTGCGCGCATCGTGCACGCGTGTCCGCGCCAGGTGCGGTACGCCTGGTCGCACGTACTGGACACCCTCGATCTCGACCACGCTGTACGGGAGTTGACCGTGCCGACCGCGGTGGTCGTGGGCACGGCCGACCGGATGACACCCGTGATCCACGCACGCGCTCTGGTCGCCGCGCTGCCGAACTGTGTCGGCGCCACCGAGCTGCCCGGAGTCGGGCACATGACCCCGGTCGAGGCACCCGAGCAGATCAACGGGCGGATTCGGGAACTGGTGTCGACGTACGTGCGCGTCGGGCTGAAGGAGGACGCATGAGCAGGGTCAGCCTGGAAGGGCAGGTCGCCGTCGTCACGGGCGCGGCGCGCGGCGTCGGGGAACTCCTCGCCCGCAAGCTCTCCGCGCGCGGTGCGAAGGTCGCCCTCGTCGGCCTGGAGCCGGACGCGCTGAAACAGGTCGCCGAGCGACTGCACACGGAGGGCGGCCACTGGTACGCCGACGTCACCGACCACGAGGCGATGGCGCGGGTCGCGGCCGAGGTCAAGGAGAGGTTCGGGAAGGTCGACATCGTCGTCGCCAACGCGGGCGTCGCGAACGGCGGGCCGTTCTTGGACTCCGACCCCGAGGCCTGGCGGCGTGTCATCGAGGTCAACCTCATCGGCTCGGCGGTGACGGCCCGCGCCTTCCTGCCCGCCCTGATCGAGAGCCGCGGCTATCTGCTGCAGATCGCCTCGCTCGCCGCGATCACGCCCGCGCCCATGATGACGGCGTACTGCGCGTCCAAGGCGGGCGTGGAGGCGTATGCGCACAGCCTGCGCGCCGAGGTCGGCCACCAGGGCGTACGTGTCGGAGTGGGGTATCTGTCCTGGACCGACACGGACATGGTGCGCGGCGCCGATCAGGACGACGTGATGCGGGAGTTGCGGCAGCGGCTGCCGTGGCCGGCGGGCAAGACGTATCCGCTGGGGCCGGCCGTCGACCGGATCGTGGCCGGTATCGAGCGGCGGGCCGGCCATGTGTACGGGCAGCCGTGGCTGCGGGGCATGCAGGGCGTCCGCGGGTATCTGCCGGGGATCATCCAGGCGGTCGGGCAGCGGGAGATGAGGCGGTTCGGGGCGCGGCTGAGGGGTGTCCGTACGGGGCTCGTCGGCGCAGGTGGGGCGGCTGATGAGGAGGCGCGGAATACGGTGCGTAACTGATCGAAATGCGTGCTTTGTCCGCCCATGTCAATCTGGTCGAGGCCCAATCCCCTCACCCACATTGGGAGTGAATCTCATGGGCATGCAGGACCAGTCCAAGGACAAGGCCAATGAGCTCAAGGAGCAGGCGCGCAAGCAGCGTTCCGGCCAGGGGCGTGACGACATGAGCGGGCGCGAGCGCGAGCGCGAGCAGCACACGCCGCGGACGCCGCGCGAGGAGCGGGAGCAGGCCGAGCGGGAGCGCCGTCGGCGGGAGTCGGAGCGGGGGCGGCCGGAGCAGGATGAGCCGACGCGGCGGGCTGAGCGGGAGGCGCAGGACCGGTTCGACCAGGACTACGACGTGTAGTTCGGCTCGGTTCGGGTGGAGTGGGGTGCCCTCTTTTGGGGAGGGTGCCCCGCTCTTGTGTTGTCGCTGCTTGCGGTTGCTGTCGCTGGGCCTTGTTGCAGCAGTTGCCCGGTGGCGCAGGCTGTGCCCACCCGTTCCGCCCTGCGGAACGACTGCCCACAGCGGTAGCGGTGGCGGTGGCGGAGTCCTGGTTACCGTCTTGGGGGGAGCTTTGGGCGGGTTTTGTCTGGGGTGTGGTGGTAGTCCGGTGGGGTTGCTGCTGGGGTGGTGGTCAGGAGGGTCAGGGCCAGTTCTACGGCGTCGGCCAGTTGGGCGTGGCGGCCTTCCGCCCAGTCCAGGGGGGTGCGCAGGATCGGCAGGTCCGGGGCCACGCCGTGGTTCTCGACGGACCAGCCGTACGCGTCGAACCAGGCGGCGTTCATGGGGACCGTGATGACCGTGCCGTCGCCGAGGCGATGGCGGCCGGTCATGCCGACGACGCCGCCCCAGGTGCGCTGGCCCACCACCGGGCCGAGCTTGAGCAGTTTGAAGGCCGCCGTGATCATGTCGCCGTCCGACGACGTCATTTCGTCGGCGAGGGCGACGATCGGGCCGCGCGGGGCGTTGGAGGCGTACGACACCGGCTGGGCGTTGCGCGTCAGGTCCCAGCCCAGGATCGTACGGGTGAGCTTCTCGATGACCAGCTCGCTGATGTGGCCTCCGGCGTTGCCGCGTACGTCGACGATCAGGGCCGGCCGGGACATCTCCATGCGCAGGTCGCGGTTGAACTGGGCCCAGCCCGAGCCGCCCATGTCCGGGATGTGCAGGTACCCGCACTTGCCGTGGCTCAACTCCCGTACGACCGCGCGGCGTTTGGCCACCCAGTCCTGGTAGCGCAGGGGGCGTTCGTCGATCAGCGGGACCACGGCCACGCGCCGCGATCCGCCCTCACCCCGCGCCGGCGTGAACGTCAGCTCCACCGTCGTACCGCCCGACCCCGCGAGCAGCGGATACGGTCCGGAGACCGGGTCGACCGGCCGACCGTCGATGTGGGTGAGCACCGCGCCCTCACGGATTCCGGTACCGGCCAGCGGCGAACGCGCCTTGGAGTCGGACGAGTCGCCGGGCAGGATCCGCTTGACCATCCAGTTTCCGTCCCTGCGTACGAAGTTGGCGCCGAGCAGACCCTGGGCGCGCTGATAGTGCGGCGGTCCTTCGTTGCGGCGCGCGGGGGTGACGTACGCGTGCGAGGTGCCCAGCTCGCCCAGGACCTCGCGCAGCAGATCCGCGAACTCGTCGGGGGACGCGACCCGTTCGACCAGCGGCCGGTACTGGTCCAGCACCGCGTCCCAGTCGACGCCGCACATCTTCGGCTCCCAGAAGTACGCGCGGATGAGGCGGCCCGCCTCCTCGTACGACTGCCGCCACTCGGCGGCCGGGTCGACGTGGTGCAGGATGCGCCGTGAGTCGATCCAGACGGTCGAGTCGAAGTCGCCGGGCTCGGTGGAGGGGACGGCGCGCAGGTCGCCCTCGTCGACCACGACGAGCCGCGAGCCGTCGCCGCTGACCGCGAACCAGTCGAGATGGCCGACGAGTTCGGACTTCTTCGCCTTGGCGATGCTGAAGTGCTCCAGGGTGGGGCGGCCGGTCATGTCGTCCGGGTTCGCGAAGGTCTCGCCGAGTGCCCCGGAGATCGGCCAGCGCAGCCAGACGAGACCGCCGCCCGCGACGGGGTACAGCGCCGAGTACTTGGAGGCCGCGACCGGGAACGGCGTGACGCGGCTCTCCAGGCCCTCGATCTCGACGGTCACCGTGCTGCCGTCGCCCGCCTCGTCCTCGACGGGGTCCAGACCGCCCGCCGCCGGGCGACCCTCGGGGTTCAGCGCGAAGGGGGAGGGGGTCGCGGACGACAGGGGGACGAGGTAGGGGCGGCAGCCCAGAGGGAAGGACAGGTCGCCGGTGTGCACGTCGTACACCGGGTCGAAGCCACGCCAGGACAGGAAGGCGAGGTAGCGGCCGTCCCGGGTGAACACCGGGTTCTCGTCCTCGAAGCGGCCGTTGGTGACGTCGACGATCGTGTGCGCCGCCGGACCTTCGCCTACCGGGCCTTCGATCCGTGCGATCTTGATCTGGCGCAGGGACCGGCCGATGCCCGGGTGGGACCAGGTCAGCCAGGCCCCGTCGGGGGAGAAGGCGAGGTCCCGTACCGGCCCGTTGATCGACTGGATCAGCTCGGTGACCTCGCCGGTCGACTTCCGCGCGCCCGCACCCGCGCCCGCCCCGGCGGCCGCTTCCTCAGGTTTCTCGGGTTCCTCGACATCCTCGACATCCTCGAGTTCCTCGGATTCCTCGGGCACGGTGAGGAGGAGCAGCCGGCCGTCGTTCGAGGCGATCGCGAGCCGCTCGCCCTGCGGGTCCGAGACGAGTTCCAGTACGCGGCCCAGCTCGCCGGAGGCCAGTCGGCGCGGCCCGCGGTCGCCGGTCGCGCGCGGCAGGTACGCGAGCTCGACGGCGTCCTCGCCCTCCGCGTCCGTGACGTACGCGATCCGCCCGCTCGAGCCGAGCATCTCCGGGAGCCGTACGCGCACGCCCGGGGTGTCCGCGATGGCGCGCGCGGGGCCTTCGCGGTGGGTGAGCCAGTACAGGCTGCCGCGTACGACGACGGCGCTGGCCCGGCCCGTCTCGTCCACGGAGATCCCGTTGACGTGCTGGGCGGCCGGCAGCTGGTACGGACGTCGGCCCGCGCGCGGCCCGCCCAGGCGCACGTCCAGGCGGCGTGGCAGCGAGTCGGCGGACAGATCGTCGACGATCCACAGGTCACCGGCGCACTGGTAGACGACCCGGGTGCCGTCGGAGGAGGCGTGCCGGGCGTAGAAGGCGTCGTGGTCGGTGTGGCGGCGCAGGTCGGAGCCGTCGTGCCGGCACGAGTAGAGGTTGCCGACGCCCTCGTGGTCGGAGAGGAAGGCGATCCGGTCGCCGACGAACATGGGAGCGTCCAGGTGCCCGTCGAGGTCGTCGAGTATGCGCTGTCCGTGCAGCCAGAGCCGCCCGGTGGCGCCGCCGCGATAGCGCTTCCAGGAGGCGGGCTCGTGCGGGGGCGTACCCGTGAGCAGCAGCGTCCTGCGTTCGCCGTCGATGTCGGCGACGGCGATGTGCGAGACCGGGCCCCAGGGCAGCTTGCCGCCGGGGGCGCCGTCGACGGGCACACGGTAGGCGAAGGTGAAGTAGGAGAAGGGCTCGCCGTGCGAGGCGACGGCGAGGATGTCGGTGTGTCCCTCCCCGTCGGGCGGGGTCCAGCCGCAGACCCGGGTGTCGGGGCTGCCCCAGTAGGTGAGCCGTTTCGAGGGCCCGCCGTCCACCGGGGCGAGGTGGATCTCCGGGTCGAGGCTGCGCCAGGTCGTGTACGCGATGTGCAGGCCGTCGGGCGAGAAGCGGGGGTGGTTCACCTTCGTACGGTCGACGGTGAGCCGCCAGGCCCGGCCGGGGCGGTCGAGGGGGGCCACCCAGAGGTCGTCCTCGGCCACGAAGCAGAGCCGGTCGCCGCTGAGGTGCGGGAAGCGCAGGTAGGCGGGGGCGGGCTCGTGCTCGGATTCGGCCGGGATCTCGTACGTGGTGCTCACCCCATCCATGCTTTTCCGCTGGAGGAGCCCCGGCAACTTGGGGCGGTGGCTGAGGGAGCGCGCGTGACCCGGGACACGTACGAAACGGTTTCGTTTCGCAGATTCTCGGGGTATCGTCGTGGGCGTACGAAACCGTTTCGTTTGGAACGGCGTCGGGCAGGCCGACTAGGCTGTCCGAGGCCGGTCTGGGCGCGGAGTGGGGAAAAGGTGAGTGGGATGACTGATACCGCGACGGCGCGACGCAGTCGGATCACGCCCGAGCGCGAGGCCGAGCTGTACAGGGCCGTGCTCGACCTGCTCCGGGAAGTCGGCTACGACGCCCTCACCATGGACGCCGTGGCCGCCCGCACCCGGTCCAGCAAGGCCACTCTCTACCGCCAGTGGGGCGGCAAGGCCGAGTTGGTGGCGAAGGCGATGCGGTTCAACAAGCCGGGCAGTATCTCCGACATCGACACCGGCACCCTGCGAGGCGACTTCCACGCCCTCGTGCAACGCGAGGACGACTGCGTCATGGAGCAGAACTCCGCGCTGATGCGGGGCCTGGCCATGGCGGTGCATGGCAACCCGGACCTGCTGAAGGCGTTCCGGGAGCTCCTCGTCGAACCGGAGATGGAGGAGTTCCGCCGCGTGCTGCGGCGTGCCATCGACCGCGGGGAGGTCCGTGCGGACAACCCTGCGATCGAGTACGTGGTGCACATGATGCTCGGCGCCTTTGCCACCCGGACGCTGCTGGACGAGCTGCCGCCGACTCAGGACTTCCTCACCTCGTACATCGACGCCGTGGTCCTCCCCGCTCTCGGCGCCTGACGTCTGATACTCAACTCTCTTCGCAAGCCCCCCAGTTGCACCTGACGCGACCGCTCACGTCGTCGGGCTGATCACCTCTGCATGCCGTCAACGGGCCGATGTCCCCTGCCTGTTCACCGGCTGATCACCCCTGCCCTTCTCCGTCCCACGACCTGACCGGGAGTACGAACTCGTGGCCACGTTCCTCTACAAAATGGGCCGACTGGCCTTCCGGCGACGGCATTTCGTCGCCCTGATCTGGGTCGCGCTGCTGACACTCGCGGGCGTCGGCGCGGCCAGTGCACCGGCGGCGGGATCGAGCTCCTTCTCGATACCCGGCACCGAGGCGCAGAAGACCTTCGACCTGCTGGAACAGCGCTTTCCCGGCATGAGTGCCGACGGAGCGACCGCGCGGGTCGTCTTCGAGGCGCCCGACGGCGAGAAGATGTCGGATGCGGCCAACAAGGCCGCCGTCAAGAACACCGTCAGGGAACTCGGCGACGGCTCCGAGGTCGTCTCCGTCACCGACCCGTACAAGACCAAGTCCCTCAGCAAGGACGGGTCGATCGCGTACGCGCAGGTGTCGTACAAGGTGCCCGGCATGGAACTTGAGGACTCCTCGAAGGACGCCCTGGAGGAGGCGGCGCAGGACGCGCGGGACACCGGGCTGACCGTGGAGATCGGCGGTGACGCGCTCCAGGCGGTTCCGCACACCGGGGCAGCCGAGATCATCGGTATCGCCGTCGCCGCGGTCGTCCTCGTCATCACTTTCGGCTCGCTGGTCGCGGCGGGGCTGCCGCTGCTGACCGCGCTGATCGGCGTGGGCATCGGCGTCACGTCGATCACCGCTCTCGCCAGCACGCTCGACCTGGGCTCCACCACCTCCACGCTGGCGATGATGATCGGCCTCGCGGTCGGCATCGACTACGCGCTCTTCATCGTCTCCCGCTACCGCGCCGAGCTGGCCGAGGGCCGGGAGCGCGAGGAGGCGGCCGGGCGGGCCGTCGGCACGGCGGGCTCCGCGGTGGTCTTCGCCGGCCTCACGGTCGTGATCGCCCTGGTCGGTCTGGCCGTGGTCAACATCCCGATGCTCACGAAGATGGGTGTCGCGGCCGCGGGTACCGTCGCCATCGCCGTCCTGATCGCCCTCACCATGATCCCGGCGCTGCTCGGGTACGCGGGCAAGAAGGTCCGCCCCGCGGGGCAGAAGAGCAGGCTGCTGGGCGGCGGCCGTGCCGTCAAGAAGGCGGCCGCCAAGGGTGCCGGTGCCACCGGGGCCGCTACCGGAGCCGCGGCCGGCGCCGCCGCCGAGCCGAAGGCGAACCTGGGCACCCGCTGGGCCCGCTTCGTCGTCCGCAGGCCGCTCGCCGTCCTCCTCCTCGGCGTCGTGGGCCTGGGCGTGGCCGCCGTCCCCGTCTCCTCGCTGGAGATGGGCCTGCCGGACGACGGCTCGCAGCCGACGTCCACGACCCAGCGCCGGGCGTACGACCTGCTGTCGGAGGGCTTCGGCCCCGGCTTCAACGGTCCGCTGATGGTCGTGTCCGACGCCAAGGGGAGCGCGGACCCGAAGGCCGACGCCAACGAGGTGGCCGACAAGATCAAGGACCTCGACGGCGTGGTCTCGGTGAGCCCGGCGAGGTTCAACAAGGCCGGCGACACCGCGATGATCACCGTGATCCCGGACTCGAAGCCGTCGTCGGTCAAGACCGAGGATTTGGTGCACGAGATCCGTGACGCGAACGGCGCGGTCAAGGCGGACACCGACGCGAACGTCCTGGTCACCGGCACGACGGCGATGAACATCGACTTCTCGCAGAAGCTCAATGACGCGCTGGTCCCGTACCTGGCGCTGGTGGTGGGCCTGGCGTTCCTGCTGCTGATCGTCGTCTTCCGCTCGATCCTGGTTCCGCTGAAGGCGGCCCTCGGCTTCCTGCTCTCGGTGCTCGCCGCGCTGGGCGCCGTCGTCGCGGTCTTCCAGTGGGGTTGGCTCGCGGGCCTCATAGGCGTCGATGAGACCGGTCCGATCATGTCGATGATGCCGATCTTCATGGTCGGCGTGGTCTTCGGCCTGGCGATGGACTACGAGGTCTTCCTCGTGACCCGCATGCGCGAGGCGCACGTCCACGGGGAGAGCCCCGACCAGACGATCGTGACCGGCTTCCAGCACGGCGCCCGCGTCGTCACCGCGGCCGCGGTCATCATGATGGCCGTCTTCTCCGGCTTCATCGGCTCCAGCGAGTCGATGGTCAAGATGATCGGCTTCGGTCTCGCGGTCGCGGTGTTCTTCGACGCCTTCATCGTGCGGATGGCGATCGTTCCGGCGGTACTGGCCCTGCTGGGCAAGCGAGCCTGGTGGCTGCCGAAGTGGCTGGACCGGGCGTTGCCGAACGTCGATGTCGAGGGCGAGGGGCTGCGGGCCATGGACGAGCGCCGGGACGTGGATCCGGACGAGGACAAGGACCGGGAGCTCGCACGGGTCTGAGTGCACGGGTCTGAGTGCACGGGTCTGAGCGTACGGATCCGAGTCCACGGGTCAGGGTTACCGCCGAGACCGCCACGGGGCGCCCCACGGTTGTGGGGCGCCCCTGGTGCTGCTGAGTGCTTCCGAGGGCTGCTGAGTCCCTGCTCCGACCGGCGCTCAGCTCGGGACCGGTGTCCCCGCCGTGTACGTACGGCGGAGGAAGCGGATCAGCGCATACGAGTCGAACTGGACGACGTCCACGCCCGTCGGGGAGTGGAACTCCATCACGGCCTGGACGCGGCCGCAGGGCCAGATGTTCACGTCGCCCGAGGCGGCCGGGGAGCGGAGGCCCCGTTCGAGGAGGTCGCGGGCGAAGGCCCACTCGTGGTGGCCGGGGAGGACGATGTGCACCTGGCGGGGGTCGTCCTCCGGGTCGTAGCGAAGGGCGACGGGGACCGCCGGTGGGTCCACTGACGAGTCCGTGACGATGTGGGCGCGGGCGTACTGCTCGACGGCGGGCATCGGTCGCTCCTTCGCCGGGGGCCACCCTGTGAGGGCCCTTTGAGCTGCTTCCTCTCTAATGTCGCATATTTTGCGGAATGTGCTTCCGGGTTATTCGAGGTCATCTCGCTCTTGCGAGCCATTCGCAACAAGGCACTATCATCAAACGGTTAGCCAGACGGCCGGACCCCGGAAGCGGAGCCCACGTATGCACGTCCCCGACGGATTCATCAACGCCCCCGTCTCCCTGGCCACCGGAGTCGTCGCCGCGGGAGCCGTCGCCGTGAGCCTGCGCGGCGCCCGGCGCGAACTGGACGAGAGGACCGCGCCGCTCGCGGGCCTCGTCGCCGCCTTCATCTTCGCCGTGCAGATGCTGAACTTCCCGGTCGCCGCGGGAACGAGCGGGCACCTGCTCGGCGGTGCGCTCGCGGCCATACTCGTCGGGCCCTACACAGGGGTCCTCTGTGTCTCCGTCGTCCTGCTGATGCAGGGCGTCCTCTTCGCCGACGGCGGCCTCACCGCGCTCGGCGTGAACATCACGGTGATGGCGGTCGTCACGACCGTCGTCGCGTACGCCGTCTTCCGCGGTCTGGTGAAGGTCCTGCCGAAGAAGCGGCGGTCCATCACGGTCTCCGCCTTCGTGGCCGCCGTGCTCTCCGTACCCGCGGCGGCCGCCGCCTTCACCCTCGTCTACGCCGTCGGCGGCACCACGGACGTGCCCATCGGGCAGGTCCTCACCGCCATGGTCGGCGTCCACGTCCTCATCGGCATCGGCGAGGCCGCGATCACCGCGCTCACCGTCGGTGCCGTCATCGCCGTCCGGCCCGACCTCGTGTACGGCGCCCGCGGCCTGACCGCCCCGCTGAAGCTGCGGGTCAACGGCGAACTGGTCGACGCCCCCGCGGCCGAGCCGGTCCCGGCCGCCGCCCGGTCCACCCGCAAGGTCTGGCTCGCGGGCCTCGCCACCTCCCTCGTCCTCGCCGGCTTCGTCAGCTTCTACGCCTCCGCCAACCCCGACGGCCTGGAGAAGGTCGCCGCCGACAAGGGCATCGACGCCAAGACCGAGGAGCACGCGACCGCCGACTCCCCGCTGGCCGACTACGGCATCGAAGGCCTCACCAACGCTCGGATCTCCGGCGGCCTCGCGGGCGTGATCGGCGTGGGCGTCACGGTCGTCGCAGGGACCGGCGTCTTCTGGGCCGTACGCAGGCGCCGTACGAGCGAAACGTGCCCGGCCTCCGTGCGCGACGCGTCCGACGTGGCCGAGAACGTCTGACATGGGTGCCGGCCACGCGCACAAGCTCTACCGGCACGGGCACTCGCCGGTGCACGCCCTGCCGCCGCACACCAAGCTCACGGCCGTCTTCGCCTTCGTGATCGTCGTGGTCTCCACGCCGCGCGAGGCGATGTGGGCGTTCGCGCTGTACGCGCTGCTGCTGGCCGCCGTCGCCTACGCGGCCCGTGTGCCCGCCGGGTTCCTGCTGAAGCGGCTGCTGATCGAGGTGCCGTTCGTGGCCTTCGCCGTGCTGATGCCGTTCGTGGCGCAGGGCGAGCGGGTGGACGTCCTGGGCCTGTCGTTGAGCGTGAACGGCCTGTGGGGCGCCTGGAACGTACTGGCCAAGGGCACGCTCGGCGTCGGCGCGTCCGTACTGCTCGCCTCGACCACCGAACTGCGCGAACTCCTCCTGGGACTCCAGCGGTTGAAGTTGCCGCCGCTCCTCGTGCAGATCGCGTCCTTCATGATCCGGTACGGCGACGTGATCGCGGACGAGATGCGGCGGATGCGCATCGCCCGGGAGTCGCGCGGCTTCGAGGCGCGCGGCGTCCGGCACTGGGGCGTCCTCGCCAAGTCGGCGGGCGCCCTCTTCATCCGTTCGTACGAGCGCGGGGAGCGGGTGCATCTCGCCATGGTCAGCCGGGGATACGCCGGTTCGATGCCGGTCATCGACGAGGTGACCGCGTCCCGGGCACAGTGGTCGTACGCTCTCGCCCTGCCCTCGGCCGCCCTCCTCGTCTGCTTGTTGGGATGGACTCTGTGACACACGCGACAGAAGCGACACCCCCGGCGCAGGCCGCACCTTCGCTGGAAGTGGCCGGCCTCGCCTTCGCCTACCCCGACGGTCATCAGGCGCTCTTCGGCGTGGACTTCCGCGTCGGGCGCGGTGAGCGCGTGGCGCTGCTCGGGCCGAACGGCGCAGGCAAGACGACGCTCGTGCTGCACCTCAACGGCATCCTGACCGGCGGCGCCGGCACCGTGACGGTCGCCGGCCTGCCCGTCGGCAAGCGGCACATGGCCGAGATCAGGCGCCGGGTCGGGATCGTCTTCCAGGACCCGGACGACCAGCTGTTCATGCCGACCGTGCGCGAGGACGTGGCCTTCGGGCCCGCGGCGGCCGGGCTGAAGGGTCCGGAGTTGGAGGCACGGGTGCGCACGGCGCTGGAGCGGGTCGGGATGGAGGCCTTCGCCGACCGCCCGCCGCACCACCTGTCGTTCGGGCAGCGCCGCCGGGTCGCGGTGGCGACCGTCCTCGCGATGGAGCCGGAGATTCTCGTCCTGGACGAGCCGTCCTCCAACCTCGACCCCGCCTCACGGCGCGAACTCGCCGACATCCTGCGGTCGTTGGATGTCACCGTGCTCATGGTCACGCACGACCTGCCGTACGCGCTGGAGCTGTGCCCGCGGTCACTGATCCTCAGCGACGGGGTCATCGCCGCGGACGGCAGGACGGGCGAACTGCTCTCGGACGACGAACTGATGCGCACGCACCGCCTGGAGCTGCCCTTCGGCTTCGATCCACGCTCTGTGATGATGGGTGCATGACTGAGGCAGGGGTTCGGGCGTGGATGTGAACGGCACAGTGGCGGAGGGCTTCGAGCCGGTCCGGGACGCGTTCGTACGCAACTTCACGGCGCTCGGCGAGCGGGGTGCGGCCGTGGTCGTGTACCGGGACGGGCGCAGGGTCGTCGACCTGTGGGGCGGAACACGGGACGTGGACGGTTCTTCGGCTCCCTGGGAGCGGGGAACGGCGCAGATCGCGCGCTCGGCGACGAAGGGCGTCACCGCAGCCGTCGTCCTCCTCCTGCATCAGCGCGGAGAGCTGGATCTGGACGCACCCGTGGGGGAGTACTGGCCCGAGTTCAAGACGGCGGGCAAGGACCGGGTCCTGGTCCGGCATGTGCTGTCCCACCAGGCCGGGCTGCCGGTCTTGGACCGGCCGTTGACTCCTGAGGAGGCACTGGACCCCTTGCGGGGGATCGAGGCGGTCGCGGCGCAGGCGCCCGCCTGGGAGCCGGGCACCGACCACGGCTATCACGCGCTGACGTACGGCTGGCTGGCCGACGGGGTGGTGCGGCGGGTGACGGGCGGCCGGGGGATCGGGGAGTGGCTCGCCGACGAGGTCGCCGGACCGTTGGGGCTGGATCTGTGGGTGGGGCTGCCGTCGTCCGAGGCGGGACGAGTGGGGCGGGCGGGGCGGACCGAAGAGCCGGAGATCGCCGGCGGGGGTCTGCGCTCCCGCCCGAAGCGGGCGGTCTCCGAGGCCTACGAGGACCCCTCCTCCCTCACGCGTCGGGCCTTCGCCGCGATCACTCCGTTTCCCGACCAGAACGACGCGGCGTACCGCGCCGCGTCCCTCCCGGCGACGAACGGCATCGCGACGGCGGAGGGGCTGGCCCGCTTCTACGCGGCCCTGATCGGTGAAGTGGACGCCGGGGTACGGCTGTTCACGCCCCGGACGGTCGAGCTCGCGCGAAGCGAACACTCCGCGGGACCGGACCGGGTCCTGGTGGTCCCCACCCGCTTCGGCCTCGGCTACATGCTCCATGGCACCGCATCGCCCCTCCTGGGGCCGGGGTCCTTCGGCCACCCCGGCCGGGGCGGCGCCCTCGCCTTCGCGGACCCCGACTCGGGCGTCGCTTTCGGCTACGTCACGAACGGCTTCCGCAAGAGCGTCACGGCGGACACGCGCGCCCAGGCGTTGGTTCGGGCGGTCCGCTCGGTGGTCGGGGGGTAGCTACTGCGGGCGCATCAGGTCCAGGTCCTCACCCCATCCGTCCAGCACCGCGCCGTGGCCGGCCGGCCGGGCCACGGCCTCGACTCGGGCGAAGAGACGACGCTGTGTGGACACGTCGGCCGTTCCTGAGACGCGGTCCACGGCATCGAGCAGCGTGCCGGTGTCCCAGCCGGGCAGCGGGAACTGTGCAAGCTCCCACTCCAGGTACTTGTTGTAGGGGCGCGGGCGACGGTCGAGAGCGAAGAGCAACTCCAGCAGGAACCTGACGCTGTCGGCGGCGTCGAGCCGGGCCGCGAGCGCATGTCCGTCACGGTCGTTCTTGATCGACCGGTACAGGGAGTTGGCATACGCGTCGAGCCACCCACCCGCGTCCCGGAATGCTTCGTCGGCGTCGAGCCGTGCCTTGCCGGCCAGGATCTCGGCGATGCCTCCGTCGAGCCGGTCGAGCACGATCCGGGCGCGGGCGAGGGCGTACCGCTCGAAGCCGGGCATTCCGGCGGCGCGGAACTCGTCGAGGGAGAGGACGACGAGATCGAGCTCTGGGGTGCGGTGCCCCGTGAACTGGTTGAGAGCCGTCGCCGCGCCATTGGCAAGGACGACGTACAGATCGTGGTCGGAGTGCTCGGTGGTCATGCCCTCATGGGCCCAAGAACCCTTGAGGACCAGGCCGACGACAGCTGGATCAGCGGCGGCGAGTTCGACAAACGCGTCGTAGGTGAGGGGCTGCTGAGCAGTCATTGCGTGATCTCCGGTGGTGTGATGACGGGTATGCCAGCCGGACGGCCCCGACTTGCGAGGTCGCCCACACCGTCTGCGGCGGCACTCGGCCTCCTCCGGAAGATCAACGCACGTACGGACCCTAACGCCCTGCCGGCCGAGAGATCCATCGAATTCGGGCCCGCCCGGACCGCCCGCTGCACTGGCTCGCCACTGGTGAACCCGCGCACGCTAGGGGTGACCAACCAGTAGCTTGATCGGCATGGACCAGGGGCGGGTAGTTGAAGCGTTTCGTCTCGAGGCCGGGCAACTCGCGCGGGCGATGACCAGGGTCTCGGCGGCCGAGTGGCGTCTGCCGACGCGGTGTTCACCGTGGACGGTGAGCGACTTGCTGGCTCATGTCCGGGTGGTGATTGCCTGGCTGCCGGGCATGCTGGCCGCACCGGCGCCGACCCGTGCCGAGGTCTCGGCAGTGGAGTACTACCGGCCCGACGACCGTTTCGCTCCGGACACCAACGCGGCTCGGATCGTTCTGGCCCAAGACCATGCGGCAGAACAACTCAGCGGTGCCGCGCTCGCCGACGACTTCAACGCCACTTGGCAACAGGTGGACCGACTGTGCCGGGCCGAGCCCGAAGGGCGTGTGGTGCGCACCCGGCACGGTGATCCGATGTTCCTGTCGGAGTTCCTGCTGACGCGCGTGGTCGAGGTCGCCGTGCATGGCCTGGACCTGGCCGACGCCCTGGGGCGCGAGCCGTGGCTGACTTCCCAGGCCGCGGATTTGGTGCAAGGCCTTCTGCTCGGCCCGGATGGGGCAGCGGCACTGGAGAAGCTCGGTTGGGGTCGGCTTCGCTTCCTGCGCAAGGCGACAGGGCGTGAGCCGATCACCAGGGAGGAGGCATTGGACGTCAGCCGCCTCGGAATCCGATGGCTCACGCTGGGTTGAGACGTCGTCAACTGACCCTGGCGAAACGGCATATCTCAACACGCTCTCATGGCGCGCGACGAGGCCGGGGCGTACGGGCGTTCCTCATCCAGGCCCCTGACCAGGGAAGTTGTTACCGCACTGCGGTGCCGGTGGCAGGCCGGCGCCAAGGTGTCCATCCTGCCCTGGAGTGCCGGCGCTGAGGCGAAAGCCGGATACCAGCACGCGTGGGTGACGGCCGCGAGCAGGACCGTGGCCGTCACCAGCGGCGTCACGCCGACGGCTCGGGCGACTGCTCGCGCACGTCCACCAGCGTGCCGCCCGCGTGGGCGATCAGGGTCTTCGGGGCCATGGGGAAGACGGCGTACGGCGTGCCCGCGGCGGCCCACACCGTCTCGTGCTCCAGCAGCGAGCGGTCCGCCAGCACACGGGTCCGGGTGCGGTGGCCGAAGGGCGGTACGCCGCCGATCGCGTACCCCGTCGTCTCCCGGACCAGGTCTGCCTTCGCCCGCGTGACCTTCCCGGCACCCAGTTCCCGGCGTACGAGCTCCACGTCCACCCGGGACGCGCCGTCCATCAGGACCAGGACCGGCACCCCGTCCGCGGCGAAGATGAGCGACTTGCAGATCTGGCTCAGCTCGCAGCCGATCGCCGCGGCGGCCTCGGCGGCGGTGCGCGTGGCCTCCGGGAAGCGGCGGACGCGAGGGACCAGATCGTCGAGGCCCAGCTGCTGCAGAGCCTCGACGAAACGAGGAGGGGCTGCGGACGCTGCGGACGCGGAAGACGCCTCAGACGCCGCGGATCCTTCGGAAGTGGCGGTCATGGACGGCACCGTAGCGGTGGGTGTACGGGCACGCGAACGAGTTACTCACCAACGCCGTTCCCGTGTCCCCGCCTCCGTCGCGTCAGCTGCCCGCCTTCAGCAGCGCCGCCACGATCGGCCCCGCCGCCTCCCCGCCGTGCCCGCCCTGCTGCACGACGCCTGCCGCCGCCAGGTCGCCCTTCCACGCGGTGAACCAGCCGTTGGGCTTCTTCTGGCCGTCGACCTCCGCCGACCCGGTCTTGGCGCCGAAGTCGGGGCCGAGTCCGGACATCGCCTCGGCCGCCGTACCCGCCGCGGCCGTGTACTGCAGCAGCTCGCGCAGCTGGGACTGGGTGGAGGAGGACAGGGACCGGGACCCCTTCGCCAAGGTGCGGTCGTCGACGTCCGCAGACACCAGGTACGGCTGGTGGAAGCTGCCCGTCTTCGCCGTCGCCACGACCGACGCCATGTTCAGCGGGTTCATACGGACCCCGCCCTGGCCGATCAACGACGCCGCCTTCTGGGCCTGCGACTGCACCGGCACCGAGCCGTCGAAACTCGACACCCCGACGGACCAGTTGTCCCTGCCGAGCCCGAACACCTCCTGGGCCTGCTTGGTCAGGTCGTCGTCGCTCAGCTTCTTGGCCTGGCTGATGAAGGCCGTGTTGCAGGACCGCGCGAAACTCGCCTTGAACGTGCCGTTCTTGATCTCGAACTTGTCGTCGTTCTGGAACTTCCAGCCGCCGTACGTCGAGTACTTGGGGCACGGGTGTTCCTTGTTCGCCGACGCGAGGCCCTTGTCGAGCAGCAGCGACGCCGTAATGATCTTCATCGTGGAGCCGGGGGCGAGGGACCCCTGGAAGGCGGTGTTGTAACCATGGCCGGAATTCGCGACGGCCAGGATCTCGCCGGTGGACGGCTTCAGCATGACCGCCGACGCCTGGGACTTCTTGGCCACCTGCGACTCGGCGGTCGCCTGGAGGCTCGGGCTGAGGGTCGTACGGACCGTGCCCGGCGTGCCCTTGCTCAGCTCCAGAAGCGTCTTGTCGGGGTTCTTCTGTTCGGTCGAGGTCTTCGAGGAGGAGGAGTCGGAGCCCGTGGAGCCCTTGCGGATCACCCGCAGCTCGATGCCGGCCTTGCCGCCCGCCTTCTTGCCGTACTTCTCCCGCAGCCCGTCCAGAACGGAGCCGAGGGAGGGGTACTTGGCCGTGGTCAGCTCGCCGCCGTCCCGGTCGAGCGCCTTGACGGGCGGCGTCCCGGCCTCCCCGGTGACCAGCCGGTCGCCGTCCGCCAGGTCCGGGTGCACGACGGAGGAGCGCCAGTCGACCAGCGGCTTCCCGTCCTTGGCGCGCCGGACGACGGTGAGCTCGGAATCGTAGGCGAGGGGCTTGCTCTTGCCCTTGTAGGAGACCGTGCCCTTGACCGAGAACGGCATCTTGGTGCCGGACCGCTGACCCGCCGTGAGTGTCACGTCCTCGATGTGCGCCTCTGTGCCGAACCCGGTCAGCAGGGTGCGGGCCGCCGTCGTGTCGTTCGTGGCGGCCGCGGCCCGCGCCGCGTCACCGCCCTGCCAGGCCGCGAGGAACGTCTTGGCCGTGGAGCGGACTTCGGCCGCCGACAACGGGCCGGTTTTCACCTTCTTGGCATCCGAGGCCGTCGATCCGTTGTCGTCGGCGGCCGCGCCGCCGTCGTACACGTTGTAGACGCCGAATGCCGCGCCGCCGACGACGACCGCGATCATCCCGCCGATGACGGCGGGCTTCGTCCTGCCGCGCTCGGTGGCGCGTCTCCTGTTTCCCACAGCTCCCGTTCCTCCGCTGGTTTCCCGGTTCTCCCACGCTCCTCTACGAGAACGAGTGCCACCACCCTAGAGGGCCGCCCTGTGAGGGTGAGTTCGGCCACTTGTCTCTCGGACAGGGGGCTTCGCGGGGCGGCCCTGACCTTAGGTCAGCCCATGTCAGGCGCCCGCTCGTAGGATCGCCGCCACGATCGGGCCGGCCGCGTCACCGCCGTGGCCGCCCTCCTGCGTGATGGCCGCGGCCGCGATGTCATCGCGGTAACCGGTGAACCAGCTGTTGGACTTCTCCTGTCCGTCGACCTCCGCGGAGCCGGTCTTCGCGCCGATGTTGCCGGGGACCTTCGACATCGCGGCGGCCGCGGTGCCGCTGACCGCCGTGCGGTTCATCATCTGGCGCAGCTGCGCGACCGTACTCTCCGACAGGCCCTCGGCGGTGGCCAGTTGGCGGTCGTCGAGCCGCTGCGGCACGATGACCGGCTGCCGGAAGGTGCCCGTCATGGCGGTCGCGGTGACCGACGCCATGTTGAGCGGGCTCATCTGGACCTGGCCCTGGCCGAGCATGTTGGCCGCCGTGTCGGGGCCGCCGGAGGCCGGGACGGAGCCGTCGAAGGAGGGTATGCCGGTCTTCCAGTCGTCCCGGCCGAGGCCGAAGCGCTCCTCGGCCTCCTTCGTGAGCGAGTTGACCTGCACCTCGTCCGCGTACTTCACGAACGCCGTGTTGCACGAGCGCGCGAAGCTGTCCGAGAGGGTCGCGTTCTCGTTGGGTGTCATGCCCTTGAGGTTCTTGAACTTCTGGCTCTGCCAGGTCGCGTCGGGCGGGCAGGGCGCGGGCCCGGTCGCCGTCGTTATGTCGTTGTCGATCAGCGTCGCCGCGGAGATGATCTTCATCGTGGAGCCGGGGGCGAGCTTGCCCAGGAACGCCGCGTTGAACTCGTCGGCCCGGTGGTTGGCGACCGCCAGCACCTCGCCGGTGCTCGATCTCACCGCGACCACCGACGACTCGGAGTACTCCTTGACCGCCTTCTCCGCGGCCGCCTGGGAGCGCGCGCTGAGCGTCGTCTGCAGCTTGCCCGGCTTGCCCTTGGCGAGCGTGACGAGCGTCTCGTCGCCCGCGTTCTCGTCCGTGTGCCGGATCGACAGCTCGATGCCCGGAGTGCCGCCCGCGGTCGGGCCGTACTTCTCCCGCAGCTGGTCCAGGATCGGCCCGAGCGACGGGTACTTCGCCTTGGTCAGCACGACCCCGTCGCGGTCCACCGCCTCGATCGGCGGGCTCGCCGCCTCGCCGGTGACCAGCGTGTCGCCCTTCTTGAGGTCCGGGTGCATGACGGACGGCTGCCAGTCGACCAGCGCGCGCCCCGTGGTCTTCCCGCGCACGACGGTCAGCTCACTGTCGTACGACAGCGGCTTGGTCTTCCCCTCGTACGACACCGTGGCCGAGACCGAGAACGGCACGGTCTTTCCGGACGGCGTACCCGGCGTGATCTTCACCTTCGTGAGGTGCGCCTCGTCGCGGTAGTCGGTGAGCAGCGCCCGGGCCGACGCCGCGTTGTTCGTGTACGTGGCGGCCTTGTCCGCCTGGCCCTTCTCCCAGCTCGCGAAGAACTTCTCGGTGGTCTCCTTGACCTCCGCGCTCGACGGCGGACCGGTCTTCACCTGTGCCGGCCCGGCCGAGTCCGCGTCCGTCCCGGTGACGGCCGAGACGATGTTGTACGCGCCGTACCCGGCACCCCCCACCATGACGGCGAACACCCCGCCGACTATGGCGGCCTTTGCCCCCTTGCGCATCGCGCGTTTCCCCTCCCATGAACCTTTCTGAACGCGTTCAGAAAGGTGGTCTGTATCGCACTGTATGCGGGGGGAGTGACAGATGGGGGTGGTGTTCCCCGATTGTTAGGCCCAAGTGTCCAACCACATACGCGAACAGAAGGCCCGGTCCGTCCCGGACACGGGACAAGGAGGGGCGCGGTGTGCCCCTCCTTGGGGGGTGGTGCGGGTGGTGCGGCGCCACCGCACCACCCCGGGTCAATGCGTGCGATCAGGCTCCCTGCGCCGGTCATCACCGGCTGCGAGGCCGTTGTCGTCGTCCTTGAGGAGCCAGGTCCTGGCCCAGGCGCGCCACTTGCTGGGCCAACTCCTGATCCAGCGGAGCAGAATCCCCGCCCACCGGAGGAACCAGCGCCCCGCGATGCACCAGCCGACTGCCACCGGGACCAGAAGCAGCAGGAGCATCCACGGTGGACCGGTCAACTCCATATCGCCCATTTGAAAACTGAACACGAACACCTCGCCTCGTGAAGGCGCACTCGACCCGCCGAGACGTCAGGCGGCGAGCGCACCAGCAATGGATGAACCCGGGGACACGCCCGGTTCTCCAGGTGCACGAGGAATCAGCGGAGCGGCGAGCTTGATCAGCCCGCAGGGCGAGGACTCACGCGATGGCGCATGTGGAGTGGGTGGATGCGTACGCAGGCCGAGGAGCTTCGCGAGGAGCGTCAGGGTGACGCGCCAGAGCTGTTGGATCTCCTCCTCCGCCGCGGCAAGTGCCGTCTCCGACGGCACCGATCCGCTGCTCCAGGCTTGATCCGACCAGAGCATGGAACTGGTTGCCGACGGAAGGCTCGTCGCTTCTTCGGTGGAGGACAGCAGCGACTGGGTGAGTTCGGCGGTGGCGCGCTGCTCTCGCGCGGCTTCCAGAAACGTCTGGGCGGACGACAGCCGGAGTGCGGTCTCGAGCAGGCGGTGGTACTTCCAGAGCTGCGACCGTTCCCAGTCGAGTGGGTCGCCAACTGGGTGGCTGTAGCTGATGAATACCTTCATCGTTGCCCACCGCCCGGCAGCGCCGAGGAGCCTCGCGGCCTGTCGGCGCCGTATTCGGACATGCGGTGAAGTATAGCCACCGATCACGGCCGTGGGGCGCGTGATCGGTGCGCTGGTGGCTCCAGGCCTCGGGCGGCCTCTCTACGCTCGGCCTTCGGCCTCGGTGTCGGCCACAGTGATCGCGACGCCGAGCGCTTCGGCGATGTTGCCGGCTGCCGTCATGACGCGGGCTGTGCCCACGATGGGGGCGATGGCGACCAGGACATCCTGCAGCTGCTCGGCGGTCAGGCCGGCCTGGAGGGCGGGGTCGATGTTGGCGACGTAGGAGATCGGCGGAGCGTCCGAGGCGGCGAGGGCCGCGATGCGGGTGAGCATGAACATGTCCGGGGCCAGCCCGCACCGTTCAACCGAGTCGATCGTCATCGCGGCGAGGGTGTCCAGTACCGGGGTTTCAGATGCTGTGGCCATGGCGGGTCGTCTCCTGTCGGTGTCGGTCGGTGTCGGTCGGTGACGAGAGGTGGAGGCAAGTGCTCCGCGTCTCGGTGCAGCGTCCACCGCTCGACCGTAAGTCCGTTTCCTGCCGATTTCCTGTCGAGGGGATCGGCTGAGGGGGGAGGCAGGGATGGCCCGGCAGAGATGGCGCGGCGAACTGCGGCGCCATCGCGGTGTTGCGACTGAGCGCGCTGGTTTCAGCGCACCTCGGCCCGCCCGGCCCCCAGCGCCCGGAACGCGCCGCGGCCCGGCGAGGGTCAGGCGTCGTGGTCGATGATGGCGGTGACGCGGATCTCGACGCGCATCTTCGGAGCGCCGAGGGCCGGAACACCGATCTCGGTCCAGATCGGCGAGCGATCGCCCATGCGCTCGCGGAGCTGCTCCACCATGACGCGGTTGTGGACCTCTCCGATGAAGTCGGCTGAGGTGGGGATGTGGTAGGAGTTCACGGCGATGACGTCACGCCACGTGGCGCCGGCCTCGGCGAGAGTCCGCTCGACGTTCTCGAAAGCCTGGACGATCTCGTCTTCGAGGGACTCAGGAAAGTTCCAGCCGTCGTCCCATCCTCCTTGGCCTGAGGTCTCGACGCGGTCGCCGACTCGAACTGCCTGGCTGTAGTGCATGCGGGCGAGCTGCGTCTCGCCGTACCCGGGCGTGGCGAAGAACTCCGGCCTACTCATGATCCTCCTTGCGATTGACTTCATGCTTGAAGTAAAGCCTACGTGATTTCACTTCACGCGTGAAGTCTTGACCGTTCGGTAGGGTGCCGTCATGGCCGATCCCGCGAACCCGAACTCCGGTGAGGACGCCTCCGGCGACGCGCTGTGGCTGACCGCGGACGAGAAGGAGGCATGGACCGGACTGGTCTCACTGGTCCTGCTGCTACCGGGAAAGCTGGAGTCGCCGTTGCAGCAGGAAGCCGGCCTGACCCTCTTCGAGTACTTGACCCTCAGTCACATCTCGGAGGCTCCGGAGCGCCGCCTGCGGATGAGCGAGCTGGCCTACCTCGCCAGCGGCTCCCTCTCGCGCCTGTCCAACGTCGTCAAGCGGTTCGAGCAGCGGGGCTGGGTGGAGCGTTCGCCCGACCCCGACGACGGCCGGTACACCATCGCCGCCCTCACCGACGCCGGCTACGACGTGGTCGTCGCCGCCGCGCCCACGCACGTGCGCTCGGTGCGGCAGTTCGTGCTCGACCCGCTCACCGCTGCCGACCAGAAGGCGCTCGCCCGCATCGCCGCCAAGCTGCGGGTGCGGCCGGTCGACCTGTCCTAGAGGCCGCGGTTCCGACGGCATGGCGAACTGCCGTGCCATCGTGGCGCGTCCGCCCAGCTAGACCCAGGTGTCCAGCCACATCCGCGACCGCCACGAGTCGATGGGGATCGACTGGCCGGTGTAGAGCGGCCAGAAGTAGATGAAGTTCCAGGTGATCAGCAGGACGAGGACGCCCGAGGCGGCCGCGCCCACGACGCGGCGGCGTTCGGGCGAACCGGGCGGGCCGAGGAGCGCGCCGATCATCATCGCCACGGCCAGGCAGAGGAAGGGCAGGAAGACGACCGCGTAGAAGTAGAAGATCGTCCGCTCCTGGTACATGAACCAGGGGAGGTAGCCGGCCGCGATGCCGCAGGCGATCGCGCCCGCGCGCCAGTCGCGGCGGAAGAGCCAGCGCCACAGGACGTAGAGGATCGCGAAGGCCGCCGCCCACCACAACAGGGGCGTGCCCAGGGCCAGCACCTCGCGGGCGCACTTCTCGCCCGCGTCGACGGGGCAGCCGTTCTTGCCGGGCAGCGGGTCGTCGTAGAAGTACGAGACCGGGCGGCCCGTGACGATCCAGCTCCACGGGTTCGACTGGTAGGTGTGCGCCGAGGTGAGGCCGACGTGGAACTCGTACACCTGGTGCTCGTAGTGCCACAGGCTGCGCAGCCAGTCGGGCAGGAACGTCCAGTTGCCGCCCTTGCCGTCGGTCGCCGCCCAGTTGCGGAAGTAGCCGCCGGTGCCGTCGGTGGGGGACAGGATCCAGCCGGTCCAGGAGGCGAGGTACGTGACGACCGCGACGGGCACGGTCGACAGGAACGCCCACCCCAGGTCGCGCTTGACCACGGCCGCGTACGGCCGTCGCGCGCCCGCGACCTTGCGCGAGCCCACGTCCCACAGCAACGCCATCACGCAGAAAGCGGCCAGCACGTAGAGGCCGTTCCACTTGGTGCCGATGGCGAGCCCGAGCATCAGACCGGCCGCCCAGCGCCAGGGCCGCAGGCCCATGCGGGTCGTCTCCGCGACGTGCGCGTCCGGGCGTACGACTCCGTCCGCGTCCGGCGGGAGCGCGGCCGCGAGGCGGGCGCGGGCCCTGTCCCGGTCCAGGAGCAGGCAGCCGAAGGCGGCGAGCACGAAGAACATCAGCACCTGGTCGAGCAGCGCGGTGCGGCTCATCACGAAATGCAGTCCGTCGACGGCCATCAGCGCGCCCGCCAGACAGCCGAGGAACGTCGAGCGGAACAGGCGACGTCCGATCCGGCACAGCATCAGCACGGACAGCGTGCCGAGCAGCGCCGTCATGAACCGCCAGCCGAAGGGGGTGAGCCCGAACATCCACTCGCCGAGCCCGATGATGTACTTGCCGACCGGCGGATGGACGACGTACGCGGCCTCCGACGGGATCGTGACGTGACCATCGCGCTGCAGGATCAGGTCGTTGGCGTTCTTGGCCCAGTTGACCTCGTACCCGCGGTGGATGAGCGCCCAGGCGTCCTTGGCGTAGTACGTCTCGTCGAATATCACCGCCTTCGGGTTGCCGAGGTTCCAGAACCGCGTCAGACCGGCCAGCAGCGTCACCAGCAGCGGACCACCCCACGCCGACCAGCGCACCAGGCGGCCGGCAGCCGGCTTCGACAGCCCGATCATCACCCACAGACGCGGGCTGGGCTCGGCGTATGGGGGCATCAGCCGGTCACGGACGTCGCTTCTGGGCCGGCTCGTATAGCCGAACCGGCGAAGCCGCTGCTGCCACGAGGGCCGCTGCTCTTCGACGCCCTGTTCCTGCCGGGTGTCCGTGGAGGACGCGGTACTGGTCACCGCGCCATCGTAAGGAACCCGTCTGTGGGAGTCCCGCTTTCCCGCCCCTGCGAGGATGGAACCGTGACAGGAACCCTTGTACTCGCAGGCACTCCCATCGGGGACATCGCGGACGCTCCGCCCCGGCTGGGCGAGGAGTTGGCGGGGGCCGACGTGATCGCCGCCGAGGACACGCGGCGGCTGCGGCGGCTGACCGTGGCGCTGGGCGTGCAGCTGACCGGGCGCGTCGTGTCGTACTTCGAGGGGAACGAGTCGGCCCGTACGCCCGAGCTCGTCGAGGCCCTGGCCGACGGGGCGCGCGTGCTGCTCGTGACCGACGCGGGGATGCCGTCCGTGTCCGACCCCGGCTACCGGCTCGTCGCGGCCGCCGTGGAGAAGGACATCCGCGTGACCGCCGTACCCGGCCCGTCCGCCGTGCTCACCGCGCTCGCCCTGTCGGGGCTGCCCGTCGACCGGTTCTGCTTCGAGGGATTCCTGCCCAGGAAGGCCGGCGAGCGGAGGTCGCGGCTGCGCGAGGCCGCCGAGGAGCGGCGCACCCTCGTGTACTTCGAGGCGCCGCACCGGCTCGACGACACGCTCGCCGCGATGGCGGAGGTGTTCGGCGAGGACCGCAGGGCTGCCGTGTGCCGCGAGCTGACCAAGACGTACGAGGAGGTCAGGCGCGGACCGCTGGCGGAGCTCGCGGCCTGGGCCGCCGAGGGCGTACGCGGTGAGATCACCGTCGTCGTGGAGGGGGCGCCCGAGAAGGGCGCCGAGGAGCTCGACGCCGAGGAGCTGGTGCGCCGGGTGCGGGTGCGCGAGGAGGCGGGGGAGCGGCGCAAGGAGGCGATCGCCGCCGTCGCCGCCGAAGTGGGGCTGCCCAAGCGCGAGGTCTTCGACGCGGTGGTCGCCGCGAAGAACGCCGCCCGCACCGCCCCGTAGGAGAGCGGCCTCGCGGAGCGCAGCGCCAATGGAGGGCAAAGGGCCGCGGGAGAAAAGCAAAGCGCAGGCCTGCCACCACGCGCGCTGGGGCAAGGAACAGCCAAGACGACTCCAATAGTCGACAGGTCACCTGCGCTCACGCCGGGAGAAGAGTCCACTGGTTGGCGGGGCACGCACCCGTCCCCCGCCTCCGCTCCCCCGGAGGCGGTTGTCCAGCGGACTGAGGAGCTGGCATGAGTGAGATCGCAGGGCAGACCGGGCACCGCGGCGTCGCGGCCACGGACATCGTCCACGAGTCGTATTCGTTCGCCTGCATGCGCTGCGGGCACGGTTGGGAACAGTCGTACGAGATCGAGCACCACCTCGATGCCGAGGACCGCGAGTTCGTGATGTACGTGGCGGACGGACAGGTCGTGCCGTCGCCGCTCACCCGGCCCACCTGCCTGAACTGCGACAGCCACGTGGTGCGCATCATGCGCGCCGGTCAGGTGTCCTCCGCGCTGAGGTCCATGCACCAGCGCCGGCCGCTGGACGATTCCCTCCCGGAGTCGGGGTCGAAGCCGGAGCAAGGGCAGACGGAGGCCGAGCCGGAGACCAAGGAGCACCACCACTGGCACCTCTCCGACCTGCTGCACCCCTTCCACCACCGCAAGGCGAGCTGACCGGGCGGGCCCCCGCCGGGCACGGAGCGGCATGCCCCCTTCGTAGGATCGGGGTATGCCTTCCAACGCCGAAGCCCCGCCCCTCCCGGACCCCCTCCGCGTGCCCGTCGCCGACTCGCACACCCACCTCGACATGCAGTCCGGCACCGTCGAGGAGGGCCTCGCGAAGGCCGCGTCGGTCGGCGTGACGACGGTCGTTCAGGTCGGCTGCGACCTGAAGGGCTCGCGGTGGGCGGCCGAGACGGCCTCGACGTACGAGGCCGTGCACGCCACCGTCGCGCTGCACCCCAACGAGGCACCGCGGATCGTCCTCGGCGACCCCGACGGCTGGTCCCGGCAGGGCGCCCGGGAGGCGGGCGGAGAGGGCGCGCTGGACGAGGCGCTCGCCGAGATCGACCGGCTCGCCGCCCTCCCTCAGGTCAAGGGCGTCGGCGAGACCGGCCTCGACTATTTCCGCACCGGACCCGAGGGCAAGGCCGCCCAGGAGCGCTCCTTCCGCGCCCACATCGAGATCGCCAAGCGGCACGGCAAGACCCTGGTCATCCACGACCGGGACGCCCACGCCGACGTGCTGCGCGTACTCAAGGAGGAGGGCGCCCCCGAGCGCACCGTCTTCCACTGCTACTCCGGGGACGCGGCCATGGCCGAAGTCTGCGCCCGCGCCGGCTACTTCATGTCCTTCGCCGGCAACATGACCTTCAAGAACGCCCAGCCGCTGCGCGACGCCCTCGCCGTGGCGCCCCTCGACCTGGTCCTCGTCGAGACGGACGCGCCGTTCCTGACCCCGGTGCCTTACCGCGGACGGCCCAACGCCCCGTATCTCGTTCCGGTCACGGTCCGCGCCATGGCAGCCGTCCGGGGCCTGGACGAGGACGCGCTGGCGACGGCGATCGCGTCGAACACGGCCCGCGCCTTCGACTACTGAGCCATCACGCTCACTGCCGTTCATCCTGGGGCGGGGTTAGTGACGCAGTGTAGTCGTGCCGCTTTGGAGAGTCACGACGGCTCCAGTAGGTTTCGGCTCCCGATCCGGATCCCTGGAGCGTGTCGGCGTGAGCAATTCGCAGTACGAGACGTATGGCCCGGCGTACGGGAGCTACATGCTGTACGCCGTCGAGGAACCGTCGGATCCGCCGGATCCGGGGGATCCGATGGAGTGGATGGATCCGCAGCGCCCCCTGAACACGTACGGCTCCTCGGACACGTACCGGCCCGCGTACGAGATGCCCCAGGGCACTGCCCCGACGGGCGCCCCCGGCGAACCCCAGCCGAAACCCCAGGCGAAACCCCAGCAGCATCGCCGGACGCCGCCCACCGCCGGGGCGCCCCGGGCGACCGGCGGCCGGGCCGAGGCCCGTCGGGCCGCGCGGC
>NZ_VCHX02000098.1 GCF_005768555.2 Streptomyces sporangiiformans
GGCGGGGAGGATTCCCCGCCGGGCGACGCCAACCCGGTTCAGCCCGCCGCAGGCGTCACGCCCGCGGCTTCTCGCGCATCTCGTACGTCGCGATGACGTCGTCGACCTTGATGTCGTTGAAGTTGCCGAGGTTGATACCGCCCTCGAACCCTTCGCGAATCTCGGTGACGTCGTCCTTGAAGCGACGCAGACCCTCGATGTTGAGGTTCTCCGCGATGACCTTGCCGTCGCGGAGCAGTCGGGCCTTGGTGTTCCGCTTGACCTCGCCGGAGCGGATGAGAACACCCGCGATGTTGCCCAGCTTGGACGAGCGGAAGACCTCGCGGATCTCCGCCGTACCCAGCTCGACCTCTTCGAACTCCGGCTTGAGCATGCCCTTGAGGGCCGCCTCGATCTCCTCGATCGCCTGGTAGATGACCGAGTAGTAGCGGACGTCCACGCCCTCGCGCTCGGCCATCTGCGCGGCACGCCCCGCGGCGCGCACGTTGAAGCCGATCACGATGGCGTCCGAGCCCATCGCCAGGTCGATGTCCGACTCCGTGACCGCACCGACGCCGCGGTGCAGCACCCGGATGTCGACCTCTTCACCGACGTCGAGCTGGAGGAGCGAGGACTCGAGAGCCTCGACGGAACCAGAAGCGTCACCCTTGATGATGAGGTTGAGCTGCTGGACCTCGCCGGCCTTGAGCACCTTGTCCAGGTCCTCGAGCGAGACGCGGCGCGTGCGCTTGGCGAACGCGGCGTTGCGCTCACGGGCGGCGCGCTTCTCGGCGATCTGACGGGCCGTACGGTCCTCGTCCACGACGATGAAGTTGTCGCCCGCACCCGGGACGTTGGTCAGACCCAGGACCTGGACCGGCGTCGAAGGACCGGCCTCCTCGACGTTGTTGCCGAGGTCGTCGTGCATGGCACGGACACGGCCGTACGCGTCGCCGACCACCATCGTGTCGCCGACCCGCAGCGTGCCTCGCTGGACGAGGACGGTCGCCACGGCACCACGGCCACGGTCGAGCCGGGACTCGATCGCGATGCCCTGCGCGTCCTGCTCCGGGTTGGCCCGCAGGTCGAGCGAGGCGTCCGCGGTGAGGACCACGGCCTCCAGCAGGGAGTCGATGTGCAGACCCTGCTTGGCGGAGATGTCGACGAACATCGTCTCGCCGCCGTACTCCTCGGCCACCAGGCCGTACTCGGTCAGCTGACCGCGCACCTTGGTCGGGTCCGCGCCCTCGACGTCGATCTTGTTGACCGCGACCACGATCGGCACCTCGGCCGCCTTGGCGTGGTTCAGCGCCTCGATCGTCTGGGGCATCACACCGTCGTTGGCCGCCACCACGAGGATCGCGATGTCGGTCGACCTCGCACCACGAGCACGCATGGCGGTGAACGCCTCGTGACCCGGGGTGTCGATGAAGGTGATCTTGCGGTCCTCGTCGTTGACCTCGGTCGCGACCTGGTAGGCACCGATGTGCTGCGTGATGCCGCCGGCCTCGCCCGCGATGACGTTCGTCTTGCGGATGGCGTCGAGCAGTCGGGTCTTACCGTGGTCGACGTGACCCATGACGGTCACCACCGGCGGACGCGCGACGAGGTTCTCCTCGCCGCCCTCGTTCTCGCCGAACTCCAGGTCGAAGGACTCGAGCAGCTCGCGGTCCTCCTCCTCGGGGCTGACGATCTGGACCGTGTAGTTCATCTCGTCGGCGAGGAGCTGCAGCGTCTCGTCGGAGACGGACTGCGTGGCCGTGACCATCTCGCCGAGGTTCATCATCACCGCGACGAGCGACGCCGGGTTGGCGTTGATCTTCTCCGCGAAGTCGGTGAGGGAGGCACCGCGCGACAGGCGAATGGCTTCGCCGTTGCCGCGAGGCAGCATCACGCCGCCGACCGACGGGGCCTGCATGGCCTCGTACTCCTGGCGCCTCTGCCGCTTCGACTTGCGGCCACGACGCGCGGGACCACCGGGACGGCCGAAGGCGCCCTGCGTGCCACCACGGCCACCGGGACCACCGGGACGACCACCGAAGCCGGGACGGCCACCGCCGCCACCGGGACCACCGGGACGACCGGCGAAACCGCCGCCACCGCCACCGGGACCACCGGGACGACCGGCGAAACCGCCACCGCCGCCACCGGGACGACCGGCGAAACCGCCGCCACCGGGACGACCGCCGCCGCCACCGCCGGGGCGACCGCCGCCACCAGGACCGCGGCCACCGGGGCCACCGCCACCGGGACGCGGGCCGGCAGCCGGACGCTGCGGCATCATGCCGGGGTTCGGACGGTTGCCGCCCGGACCGCCGGGACCGCCGGGACCGCCGCCGGGACGCGGCGCCTGCGGACGGGGCATGCCGCCCGGAGTCGGACGACCGCCGCCGGGACCGCCCTGCGGACGCGGAGCGCCACCGGGACCGCCCTGCGGACGGGGACCACCCTGGCCGGCGCCCTGCGGACGCTGACCGCCCGGAGCACCAGGACCGCCGGGACCGGGGCGTCCACCACCCGGACGGGGCGCCTGCGGGCGCGCCATGCCGGTGGAGCCACCAGAGGTGAACGGGTTGTTGCCCGGACGCGGGCCGGCCGGACGGGCACCGGGACGCTGACCCTGACCACCCGGACGCGGGGCGCCCTGACGGTCACCGCGGTCACCGCGGTCGCCGCGGCCCTGGCCGCCCTGCGACGGACCGCCCGGACGGGCCCCCGGCTTCGGGGCACCCGGACGGGCGCCCGGACGCGGCCCCGAGGACGGGGCGGCGGGAGGAGTCGGGGGCGCGGTGAACTCGGGCGCGGCCGGAGCCGGAGACGCCGGAGCGGGCTTCGGCGCGGGCTTGGGGCCCGGAGTGGGACGCGGACCCGGAGTGACCGGAGC
>NZ_VCHX02000109.1 GCF_005768555.2 Streptomyces sporangiiformans
GGGACGCCGCGCGCGTCCCGGTCCGCGGGCTCACTGTCCTGTACGACGCCGAGTGCTCGCTCTGCACGTTCCTGCGCGACTGGCTCGTACGGCAGCGGCAGTTGGTGCCCCTCGAACTGGTTCCGGCCGGGTCGCAGGCCGCCCGGCGCCGCTATCCCGGGCTCGACCACGGGGCCACCCTCGACGAGATCACCGTCGTCGGCGACGCGGGCCAGGTCTACCGGGGCGCCGCGGCCTGGATCGTCACCCTGTGGGCGCTCTCCGAGCACCGTCCGACAGCCCATCGGCTGAGCACTCCGGCCGGGGCGAGGCTGGCGCGGGGCGTGGTGCTCGCCGCCGCGAAGTGGCGCGGCGCCCAGTGGCGTGAGGGCCGGCGGAGCGGGGCCCGGTGGGGCGGCCGCACCTACAGCCGTGGCGACGGGTGGGTGTACGACCCGAGCTGGGGCTGGGTCTACAACGCCCCCGGCTGCCACAACGGCGCCTGTTCCACTGGTTAGGCTCTGTTCCCGTGCCAGCAGCGAAAGACAGCAGTGCGAGCCAGGACGGCCCCGCCGAGTCGCGTACCCCCGCGAAGAGCGAGCAGACCCGGGCCCTGATCCTGGAGACGGCGATGCGCCTGTTCCAGGAGCGGGGTTACGACAAGACGACGATGCGGGCCATCGCCAAGGAAGCCGGGGTGTCCGTCGGCAACGCGTACTACTACTTCGCCGGCAAGGAGCATCTGATCCAGGGCTTCTACGACCGGATGGCCGCCGAGCACCGGGTGGCCGTCCGGACGGTCCTGGACCGGGAGACCGACTTGGAAGCCCGGATCGCCGGGGTGTTGAAGGCGTGGCTGGACGTGGCGACGCCGTACCACGAGTTCGCGGTGCAGTTCTTCAAGAACGCCGCCGACCCGGACAGCCCGCTCAGCCCGTTCTCGCCCGAGTCGGAACACGCGCGCACCGAGGCCATCGGAGTCTGCCGCGAGGTGCTCGTGGGCTCCAAGGCGAAGGTGCCGGAGGAACTGCGGGACGTCCTGCCGGAGTTGCTGTGGCTCTCCCAGATGGGGCTCGTCCTGTACTGGATCTTCGACCGCACCGAGGGCCGCGAGCGCAGCTACCGCCTCGCCGAACGCGGCGCCCGCCTCACCGCCCTGGGCGTCTCCCTGGCCCGTTTCCGCGTGCTGCGCCCGCTGGTTCGCGAGGTGCATGACCTCTTCACGGACTTCCTGCCGGGGATGACGAAAGCCTTCCCCGACCCGGCGGCGTCGTCCCAGGACAAGAGTCAGAGCAAGGACAAGGACAAGAGCAAGGACAAGGGCAGGGTCAGGGGCAGGCGCTTCGGCGCACGTGAGGAGTAGCGCCTGGGCGCGCGAGGAGTGCGCAAGGGCTAGCGCGAGGGGCGCCCGCCTCCGCGGCGGGCGCCCCTCTCACCGACTGCCCCTCAGTTCACCGCGTCCACCTCATCCGCCTCGAGCTCCACGTCGTACACCAGCGGCTCGTCGGACACGGACACCTGCCCCGCGCGGGCGGCGTACGAAGGAGCCGTCACCGTGAGCATGTACGTCCCCGGGAACGGCACCGCGACGATGTAGGAGCCGTCGGCCAGCGACGTCACACGGTCCAGCCGGCGGCCTCCCTGGGAGAGCAGGTTCAGCACGGCACCCTCGACCGGCTGCCCGTCCGCGCCGCGGACGAAGCCGTGGACCACCGAGCTGCCCGCCTCCCCGCCCTTGCCGAGAGGCACGCGCGCGTGGGCGCCGCCGTCCGGCACGCGCGCGTGCGGCACGTCCGTGCGTGCCTCCGCTTCCTCTTCCTCCCGTTCCTCCCCTTCCTCCCTGGGCTCCACCGCCAGATGGGGCAGCCGCTTCTCCAGCCACCCGGGCAGCCACCAGTTGGAGTTCCCCAGGAGGTGCATCGCGGCCGGCACCAGCGCCGTACGGAGGATGAACGCGTCCAGAGCGACCGCCGCGGCGAGGCCGATGCCCGCCATCGCGGCTTCGGGGTCGCCGCTCAGCACGAAGGCGAGGAAGACGCAGACCATGATCAGAGCGGCGCTGTTGATGACGCGGCTGGTCTCGGCGAGGCCCACGCGCACGGCGCGCGCGTTGTCCCGCGTGTGTACCCACTCCTCGTGCATCCGGCTCACCAGGAACACCTGGTAGTCCATCGACAGCCCGAAGAGCAGCGACAGCATGATGACCGGCAGGTAGGCGTTGATCGGCCCCTCCTTGCCGAGGCCGAACAGATCCAGGCCCCAGCCGTACTGGAAGACCGCGACGAGTACGCCGAACGAGGCCGCGGCCGCGACCAGGTTCATCACCGCGGCCGTCAACGGCACCACGAGGGAGCGGAAAGCGACCAGCAGGAGCAGGAAGCCGAGTCCGATGATCGCCGCGATGAAGTACGGCAACCGGTCTCCGGTCACGGTCGCGAAGTCCTTGGACACGGCCGTCACACCGCCGACATGGGCAGGCGCACCGGCGTCCGGGATCACCTCGTCCCGCAGGGTGTCGATGAGCCGGTCCGTCTGCTCGGACTGCGGTGAGGTGGTGGGCACGACCTGGATCACCGTGACGCCCCGGGCGGTCGGAGCCGCCGCGACCTGCGCGACGCCCTCGGTCGACCGGATGCGCGAGACGAGTCCATCGGCGTCGCCGCCGTCCGTGACCACCTGGAGCGGGCCGTTGAAGCCGGGCCCGAAACCCTCGGCGAGCAGGTCGTACGCCTGCCGGGTCGTCGACGACGCCTCGTGGTTGCCCTGGTCGGTGGCGCCGAGGCGCAGCGACAGCACGGGGAGCGCGAGCACGGCCATCACCACGACCGCGAGGGTGGCGATCGAGCGCGGGCGCCTTTGGACGTTCGAGGACCAGCGCACCGCGAGACCGCTCGCCTGCTCCCGTTCCGGCCCCGTGGCGGCGAGCCTGCGCCGCTGCCGGCGGCTGAGCACCCGAGTGCCGAGGAGGCCGAGCAGCGCGGGCAGCAGGGTGACCGCCGCGAGCACGCTCAGTACGACGGTGAGCGAGGTACCGATGACCACACCGTTCAGGAAACGCAGGTTCATCACGAGCATCCCGGCGAGCGCGATGCACACCGTGCCGCCCGCGAACAGCACCGCCCGGCCGGAGGTGTTGAGGGCCGCGACCGCCGCCTCCTCCGGCTTCATGCCCCGCAGGATGCTGCGCCGGTGCCGGGTGACGATGAACAGCGCGTAGTCGATGCCGACGCCGAGTCCGATCAGCGTGGCGAGCAGTGAGGCGAGTTCGGGGACGTTCGTGACATGGCTGAGCAGCTGGGTGGAGAGCAGCCCGGTGCCGACGCCGAAGACCGCGATGACGATCGGCACCAGCATCGCGAAGAGCGATCCGAAGGCCAGGAACAGGACGACCGCCGCCGCCGCGATGCCGACCAGCTCGGCGGTGCCGGTGGGCGGCTCCTGGATGCGTGTGATCGCCTGGCCGCCCAACTCGACCTGCAGACCGCCCCGTTGCGCGTCCTGTGCCGTGTCGACGACGTCCTGCACCAGTTCCTTGGGTACGGAGTTCGCCTGCTCGGCGAAGGTGACCTGGGCGTAGGCGATCTTCCCGTTCTCGCTGATCTGGGCCCCGCCCCGCGCGGTGTACGGGTTGGTGACCTCGCCCACGCCCTTCATCTCGCCGATCGCGGCGAGCGCCGGCTCGATCCGGGAGCGTACGGACTCGTCCCGTACGGTTCCGTCGTCGACCTTCCACACCACCGTGTCGGTGTCGCCCGACCTCTCGGGAAAGGCCTTCTTCATCAGGTCGTACGCGCGCGTGGAGTCCGTGTTCGGAAGGGAGAAGGTGTCCGCGTAGTTCGTGCCCGCGGTGGATCCCGCGAAGCCCAGCCCGAACAGCGCCCCCAGCCACAGCAACAGGACCACCAGCCGGTGCCGATAGCACCACCGTGCCAATGTCGTCACGCCTCAACGCTCCTTAGTCGGTCCGTCGGTCGGTCCCCCCAGGTCCTGCGGCTCAGCATCGGGGGCACCGCACGGGCGTGGACACGGCACGGCCATGACTCTCAAGGAACTCCAATGCGAAGGGCAGCCCCAACGGCCACTGCCCGCGCCGATACTGGGGCCATGACCGCTCACGAAGGAGCCACGGTCCTGGTGGTCGAGGACGAGCCGAGCATCGCGGACGTCCTCGCCATCGCCCTGCGCTACCACCGCTTCGAGGTGATGACGGCGGGCACCGTCCGCCAGGCGCTGACGCTCGCCGAGCGCACGCGCCCCGACGCAGCGCTCCTCGACGTGATGCTGCCGGACGGCGACGGCCGGACGCTCGGCCGCGAACTGCGCGTCGGGCGACCGGATCTGGCCCTGGTGTTCCTGACCGCGCGGGACGCGCCCGCGGAGATCGTCGGCGCGCTCGGCTTCGGCGACGACTACATCACCAAGCCGTTCAACATCGACGAGGTCGTCGCCCGGATCACCGCGGTCCTGCGCCGTACGCGATCCGACGACGTCCTCCCCCAGCGGCCGCCCCTGCGCTACGGCGACCTGGAGCTGGACGAGACGACGTACTCGGTGCGCCGCGCGGGCCGCACGGTGGAGCTCACCCCGACCGAGTACGCGCTGCTGCGTTTCCTGGTGCGCAACGGCGGGCGGATCGTGCCCAAGGAGCAACTCCTGCGCCACGTCTGGCAGTACGAGCACTCGGCCGAGTCGACCGTCGTGGAGACCTACATCAGCTATCTGCGGCGCAAGCTCGACGCTCTCGGCGCGCCCGTGATCACGACCCGCCGGGGTGTGGGGTACGGGCTCGCATGAGCATCCGCCACCGTCACCGCCATGGCATCCACTCGCTGCGCGGCGGGCTGGCACTGGCGAACGTGGCCCTGCTGGCGCTCGGCATCGTCGTGGCGACCGCGGTGAGCCTGATGGGCATGCGCGTCTACCTGCTCGACGGCATCGACACGGATCTGACCCGGACCCGCGACTCGATCGGCGGCACCCGGCTCACCATCGAGCAGATCGACTCGCTGAGCGCGCTGACGGCGCTGAGCGACAAGTTCGCGTCGGAGTCCTCCGGCCGCGATGCCGACGCGCCGGCACGGGACGCCGTCTTCGCGGCGCTGGACGCTCGGGGACGCCCGCTGACCCTCGGCAGTTTCGCGCCGACCGACGACCAGCGCGCGCTCGCCGCCGCCGTGGACGACCCGGCCGCCCTCGCCGCCGACGAGGAACCGCACGACGTCACGGTCAAGGGCACCCCGTTCCGGGTCACCGCGGCGTCCCTGGCCGACGGCACCACGGTGCTGATGGCCACGTCGACCGGCTCCGTGCACGAGGTCATCAGCAAGGCACTCAAGCTCGACCTCGCCGTCGGCACCCTGCTGCTCGCGCTGCTCGCCGTACTGACGATGATCAGTGTGAGCCGACGGATGCGCCCCCTGGAGGACATGGTGGAGACCTCGTCGGCGATCGCCGAGGGGGATCTGACCCGCCGCGTGCCCTCCAGCCGGCACCCGACCGAGGAGGTCGAGCAGTTGCGGCTCGCCCTCAACTCGATGCTGCACCAGGTCGAATCGGCGTACCGCACGCGCGAGCGCAGCGCGGCCCAGCTGCGCCGCTTCGTCGGCGACGCCTCGCACGAGCTGCGTACGCCGCTGTCGGCGATCCGCGGCTATCTCCAGCTGTACGACAAGGGAATGCTGAGCGATCCGGCCGAACGCAAGCGGGCCTGGGACCGGATGAACGGGGAGGTCGACCGCATGGGCCGGCTCGTCGACGAGCTGCTCACCCTGGCGCGCCTCGACCAGCAGCCCGAACTGCGCTTCAAGAACGTCGACTTGAGCCGTCTCGTCCGGGACGCGGCCGAGGACCTGCGGGCCCAGCAGCCCGACCGCCCGGTCTCGGTGGACGCCGACGGTGCCCTTCTCGTGCACGCCGACGAGTCGGGGCTGCGTCAGGTCCTGGGCAATCTCGTGGGGAACATACGGACGCACACGCCCGCCGACGTGCCGGTCACCCTCGGTCTGGGACGCCAGGACGGGACCGTACGACTGTGTGTCGCGGACGAGGGCCCCGGGCTGGCGGAGGAGGACGCGGCGCGGATCTTCGACCGGTTCTTCCGGACGGGCGGCGGCGCGGGCAGCGGTCTGGGAATGGCGATCGTGCAGGGCGTGGTGGCCGCGCACGGGGGCGAGGTGGCGGTGCGGACGGCTCCGGGCAAGGGGCTGGCGGTGACGGTGACGCTGCCGACGCGGACGTACGACTGACGGTCCGGCCTCCGGTGGCTAGCCCGCCGGCACGAGCGCCCACACGGTCTTGCCCTCTCTGCCCCGGCCCCACACGCCCCAGGCCGCCGTGAGGTGCTCGACGAGGTGCAGGCCGCGCCCGGACTCCGCCCCCTCCTCTCCGGCATCCTCGGTCGGCCGCGGGCTCGGCTGGACGGAACTCGCGTCGGAGACCTCGATGAAGCACGAGCCGTCGGCGAGCGCGGTCACCGCGACCTCGAACTCCCGCTCCTGGGGCTGTCCGTGACGTACCACGTTCGTCGCCAGCTCGGAGACGAGCAGGACGGCGTCCTCGAGCGCCGTTCCGTCCCGTCTGTGCCCCCAGTCCGCCAGATGGTCCCGCACCCGGCGCCGGGCGACCGCTACGGAGGCCGGATGCCGGGGCAGGCGGAAGGCGTTGCGTCTCAACACGTTTGCTCCCCCTCCAGCACACGCCTCCGTCACATCATGCTGGGTGGAGTGAACGCACCGCATCACGCCTGCAATCGTCAACCCCGCGTGAACGCGTCAATTCCAGAAGGGGCCTCACGGCCGGGAAAGGCGCCGATACCGTCACAAGTCGACCGCCGTACGGCTCCGTGCACCCCGTGCCGACTGGCCGGAATCCACCGGCGACGGCGCGGTGCGGTGCGGCCGAGACCTTGCCTCAGGCCTGCCGGGAGGCCAGCTGTACGACCGTGATGTCGGACGGTGCGCCCACGCGCGTGGGCGGGCCCCAGGCGCCCGCGCCACGGGTGACGTACAGCTGGGTGTCGCCGTAGCGCTCCAGGCCCGCCAGGGTCGGGTTGGCGAGTTCCGCGATGAAGTTGCCGGGCCAGAGCTGGCCGCCGTGGGTGTGGCCGGAGAGCTGGAGGTCCACGCCGTGGTCCACGGCCTCGTGGATCTGCACGGGCTGGTGGGCGAGCAGCACGCACGCGCGGGCCCGGTCCCGGTCGCCCAGCGCCTTCGCGAAGTCGGGCCCCTGTCCCTCGTCCTCGCCCGCCACGTCGTTGACGCCGGCGAGGTCGAAGCCGGCCAGCTCGGTCCGCGCGTTCTCCAGCGGCCTCAGGCCCAGTTCGCGTACGTGCTCGACCCACTGCTCGGCACCGGAGAAGTACTCGTGATTGCCGGTGACGAAGTACGCCCCGTGCCGCGCCCGCAGTTGAGCGAGCGGTGCGGCGGCGGGCCCCAGGTCCTTCACCGTGCCGTCGACGAGATCGCCGACGACCGCGATGAGGTCGGGCTGGGTCGAGTTGACGGTGTCGACGACCTTCTGGGCGAACCCGGGCCCGAGCAACGGCCCCAGGTGAACATCACTGACCACAGCGATCCGGAATCCGTGCGCGGACCGCGGCAATTTGGCCAGCGGCACGGTCACCCGCTTCACCTTCGGCCCCCGCAGTACCCCGTACGTCCCGTATCCGACCGTCCCCAGAGCGGCGGCCGCGGCGGCCCCGCCCACGACACGTGACACGAAGAGACGCCGCGAGGGACCACTGGGCGTGGTCGGCGGTCCGTCGGAAGACGCCGCGGCCTCCGAAACGCCGTCGGAGGCCCCGGCATTGCCCGCATCGGCGTCAGGCGCCGCGGGATCCTGTGGATCGCCGTCGGGTGTGCCCGCGGCCCCCGCGCCCACTGCGGCGGGCGCGGCGATCTCCACCGATCCGCGATCGTCCAGTGTCCTGGGCACCGCACGCCGCTCGAGGACCCGCCGCAGAACCGGCCGCACGACCTCCCCCACCAGCACGCCCAGCAAGAGGTAGATCGTCAGCGCCATCCACAGGAAGCCCGGCCAGCCCAGCAGCTGCTGGAGCCAGAACGGCGCGCCCGCCCGCTCGGTGGCGATCGCCGCGAACATGATCAGCGGCCCGGCGACGAACACCACCGTGCCCGCACGCCGGGCGAGTCCTCGCCGGGCCGTCGTGTCGCGCACCAGACGACGCCACACGTACCAGTGCATTCCGCCGAAGACGGCCAGGACGGCCACGGCGACCAGAAGAAAGACGATGACCACGCGGTGGCTCCCCGTTATGACAAGTGGCGCATGGCGCGAATACCGCGCAACCCGATGACCCCGATGACCGTCCCAAGGACAAAGGAGACAACGGCGAGCGTCAGGTGCACCCAGAAGTACCCGGTCGGATCGCCCGCGTCGTCGAACGCGAGCCCGCTCCCGTCCTTCCACAGGTTCTTGACGAAAGTGATCCAGATGACCCAGCTCCACACCCCGAAGGCGAGCAGGAACCAGGACACGGGACGGCTGAGCTTCATACGTTCAGTATCGCTGCCGTCGATCGGGCTCCGCCTCCGGGGTGGAGAGGGCGATGGGACTTCCCGGTCGGAGCCATGTACGTTCTCGACCGTGTCCGCCATGAAAAAGACCACCAAGTCGTCCTTGCTGGTCACTTCCGCCACCTTGCTGTCCTTGTCGCTCACCGCGGCCGCCACCGCGCCCGCCTTCGCGGACGGAACGCCGAGCCCGAAGGCCACGACCAAGCCGAGCACGTCGGCCAAGCCGAGCGCCACACCCCCGGCGAACATGTCGGCCGTGGGCGGCGCCCAGCTCGGCAAGGCCGGCACCCAGGCGAACCTCGGCGCCGGCGCCCCGGTCCTTCCGAAAGAGCTGAGCGCCCGTTCCTGGATCGTCGCGGACGCCGAGTCCGGCGACGTCCTGGCCTCGCACAACGCGCACTGGCGGCTGGCCCCCGCAAGCACCCTGAAGATGCTGTTCGCGGACACCCTGCTGCCGAAGTTCGACCGGACCGAGAAGCACAAGGTCGTGCCCTCCGACCTGGCGGGCATCGGCCCCGGCTCCAGCATGGTCGGCATAAAGGAGGACGAGACGTACACGGTCCACGATCTGTGGCTCGGCGTCTTCCTTCGCTCCGGCAACGACGCCGTCCGCGTCCTGTCCGCGATGAACGGCGGCGTCGACCAGACCGTCAAGGACATGAACGCGCACGCCGAGGAGCTTCAGGCCCTCGACACGCGCGTGGTCAGCCCGGACGGCTACGACGAGACGGGCCAGGTGTCATCGGCGTACGACCTGACCCTGTTCGCCCGCTCCGGCCTGCAGAAGAAGGACTTCCGGGAGTACTGCTCGACGGTACGCGCCCAGTTCCCTGGCGAGACCAAGAAGAACAAGAAGGGCAAGAAGACCCGCAAGTCCTTCGAGATCCAGAACACCAACCGGCTGCTGACGGGTGCCTACGACCTCGATGTCTACAAGGGCATCGCGGGTGTGAAGAACGGCAACACCTCGAACGCGGGCTCCACCTTCACCGGTGTCGCCGAACGCGACGGCAAGGTGTTGCTCGTCACCGTCATGAACCCCGAGAAGGAGGAGAGCAACGAGGTCTACAAGGAGACCGCTCGCCTCCTCGACTGGGGCTTCCAGGCATCGGGCAAGGTCGAGCCGGTGGGCGAGCTGGTGCCGCCGAAGGGCGCGGACACGGGCGCGCAGCCGGGTCCGGAGGCCTCCGGACAGGCGGGGGGATCCGGGGCCGGTGAGAAGCCCGTCGCCGCTTCGAAGAATGCGGGTTCGAGCGGTATGGGTATCGCGCTGGCGATCACCGGCGGCCTTCTCGTGCTCCTCGCGGCCGGCGCGTTCCTCGTCAACCGCCGCTGGCCGCTGCCCGACCTGATGCGCCGTCGCCCGCGCCCCTGACGTGCTTTCGGCGGGCGTCGGCCTCGGCGGCGTCCGCATCGTCTGCTTCATCGGCGTCGTCGGCGCGGGCTTCGGCGTCGTCGGCGGCGCGGGCTTCGGACTCGGACTCGGACTCGGACTCGGACTCGGCCTCGGCCTCGGCTTCCACTTCGGCTCGGGCTTCCTGCGAGGACTCCTCGGGGCCTTCCAAGGACTGCTCGGGGCCTTCCGTGTCTTCCGCGTCACCGGCGTCTTCGGAGGAGCCCTCCCCCGTCGCCGTCCAGGCGGCGCAGAAGAGCACGAGCTTCGCGGTGAAGTTGATCCACAGCAGCAGCGCCACGGGCACTCCGAAGGCGCCGTACATGTTCTTCGAGGCGACGCCGCTTATATAGCCGCTGAGCAGCAGCTTCAGCAGCTCGAACCCGACGGCCCCGATCAGTGCGGCGGTGAACAGACGGCGGCGGGGCGGCTCGACCCCGGGCAGCAGCGTCAGGGCGTACAGGAGGAGCAGGAAGTCGGCGAGGACGGCGATGGCGAACGCGGCGGCCTGCAGCAGTCCGCCGCTCAAGCCGGTCTCGTCGATGCCGAGCTGCCGGGCCGTCCAGCCGACCATCGTCGACGCGACGGTGGACGCCGCGAGCGTGACGAGCACGGCGCCACCGAGCCCGACGAGCACCCCGGCGTCCTTCGCCTTGCGCAGGAGGGGGTTCTCGTCGGGGTCGGGCAGCTCCCACACCGCCCGCAGGCATTCGCGCATGGAGCCGACCCAGCCGATGCCGATGAACAGCAGGACGGCGCCCGCGATGACGCCGACGGTGCCGGCGTTCTCCACCAGGCCATCGATGTCCAACTGGTCGGAGATACCCGGGATCTGATCGGCGATCTTGTCCTCGAGCTGGTTCAGCCGCTTCTTGTCCAGGGTCGCGGCGGTCACGGCGGCGGCGACGGTGATCAGCGGGAAGAGCGCGACGAAGCTGATGAAGGTCATCGCCGCCGAGAGCCGGGCCCACTTCACCCGGTCCAGGCGCTCGTACGAGCGCCACGCGTGTGTGGTCATCAGGCGCGCGACGACCGGCCCTATGCCAGGGAGCTTCTTCAGCCAGTCCATGATCCGATTCTGCCCTCGTTACGGCCCTCATGCCGGAAGACCAAGGACCGGGTACCCCAGAACCGCAGGACTGTAGCCAGCGCCATACCGACTCCCGCGCCCGAGATCGTGTCCGCGCGCTGCGAGGTGAACCCGAGGCCGTAGTGACTGACGGTGAGACACAGCAGCTGGACGAGGGCGCCCGCGATGTTCACCGCGAAGAAGATCCCGTACTGCCGCAGTCCACGTGCACTCGTGTGCCGGTAGGTGCCGAGCGCGTTGCCCGCGTACGCGACCGAGCAACCCGCCACGAATGACAGCGCCTTCGCGGTCAGTGGGTCCAGGCCCACGGGGCCACGCAGCCACACGAAGAGGGCGAGGTCGGCGGCGTACGCGAGGAGCCCGGCGGTCGCGAAGCCCAGCAGCTCCCCGGCCGCCGGGCGCCGCGTGTTGCTCACGAGTCCGTCCCGGGGTCGTGGCTCATCGGTCGGGCTCCGGCTCGTGGCTCACCAGTTGGCCACGGCCAGGCCGTACATCGCGAGCCACACCATGCCGATCAGCGCCAGCGCGCGGTCGCGCAGGACGACGTCCTCGGGTTCGCCCGCCGTGCCCCGGTCGGCGAAGACCGCGTACCGCAGGATCGCGAGAATGAAGGCGACCATCGACAGCTGCCGCCAGGGCAGCACGCTGGTGTGCGGCACACCGCCCTCCTCCATGGCCCACAGGCAGTAGGCGAGGACGGCGACGCCGGCCGCGAGCTGCCAGACGAACCGGAGGTAGCCCACCGTGTATTCCGTGAGCAACGCGCGCGTGGCGCCCGATTTCCCGGCCATCTGGACGGCCTCGGAGTAACGCTTGGCGGAGACCATGAACAGCGCGCCGAAGCCCGTCGTGATCAGGAACCAGCGCGACAGCGGAATGCCGAGCGCGAGCCCGCCGATCATCGCGCGCATCAGGAACCCGGTGGTCACCACGGCGAGATCGATGACGAGGACGTGCTTGAGGCTGACGCAGTACGCCAGTTGCATGCCCAGGTAGGCGATCAGCAGGGCCGAGGCGAGCGGCGAGCACAGGAAGGTGGCGGCGGTCGGGGCGGCGACGGCGAGGACTCCCCCGACGGCGTACGCGACAGGGACGGGCACCTGTCCGGCGGCGACCGGACGGTGGCACTTGACCGGATGGGCGCGGTCGGCGTCCGCGTCCCGCGCGTCGTTGACCAGGTAGACGGCGGCGGCGCAGGCCGTGAACAGGACGAAGACGAGCGCGACTTGGATGATCACATGGCGTGAGAAGAGCTCGCCCGCCGCCGCGGGAGCGGCGACCACGAGGACGTTCTTGACCCACTGCCTGGGGCGGGCCGTCCTGATCAGGCCCCTGAGGAGGCCGTATTTCCGCGAGGAGGGCGGCCGCTGCGGCGTTCTCTCCAGGAGTGCCGTTTCAGACATGGTCGCGGCCGCCCGTCAGCATCCAGCGGGTCCCTAGCCCGGCCATGAGACCGCCGAGGGCCGCGCCCGCCGCCACGTCCGAGGGATAGTGGACGCCGACGACGAGCCGCGAGACGCACATCGCGGCGGCCAGCGGCGCCACCACGCGCACGCCCAGTGCTCCGAAGGCCACGGTGGCCGCCGCCGCCGAGGTGGCGTGCGAACTGGGGAAGGAGTGCCGGCCGGCAGTGCGCACCAGGGGCTCGACGTGCCCGGGGCGCGGGCGGCGCACGAGCCGCTTCACGGCCATGCTGACGACGTGCGCGCTCGCGGTGAGAGCCGTGCCGCGCAGCCAGGCGCCGCGCCGCTCACGGTCCACCGCGGCGCCCACGACCCCGGCCGCGAGCCACAGTGTGCCGTGTTCTCCCGCCCAGGACAGGGCGCGTGCGGCGGCCGCGACGCGTGGGTCCGTGCCGCAACCGTGGAGGACCGTCAGCAGCCGGCGGTCCATGTCGTCGAGGTCGTCCATGTGGATTCACTGTTCACTGCCACCGCCGCAGAATTACGTCAATACTGGGCGACATCCAATTAATCACCCATTTCGGGGAGAGACGGTATATTTCATCCACTTCGTAAACAACCGCGCATATAGGGGCGATACGGTCACCGGTATGCCTGTCGACTCTCCGTACACCGCCGTTTCCGGTACCGGCCCCGTACCCGTCACCGGCTGGGGCCGCACCGCCCCCACGGCCGCCCGTCTGGTCCGCCCCCGTACGTACGAGGAGGCCGTGGCAGCCGTCCGGTCGTGCGGGGCCCGCGGAGGCATCGCACGAGGGCTGGGACGGGCGTACGGGGACGCGGCGCAGAACGCGGGCGGGGCCGTGCTCGACATGACCGGGCTGGACCGGGTTCACACCATCGACGCCGGCGGCGGCACGGTTCTGTGCGACGCCGGAGTCAGCCTGCACCGGCTGATGGAAGTCCTGCTGCCGCTCGGCTGGTTCGTGCCGGTGACGCCCGGCACCCGCTACGTGACGGTCGGCGGGGCGATCGGCGCCGACATCCACGGCAAGAACCACCACGTGTCCGGGTCGTTCACCCGCCATGTGCTCTCGCTGGACCTGCTGACCGCCGACGGTGAGATCCTTACGGTGAGCCGCGGCACCCCCCTGTTCGACGCCACCGCGGGCGGCATGGGCCTGACCGGCGTCATTCTCACGGCGACCGTCCGGCTTCAGCCCGTCGAGACCTCGCTGATGTCGGTCGACACCGAACGCGCCACGGACCTGGACGACTTGATGGCCCGCCTCACGGCCACCGACCACCGCTATCGCTACTCCGTCGCCTGGATCGATCTCCTGGCCCGCGGCAGGTCCATGGGGCGCTCGGTGCTGACGCGCGGCGACCACGCTCCCCTGGACGCCCTGCCCGACCGCACGCGCGCGCGTAGGGACCCACTGGCGTTCCGTCCGGGCCGCCTCCCCGCCGCGCCCGCCTTCGTCCCGGAGGGCCTGCTGGGCCGCACGACAGTGGGGCTCTTCAATGAGCTCTGGTACCGGAAGGCGCCACGCGCGCGTACCGGTGAGCTGCAGCGGATCTCCGCCTTCTTCCACCCGCTGGACGGCGTCCCGCACTGGAACCGCGTCTACGGGCGGGGTGGTTTCGTGCAGTACCAGTTCGTCGTCGGATACGGCCAGGAGGACGCACTGCGCCGGATCGTGCACCGGATCTCGCGGCGCCGCTGTCCCTCCTTCCTCGCCGTCCTGAAACGGTTCGGGGACGGCGACCCGGGCTGGCTCTCCTTCCCGATGCCCGGCTGGACCCTCGCCCTCGACATCCCGGCCAACCTGCCGGAGCTCGGCGGTTTCCTGGACGAGCTGGACGAGGAGGTCGCCGCGGCCGACGGACGGGTCTATCTCGCGAAGGACGCTCGGCTGCGGCCCGGCCTGCTCGCCTCGATGTATCCACGGCTCGACGAGTTCCGGGCACTGCGGGGCGAGTTGGACCCGGCCGGAGTCTTCACCTCGGATCTGGCCCGGCGTCTGGGGTTGTGAGCGGGCCCGGCGGTCCGGCGGCGCGGGCGCCCGCTCGGCCGCCTCGCGAGTTTGGTTTCCCGACCCACCTCTATAGGAGTTCGGTTTCATGAAGGACGCCTTCGGAACCCCCCAGTCCCTCCTCGTCCTCGGCGGCACGTCCGAGATCGCGCTCGCCACCGCGCGCCGCCTGATCGCCCGCCGCACCCGCACCGTATGGCTCGCGGGCCGCCCGTCGCCCGCACTGGAGACGGCCGCCTCCGGACTGCGCGACCTGGGCGCGGACGTACGTACCGTCGCTTTCGACGCGCTCGACTCCGACGCCCACGAGGCCGCGCTCGGCAAGGTGTTCGCCGAGGGGGACATCGACATGGTGCTGCTCGCGTTCGGCGTGCTGGGCGACCAGGCCCGCGACGAGAACGAGCCCGGGGCGGCGGTGCGTGTCGCGCAGACCAACTACACCGGCGCGGTCTCGGCCGGTCTGATCTGCGCCAAGTCCCTGCAGACGCAGGGGCACGGCTCCCTGGTGGTGCTCTCCTCGGTCGCCGGCGAGCGCGCCCGCCGCGCCAACTTCATCTACGGATCCAGCAAGGCGGGCCTCGACGCCTTCGCGCAGGGCCTGGGCGACGCACTGTACGGAACGGGCGTGCACGTGATGGTCGTACGGCCCGGATTCGTCCACTCGAAGATGACCGCGGGGCTGCCCGCCGCCCCGCTCGCGACCACTCCCGAGATTGTCGCCACGGCCATCGAGACGGGCCTGCGGCGGCGCTCCGAGACGGTATGGGTGCCCGGCACGCTCCGGGTCGTCATGTCGGCGCTGCGCCACGTACCGCGAGCGGTGTTCCGGCGGCTGCCGGTGTAGGCCGCTGCCCGCGACCGCCGGGGCGCCGCTGCCGGCGCTTGCCGTCGTAGCGGCGACCACGTCCGCCAGGCGCCGGGGGTCGAAGATCTCGTCGTCGCGTGGTCCGCCGGTGATCCCCGGGCGCACGCGCCCTCAGCGCGCGTGTTCTCAGCGCGCGCGTCCTCAGCGTGCGGGCAGCGTGGTGTCCCGGTCCGCGGACGTGCCGCTCTGCGGGGGCACGACGGTGCCGCCGAACACGAAGTCGCGCAGCCTGCGCCACACCCCGTCGGCGCCCTGCTCGTACAGCGCGAAACCGGTGCACGGCCACTCGGCCTCGTACTCGGACAGTTCCTCGAACGCCCGGTCCATCGCCTCGTCGTCGATGCCGTGCGCCACCGTCACATGCGGGTGGTACGGGAACTGCAGCTCGCGCGCCACGGGCCCGGACGCGTCCCGGACCTGCTTCTGCAGCCAGGTGCAGGCCTCGGCCCCCTCGACGACCTGCACGAACACGACGGGTGACAGCGGACGGAACGTTCCCGTGCCGGACAGCCGCATCGGGAAGGACCGCCCGGCGGCCGCGACCTCGGCGAGATGCGCCTCGATCGCGGGCAGCGCCGAGTCGTCGACCTCTGTCGGCGGCAGCAGCGTGACGTGGGTGGGGATGCCGGAAGCCGCGGGGTCGCCGAAGCCCGCGCGCCGCTGCTGGAGCAGGCTGCCGTGTGGCTCCGGGACCGCGATCGACACACCGATCGTTACGGTCCCCACGTCGTCTCCTGTCGTCGTTGTGGTGTTCTGGCGTTGTCGTGTTCTGGCGTTGTGACGCTGTGGTGTTCTGGCGTTTCTGCGCGTTCCTGGCGGGCAGGGGCGGCGGTCGGTCCTGTGTGTCCGCTGTTTCCGTACGGCCTACGACTGTACGGCGGTCGGCCCGATGCCGGTATCAGTGCCCGGGTCAGTGCTTGGCGGGCAGGAAGCCCACCCTGTCGTACGCCTGGGAGAGCGTCTCCGCGGCGACGGCACGCGCCTTCTCCGCGCCCTTGGCCAGAATCGAGTCGAGCGTCTCCGGGTCGTCCAGATACTGCTGGGTGCGCTCCCGGAACGGCGTCACGAAGTCGACCATGACCTCGGCGAGGTCCGTCTTGAGCGCACCGTAGCCCTTGCCCGCGTACTTCTGCTCCAGTTCCGCGATACCGGTGCCGGTGAGGGTCGAGTAGATGGTCAGCAGGTTGCTGATACCCGGCTTGTGCTCGGTGTCATACCTGATGACGGTCTCCGTGTCGGTGACCGCGCTCTTGACCTTCTTGGCGGTGGCTTTGGGCTCGTCGAGGAGGTTGATGAGGCCCTTCGGAGTCGAGGCCGACTTGCTCATCTTGATCGACGGGTCCTGAAGGTCGTAGATCTTCGCCGTCTCCTTGAGGATGTACGGCGCCGGGACCGTGAACGTCTGTCCGAAGCGGCCGTTGAAGCGCTCGGCGAGGTCACGCGTGAGCTCGATGTGCTGGCGCTGGTCCTCACCGACCGGGACCTCGTTGGCCCGGTACAGCAGGATGTCCGCGACCTGCAGGATCGGGTACGTGAAGAGGCCGACGGAGGCGCGCTCCGTCCCCTGCCTGGCGGACTTGTCCTTGAACTGGGTCATGCGGGAGGCCTCACCGAAGCCGGTGAGACAGTTCATGATCCAGGCGAGCTGCGCGTGCTCGGGCACATGGCTCTGGACGAAGAGCGTGCAACGCTCCGGGTCGAGGCCGGCGGCCAGCAGCTGGGCCGCGGCGAGCCGGGTGTTGGAGCGCAGGTCCGCCGGGTCCTGCGGAAGCGTGATCGCGTGCAGGTCGACGACCATGTAGAACGCGTCGTGGGTCTCCTGCAGGGCCACCCACTGGCGGACGGCGCCGAGGTAGTTGCCGAGGTGGAACGAGCCTGCGGTGGGCTGGATTCCGGAGAGCACGCGAGGTCGATCAGAGGCCATGGCCTCATTCTCTCAGGTGCCGGGACCCGCTCCGGAACTGGTCGGAAACAGATGTGACACAGGTGGGAACCGATCGGCCTCCGGCGGTGTAGCAAGAGTGTGAAAACGCGGGAGGGGGACCGCATCGTCGATGAGGCCGCGGTGATCGCACGCGTACGCGCCGGAGAGCCGGAGGCGTACGCCTACCTGGTGCGCGCCCACACGGGCATCGCGCTCAGGGCGGCCCGCGCGCTCGGAGCGGGTGCGGACGCGGAGGACGTGGTGCAGCAGGCCTTCTTCAAGGCGTACTGCTCCCTGGGGCGCTTTCGGGACGGCACGGCGTTCCGGCCGTGGCTGCTGTCGATCGTCGCCAATGAGACGAGGAACACAGTGCGGGCGGCGGGCCGCCGACAGACGCTGGCCGACCGGGAGGCGGCACTGGTCGGGTCCGATCCGCTGATACGGGAATCGGCGGACCCGGCTGTCGCCGCGCTGGAGACAGAGCGCCGCGTGGCCCTGCTGGGCGCGCTGGAAGAGCTGAGCGAGGAGCATCGGCTGGTCGTCACCTACCGCTATCTGCTGGAGATGGACGAGCCGGAAACGGCCCAGGCCCTGGGCTGGCCACGCGGGACGGTCAAGTCCCGGCTCAATCGTGCGTTGCGCAAGCTGGAGCGGTTGCTGCCCGGTTTCCAGCCGCGGGAAGGAGGTGATGAGCATGAATGAGTCGTACGAGAACGGGGGCGCGGAGTCTTCGGGCGGTCGTGCGCCCGGGGAGTCCCGAGAGCCCGGGGGTGCGCGTCGGTCGTCCGGAGGCGGCGGCGAGCGCCGGAGCGCGGGCGCCTCCCGGCTGCCCGAGGAGCTGCGCGCGCTCGGGCGGTCGATGGATCCGCCAGGTGCGAGCGGGACCGAGTCGATGGTCGAGCGGGTGCTTGAGCAGATACTCGCGGAGCGGGTGCCGGTCCCGGTGGCCGAGCCGCCGGGGCCCCGCGCCAGGGTCCGGGCGATGCGAAGGTGGGCGCGGCTGCGCCGTCGCTCGCTTGTCGCGGCGCTGTGCGGGCTGCTGACGGTGCTGGTGCTCACGCCTCCGGTGCGGGCCGCGGTCATCGACTGGTTCGACTTCTTCGGGGTCGAGGTGCGGTACGACCCGTCGGCGCCGCCCCCTTCGCCGTCTCCGGTGCCGGGCTGCGAGGAGGGCCTCGGCGTGGCCGACGCGGCGCGGAAGGCGGGGTTCGAGCCGCTGCTGCCACGGGAGTTGGGACGGCCGGCGGCCGCGCAGGTGTCGGGGGACCGCCGGGTCCTGTCGGTGTGCTGGCGCGACGGGGACGGCGAGGTGATACGGCTCGACCAGTTCCGGGCGAAGCTCTCACCGCTGTTCTGGAAGTCGACGACGGCACCGCACAAACCGGTCACGGTGAGCGGCGACTCGGGCCTGTGGTTCGCCGAGCCCCACCGCCTGGAACTCGCCCTGGTCGACGACCGGGGCCGCGAGTACGCCAGGACGGTCCGCACGGCGGGGCCGACGCTGCTGTGGACGCACTGGAGTGAGGTGACGCTGCGGCTTGAGGGAGTGGCGTCACAGCCGCGGGCGCTGGAGATCGCGGAGTCCGTGAGGAGCGGGAGTCCATGAAGCAGGCGGAACTGGTGGCGCATGGATCGGTCCGAACGGGCGAGGACCGAGTGGGAACCTCGACGGGTCGAGCGGTGTACCAGAAGTGACGAGGTGCGGACGGGCCGCACCCGGCACCGACTGGGGGTCCGATGCGAAGCGTTCGTGAACTTGCGGCGGCGGCCGGGGCGTTGGCGGCAGCGCTCGCTCTGCTGGTGACGGGGGCGCCGGCTGCGGTGGCGGGTGGGCCGACGAGTGTGCTGCTGGTCTCACCCAACAGCGGGGAGACGGCGTCGCTGTACAACAGCGAGCAGGAGTACATGCGTCTGAGCGACCTACTGCTTGCCGATCCGGGCCGCGGCCTCGACAGCTCGAAGGAGAAGCCGCCGGAGCCCGACTTCATCGGCCGCCGCATCAATGTCACGTGGATGATCCATGACGTCACCCCCTGGCGAGTGGACATGATCCACCCCGACGTGGCCGGATCCCGGAGCGTCTGGATCCTCACGCAGCTCAAAATGGATCTTGGTACGTCGGAGCCTTCGAAGGAGATCTGGCACCAGGCGAAGAACTCGGACGAGCTCCGGGCCCTGCTCACCGATCTCGGCGTCATGAGCAAGCACCCCAAGGGGACGAACCCGGATTCGGGGCCCGAGCAGCCCTCCGGCGACATCTCTGCCGCCGCGCCGGCAGGAACGCCCGCCACGGGAGCGGGCGACGGGACCGACTGGTGGTGGGCGATACCGGGGCTGGCGGCCGGAGCCACGCTGGCGCTGATGCTGCGGCCGGTCGCCGTGCGGCTGTCGGGGGCGGGGCCTGTGGGGTGGTGGCGGAAACGGGAAGCCGGCCCTCGGCAAGAGCTGAGGGACGTCTGAGGCGGGATGTGCCGACGAGCTCATGCGGGGAGCGGGACTCGTGAGGGGGGAATGTCAATGAGGGGGATCTCATGAAGGAGCCGGCTGGACGGGCCAGGGCGGCCCGGGGCGTGTTTCTCGCCGTCGAGACGCTTGCCGCTGCGGTGCTCGCCGCGGTCGTGCTCGCCGGACTCGGTGTGTCCCCGGCACACGCTGCCGCGCCCGCTGAGGTGGACCCCGACGCCCCGGATCTGGCGGTGGTCATAGCCAACGGCACGGGACGGACGACCAGCGTGCGTTCCGGGGAGCAGGACTTCGCCCGGCTCTGGAAGTTGTTGGCGCCCTCGTACACGGACACGGAGGAGGTGCCGGAGGACTGGATCGACGGCCGCCATCCGCCCGTGCGGGCCACCGTGCTGTGGGGATTGACCGGTGTCGGCGGCTGGCCGGAGACCGACAGTCCGCCCCGGGGCGACGTCTATATGGGACGCCAGGACCAGGTGTTTCGAGCGGAGGACGGCACCCCCTGGGTGCGGACCGACCCGTCGGTGGACGTGAACGACGACGACATCCGCTGGCATCGGGCCCCGCGCTCGGTCTTCGACCAGCTCGAGAGGAGGGAGCTGTTCGGGCCCGCCCCCACGGAGGACGGGAAGTCGGACCCGCTGGCCGGTGCGTGGTGGGCGATACCGGGACTCGCGGCGGGCCTCGCGCTCGGCTCCGGCGGCACCCGGCTGATACGCCGCGTCATGCACGGCGCGGCGGCCCAGCGCGAACCAAGGCCGCCGAAGGAGCCGCGACAGGAGCTGATCGACCTCTGAGACCGAGCGGCTGCGGGCCTGCGCCTTGGGGCATGCCCTCGGTGCGGGCCCAGGGCCTCCTACGGCGAGCCGGGCCATGCTGTCCGGCCGGACAGACCCCATGCCTGGGCTCAACGACGCCCGGCACGCGGAGCCGGCTCGGGGGGTGCCCGTACCCGGCCCGGCTCGGCCGGGCCGGGTGGCCGAGCCCCGGGAGGTCCTGGGCCGGGGACCCGCCTCGGAAGTGGTCTCCGGCCTGGCGGGGTGATGGTCGGGACCCACATGGCCGACCGCCGCGTCCGTCTCGGCCACGCCACATCCCTGGGTCCGGGTCCGGGTCCGGGTCCCGGTGCGAGGACCAGGAGCCGGGGCCGACACGAGGCCGCTGGGCGAGGCCGGGAGCCGGGGTCCGCTGGGCGAGGCCGGGGCGAGGCGGCAGCCGGCCCCGTGCCTCAGTCGGCGACCGGCGCCTCAGCCGAGGTCGATCTCCGGGTACAGCGGGAAGCCGGCCAGCAGGTCGGTGGCCCGGTGGGAGATCTCGTCCGCGATCTTCGGGTCCAGGATGTGCTGGGCCTTGGAGGGGGCGCCCTTCGCGGTGGTGCCCGGCTCGGCGGTGGTGAGGACCCGGTCGATCAGGGAGGCGATCTCGTCCATCTCGGCGGTGCCCAGGCCACGCGTGGTGAGGGCCGGCGTGCCGATGCGGATGCCGGAGGTGTACCAGGCGCCGTTGGGGTCGGCGGGGATGGCGTTGCGGTTGGTGACGATGCCCGAGTCGAGCAGGGCCGTCTCGGCCTGGCGGCCGGTGAGGCCGTAGGAGGAGGCGACGTCGATCAGGTTGAGGTGGTTGTCGGAGCCGCCGGTGACCAGCGTGGCGCCGCGCCGCATCAGGCCCTCGGCGAGGGCGCGGGAGTTGTCGACGACGGCCTGCGCGTAGTCGCGGAACTCGGGGCGGCGGGCCTCGGCGAGCGCGACGGCCTTGGCGGCCATGACATGCGGAAGGGGACCGCCGAGAACCATCGGGCAGCCGCGGTCGACCTGGTCCTTGAGGGAGTCGTCGCACAGGACCATGCCGCCGCGCGGGCCGCGCAGCGACTTGTGCGTGGTCGTGGTGACGATCTGGGCGTGCGGGACCGGGTCGAAGTCGCCGGTGAGGACCTTGCCGGCGACGAGGCCGGCGAAGTGTGCCATGTCGACCATCAGGGTCGCGCCGACCTCGTCGGCGATCTCCCGCATGATCCGGAAGTTCACCAGGCGGGGGTACGCCGAGTAGCCGGCGACGATGATCAGGGGCTTGAACTCGCGAGCGGAGACACGCAGGGCCTCGTAGTCGATGAGACCGGTGGCGGGGTCGGTGCCGTAAGAACGCTGGTCGAACATCTTGCCGGAGATGTTCGGGCGGAAGCCGTGGGTGAGGTGGCCGCCGGCGTCCAGGGACATGCCGAGCATGCGCTGGTTGCCGAAGGCCTGGCGCAGCTCGGCCCAGTCGGCCTCGGAGAGGTCGTTGACGTTGCGGACACCGGCCCGCTCCAGGGCGGGGGCCTCGACGCGCTGGGCGAGGACGGCCCAGAAGGCGACGAGGTTGGCGTCGATGCCGGAGTGCGGCTGCGCGTAGGCGTGCCGGGCGCCGAAGAGTTCCCGGGCGTGCTCGGCGGCGAGGGCTTCGACGGTGTCGACGTTGCGGCAGCCGGCGTAGAAGCGGCGGCCGATGGTGCCTTCGGCGTACTTGTCGCTGAACCAGTTGCCCATGGCAAGGAGCGTGGCCGGAGAAGCATAGTTCTCGGAGGCGATCAGCTTGAGCATCTCGCGCTGGTCGGCGACCTCCTGGCCGATGGCGTCGGCCACCCGGGGCTCGACGGCACGGATCACGTCGAGGGCGCTGCGGAAGGCGGTGGATTCGGTGGAGACAGGCGCAGAGTTGGCAGACATGGGGGACCTCCGGACGTGGCGTTCAGCGTTCACGGTACGGCCCAGGCGCACGGCACATGTTTGCTCGGGCCGCTCCCCGATGGTTGGTCCCATCCCAGCGCGCCAGTCACGGCCCGCCCAGCAGCCTACCGGGCGCGCCGGATGACCGGCCACGCGGCGGTCGCCGCGGCTCGATGTCGCCCGGTCCACCATGCGAGCGACGATAGGGGTGAGGGGCCACATCCGCCCGGTGCCGTGAGAAACGGAGATCCCGTGACCGCTACGGAGCGGCTGATCGCCTCGGCCGAGGCGCACAGCGCGCACACCTACCACCCGCTGCCGGTCGTCGTGGCCACGGCGGACGGGGCCTGGATGACGGATGTCGAGGGGCGCCGCTTTCTCGATCTGCTGGCCGGTTACTCGGCGCTCAATTTCGGACACGGCAACCGCCGGCTGATCGACGCGGCCCGAGCGCAGCTGGAGCGGGTGACGCTGACGTCGCGGGCGTTCCATCACGACCGGTTCGCCGCCTTCTGCACCGAACTGGCCGAGCTGTGCGGCATGGAGACGGTCATGCCGATGAACACGGGCGCGGAGGCGGTCGAGTCGGCCGTGAAGACCGCGCGGAAGTGGGGGTACCGGGTCAAGGGCGTGCCCGACCGGATGGCGAAGATCGTCGTGGCGGGCGACAACTTCCACGGGCGTACGACGACGATCATCAGCTTCTCCACGGACGCGGAGGCGCGGGCGGACTTCGGGCCGTACACACCGGGCTTCGAGATCGTGCCGTACGGGGATCTGACCGCGATGCGCGAGGCGCTCACGGAGAACGCGGTCGCCGTGCTGCTGGAGCCGATCCAGGGCGAGGCGGGGGTGCTGGTGCCGCCGGCCGGTTATCTCGCGGGCGTACGGGAGTTGACGCGCGAGCGGAACGTGCTGTTCGTGGCGGACGAGATCCAGTCGGGGCTGGGCCGGACGGGGCGCACGTTCGCGTGTGAGCACGAGGGCGTGGTGCCGGACATGTATGTGCTGGGCAAGGCGCTCGGGGGCGGCGTGGTGCCGGTGTCGGCGGTGGTCTCGTCGGCCGAGGTACTGGGCGTGTTCCGGCCGGGCGAGCACGGTTCGACGTTCGGGGGGAACCCGCTGGCCTGCGCGGTGGCGCTGGAGGTCATCGCCATGCTGCGGTCCGGCGAGTTCCAGGCGCGGGCGGCGAAGCTGGGTGAGCGGCTGCACCGTGAGCTGGGGCGGTTGTGCGATACGGGCAGGGTGACGCAGGTGCGCGGGCGGGGCCTGTGGGCGGGGATCGACATCGCCCCGGCGTACGGGACGGGCCGGGAGGTCTCCGAGAAGCTGATGGACCGGGGTGTGCTGGTCAAGGACACCCACGGCGTCACGATCCGGATCTCTCCGCCGCTGGTGATCAGCGAGGAGGACCTGGACTGGGGGCTCGCACAGCTCGGGGCCGTACTGCAGGACTGAGCCGGCCCCGGAGCCTCAAAGGATCACGTGCGGCAGAAAGCGGGCGTACTCGTCCGTGACCAGTCCGGAGGACTCGCGGATGCCGAGGCCGGCCGACTCGTTCTCGACGACCCAGGTGCCGAGGACGACACGGTTGCCGTCGAAGGACGGGAGTGGGGCCAACTCCTGGTAGCAGCAGGGCTCTTCGCGTGTGCCTGACGGCATGGCCTCGGCGGCGACGGGAGCGGTGCCCGGTTCGCCCGGCTCGTGCACGGTCACCCCCGCGCCCTCGCGGCCGAGGAGGGGCTTGGCGACGTACCCCGTCGTGGTCGCCAGCTCCCGTGGGCCGTCGAGGTAGGCGGGGAGGAGGTTCGGGTGGTCCGGGTAGAGCTCCCACAGGATGGCGAGGAGGGCCTTGTTGGAGAGGAGCATCTTCCAGGCGGGCTCGATCCACATCGTCGTGCCCGTGCCGCCGCCGTTGTCGAGGGTGTCCAGGACGTGCTCACCGAAGCGGTCGGTGGTCAGCCACTCCCACGGGTAGAGCTTGAAGCAGCTGCGGATGAAGCGGAGTTGCTTGTCGACGAAGCGGCCGGAGAGGCGGTCCCAGCCGATCTCCTCCATGGAGATCCAGTCGGTGTCCAGCCCGGCCTGTTCCGCGGTCTCCTTCAGATACGCGACGGTCATCAGGTCCTCGCCGAGTTCGTCGGCGGCCGAGTGCGCGAAGTAGAGGGGGCTGCCCGGCGGGAGGAGGGCGGACTGCTTCTTCCAGGCGTCGATGAGGCGTTCGTGGAGGGAGTTCCACTGGTCGGCGCCGGGGAAGCGGTCCTCCATCCAGAACCACTGGGGGCTGGCGGCCTCGACCAGCGAGGTCGGCGTATCGGCGTTGTACTCCAGGAGTTTCGCGGGGCCGGTGCCGTCGTAGCGAAGGTCGAACCGGCCGTAGAGGGACGGGAGTTCGGCGCGGCGGTGCCAGGCCTCCGCGACGAGTTCGACGAGGTGGGCGTCGGTGATGCCGAGGTCCGCGAAGCGGTCCTGCTCGACGATGTGCGCGGCGGCGGCCAGGCACATGCGGTGCAGTTCCTCGACGACCTCCTCCAGGGCCTCGACCTCGGGCAGCGAGAAGACGTAGTACGCGGACTCGTCCCAGTACGGACGCAGGGAGTTGTCCGGGTAGCGGGTCAGCGGATAGATGAGGCCCTGCTCCTCGACGGTCTGCTGCCAGCCAGGGCGGGGGTGGATGACGCGGCGTTCCATGGCGGTCGCTGTCTCAGGGATTCAGCCGCCGGAGCTGCCGCCGTCGCCGCTGCCGAAGCCGCCGCGGTCCACGCCTCCGCTGCTCGAACCGCCGGAGCCGCCGGAACTGCCCGAGCCGTCGGAGGACTTGGTGAAGGAGCCGCCGTCGACCCAGCCCTTGCTCTCCTCGCCGCCGTAGTACCAGGCGTCGGTGTCGGAGGAGATCTTGCGGCTCTTGCGGCTGCTGGAGCCGGTCGTCTTGCAGTTCTTGTCAGAGACGACCTTGTAGCCCTTGTCGAGGGTGTAGCTGTCCCGGTCGACGCAGCGCTTGTCGGGGTCCGACGAGCAGGCCGTGAGTGCCGCCGCCAGCAGCCCCATGCCGCCGAGTACCACCGTGCCCGAACGCAGTTGCCGTCGTGAGTCCGCCATGTCCGCTCCCCCGTGACCGTTCACCATCAACTTCTGGCCACCAGCCTATAGATCATGGTCCCGGCTGCCGAAATCGGGTCCCAGGGCCTGTCCCGAGGGCATGGCAGGCCGGGGCGGGGTGCCGCCCCGGCCTGGGGGCCTTCGGGTCAGCCGCCGGTCCGGGGCAGAAGGGAGACGATCTTGCTGCCGTCCCGGGCGACCAGCACATCCTCGTAGAGCAGGAGTTGGGGCGATTCCCTGTAGACGGGCCCCGGCCCCGGCTTGCTGATGTCGACGTGACCGCGCCAGACCTGCTCACCCGTGCGCAGGTCGAGGCCGGACAGATCTCCGGTCGGGCTGAGGAAGTACACGACCCCCTGCCCCGCCGACACCACGGGAGACGCGATGCCCAGCACCGTGTCCCTGTCGGGCATCTTGACGCCCACCGGGCTGGTCCACAGGGTCTTTCCCGTGGTCAGCGAGTAGGCCGAGGCCTTGCCCTTCCAGGATACGGAGATCAAACGATCACCGATGACCTCCGAGGCGGCCATCGCCCCCTCGACCCGATAGGGGTGTGAGGTCTGCTTCCCGGCGCTGCTGATGGTGGTCAGCCGCAGGTCCTTGCGGGCCGCGTCCTTCGCTTCGATCAGGACCATCCGGTCCCCCGAGGTCCCGATGAGTTGCGGCCTGCCGGGGATGGTCGTGACCTTCTTGGCACTTCCGGTGGCCGGATCGAGACGGAAGACGTCGGTGTCGTCCGGTTCCTCGGCGTCCCGCGCGCACAGGAGATAGGGCACACCGCTCAGCACCGCCCGTTGGCACACGATGCCCTTGTCCCAGGTGTGGCGCCATTTCTCCTTGCCGGTCAGCGGATCGAGGGCCGACATCGCGCGAAGCGACGGGGTGTTCGCCAGCACCGCGCCGTCGATGAGCATGGCGGCCTGGTCGGTGCGGTCGTCCTGCGGCATCTCGACCGTCCACAGCACATCGCCGGTGCCGGCGTCCACCGCCATCAGATCGGTGCCGCCCGCGTAGTCCCCGTTCGGCTGGTTCTTCGCGGTGTGGTTGCGGTAGGCGTAGACCACGCCGTCGCGCACGGCGAACGCGTGGTCAGGCCCGTCGCCTTCGCGATTGACCTTGACGGTCCACAGCCGCTCGCCGGTGTTGGCGTCGAACTTCGCGGCGTCGTACTTGGACCCGCTGCAGTACAGGGCGGAACCGTCCACCAGGCAGCCCCGCTCGCTGGCGCCCGGGGCGCCGCTCTGCCACGGCTTCCAGCCCTCCGGCGACGTCGCCGGCCGCGCGGGCCGGTCCTGCTCGGCCGTACCGCCGCCCCCGAAGCCGAACACCGCCCCCACGGTGATCGCGGCAACGGCCACCGCCGCCCCCGCGGCCTGCGAGAAACGGCGCCGGCTGCGCCGCCGCACCACCTTCTCGGCCAGGTCCCCGGGCGCCCGCACCTGGTCCAGGGCGACCGCGTGCAGCGTCTCCCGGACCTTCTGCTCCACCTGCTCCGTCGTCATCCCTGGATCCCCTTCGAGGTATAGCTGAGCGGCTTCACCGGTTCCGCATGCCCTTCGGGCCCGAGCTCCGGTACGAGCACCCGGAGCTTGGCGAGCGACCGGTGCGCCGTACTGCGCACCGTGCCGACCGGGCACCTCAGCAGCGCCGCGACCTCGGCCTCCGGCAGGTCCTCGAAGTAGCGCAGCACGACCACCGCGCGCTGCCGCTTCGTCAGACGACCGAGCGCCGCCCACAGCGCGATCCGCAACTCGGAGTCCGACCCGGCGTCGGCGTCCGTGCCGGACTCGGGCAGTACGGGCACCGTCGTCTCGGCGCGGTGCCTGCGCAGCCGCCAGCGATTGACCTGCTGGCGGTACATGACCTGGCGGACATACGCCTCGGGCTGCTCGATGTGCGCCCAGCGCCCGTAGGCCTTCATCAGCGCAATCTGCAGCAGATCCTCCGCGGCATGCCGGTCCCCGCCGGTGAGCAGCACCGCGAGCTGCAGCAACGCGGTGGAGCGCATCGCTACGAACTCCCGGAACTCGTCGTGACTCAAGGCCTCCATCGACCCTCCCCTTCTCTGCAACCATCACGACGCGATGAGCCGCCCGCGGCTATCCCTCAGCGGGCGAGATTGTGTCTCCGCTCCGCCACCGAGTCCTCACCGGAGGTCCCGCGACACGCCTCAGGGGAGCACTCTGCACAGGGCGTCCAGCGCCCCCGACCAGGCGTGGTCCGCGGGTGTGCCGTAGCCCACGACCAGGGCGTCCGACGGCTCGGTGGCGGCGTCCGCGTGGCGGTAGCGGGTCAGTCCGTGCAGCAGCAGGCCCTGCCAGGTCGCCGCCTGGACCACCGACCGCTCGGTGCCGGGCGGGAGTTGGAGGACGGCGTGGAGGCCGGCCGCGATGCCGGTGGCGCGTACCGACGGGGCGTGGGAGGCGAGCGCCGCGACGAGTTGGTCACGACGGCGGCGATAGCGGAGGCGGGACGCGCGGACGTGACGGTCGTAGGCACCCGAGGCGATGAACTCCGCCAGGGTGAGCTGGTCCAGGACCCCGCACGACCAGTCCGTGGCGCCCTTCGCCGCCAGGACCTCCGGTACCAGCGAAGGCGGCAGGACCAGCCAGCCGAGCCGTAGCCCCGGCGCCAGGGACTTGCTCGCGGTACCCACGTACACGACGCGGTCGGGGTCGAGGCCCTGGAGCGCGCCCACCGGCTGGCGGTCGTAGCGGAACTCCCCGTCGTAGTCGTCCTCCATGATCAGCCCGCCGGTGCGCCGCGCCCAGTCCACGACGGCGGCCCGCCGGTCGGGCTGCAACAGCACGCCCATCGGGAACTGGTGAGAGGGCGTGAGCAGGACCGCCCGTACGCCGGCCAAGGCGTCCGCGCGCGCACCCGTCGCCGCCCCCACGGGCTGCCACGCCGCTCCAGCTCCAGCTCCAGCTCCAGCTCCAGCTCCAGCCAAGTCTCCGGTGCACGTGCCGCGTTCGTCGAACGGCAGCGGTACCGTCCGCAACCCCGCCGCCTCCGCGACCTGCCAGTGCAGATCGAGCCCGTACGACTCCACGGCGAGCGAGCGCAGCCCTCGTTGCCGCAGTACGGCACCGAGCAGCCGCAGGCCGTGCACGAAGCCGGAGCAGATGACGATGCGGTCGGGGTCGGTGCGTACGCCGCGGGCGCGGGCGAGGTAGGCGGCGAGTGCGGTGCGGAGTTCGACGCGGCCCCGTGGGTCGCCGTAGCCGAGGGCGTCGTAGGGTGCCGCGGACAGCGCGCGGCGGGCCGACTTGAGCCACTCGGCTCGGGGGAAGGAGGCGAGGTCGGGGTTGCCGGGTTCGAGGTTGTGCGTCGGCCCGCGGGGCGAGCGCGGCCGGGACGCCGTAGCCGAGTCCGGCGCCGCCACCACGGCCCGTGGTGCGACCCGCGTGCCCGAACCCTGGCGCGCGGTGAGCCAGCCCTCGGCGACGAGATCGGCGTACGCGTCGGCGACGGTGTTGCGCGCAATCCCCAGGTCGGCGGCGAGCGACCGCGAGGACGGCAGCCGCGTCCCCGGTGCGAGACGTCCGCCCCGCACAGCCTCGCGCAAGGCGTCCGTGAGTCCTCGGCGCACACGGGCGCCGCTCAGGTCGAGATGCAGATCGACGCCCAGAGTGGCCCAGGTTTTCGCCATGGAAATGGACCATATACGTGGGCTACTCCGACCGTAGGGTCGAGGACATGACTACGACGAACAACGCGGCCAAGGACACCTCGTACGTCCCCGAACACACCCCCCGTCTCGCGTGGGCCGAGCTCGCGCCCGACGTCTACAAGGCCATGATCAGGCTCGACACGGCGGCCCGGCGGGGCGTCGACCCCAAGCTCCTGGAACTGGTGAAGATCCGCGCGTCGCAGATCAACCACTGCGCCTTCTGCGTCGACATGCACTCCAAGGACGCGCTCGCGGCGGGCGAGAGCGTCGAGCGGATCATCCAGCTCAGCGCATGGGACGAGTCGCGGCACTTCTACACGGAGAAGGAAGTCGCGGCGCTCGCGCTGACCGAAGCGGTCACGGTACTCACGGACGGATTCGTGCCCGACGAGGTGTACGACGCGGCCGCCAAGTGCTTCGACGAGGCCGAGCTGGCGCAGCTGATCGCCGCGATCACGGTGATCAACGCATGGAACCGGTTCGGCGTGACCTGCCGCATGGTCGCGGGGCACTACCAGGCGGGCGAGCACAAGTGACGGCTCGCACGAAGCTCCTCGACCCCGAGGTCGGCAAGGCCATGGCCGCGCTGAGCGCCGCCGCGAAGAAGGGCCTGGGCGACCCCGGGCTCGCCGAACTGGTGCAGATCCGCGCCTCCCAGCTCAACCACTGCGCGTTCTGCCTCGACATGCACCTCGAACTGGCCCGCAAGCACGGTGTGGCCGAGAAACAGGTCGAGCTTCTGAACGCCTGGGAGGAGGCGGAGGACCTCTACAGCGAGCGCGAGCGGGCCGCGCTCGCGCTGACCGAAGCGGTCACGGTGCTCACGGAAGGCTTCGTGCCCGACGAGGTGTACGAGCGGGCGGCGCGGCACTTCGACGACGCCGAACTCGCCCATCTCATCGGGCTGATCACCGTGATCAACGGATGGAACCGGCTGATGGTCAGCCGGCGCGTTCCGCCGGGGGGCCACGCATGGTGAGCAAGGTCGAGGTCTTCCGCACGCTGCACCAGGACCGTGCACCGGGCGATCCTCCCCCACTGCCTTAACGGCGTGGGGGCACCCCCAGTCCTGCCCGGCCCGTGGGACGCCATCAGCGCGCTGGTCTTCGAGGCCGCCGGGTTCCCGGCGCTCGCGACGCCCAGCGCCGGGATCGCCGCCTCGCTCGGGTACGAGGACGGGGCCACGCCCGCCGACGAGATGTTCGCGGCGGTCGCCCGCGTCGTGCGGTCCGTCGACGTGCCCGTGTCGGCGGACGTCGAGGACGGCTACGGCCTGGCGCCCAAGGAGCTGGTGGAGCGGCTCCTGGAGACGGGCGCCGTCGGCTGCAACCTCGAGGACTCCCGGACGGGGGTCCTCAAGGACCCCCGGGAGCATGCCGACTGGCTCGCGGAGGTGCGGGCCGTCGCGGGCGACGCGTTGTTCGTCAACGCACGCGTCGACACGTTCTCGTGCGGGGACGCCGACCCCGAACGGGCCATCGAGCGGGCCGACTTGTACGTGGCGGCGGGCGCCGAGTGCGTGTATCCGATCGGAGCGCCGCTCGACGTCCTTCCGCAGTTGCGGGCCGGGATCGAGGTCCCGGTCAACGTGTACGCGTGGCCCGACGGCCCCGCGCTGGAGGGGCTGAGCGAACTCGCGGCGATGCGGGTGACGTTCGGTCCGCGCCTGCAGCGGTGGGCGGCCGAGGAGCTGGCCGGCTTCGCCCGCGCGTTGCGCGACGCCTGACAGCCACAGGTGTCGGACGCCGCGCGCCGGGCGTCACTTGGGCAGCCACGCCTTCCACGTCGACTCGTGGCTGCCCACCCACTTCTTCGCCGCCTCCTCGGGAGTCAGCTTCTGGTCGGCGATCATCAAGGAGACCGCGTTCTGGTCCTCGAGCGTCCACTTGAAGTTCTTCAGGAACGCGGCCGCCTTGCCGCCACCGCGGGCGAAGTCCGAGTTGAGGTACTTCTGCAGCGGGGTGTGCGGATACGCGCAGGCGACCTTCTCCGGGTCGGCGTCACAGCCCTCCTTGTACGCGGGCAGTTTCACCTCGGTCATGGGGACCTTCTCGAAGAGCCACTGCGGTTTGTACCAGTACGTGAGGAAGGGCTTCTTCTCCTTCGCGAACTGCCTGATCTGGGTGATCTGCGCCGCCTCCGAACCCGCGAACACCACCTGGTAGTCCAGGTTCAGGTTCGCCACCAGCGCCTTGTCGTTCGTCACGTAGGAGGGCGAGCCGTCCAGCAGCTGTCCCTTGCCGCCGCTCTCGGCCGTACGGAACTGGTCCGCGTACTTGTTGAGGTTCTTCCAGTTCGTGACGTCGGGGTGCTGCTTGGCGAAGTACGTCGGGACGAACCAGCCGATGTGCCCGGTGACCCCGAGGTCGCCGCCGGGCGTGATCGTCTTCTTGTCCTTGACGTACCGCGCCTCCTGGTCCGGGTGGCCCCAGTCCTCCAGGATCGCGTCGATCCGCCCCTGGCTGAGCGCGTCCCACGCGGGGACCTCGTCGACCTGGACGGTGTCCACGCGATAGCCGAGCTCGTGCTCCAGCAGGTACTGCGCGACGGCCACGTTGGCCTGGGCGCCCACCCACGACTGCACGGACAGGGTGACGGTCTTGGAGCCGGCCACGCCCGCGAAGGGCGAGGCCTGCTTGGTCATGTCGGCGGCCCCGCAACCGGTCAGCACCAGCAGGGAGGACACACCGGCAACGGCCGAGAGCATCTTCCTACGCATCTCAGGCCCCCTTCCTCGTACGGCGTTCCGTCGGCTGTGTCACCCGGTCGAGCATCAGGCCGAGGCACACGATCGCCGCGCCCGCGACGAGGCCGGTGGCCAGATCGCCCTGGGCGAGCCCGAACACGACGTCGTAGCCGAGCGCGCCGCCGCCGACCAGACCGCCGATGATGACGACGGCGAGGACCAGGACGACGCCCTGGTTGACGGCGAGGAGCAGCGCCGGACGGGCCAGCGGCAGCTGTACCTGCCGCAGTTGCTGCCAGTTCGTGGCGCCCAGCGAGCGCGAGGATTCCATCGCCGCCGGGCTCACCTGGCGCAGCCCCTGCGTGGTGATGCGTATGACGGCGGGGAGGGCGTAGACGACGGCGGCGGCGACGGCCGGGGCGCGGCCGACGCCGAACAGGGCGACGACGGGGATCAGGTACACGAACTGCGGCATCGTCTGGAACACGTCCAGTACGGGACGCAGCAGCCGTTCGAGGCGCTCGCTGCGCGCGGCGACGGCGCCGATGGCGAAGCCGACGACCAGCGTGACCGCCACGGCCGCCAGTACCTGCGAGAGCGTGTCGAGCGACGGCTTCCACACACCGAGCGCGCCGATCGCGGCCATCGCGAGGACGGCGGTGAGGGCCGTGCGCCAGGTGCCGATCAGCCAGGCGAGCGTGGCGACGATCAGCAGGACCGACCACCAGGGCAGGCCCTGCAGGCCGTCCCGCACGGGGTCCAGGACCCAGGTGGTGAAGTGGCCCGCCCAGTCGGCGGTGCCGCCCACGTAGGGGACGCCGGAGTAGAGGTGGGCGGTCATCCAGTCGACCGCGCGGTTCACCGGCTCGGCGATGTTCACGACCCAGCCCTGAGGCCAGTTGAGCCGGTCGGTGAAACGACCCGCGAGTGCTACGGCGACGGCGCCGACCGCCACGCAACCCCACCACACGAGGCCGGACTTGGCAGACGACGCGGAAGACCCGGAGTCTCCGAGCCGCTCCCCCGCCGCGCCCGTCACCCGGTCCAGGACGATCGCGAGCAGCACGATCGGGATGCTGGCCGCGAGCGCGGCGCCGACGTCGACCGAGGCGAGCGCCTGGTAGACGCGGTCGCCGAGGCCGCCCGCGCCGACGAGGGACGCGATGACGGCCATGGACAGGGCCATCATGATCGTCTGGTTGAGGCCGAGGAGGAGTTCCTTGCGGGCGAGCGGGAGGCGGGCGGTCAGCAGCCGCTGCCGTGCGGTGGTGCCCATGGACGCGACGGCCTCCATCACGCCGCCGTCGGCGCCCCGCAGGCCGAGCGCGGTGAGCCGGGCCATCGGCGGGGCCGCGTACACGACGGTGGCGATCACGGCCGCGGGGACGCCGATGCCGAAGATCAGCACGACCGGCAGGAGGTACGAGAAGGCCGGGAGGACCTGCATGGTGTCGAGTACGGGGCGCAGTGCGCGGTACGTACGGTCGGAGAGCCCCGCCGCCAGGCCGAGCAGCGCGCCGAGTACGACGGACGCGAGGACCGCGACCACCATGAGCGCGAGCGTCTGCATGGCGGGCACCCACATGTTGAGCAGCCCGCTGACGAGGAACGCGACGCCCGTACCGATCGCCAGCCGCACTCCGGCCACCCGCCACGCGATCAGCGCCGCCGCGGCTGTGACGCCCGCCCAGCCGGCGGCGAGCAGGACGACGTAGACGGCACGGACGGAGAGGACGACGGCGTTGGAGACGTGACCGAAGAAGTAGAGGAACAGCGGGTGGCTGTCACGGTTGTCGATGATCCAGTCGCTCGTCTTGGTGAGCGGGTCGGAGACGTCGACGGTCAGGGCTTCCGGCCATGTACCGCTCGCCCAGCGGGCGTTGACGACGGGTATGAGGACCGCCGCCACGACGGCGAGCAGCAGGAGCTTGCCGAAGGCGCGGTGTTTGACCACGCTTCTGGCCAGGGCCGCCGCGCCGGTGGCGGGAACGGCAGTGGTGGTGGCAGCCATCAAGCCACCCCCTCACCGGCGGACCGTGCGTCACGACTCTCCGCATCGGCATCGGGGACGGCATCGCCATCGGCATCGGGGACGGCGTCGGCGGGCCCACCCGTACCGTCGGCGGGCCGGCCCGTGCCCGCCACCACCCCGAGCAGCGCCTGGGAGTCGACGACGCCGAGGCATCGGCCCTCGTCCACCACCCGTGCCGGGCTTCCGGTGCGCGCGACCGCCTCGATGGCCTCGGAGACCGTCGTGTCCGGCGCCACGGCCGGACCGCGGTCGGCCTCGTCCCCGGACGCGGCCCGCATCGCCTTGCGTACCGTCATGACCTGCTCGCGCGGCACGTCCCGGACGAACTCGCGGACGTAGTCGTCGGCGGGCGAGCCGACGATCTCCTCGGGCGTGCCGAGCTGGACGATGCGGCCGTCGCGCATGAGGGCGATGCGGTCGCCCAGGCGCAGGGCTTCGTTCAGGTCGTGGGTGATGAAGACCATCGTGCGGCCCTCCTCGCGGTGGAGCCGGATGACCTCCTCCTGCATATCGCGCCGGATCAGCGGGTCGAGCGCGCTGAACGGCTCGTCGAACAGCAGGACTTCGGGGTCGACGGCCAGCGCCCGCGCGAGACCGACCCGCTGCTGCTGGCCGCCCGACAGCTGTCCGGGCTTGCGCTGCTCCATGCCCTCCAGGCCGACCTTGGCGACGAACTCGGTCGCCTTCTTCCGGCGCTCCGCCTTGCCCACGCCCTGGATCTCCAGGCCGTACGCGATGTTGTCGAGCACCGACCGGTGCGGCAGCAGTCCGAAGTGCTGGAAGACCATCGAGGCGCGGTGACGGCGCAGTTCACGCAGGCGCGCCTTGTCCATCGCGCGTACGTCCTCGCCGTCGATCGAGATGGTCCCCGCCGTCGGCTCGATGAGGCGCGTCAGACAGCGTACGAGCGTGGACTTGCCCGAGCCGGACAGGCCCATGACGACGAAGACCTCGCCCTTGCGGACCTCGAAGCCCACGTCCCGGACGGCGGCCGTGCAGCCGGTGCGGGCCCGCAGCTCGGCGGGGCCGAGGTCGGTGAGCGCCGAGTCGCCGGGTATGCGCTCGGCCTTCGGCCCGAAGACCTTCCACAGGCCGTCGACGGCGAAGACGGGCGAGCCGGCCTTACCGACGCCGCCGGACGAGGAAGAGGAAGCGGAAGCGGAGGAGGAAGAAGAGGGAGAGGAAGAGGAAGCAGTCGATGTAGTCGTCATCACGCGGCACCACCCATCAGGTCAACACATTTCTCACCGACCATGAGCACCCCGATCATCGGGTTCACGGCGGTCATCGTCGGGAAAACGGACGCGTCGGCGATGCGGATGCCGTCGAGTCCTCGGATCTTCAACTCGGGGTCGACGACCGCGAGTCGGTCGTCCGGGGCGCCCATACGGCAGGTACCCGCGGGGTGGTACACGGTGTGCGCCACCTTCCGCGCGTACTCGCTGAGCTCCTCGTCTCCCGTGACGTCGGGGCCGGGGCACACCTCACGCTTCAACCACCCGGCCAGCGGCTCCGACTTGGCGATCTCACGGGCGATGCGGATGCCGTCCACGAGAGTGCGGCCGTCGTAGTCCTCCTCGTCCGTGAAGTAACGGAAGTCGAGGGCGGGTTTCTCGGCCGGGTCGGCGCTGGTCAGGTACAGCCGCCCGCGGCTGCGCGGTTTGGGGATGTTGGGGGTCATCGAGACGCCGTGCGCGGGGCGTTCGTAGCCGAGCCGTTCCGGGTTGTCCGTGAACGGGATTTGGTAGAAGTGGAACATCAGGTCCGGACCCGCGCTTTGGGGATCACGGCGCACGAACAGGCCGGCGTCGGAGTCCATCGCCGAGTTCTCGGGAATCGGCCCGTTCGTCTCCCAGACGATGACCGACTCGGGATGGTCGAGCAGGTTCTCGCCGACACCGGGCAGATCGTGCACGACGGGGATACCGAGCCGCTCCAGGTCCTCCTTGGGCCCGACACCGGAGTGGAGGAGCAGCCGGGGCGAGTCCACCGCGCCCGCGCACAGCAGGACTTCGCTCTTCGCGCGTACGAGGATCTCCTCCCCGTCCTTCGTGCGGACGTGCACACCCTGCGCGCGCGTCCCGTCGAGCTCCAGCTTGTACGCCCAGGTCTCCAGGAAGATGCGGAGGTTGGGCCGCTCGTCCATGACGGGGTGCAGATACGCGACCGACGCGCTCGAGCGCTTGTTGTTCTCCGGGTGGTACGCGAGATCGAAGAACCCGACGCCTTCGTTGAACGGCTTCTTGTTGAAGCCCTCGACGCGTGGCACGCCCAGAGCGGCCTGGGCGGCGTCGACGAAGTCGCGGGCGATCGCGTTCCGGTCCTTCTCGTCGACGGCGACGACGTTGTTGCGCAGCCGGGCGTAGTACGCCTCCATGGGCACCGCGCCCCAGCCCTTGGCGCCCGCCGCCTCCCACTCGTCCCAGTCGGACGGCAGCGGCTTGAACGCGATGAGCGTGTTGTGCGAGGAGCAGCCGCCGAGGACACGGGCGCGGCTGTGCCGGATGTGCGAGTTGCCGCGCGGCTGCTCGGTCGTCGGATAGTCGTAGTCCAGGTCCCCGCCGAGCAGGCCCATCCAGCGGCGCAGGGTCAGGACGTCCTCGCGGTCGACGTCGCTGGGGCCGCCCTCGATGACGGCGACGGTGACGTCCGGGTTCTCGGTCAGGCGGGATGCGATGACAGAGCCCGCGGTACCGCCGCCGATGACGACGTAGTCGTACGTGTGCTCTTGGTCAGGCATGGGGAGCTGCTCCTCTGGGTCGTGCAAGGTGCTGCGCTTGGGGAGTGGGGGACGGGGGTGGACGTGGTCTCGCGCAGGGCTCAGCCGGATCGGGCGGCCGGCCGGACCCGGTGGCCGGCCGGACCCGGCGGTCAGCGGGACCCGGTGGTCAGCCGGCGAACCACCGCACCGGCTGGGGCGCGAGGTTCTGGTACACGTGCTTGGTCTCGCGGTACTCGGCAAGACCCGCGGGTCCGAGCTCCCGCCCGACGCCGCTCTTGCCGAAGCCGCCCCACTCCGCCTGCGGGAGGTAGGGGTGGAAGTCGTTGATCCACACGGTGCCGTGCCGCAGTCGTCCGGCCACGCGCCGGGCGCGGCCCGCGTCGGCGGTCCAGACGGCGCCCGCGAGCCCGTACTCGGTGTCGTTGGCGAGCTCGACGGCCTCGTCCTCGGTGCGGAAGGTCTCGACGGTCAGGACGGGCCCGAAGACCTCCTCGCGTACGACCTTCATCTCGCGGTGGCACCGGTCGAGGACGGTCGGCTCGTAGAAGTAGCCGGTGGCGGGCCGTACGTCGGACGGCTCGGGCCGCTTCCCGCCGGCCCGCAGCATGGCGCCCTCCGCCAGGGCGGAGGCCACGTATGCCTCGGTCTTCTCGCGCTGCTGCTCGGAGACGAGCGGCCCGCACTCGACACCGTCCTCGGTGCCGCGGCCGAGCTTGATCCTCTCTGCGCGGCGGGCGATCTCGGCGACGAAGCGTTCGCGTACGGACTCCTCGACGATGAGGCGTCCGCCGGCGGAGCACACCTGGCCGCTGTGGATGAAGGCGGCGTTGAGGGCCTGGTCGACGGCGGTGTCGAACCCTTCCTCCGTGGCGCAGGCGTCGGCGAAGACGACGTTGGGGTTCTTGCCGCCGAGTTCGAGGGCGGCCTTCTTCACGGTGACGGCGGCGGCCTGCGCGACCTTGACTCCGCTGATGAGGCCGCCGGTGAAGGACACGAGGTCGACCCCCGGGTGCTCGGCGAGCCGGGCGCCGACCGAATGCCCGGGCCCGGTCACGATGTTGGCGACACCGGCGGGCAGCCCGGCCTCGACGAGCAGCTCCACGAGGGCGATCGTGGTCAGCGGAGTGATCTCACTCGGCTTGATGACGAACGTGTTGCCCGCGGCGAGCGCGGGCGCGACCTTCCAACTCGCCTGGAGCAGCGGATAGTTCCACGGCGTGATCATGGCGCACACGCCGACGGGTTCATGCACGACGACGCTGTGAATGTCATCGGACCCCGCATCGACGACCCGTCCCCCGCCCTCTCCGACGACGAGGTCGGCGAAGTACCGGAAGGCGTCGGCGACACAGTCGATGTCCACGCGCCCCTCTTCGACCGTCTTGCCCGCGTCGCGGCTCTCCAGGAGTCCGAGCCGCTCCCGGTCGCGTACGAGGAGGTCGGCGACGCGACGCAGGAGTCCGGCGCGCTCGGCGACGGGGGTGCGGGGCCAGGGTCCTTCGTCGAAGGCCCGGCGGGCCGCGGCGACGGCCGCGTCCGCGTCCTGCCCGTCACCCTCCGCGACCACGGCGAACGGCTTGGCATCCGCCGGGTCGAGAATCTCCCGTGTGGCCCCGGCAACGGCTTCGAGCCACTCCCCGCCCACGTGAATGGTCTGCTGCGCCTGTCGTTCCGCTGGTCCCGCCATGATCGGTGTTGCCTTCCGTTCCTGATCCGTGCCCCCGTGTCACACCCCGTGGCACTCCTGGGGCGGAGTGCCCCTGCCCCCTGACCGTCGGTACATGCACAATCCGTGGCTGAAAGTGCGCTGAGTCACTGAAAGTGAGCCGCTCAGCCTGCGCCGACCACCGAAAGGCTGCCCGTGCCATCGACATCATCCTGATCTTTGACTAAAGTCAAAGAAGTATGGAGCCAGTGTCAGCGGAGCATGTGACGACCCTGCGTCGCTTCAATCGCTACTTCACCCGGCGTATCGGCGCGCTCGACGACCACTATCTGGGCCAGGACCGGCCACTCGGTGAGGCGCGGTTGCTGTTCGAGATCGGGGACGGGGTCTCGCTGCGGGAGCTGCGCGGCCGGCTCGGGCTGGATGCCGGGTATCTGAGCCGGATGGCCCGCGCGCTGGAGGCCCAGGGGCTCGTACGCATCACCGTGCATCCGAAGGACACCCGGCAGCGGCTCGCGGAGCTCACCCCGGCCGGGCACGTCGAGGTGAAGGAGCAGAACCGGCGGGCCAACCACCTCGCCGAGGGGCTGCTCAAGGGTCTTACGCCGCCCCAGCGGGGACAGTTGACCGAGGCCCTCGGCTCCGCCCAGCGGCTGCTGCGGCTCGCCGCGATCAGCGTCGAGGTCGTCGACGGGGCCGCACCCGACGCCCGCGCCTGCCTCGACGCCTACGCCGCCGACATCGACGAACGGTTCCCCGAAGGCTTCGACCCGGCGTCCCTCGTACGACCGCATGAGGTGTCGGGGGACACCGGCGCCTTTCTCGTCGCGTACGAGGAAGGGCGTCCCGTGGGATGCGGGGCGCTGCGGCGGCTCGAAGCCGGCGTCGGCGAGATCCGGCACGTGTGGGTGCACCCGGACGCCCGTCGCCTGGGCCTCGCCCGGCGTCTGCTCGACGCGCTGGAACGGCAGGCCACGCAGCGCGGGTACGAGATCGTACGCCTCGACACGCATGCCTCCCTCACCGAGGCGCAGGCCATGTACCGGGCGTGCGGGTACGCCGAGATCCCTCGGTACGACGCGAACGTGTACGCCGCGTACTGGTTCGAGAAGCGGCTCGGGCGCTGAGGACCAGGACTACCGCTGCGACGCCGCCGCCGCGTGCTTGGCCAGTTGCACCGCCGACTTCAGGCTCAGCCCCGGCGCCGCCTCGCGCAGCACCTTGATCGCCTGTACGGAGTCGGGTGCTCCCTCGTACCCCGCCGCGGCGAGGCGTTCGTGGACCCAGCGGGCGAACAGGTCGGCGTCCTCGGCCGCCGCGGCCTGCTCGATGAGGGCGGCGGCCCGCTCCAGGCCCGGCCGCTCCTCGGGCGAGGCCTCGTCGAGCGCCCAGCGCACCCGCGCGGCGATGACATCGGCGTCCCGGAGGACGAGGACGTTCAGGTCTGGTTGCTGGGATCGTCCGAACATGGGCCCATGCTCGACGCAAACCACCTTGCGGATCAAGGAAGTTGAGCAGCTTCTGAGCCGGGCTCGGTCGGCGGATCCGTCGGCCGCTCAGTCTGCGGCTCAGTCGGCGGCTCTGTGGGCGGCTCGGTCGGCGGGCTCAGCCGCTGGCCGGTTCCGGGCACTCCGTGTCCGGTGGGCAGAACCAGCTCAACGCCGCGTCCAGAACTTCCTGTTCGTCGTCGTAGCCGTCCGCCGCCGGGCCGTAGGAGGTCAGTGCGTACAGCTGGCCGTCCACGGATTCGAAGCGGTGGTCGATGACGTGCCAGGTGCCGCCGATGTCGCTCTCGCCCCTGAGGGAGTCGGCGAGGTATTCGAGGCGGGCGGCCGGGCGGCCGTCCTCGTCGAGGGGGTCCAGGGAGAGCTGGTCGAAACCCTGGGGCGTTGCGTTCGGGTCCGACACGTACTCCTGAAGGGATGCGTACGGGGTGGCCTCCCGCACCTTGTAGATCTGGAGGCGGCGGGAGCCGTCGGCGCTGCGGTAGTGGACGACGCGAAAGCCGTGCTGGGAGTCGCTCGTCGTGCGGTTCCAGTCCTTGTTGACGGCCACCCGGAAGCCATACGGGTCCGCCACGGCCGCGTATCCGAAGGGCGGTCCGCCCGTCGGGCTCGGCGACGCCGTGCCCTCGGTGCCGGTGCCGTCCGTGCCGTCCTTCTTGGTGTTCTGTTCGGGCGGGACCTCACGGGCCACGAAGTACCCCGCCGGCTGCGGCTCGTCCTTCCAGCCCAGCGCCCAGGTGCCGAAGGCCAGTCCGCAGACCGAGAGCCCCACGACGGCGCCGCGCAGCACCTGGCGCTGGAGCGCCGCGTCGCGTCGCTGGAGCGCGACGATCCGCTGTTCCTCGTCCGGCCCCGCCCACTCCTGACGGTCGGCGTCGAAGACCTTCACCATGGTTCGCCGTCCTTCCGGCAGCTCGGCGCTCAACGCTGCAGGAGCTGGGTGATCGCCTGGGTGACGGCGGTCACGGACGCGGCGGTCGCCGCGGCGGGACCGTAGGCCTCCAGGCGGGCCCGCAGCCGGGTGAGCGGGCCGTGTCCGCTGCGCCCTGTGCGGGCGATCTCGCCCTCCACCACGGCCAGTTCGGCGCCGAGCGCTTCGCTCTCAGCCGTGTGCTCCTGCTGCTGCCCGAGTTCGGTGCGCAGCGTCCGTACGGCGGTGAGCAGCTGCGCGTACCCCGGTTCGGCCGTCACGACCGTGTAGTTGGTGGACTCGGCCTTGCCGTGCGCGCCGAAGGCCTGGGAGCCCCCGCTGACCGTCCCGATCTGGACGTGCGCCCCGCCGTCCGTCTCGAACGCCCCGCCGCTGTCCCCGCCGGTGCTCATACCGTGCTCCTCTCCGTGTGCGTGGCCTGGCCGTGCGAGCCCGTGGCGAGTGCGCCGCCGGACATCTCCTTGATGTAGAGCCCGCTGTTGTGGATGTTCGTGATGTTCTGCTCCAGGCGGTCGGTGCGGTAGCCGTGCGCCCGCAGGGCGTCCCGTACGCCCTCGCCGATCCGGTCCTGGAGGGTCCTGACGTAACGGGCGACGTCCATCTCCTGGAAGAGGGACAGCTCGTCGGTGCTGGCCAGCTGGCGCAGCGACATCAAGGGGGCGTCGGGGGCCGCCTGTTCGGGACGGGCCGACCACCGGCGCAGCACGGAGCGGAGGGCGCGCAGGGCGGCAAGTCCGGTCGCCACGCCGACCGAGGGAGCGTCGATCAGGGCGCGCGCCGCGTCCCGCAGCGGGCCTTCCGGCTCGGATCCCACGATCGCGTCGATCTCCCGGAACTCCGGCACGATCGGTCCGAGCACATGCGGCACCACTTCGAGGACCAGCATGCCGCCCTGGGTGTGCACCCGGACGAGAAGCGAGACGACGACCTGCTCGTTCCAGGCGCCGACCCTGATCCGCAGGAAGTGACGGCGTGCCTCACCGCCCTCGCCCACCGACTCGCCCAGGTGGCGTTCGACCTGCGCGGAGTCGTACACGACGGCGGTCCGGCCGTCGCCCAGGCCGGTGGAGACCGGTTCGTCGCGGCCCACACCGGACGGGAGGTAGACGAACTCCTCGATCTCCAGGTCCCGCAGCCGGTCCCGGCCGGTACCGGTGTCCCCGGCGGACTTCTTCAATGCCTTCAGCCGGGGCTCGATCATGCCGATGACCTCACGCGCGGTGAGCTGCGCGGCCGCCGGGCGCGGACCCGGTACGCCGCCGTCCTCCCCCGCCTCCCTGTGCCGCAGTTCCAGTACGACCGACCAGGGTTTGCGGGGCGATCCGGCGCCGACGAAGGGACGGTTGGCGTCGTAGAGGGTGAGCGAGGCGTCCTGCTCCCGGCGGATGCGCCCGGCGAGGTCCGCGTAGCGGTCGGGCAGGTCGGGCGGCGGCGTCTCGGCGAACGTCTGGCGGGCCAGCGCCGTGCGCAGCGTCTGCTTCCGCAGCCACTGGTGGCGCCAGACGACGACGGCCAGCAGCAGCGGGAAGATCACCGGGTACGGCGTGTCGGCGATTCCGCCCCAGGCCTCCCACCAGTACCGGAAGACGGTCACCCAGGCGGACGCGGTGACCAGCCATGCGAAGCGCCGCCGTAACCAGGCCAGCCAGGGGGGCAGGGGCACCCGCGGGAGCACGGCGGTGTCCCTGCCCCGGCCGGAGAAGATCCGCGCGAACCACAGCAACAGGACGACCGCCGCGTACGACGCCGCCCAGCCGCCCGGGACGAGCCCGCCGAACAGGCCCGGCGCGCCCGTCCCGGCCGACTCGAAGGCGAGCGCGAGGGAGTCGTCGGCGGACAGCCCGGAGTCGCCGCCGGAGCTGTCCTCCGCGGCGTCCCAGATCATCACCACGTCGCTGACCAGGAAACCGGCCCACACCGCGAGCAGCAGCAGGGCGGTGCGCACCTCGTCGCGTCGGGCGCGCAGCGCGTGCGCGAGGACGGGCAGGACATCCGCGCCGAGCGGCGGCGCCACCGGGCGCTCCGCGTGTCCGACGAGTTCGTCGATGACCTGTCTACGGAACCCCGCGTCCAGATGGGCCCCCGCGCACAACAGCCTGGTGGCCTCGGTGTGGCCACAGCGCCGCCTCGACGGTTCGCTCCCCATGTTCCCGACACTCCTGTTGCCGCAGGTGAATTCCCTTGGTGGGCAAGGAGACGGACGCTAACGGAGGAGCTGTGGAGGCAGGAGGAGACGGACGGAAAAGCCCCCCGGACAGGTGAATCTCTCCTGCCAAGCGTTTAAGCCGGGCCGGAGAAGCGTGCGGGGAACAGCGCGCGAGCCCGCACGGCCGGATGGCCGTACGGGCTCGCGGAGTACGGGCTCGCGGAGTACGGGCTCGCGGAGTACGGGCTTGCTCAATACGGGCTAGCGGTCGGCTCAGATGAGGCCGAGCCCGCGCACCGCCTCGCGCTCCTCCTCCAGCTCCTTGACGGAGGCGTCGATGCGGGAGCGGGAGAAGTCGTTGATCTCCAGGCCCTGGACGATCTCGTACTTGCCGTCCTTGGTGGTGACGGGGAAGGAGGAGATGAGGCCCTCGGCGACGCCGTACGAGCCGTCGGACGGGATGCCCATGGAGGTCCAGTCGCCGTCCGCCGTGCCGTTGACCCACGTGTGGACGTGGTCGATGGCGGCGTTCGCGGCGGACGCCGCGGAGGAGGCGCCACGGGCCTCGATGATCGCCGCGCCGCGCTTGGCGACCGTCGGGATGAACTCCTCGGCCAGCCACTTCTCGTCGTTGACCGTCTCGGCGGCGTTCTTGCCGGCGACCGTGGCGTGGAAGATGTCGGGGTACTGGGTGGCCGAGTGGTTGCCCCAGATCGTCAGGCGCTTGATGTCGGCGACCGTCGAACCCGTCTTCTTCGCCAGCTGCGTCAGCGCGCGGTTGTGGTCCAGCCGCGTCATCGCGGTGAAGCGCTCGGCCGGTACGTCCGGGGCGGCGGCCTGCGCGATGAGCGCGTTGGTGTTCGCCGGGTTGCCGACGACGAGGACCTTGATGTCGTCCGCCGCGTGGTCGTTGATGGCCTTGCCCTGCGGCTTGAAGATGCCGCCGTTGGCCTCCAGCAGGTCGCCGCGCTCCATGCCCTTCGTACGCGGGCGGGCGCCGACCAGGAGGGCCACGTTCGCGCCGTCGAAGGCGACGTTCGGGTCGTCCGAGATCTCGATGCCCTGGAGGAGGGGGAAGGCACAGTCGTCGAGTTCCATCGCAGTGCCCTCGGCGGCCTTCAGCGCCGGGGTGATCTCCAGGAGGCGCAGCTTGACCGGCACGTCCGCGCCGAGCAACTGACCGGAGGCGATGCGGAAGAGCAGGGCGTAACCGATCTGGCCGGCCGCGCCGGTGACGGTGACGTTCACGGGAGTGCGGGTCATGGCGTTCTCCGTATGACAGCTGGCGGTTGGGGCGTCCCTGCCCCGGGGTGCGGGATCCCCTGCGCCGGCCTGATGACCGGCGCTCGTTCGCCACGCTGATCGATCACGGGTACGGATGATCGATCTCTTGGCGTCAAGAGAGATCCAGCGGTCAGGCTATCGCGCATCCGGCGGACCGGACGGCCGGGCCGGTGTGGCCCGCCCCACAGGCCCCACCAAGAGGCGGCCGCCGGTCCGGGAGAGAGGGACGACAGCGGCCGCCGGGTGGGGGTGCCGGGGGGCCGGGAGGGGCTGGGACTCCTCCCGGACGGCGCCGGACTCCCGTGGGGGTACGGTGCACCTGCCCCGGAGCGGGGCAGGCATTCCTCCCTCATGGGAATTGCTCCGGGCCGGACGGCCACGGCTCCGGAAGCCCGTCCCATCTGCTCCCATCAGCCCCGCCAAAGACCGCGTCCCCCGTGCGCGACCGTCCCGCCTCATCTGCCTGCCGCGCGCCGCCCCTCCGCCGGATCCCCGCGCGCGGTCCCTCCCTCGGATCAACTGCGCGCGGCTCTTCCGCCGGATTTACTCCGTGCAGCCCTTCTGGCCCGACTTCAGCGTGACGCAGGCCTTCGCGTCACCGGCGTCCTTCACGGCCACCATCGGGGTGTACGCGTCGGTGTCGGTATCGACCTTGCCGCTCTGCGCGGCCGCGCCGCTCGCGGTGATCTCGACCTCGTCTCCGACCGCGGCCTGCGTGATGCGGCCCCAGGCGGCCGAGCAGGTCTTGCTGTAGCGGACCTCGACGACGGCCGTGCCGACGGTGACGCTGTTGGTGGTCTTCGCCAACTCGCCGCCGCAGCCCATGTTCTCCGGGTCCTCGCCCGTGCAGTCCTTGCCGATGCACTGGACGCCGGGCGGCAGGTCCTTGCTGACGGACGGGGTCGGGCTCGGCTTCGCCTCGTCGCCGCCGTCCCCGCCGGAGTCGGTCAGGAACATGGCGGCCGCGACCACCACGAGCACGCCGACGACGCCCGCGAGGAACATCGTGAGCCGCCGCTTCCGCCGCTGCCCGTCGGGTGAACCGGACGAACGGCGGGGGCGCGCGTCCTCGGGCGGCCCACCGGCCGGACCGGACGGCCCGGCGGGCCCGGACGGCGCGGAGTACCCCGAGGATCCGGGAGAGCCGGAAGACCCGGGAGAGCCGGAAGACCCGGGCGAGCCGGGAATCCCGGAGACACCCGGCTGACCGGAGAACCCCGCCGAACCCCCGGCGCCTCCGGGCCACCCCGGAGGCCTGGGGACCGCACCCCAACTACCGCCACGCGCAGCCTGGTCGGACGCCGAAGATCCCCCCGGCGAAGCAACGTCGGACGAGCCGGACGAGCCGAACGACCCGGACGAGCCTCCGCCCCGAGGAGCCCCGCCCCGCCCGCCGGACGGCAGCTGTTCCTCACCCGGCGGCGGGCTCTGCGCCGGCACCGACGGTGCCACTCCGGCCGACCCGGCCGCCCCGGGCCTGGGCGCGGCCGTCGCGCCGCCCCCCTTGCGCGTCTGCTTCCCGTCCCGGCCGCCCCCCTTGGCCGGTGTGGGCCCGAACTCCCCCAGCGCGGCGCGCGCCTGGGAGATCCGTATCGCCTCCATGGTCATGTCGTGACGCATCTCCGAGCGGCTCCACGCCCGCTCGGCCAGCTCCCACATCGTGGTCAGATGGACCGGGTTGGTATTCGTCACCTCGGCCAGCGCCACGATCGCGCCCTTGGGCGCGAGCAGCCGGCCGTTCAGATACCGCTCCCACGACGTCTTGCTGTAACCGGTACGGTCCGCCACGGCAGCGATGCTCAGCCCACTGCGGTCGACAAGTCGGCGCAGCTGGCTGGCGAACTCTCTGACCTGCGGATCGAGTTCGTCCGGCAAAGCCCTCCAACGAGGCATTGCTCCCCCTCTTCCCCCGTACGTGCTTGTTCTTCCCAGCGCGTGGCGCCCCTCCGCCAAGTCCCCGTTCTGGCTACCCAGGGGGATGCGCCCATCAAGGATCTCAGTTCCCCGGCCGGGGGCGCACAGGAGCATTCAGGCCGTGGGCATGCACCGTTGCACGCCCGCTGGTCTGCGGTCCAGTGTTCCACCGATATCCCGTGCGGCTGTTCGGAGCCCCCTGGTCCGCGCACGGGACGTCCCGGACCGTCCCGATTGCCCACGTTATCCCTGATGTCGAAGGCGATCGGACCACATCCTCGAACTTGTCGATACATCGACACAAGGGGAACACATGCGCGGTCTCGTGGGTCACTCGTGCCATCTGTGTCACCACACGACCCGGGTCCAGGGACGTCACGTCAGGGTGACGGCACCCGCCAACGCGGTCAGGAGGAGGGCGAGAACGATGAGCACGGCGTAGAGCAGCAGGCGGTGGGAGGGGGCCGGGGCAGGGGCCCGGGGAGGGTCCGGCTCGTCGGCCAGCAGGTCCCACCACGGGACCGTCGGCGCCTCCTCGTAGTCGTCGTCGCACTCCGCCCCGCCTCCGGTCCCGCCCCCGGTCCCGCGCTCGGCGCCCCTCCCCTCGACGGACCCGTTCACGGAAGCCGCCGCCCCGGCGGCGGGCACGCTCGCCGCCGGATCCGCCGGGCGCGGCCACGCCCGTACGGCCAGTTCCCAGCGCACCACGAAGCGTTCGGCGTCCTCGCCGACGACCCGGCACAGGGCGACGACCGCCTGCCGGGGCGGTGGCTGCGTCGCGTTGAGGTAGCGCTGCCAGGAGGACTTGCTGTACGCGGTCCGCGCGCCCAGGGCGACCAGGCTGAGCCCGGTGCGGTCCTTGAGCAGCCGCAGCTGTTCCACGAAGTGCCCTACCTCCGGCGGAAGATCCGCCGGCAGCGGCTGCCAGGCGCTCATCGTTCTCCTCCTCGGCTTCCTCCGCTCTGCCCCCAGGGACGGTGTCTGCCGCGGTTCGGTTCCCCTCCAGAGATCGTTGAGGGACTCGTCGCACGATGCACGCGACGTACCGGAACTGTCACTTCCGTGCCACAGGGAACAGACAGGTGTTGAACCGCCGTTGGCGCGTCCATGACTCTTGATCCCAAGCGGCGTCCGTCCGTACTCGGGGGAGTGGACGGGCGCCGCTCCTGAAACGGGCTTCCCCGGATCACGCTCCGAAGCAGATCCGGTCGCCCTTGACGGGCACCAGGCAGACGCGTGCCCCGTCCGACCCGCCGGGGCCGTCCCGGCCGCCCTGGCCATCCGGGCCGCCCGCTGCCGTCATCGGCGTCGCGAGATATCCCAGGGTGTCGGCCCGGTCGGAGGCCTGTACGGCCTTGGGGCGGGCCCCCGGCCGGGTCAGTTCGATCCGGTCGCCGATCCTCAGCCGCGACCCTCGTGCCCACACGGCGTGGCACACCTTGCCGTACCGCAACTCCACGCGGCGTCCTCCGGGGAGGGTGCGTTCGGCGGCCGAGGTCACCATGGACTGCCCGCCGCAGCCCATGGCGATGGGGTCCTCACCGTCGCATTCGGGGCCCGTGCAGCCGGGTGCGTACGTCGGCGGTGGGGGCGACGCGGTATCCGCGGAGTCGTCCGGCAGGAGGAGAACCGCGGCGCACACGGCGGCGGCGAGGCCCACGAACGCGCCCGCGGCGAACAGGACCCGGCGCGCCCGGCCGCCGTCGTTCCCCACGGCCACGGCCACGTCCACGGCCACGGCCACGTCCACGGCCACGACCTCGGCCTTGGCCGCGTGCCGTGCGCGCCCGCTCCACTCCGTGTCGGCCAGCTCCCACAGCGCGAGCAGCCGTTCGGGCCGCTCGCCCGCGATCTGGCACAACGCCACGACGGCGTCGTACGGCACGGGCTTCTCGCCGTTGAGATAACGGGCCCAGGAGGACTTGCTGTAGGGCGTGCGTTCGGCGAGCCGGGTGAGGCTCAGGCCCGCCGATTCCCGTAACTGCCGCAGGCCCGCGATGAGCTGGCGTACTTCCGGAGTCACTTGCGCAGCTCCCGCCAGGTGTCGGGGCCGACGATGCCGTCCACGCCGATCTCCCGCTTCTCCTGGAACGCGGTGGCCGCGCGTTTGGTCTGCTCGCCGTAGACGCCATCGGTGCCACCCGGGTCGAAGCCGTGCCGGCGCAGCAGGCACTGCGCCTCGACGACGTCCCAGCCGATGCTGTTCAGGTCGAGCAGTACGTCCCGGGAGACGCTGTGCCCGGCGTACAGTCCGCCGTCCTTGCGGGAGATGTCGCAGTCGTACGCCTGCCCGCGCCGGTATGCGTCGGCGGTGGGCGCGGGCTGCTGCCCTCCCGAGCCGTCGCCCTGCCAGGACAGGCCGGTGATCATGCCCGCACCGAACGCGACGAGCAGCGCTGCGGCCGCGCCGAGTACGAGGCGGGGGCGTGGGCGTGGGCCCCGAGCACTCGGCCGGTCGGTCGGCCGGGTGGTCACGCGGGCGGTCGGCCGGGCGGGCGGCATGATGCTCGGTCCGGCGGTCGTTTTGGTGGTCCTGGGCTCGACGGCCGAACCGGAGCCCGGCGTGACGGTGGGCCCGGCATCAGGCTCGGCACAAGGCTCGGCACCAGTCTCTGCACCAGGCCCGGCAGCTGCTCCCTCCGCCACCTCGTGCAGCACCAGCAGCCGCGTCGGCTCCGTGCCGCACACCCGCGCGAGTTCCGTCACGGCCCCGCGGGGAACCGGCTTCTTGCCGTTGAGCCAGCGCTCCCATGACGAGGAGCTGTACGTGGTCTTCGCCGCGAGAGCGGCCAGACTCAGTCCGCTGCGGTCCTTCAACCGCCGCAACTGGACGACGAGTTGCCGTTCCCGCTGGTCAAGCGAGTCGGGCAGTTCCTTCCAGCGCGCCATGTCGTCACCCCCCGTGAACCCTTGGCGCGTACTTATATGAAGTTCCGTCAGTCCGAGGACGTCCGCACAGGGGTGGTGCGGTTGCGTGCCCAGAGTTCACGTTACCCAACCGGGACGACATCCCCCGTCCCACACCGTTGTCATGGGACGGGACTTCCCAGCAGGTCAGAGCGGGGGACGTACCACGCATCCCCAACTCCCCCGACGACTGTGGCCGTTGTCGTACCTGGTCACGCAGGGTTGGTGACGCAGGACCCGGCGGCACGACGCGGAGGCCCGCACTCATCGACTCGGGGGAGAGTGCGGGCCTCCGTCACGCGCGCTACGTCCTGATCGTGAAGTGCAGCGTGTCGTCCAGGAACGGGATCTCCAGCCACGGGTTGGGCTGGGCCATCATCGCGAGCAGCACGATGGTCACGCCCAGGATGCCGTACGTGACGAGGTCGGTGAAGCGGGAGCGGACCGCGAGCATGCCCACGCCGGGCAGCGTCCAGCGCAGCACGCCGCCGGCGAGCAGCCCCGTCCCGATCAGCAGCGTGCCGTACCGGAAGACGCCGAGCGCGGTGAGCAGCAAGCCGAGTCCGACGGCCGCGACCACCGTGAGCATCGGCCATTGCCGAGCCGGTGCGGGCGCGTCCCCTGACGCGGCACGGCCGCCGCCCTCGGGGCGTGCGGTGTCCCGGGTGACCCGGGGGAAACGGCGCGTCGTGCGCTGCGGCTGCCCGTCGGGGCCGGGCGCACTGACGGGGTCCCGCACAACAGGCTCTTCACCGTCGTCCCGATGCTCATGCCCGCCCGCCTCCGACGTGTCCGCCGCCGCGTGCGTTTCCCCGCCGTGCCCCTGGGCAGCCCGGCCCTCCACGCCTTGCGGCTCGGCAGCACGCGGCTCCACGTCTTCCGCCTGCGCGCCACGCAGCCCCGACTCCGTGCCTGCCGACACCGCGTCCTGTGGCCCCGCGCCCTGCACCGTGCCCTGCGTCACCGCGCCTGCCGACTTCGCGCCCTGCGGCACCGTGCCTTCAGACGCCGCGCCTTGGGGCTCCCCGGCGCGCGGTCCCATACCCTCGGGTCGCACCGGCTCGGGCGACGGGTCGGCGCCCCGCTTCGGGGTGTCCTCAGCCGACACTGCGTTCCGCCGCCTCGACCACGTTGACGAGCAGCTGCGCCCGGGTCATCGGGCCGACGCCGCCGGGGTTGGGCGAGATCCACGCGGCGACCTCGGCGACGCCGGGGTGGACGTCACCGACGATCTTGCCCTCGGCGCTGCGCGAGACGCCGACGTCGAGGACGGCCGCGCCCGGCTTCACGTCCTCGGGCCGGACCAGGTGGGCGGAGCCCGCCGCGGCGATGATGATGTCGGCCCGCTTCAAGTGGGAGGACAGATCGCGCGTGCCGGTGTGGCACTGCGTCACCGTCGCGTTCTCGCTGCGCCGGGTCAGCAGCAGCGGCATCGGGCGGCCGATCGTCACGCCCCGGCCCACGACCACCACCTCGGCCCCCTTGATCTCCACGCCGTACTGGCGGAGGAGGGTGAGAACACCGTTGGGCGTGCAGGGCAGCGGTGCCGGCTCGTTGAGTACGAGACGGCCGAGGTTCATCGGGTGCAGGCCGTCCGCGTCCTTGTCCGGGTCCATCAGCTCCAGGATGCGGTTCTCGTCGATACCCCTGGGCAGCGGCAGCTGGACGATGTAACCGGTGCAGCCCGGATCTTCGTTGAGCTCGCGGACGACCGCCTCGATCTCCTCCTGCGTGGCGGTCACGGGCAGTTCCCGCTGGATGGAGGCGATGCCGACCTGGGCGCAGTCGCGGTGCTTGCCCGCGACATACTTCTGGCTGCCCGGGTCGTCGCCCACCAGGACGGTTCCCAGGCCGGGCGTGACGCCCTTCTCCTTCAGGGCCGCCACGCGGGCGGTCAGATCGGACTTGATCGCGGCTGCGGTGGCCTTGCCATCGAGAATCTGGGCGGTCATGACCCCATCCTCGCGGATGACCGGGTCCCGGTTCCAATCCGGTCACCCTGCGGACTCCGCGACTCCCGTCCCACATGGTCACTCGTATCCATCCATGATCAGTGATGTTGCACTTGCACAACACATGCGGCATCCGGCTGGACAAATAAGAGGCGCGTTAAGGACGATGAACGTCACAGTGCCGCGGGGCAGTACCGGGGGGACGAACCGCATCTGTAGAACTTTCCTCCGAAATGTGCCGCGTCGTCCCCGCACCATGCAACGGAGGAAAGACGCCATGAGCTTTGGCGACCCGAACAACCCCTACGGCGCGCCGCAGGGCCAGCAGCCGGGTTACCCGGCCCAGCCTCCCCAGGGCCAGCCCGGCCCCGGTTACGGCTACCCGCAGGGTGCCCCGCCCCAGCAGCCCGGCTACGGCTATCCGCAGGGTGCTCCGGGCCAGCCGCCGGCGTACCCCGGCTACCCGGGCGGCGCTCCCAACTCGATGCCGATGGAGATGCCGGGTCTGATGAAGACCTCGCGCGTCCTGCTGTTCATCCTCGCGGGCTTCCAGCTCCTGTTCGGCGTCATCGCGGGTATCGCCGTCGGCGCTGTGCAGGACGTGTCCAACGGCGTCGGCAGCGGTGACGACACCGACACGCTCGCCGGACTCGGCTTCTTCTTCGCGGCGCTCCTGGTGGGCCTGGGTGCGCTCTCCATCTTCCTGGGCGTCAAGTTCAAGAGCGGCGGCAGCGGCATCCGCATCACCACGATCGTGTACGCGGCGCTGATGATCCTCGGCGGCATCGTCAACATCGTGAACGGTGCGAACGGTTCCGCCACCTTCGGCGGACTCATCTCGCTCGCCATCGCCGGCATCATCCTCGCCTCGATGGTCAACGGCGCCGCCTCGGCCTGGTTCAACCGCCCGCGTTACTGAGCCGAGCCGCAGCACGTTCGCGCCATTCACGTCAATCACGCCAAGGGCCGTGTCTACCCCGCAAAGGTTGGACACGGCCCTGGTGCGTCGCTCTACCCTGATTCCACAGCTGCGCACGGGACGGGGAGAACGACCTTGTACAGCATCATCGTGGTGCCCCCACGCACGACGGACGACGAGCACGGCGCACACCAGATCAAACTCGCCCCAGGGGAACGTCTCGCCTTCGGCCGCTCGGAGTCCGACAACGGGCTTGCGATCGCACACGAGGGGGTCTCCCGGAAGGCCGGGGAGATCACGGCCCAGGGCGCCTTCTGGATACTGAGCAATCTCTCCGCCCACCAGACGTACGTCGTGGAGAACCCGGAGGGCGCGGGCGAGCACATCAAGGTCGGTCCGGGCCGCCTCGACGCGCCGATCCCCTTCGAGTTCTCCCGGATCGTGCTCCCGGCCGCGGGCGACCTGCTGCCCCTCGAGGTGTGGGCACCCCGCCACGACTATCTGAACTCTTCCGGCGGACTCGACGGCGCGACCACCGCACCCGCCTTCTCGGTCGACCACACCAAGCGGTACTTCGCGGTCCTCGCCGCCCTGTGTGAGCCCCGCCTGCGCGGCGCACCGCACGCCCCGCTGCCCACCGTCGACCAGGTCGTGGAGCGGCTGCGTCCCGGCTGGCCGGCGGCGAGCCCGGCCGCCGTGCACTGGAACATCGACTACCTCGCGGTGAAGCTGCGCCTCAAGCCCGGCCCCGACACGGCGGATCCGGGCCCGCGCCTGAACGGCAAGAAGGAGTCCCTCGTCTCCCTCGCGCTCCGCTTCGACCTCGTACGGGAGGACGATCTCGTCGTCCTCGGCAACTCCCCGAGCCGAGCGGCACGGTGAGCGACGGCGCGTACGCGGTGTCCGTCCCCCGCGGATACCGCGTCGGCTCCTGGGAAGTGCGCGAGCCGATCGCGACGGGGGCGTTCGGCAGCGTGTACGGGGCGAGACGCGTCCCGGAGGGGCCGGCTGCGAAGCCCCCGAAGGCGACCGACCGGGGACTGCCGAAGACGGCCGACCAGGAACTCCCCAAGACGGCCGCCCTGAAGTTCTTGCCGACCGGCACGCACACCCCCCGCCAGCTCGCGCATCTGCGTGACCTCGCCGAGCGGGAGCTGGAGTTGCTGAGCAGGCTGCGCACCGCACCGCGGCTGGTCCGGATGTACGAGGCGCTGACGGTCGACGACCCCGGGCGGCCCGAACTCGACGGCGCCACCGTCCTCGTACTGGAACGGGCCGAGACCTCTCTCACCACGCTGCTCGCCGGGAACCACCGGCCCAAGCACGGTCCCGTGCTGCTCGCGCAGATCTGCGAGGGCCTGGTCCAGCTGCACCGGGCGGGCTGGGTGCACGGGGACCTCAAGCCGGCCAACGTCCTGCTGATGAAGGACGGTTCGGCCCTCCTCGCCGACTTCAACATGGCCGCCGAACTCGAGGGCACCCACGCCTACACGCCCGCCTTCTCGACGCCCGACTACACCCCGCCCGAGCTGCTCTGGGCCGAGATCGGCGAGCGCGGCCGGCAGATCCGCCCCTCGGCCGACGTCTGGGCCTTCGGCGTGCTGGCCCACCTCGTCCTCACGGACCAGTTCCCCTTGCCCGGCGGCACGCCTTCGGCCCGCCGGGACGCGGCGGCGCGCTACGCGCGCGGCACCGAGGAGCTCCGCCTGTCCCCCGAACTCCCGGATGAGTGGCGGGAGATCGTACGGGACTGTCTGGCCCGAACGCACCAGGAGCGGATCAGCGGGGAAACACTGCTGCGGCGGGTCGAGACGGTCGCCGGGACCGCCCGCTCCCCACGACTGCCGCGCCTGTTCCCGCTCAGACGCGGACGCCGGACCGGTGTGATCCTGAGCGCCGCGGCCGCCACGGCCGCCACCACCGCTCTCGCCACCCTCGGCTACGGCATGCTGGCGGACGACGGTTCCGACGACGGGAAGAACTCGGGCACCGCGAAGGTCGCGCCAGCGGCGTACGGCGCCGCCGAGCTCCGTACGGACAAGGGCGTCCCCGTCGCCTACCGGCCGCTCATCGTCGACTCCGCCCACGACTGTGTGCAGGAGGAGGTCACGCCGTCGCTGATCGCCGCCATGCTGAAGGTGGAGAGCGACTTCGACCCGGACCTCTCCGACCCCGCCATGGACGAGTACGGGATCGCCCGTTGGACCCCGCGTGTGCTGCGCTGGTGGATGCGGTCCGACGGCAAGCCCGAGAAGACGATCCCTCAACCCCCCTTCTCTCCCTCCGAGTCCATCCCGGCCATGAGCCGGTATCTGTGCTGGATCGCGCCGCGCCTGGACTCCGCGCTGGGCGGTGACCGCCGGCAGGTTCTCATCGCGGCCGCGTACCGGACGTCGTACGAGAAAGTGAACGACGCGGCCGGTGTTCCCCCGAAGCACCGCGACTACGCCGACCGCGTCGCTCACTACCTCAAGGAGTACACGCCGGCCGGGAAGAAGTGACCCTCAGAGTTCCGAGGTTCCGGGGGTGCGTCTCCGCTGAGACGGTGAGCTGAGGGTTCACCACCGGGGGCGGCCCCGCCCCTCACGGGGGAGGGGACGGGACCGCCCCCACACCGCTGTGCCCATGGGGCCGCTGCCTCGTGACTCCTCGGACTGTTCCCCATGACTCCTCGGGCTGTCCCCGTCGCGCCGCCGTGACAGGTGAACGGCGACTTCGGCCCTCTGACCCACGGGGCCGTCGTCACCCTCCAGAAGCGGGCCGGACTGGACGCGGACGGAATCGTCGGCCCGAACACATGGCGTGCGCTGCGCACCAAGGGCTGAGTGGCAGAGCGGAGGCGTCGGGCCCGGCCCTTCCCCATGCCTTCGGGAACGCCAGGGCCTGTCCGGCCTAGTCGGTGACGGCCGTGACGTGCGTACGTCCTTTCGTGGTGCACAGCACGAGGGCCGTACCGGAGATCTTGTCGGCCAGCAGCCCTCGCTTCCCGGCACAGGGCTGCCGGGCGACGTCGCTGGAAGCGGTGACCCGTACCCGTTGCTTGCCCTCCGCCTCGTAGGGGTCGGCCAGAGCGACGAGGGTGCCGGAGCGTGTGAGGACCAGTATCGGCTGGTAGAGGTCTCCGCGTCCGGCGTCCCGCTGCCCGCGCCGGTCCCTGACGATCACGTCACTGTCCGCCAGGCCGACGACGGGGTCGCCACGCCTGGGGACCACGGTCCACCACACGTCGAAATTGTCGCCGTCCACCATCTTCACGGTGTCTCCCCACGCCTCCAGCAGATGGTGCACGCCCCCACTGCGGACGAACGTGACGTCGGGCGCCGCATCCGCCACCGGCGACTTCGCCCACCTCTGGAATCGTGCACTGTCGCTGTCCGAGAGGCTGATCCGCGCCCGGTACGCCTTCCCGGCGCAGTCCCACTCCGTCTCCACCAAGGTGGTGACCGAGGCCGACAGGATCCGCAGGGGTCCGCTCCGGCAGCCTCGCGGAGGAGCGGGCACGGGCATCTCCGCGTGGGCGAGCAGCGGTTGCAGGGGCGGGAGCCGGTACGCCGGGGGCCGCTCCTTCCGCAGCTCCTCCGGGGCTTCGGGCTCGGGGAGGACGGCGACGGCGGACCGGCCCGCACAGTCGTCCATGAGCAGTTGCCCGGATTCGGGCTCATTACGGTAGTAGTCGACGAGGTGCGTGCAGCTTCCGTACCGTCTGTCGGCCCAGGCCACCAGTTCGGCATCGCTGCGCCGTACGGCCACGATCCCGTCGTCCCAGGCCGTCAGATGCGCGTACTCCGCGTCGGACAAGCTGACCAGCCGTGGCCACGGGTATTTCTCGGGGGCCGGCGTGATGAAGTGCCATGCGCCGTGACGTGCCTGTGGAAGCACCGAACTGCCCTCGACCTTCCCCGTGTAGGCGTCGACGGCCAGTACGACGGTGCCGATCAGCACCAGCACGGTGCACCCCTCGCCGACCGCCACCTGGCTCAGCTCCGCGGTGTCCTGACGGCGTACGGTGACGGACCACCGACGGGTGCCGTCCCGCGCGTCGTGCCCCACGATCACGGAGTGCCGCGAGGACTCCTCCAGCGCGACGAGGGTGCCGCGTGCCCGCTCACCACGGCCGCACATACTGAGCGCCACCGGCCCCTTGAAACCGCGCTGCCACGCCACACGCTCCGGCCGATCCGGCAGCCGGACGAAATGACTTTTCCCGTCCCATTCGGCCGCCCCCTCGTCGAGCCTGTCCTCCGGCACCGGCACGGAGCCGGCGAGCTGCCCCCACCAGGGCCCGAGCGCTTCCCTCCGCTCCCGCTGGAGTCCACTGGCCCCGAAGGTGGCCCCCGCTCCCAGCAGCCCACCCACGAGCACTCCGGCGACCCCCGCGGCCATCGCCCGGCGGGCGTGCCGCCGCAACGTGGCCCCGGTGGCATACGGACGTTCGTACTCCTGGGGACCGGAACCTGTCGCGGTAGCAGGAGCAGGAACAGGGTCGAGGTCAGGACCGAGAGCCACCCATGGACGCTGCCGGCGGACCAGCATCACGACACACAGCGCCAGGACCACGGCGGCGGCCAGGGAACAAGCCAGCGGCGCGGCCGGCGGCGCGGCCGCGTACACCCTGTGCCACTCATCCGGCGGCACGTCCTCGTACCAGGGCCGGGCACGGACCTGATCATCCCGCCGCCCGTCCAGAACGACCTTCTCGCGGGGCCAGGCCAGAAAGCTCACGACCCCCGCCGCCAGGGCCGCTCCGCCGACCACCCCGGCCCACGCCGTGTACTTCCGCTCCCCCATCCCCGTTACGAACAGCACCACCGCCGCCACGAGCGGGCTCCAGACCCACCACGGCGCGCGGCCGAAATCGTCGCCCGGCCACGGAGTCCACGGGGTGACGACAGCAGCGACAACAAGCGCCACGGTGGCCGCAAAGAGGAACGACGCCCGTAATCGGGCCTTTTGCGCCCGTTCCGCCTGTACCTCGTCGACCATACGGCTCCCCCTTCAGCGAAGGTTAGCCGCGAATGCCCCATTCCGGGACGGAGGGAACGGCAGCATCTCCCGTGATCACCCTCTGATCAACGTGCCGACGTGGCCTCACCCTTGAGCGCGCCGACGAAGGAGACCCAGGCGGTCGCGGGGGTGAGAAGACCCCGGTCTCCGTGCGGCTCACCCGCGAGGGCGGCCGTACCCGCCTGGAGATCACCGATCCGGACCCGTGCTCCTGGCTCATCCTCCGCCGGGCCGGCGCCGACGACGAGGCCGGCCGCGGCCTCCTCCTGCTCGACGCGGTCGCGGTGCGCTGGGGCGTGGAGCAGGCACCCGGCGGCAAGACCGTGTGGTGCGAGTTGCATGGAGACGCGTCCGACGGCACCTACGGTTCCGCACCGCACACCTGAAACATTCCAGGTTCCCCGGGACACCCGCCTCGGCCAGTCTGGCCGTGGCAAGAACGCGCCACCGATACAGAGGGTGGCATCGATGCGACCGGTGATCAGCGCGCCGGCCGCGTCAGGTGCCGCCCTACGACCGAAGGGGGAAACGAATGCGACCGAACGTCCTGACCAGGACACTCATCAGCGTCACCACCGCCGCCGCCATTGGCGCCGGGAGCCTGACACGGAGCCGCCGTAGGCCGAAGAAGGGGGCGGGACGTACAAGACCGCGCTAGCCTCGTGTCAACTGGGGGTGTCGAAAGGGCACGTTGAGACAGAAGAGCACTCGGGGGACCCATGTCAGACGAGCGGCCGACACCGCCGCACTTACCGGCGACCGGGAACACCGCGCTGGAGCAGGTGGGGGCAGCTCCGATGCGGTCCGTGGATCCGGGGCGCATCGGCCCGTACGTACCGCTCGGCGTGCTCGGCAGCGGTGGCATGGGCCGGGTGTATCTTGCGCGGCCCGCCGACGACAGCCCCGGGCTCGCCGCGGTCAAGGTGATCAGGCCCGAGTACGCCGAAGACTCCCAGTTCCGGCGGCGGTTCGAGCGTGAGGCCGCCGTGCACGAGCGGGTCGGCGCACCGTACGCGCCGGAGCTGCTGGGCACGGGGTTCCAGGACGAGCTGCTGTGGATGGCCACGCAGTACTTACCCGGGCTCAGCCTGACGGACGCCGTACGCGACTGCGGCGTACTGGAACCCGCCGGAGCGTGGCGGCTGGTGGGGGAACTCGGCCGGGCCCTGTCGGCGCTGGCCGCCGCCGGGATCGTGCACCGGGACCTCAAGCCGTCCAACGTGATCGTGTCCGGCCAGGGCGCGCACGTGATCGACTTCGGCATCTCGCAGGCCGTGGACAGCAGCTCGATCACCATCACCGGCAACCGGGTCGGCACGCCCGCCTTCATGTCCCCCGAGTATCTGCGGGAGGGACGCTGCGACACCGCCTCGGACGTGTTCTCGCTCGCCTGCACGCTCATCTACGCCACCACAGGGCACGCACCGTTCGGCAGTGGCACCGGCGTGGACGTCATGCACCGCGTGGCGTTCGAGGAGCCGAAAGCCGAGCTCATGGGCGAACTCGCGGCGGCAGACGCCTCGTTGGCCGCCCTGCTCTCCGCCTGCCTGGCCAAGGACCCCGCCGGCCGGCCCACGCCGGGACAGCTGATCGACGCGGCCGCGGCACACCCCCGTACGACGTCGTGGCAGGAACCGCTCGACTCCCGGCTACTCGCCCGGCGCGAGGCCGGCGAAGTGCTGCGGCAGGCCTCCGCCCAGCAGACCGGCCAACTCCACACGTCCACGCACCGGGTGGCCGCCCCCGCTCCCGGCCCCGCTTTCGGGCCGGCCACACCGCCGGGCGCGTACGGACCAGGACCGCAGACGCCCCCGGGCGCGTACGGACCGCCGACGCCGCCTGGCGGCGCCCCATCCGACAGTTCACCGACCGGCAGTTCTCCAACCGGCAGTTCTCCGGTCATCGCGCGCCGCAGAAAGAGGGCGTACTTGGCCGTCGCCGCGGGCCTCGCCGTGTGTGTCGTCGCCGGGAGCGCCTTTCTGCTCACCCGCCCGTCCTCCGAGGACACGGCCTCCTCGCCTCCGACGGCCGTCGAAAGCAGCGCCCGAGACGACGCGGCACGGCCACCGCTGCCCGGCGCGTCCGGCCATGACTCGCCCTCGCCCAGCAGTGAGCGGGAGGAGAAAGAGGAAGCGGAAGAGGAGAAAGGTTCCGCCGGAGCCGGGCCCACAGACGGCACAGGCCGTGCTCAGCGCACCCCCACGCACACCGCGACCGCCACGTCCGGCGGCAGTAGCGGAAGCGGAGGAGGCGGAGGAGGCGGCACAGCTCCGAGCCCCGATCCGACCAAGACCACGGCCAAGCCGGCTCCACCGGCGTGGATCTCGCAGTGCACGTACTACTCCGGCAGCGAACTCACGCGTCGCGGCGACAAGAACCAGCGGGTGGTGCAGGTGCAGTGCATGCTCACCCAACGCGGCTACAGCGTCGGAACGGCGGGGGTGGACGGCAAGTTCGGCAAGGACACCGTCTCCGCGGTCAAACAGTTCCAGCGCGGCAAGGGACTGGACGTGGACGGCATCGTCGGCCCCAACACCTGGGCGGCACTGCGCAGTTCGACGTGACGTCGGCATGAGGTCGCCCGGCCGTGCGCGAGCGCGAGCGGCCGGGCGACCTCAGTGGAATGTCGGCACGAACCTCAGTGGAAGAAGTGCCGCGTCCCCGTGAAGTACATCGTCACGCCCGCCTTCTCGGCCGCCTCGACCACGAGTTCGTCGCGGACCGAACCGCCGGGCTGGACCACGGCCCTGACACCGGCGGCGGTGAGGATCTCCAGACCGTCGGGGAAGGGGAAGAAGGCGTCCGAGGCCGCGTACGAACCCTGGGCGCGCTCCTCGCCCGCCCGCTCGACCGCGAGCTTCGCGGAGTCGACACGGTTGACCTGGCCCATGCCCACGCCGACCGAGGCGCCGTCCTTGGCCAGGAGGATGGCGTTGGACTTGACGGCGCGGCAGGCCCGCCAGGCGAAGGCCAGCTCGTCCAGTTCGGCGGGCGACAGCGCCTCACCCGTGGCGAGGGTCCAGGACGCGGGGTTGTCGCCGTCGGCCTGGAGGCGGTCGGCGACCTGGAGGAGACGCCCGCCATCGATCTGCTTGACCTCGACGTCGGCCGTCGGCCCCTGGGCGGCGCGGAGTACGCGGATGTTCTTCTTCTTGGTGAGGGCTTCGAGGGCGCCGTCCTCGTAGCCGGGCGCGACGATGACCTCGGTGAAGATCTCGGCGACCTGCTCGGCCATCTCCTTCGAGACCGGGCGGTTGACCGCGATCACGCCGCCGAACGCCGACAGCGGGTCGCAGGCGTGCGCCTTGCGGTGCGCCTCGGCGACGTCCGCGCCGATCGCGATACCGCAGGGGTTGGCGTGCTTGATGATCGCGACGCAGGGCTCGTCGTGGTCGTACGCGGCACGGCGCGCGGCGTCCGTGTCCGTGTAGTTGTTGTACGACATCTCCTTGCCGTGCAGCTGCTCGGCGTCCGCGAGGCCGCCACTGCCGTCGACGTACAGCGCCGCACCCTGGTGCGGGTTCTCGCCGTACCGCAGGGTGCTGCGGCGCTCGAAGGTGGCACCGATGAAATCGGGGAAGTTCGAGTCGTCGAGAGGGGCGTACTGGCTCGCGAACCACGAGGCGACGGCGACGTCGTACGCGGCCGTGTGCTGGAAGGCCTCGGCGGCGAGCCGCTTGCGCGTGGCCAGGTCGAAGCCGCCGCCCTTGGCCGCGGCCAGGACGTCGGCGTACCGGGCGGGGCTGGTGACGACCGCGACCGACGGGTGGTTCTTGGCGGCGGCGCGGACCATCGAGGGACCACCGATGTCGATCTGCTCGACGCACTCGTCCGGGGACGCACCCGAGGCGACGGTCTCGCGGAAGGGGTAGAGGTTCACGACGACGAGCTGGAAGGGCTCCACGCCCAGCTCGTCGAGCTGCTGCCGGTGGTCGTCGAGCCGCAGGTCCGCGAGGATGCCGGCGTGCACCTTCGGGTGCAGGGTCTTGACCCGGCCGTCCAGGCACTCGGGGAAGCCGGTGAGCTCCTCGACCTTGGTGACCGGGACGCCGGCCGCGGCGATCTTCGCGGCGGTGGAGCCGGTGGAGACGAGCTCGACGCCGGCCTCGTGCAGTCCGCGGGCGAGGTCTTCGAGCCCGGCCTTGTCGTAGACGCTGATGAGCGCGCGCCTGATCGGGCGCTGCGTACCTTCGGCGGTCACGGGATAACTACCTTTCGTCCCTCAATGCGATAGCCGTTGCGGGCGAGCCGCCCCACGACCTCGACGAGCAGCCTTCGCTCGACTTCCTTGATGCGCTCATGCAGAGCGCCGCCCTCGTCCTCGTAGTCCTCGTCCCGGACATCGACCACGCCCTGAGCGATGATCGGGCCGGTGTCGACGCCGTCGTCGACGAAGTGGACGGTGCACCCGGTGACCTTCACTCCGTGCGCGAGGGCGTCACGAACGCCGTGCGCACCCGGGAAGCTGGGCAGCAGCGCGGGGTGGGTGTTCACCAACCGGCCGCCGAAGCGGGCCAGGAACTCCTTGCCCACGATCTTCATGAACCCGGCCGAGATGACGAGATCCGGCTCGTACGCCGCCGTGGCCTCGGTCAGCGCGGTGTCCCACTCGTCCCGGCTCGCGTAGTCCTTCACCCGGCATACGAAGGTGGGCACACCCGCGCGCTCGGCGCGCGCCAGGCCCTCGATGCCCGTGCGGTCCGCGCCGACCGCGACGATCTCAGCCCCGTAGACGGCCGTCCCGCGCATGGCGATCGCATCGAGGAGAGCCTGCAAGTTCGTACCTGATCCGGAGACCAGCACGACGAGGCGCTTGGCCACAGCGGGGCCCTTTCTCGGGAGAGCGTTTGTAGGGTCGTACGAATGCTTCGCGCCCCCTGATACGGGGAAGTCTACGAAGCGGCCGACCGTCAGCAACGATACCGGCACACAGGGAGGCCCTCACGGGACGGGGGCTTGGCTGGAAGGTAGCGTCTGGAGAGGATCCGCCCGGGGAACTCGCTTCGCGCAGGGGAACGCCTTCGGCGCATGGGACGTTGACCAGGGACGGGGACGAAACTCGGACACGACGTCCGCCCGCACCACGGCCCGCTTCACCGGCCGGCTCCACCGATTTGATCCTGCCAGCAAGATCCACCGAGCCCGCGCAGGCGAGGCTCGCCCGCCAGAACCGATCCGCCGAGACCCGATCCACCCAGACCGATCCTCCAAGGGGAAGACGCACACCTGATGCCGGACCGCAGCCTCCGACTCCTCCGACTCCTCCCCTCCACCGCCTCCGGCCCCTCGGGGGCCGCGGGAGGAGTGGGGCGGCGTGCGCTCGACCCCTCCCACGTCCCGACGTTCCTCCCGTCCTTCGCGTCCGGCCACCAGGGCGGCGTACGGGAAGGGCTGGTGCTGCGTGAGCGGCAGCCTTCCTCGCCGGCCACGCCGCCGCGCGAGGGTGAGGGTTCGACACCCGAGAGCGGCGGCTCCGGGCCGGAGGACGGCGCCTCGTCGCCGCAGTCCCCCGGCGCCCCCGCGGACGACAACCCCTTCGCCCCGCCTCCGGAGGGCACGCCCGACCGGCCGTGGCAGCCGCGACGGCCCGCGAACGGGCAGGGGTCGGACGACGGGCAGGGTGACGGCGACCGCTCCCCGTGGGGCAGCCAGTGGAGCGACCGGCAGCCGGGGCCCGCGCAGGGCGGCGGCTTCGGTGACCGCCCCGGCTCCTCAGGCGGGCCGGGCGGACCCGGCGGGCAGGGCGGTCCGGAAGGACCCGGCGGCGGCTCCGGTGCCGGTCTGCGCTGGGACCCGGCGGACCCGGCCCAGCGCCGTGCGCGGTACGCGCTGCTCTCCGGCATGTGGGCGTTCTTCTTCGCACTCTTCAGCTGGCCGTACGTGGCGCTGCTGCTCGGCGCGCTGGCCCTGTACTGGGGCAGCAGCGCCCTGCGCGCCAAGCCCCGCACACCGGACCCGGACACCCCGGCGCCCACCTCCGGCGCCAGGCCCCAGACGACGGCGGCGATCAGCGGCCTGGTCACGGCGTCACTCGCCCTCATCATGGTCGCGGCCACGTTCACCGCTCAGCTCGTCTACCGCGACTACTACACGTGCGTGAACGACGCCCTCACGAACACGGCGAAGGAATCCTGCGACCACCTCCTGCCGGAGGAGCTGCGGAACCTGCTGGGCACCCGCTGACGGCTCCGCCGGTCGTGCCTCGACCGCGGGCCGGCTGCGGTCGCTCGCGCAGTTCCCCGCGCCCCTAAAGGGGCGTACCCCCACTCTCCCGCAGTTGGTCACCGGCGGGAGGGGTCGTGTGCCGGTGCGTCATCGCCCGTCGCGTAGGGCTTGTCTCAGGAAACCCGCACGCTGTACCAACACCGGGCCGTACGCCCCCGCGGCGACGGGCGGACGCACCGGCACACGACCCCGACCCACCCACGACACCGCCCACTGACCACTGACCACTGCCCACACAGCGACTTGAGTCGTCGTCAGGCGGCCCGTCAGGCAGATTTTTCCGGGGGCTCCGTGGGACCGGCGTCCTCGGCGGAGCCGAAGGAGTCAGAGGGCAGGAAGTCGTACGGCTCGAATCCGGACCCGTCGGGCAAGGTGGACGGAGGCTCCCGGCGCTGACGCCGACGGGGCAGCCGTACCCACGAGAACCAGGTCCTGGGCGAGGGCAACCGCACCCGGGAGAACCAGGCCTTGGGCGAGGCCAACCGTAGCCACGAGAAGCAGTCCTCGGGCGAGGGCAACCACGTCCGGCACCGCCCGGCCCAGCGCTTCCATCCTCCTGGCTCACGCACGCGCCAGGCCCGCAGCCCGACCGCCACCGGCACCCCCACCACGGCGACCCAGCCCGCCGCCGCAGGCCCCGTCTGCCACCAGACGGGGCCGAAGGCCGTCAGCGCGGCCACCCCGAGGGGCCCACCGGCCAGTGCGGCGAGGGCCGAGAAGCCGAGCCCGCACAGCCCGGCCGCGAGCACCACGGTCCCGGCTGTCCGCAAGAGCGACCAGGCCTCGGCGCGTGCGGGTGCCACCGGCACCGCGGCCGCAGCCGCAGCCGTCGTCGCCGTGGCCGCCGTCACGGCAAACCACGCCACCACCACCCCCGCGGCCAGCGGCACCACCCCCGCCGCCCAGTTCAGCGGCGTGCCCGGGCCCGCCCCCGGTACGGCGGCCAGCAGCGGAAAGGGCGGCAGCATGGGCTCGGGGGACGACGACAGCGGTCCCGTCGCGTGACCGGTGCCGAGGACGAAGCCCGGTCCGAGCGCGTACGCCGCGCCCCACACGGCCGCGTTCGGCAACAGCGCCAAAGCCAGGAACAGTACGGCGAACCTCCCCGACCACCCCTCGGTGAGCTGCGGAAACGAGTCACGCACCGCCCCGCCGTGCCACCCCAGCGACACCCCCACCAGCACGGCCCCGCCCCCGACGAGCACCGCCGCCCCGGCCCCCGCGGCGCGCGCGACAGCCGCGAGAAATCCGTTGGCGGCAAGACGGCGTACGCCGGCGGGGAGAGCGTCGAGGGCACGGCGCACAAGCGGCGGCAAGGGCTCACGCGGGCGCCCGTACGCCGTCCACACGCCGGCCCCCGCGGCGACCACGACGAGCAGCACAGGCCATACGGCGACCGTCCACCACGACGGGCGCAGCTCTCCGCCCGAGGCGTACCCGGCGGCCGCCGCGCAGACCGTCAGGTATCCCGCCACCACGCCGCCCCACGTGCCACGGACGGCGGACGCCCCGCTCTCTTCCCGGCCTCCTGCCACCGCGTACCCGCCCGCCACGTCCTCCTCCGTCACATTCACATCCCCCTCCGCAGCGTCGCGCGCCGCCCGATGGAGCAGCCACGCCGGCAGCGCGAACAGGAGCAGAGGAGTCACGCCGACGGGTGCGGGAACGCCGGAGAGCGTGTCGGTGCGGATGAGTTCGGCGCCGTGCGCGAGCAGCCACAGCGCCGCGGCGACATGGAGCGCACCGCCAGGGCCACTGTCGGGGTACGGCGAGCTGATCCACAGGAGCATGCCGAGCATGGCGAACGAGCCGAGTCCGACCCCCGCCGCGACCACGCCCTCCATGAGGCCGACGGCCAGTCGGGGTGACCGGTCGCGCAACTGGCTGAGCCGGGGCGGCAACGTCCGTCTGCGGTCGGTCATATGGGTCACGACCGCCATGCTCCCAATGACACCGGCTTTCCTGGCGCAACAGGCGAACCTGGGACGTGTCGCTCAATATACGGTCATATGACTTTACGTACGGAGGAGTGCACAGTGACGCAGAGTGCTGCCGACTCGCTGCCGCCCCCCAAGGACCGTCGTCGCCTGCGCAGGGCAAGCTCCCTGAGCCGGGGTCAGGTCGCCGCCAGGCTGGGCGTGAGCCGCAAGACGGTACGGTCCTGGGAAACCGGCCGAGCCACACCGCGGGCGCGCGAGAGAGTGGCGTACACCAAGCTGCTGCGGGGGGACACAACCGCGTCCGCATCCCCGTCCTCGGCCACATCCCCGGCCGGGACCGGAGCCAAGGCAGAGAGCGGGCCGGCCACGGACACCCTCGAACGCCCCAACCCCCCGAACCCCAAAGCCAGGTCGAAGGCCAAGGCCAAGGCCAAGCCCGACCGCGACTGCAACACCGTCCCCAAGCCCCAAGCCAGGTCCAAGGCCAAGTCCAAGCCCAGCCGCAACCACATCCCAAGCCCCAACCCGAACCCCGCCCCCCGATCCGTACTCCGATCCGAACCCCGATCCGAACCCCAGCCCGAACCCACCCTGACGCCCACTCAAGCCTTCGACACGCTCTACACGTTCTGCGCCCCCACCCTCGTACGGCAGGCGTATCTCCTCACCGGTCGCCGCGATCTGGCGTGTGAGTCCGTGGAGCGGGCGTTCCAACTGGCCTGGCAGCGCTGGCCCGAGGTGGCGGCAGACCCGGACCCGGCGGGATGGGCGCGGGCGGCGGCGTACGAGTACGCGACGGCACCCCAGCACCGGCTACGACTCCGGTACCGGACCCCGCAGCCGCCGCCCGCCACCGCGGCCGACCGCCACCTGCTCTCCGTACTGCTGCGCCTGCCGCCCTCGTACCGGCGCACGCTGCTCCTCCACGACGGCCTCGGCATCGGCCTGCCGGAGACCGCGGCCGAGACGGAGGCGACCACGCGCGCGGCGGCGAACCGGCTTCTGCACGCGCGCGAGGCCCTCACCGGCCACTTCCCGGAGCTGGCGGATCCGCACGCGCTGCGGCAACGGCTCAACCAACTCGCGGGCGGGGAGCGGCTGCGGGTCACCACGAAACCCGGCGTCGTACGCGCGGAAAGCGAACACCGCGCCGGCCTCTGGACCCGCGCGGCCATCGCCCTCACGACCGTACTCATCGGCTCTACGGGGCTCACGCTCCTCACGGCACAGGACCACTACGAGCCTCCGATGTCCCCGGTCCAGTCCGTGCTCGGCGTACCCCCACCCGCGGCTCCGGGCCCGCTCTCACCACACCAGGTGGAGCTGCGCAAAAAGCTCAAGGCGCAAAGCATGGGCGGCCCCGCGAGACTGACCCCGGAAGCTCGCTGAAAGTCAGGTGGGCCCGCCCCTTGCCGGGGCGGGCCCACCTGACTTTCAGCTGAAGGAACGTCAGCCGGCGAGCAGCGCCCGCGCCAGCTTCGCCGTCTCGGTCGGCGTCTTGCCGACCTTGACGCCGGCGGCCTCGAGGGCCTCCTTCTTCGCCGCGGCCGTGCCGGAGGAACCGGAGACGATGGCGCCGGCGTGGCCCATCGTCTTGCCCTCGGGCGCGGTGAAGCCGGCGACGTAGCCGACGACCGGCTTCGTCACGTTGGCCTTGATGAAGTCGGCCGCACGCTCCTCGGCGTCGCCGCCGATCTCACCGATCATGACGATCAGGTCGGTGTCGGGGTCGGCCTCGAACGCGGCGAGCGCGTCGATGTGCGTCGTACCGATGACGGGGTCGCCACCGATGCCGACGGCCGAGGAGAAGCCGATGTCACGGAGCTCGTACATCATCTGGTAGGTCAGCGTGCCGGACTTCGAGACCAGGCCGATGCGGCCCGGCTTCGTGATGTCGCCCGGGATGATGCCGGCGTTCGACTGGCCGGGGGTGATCAGACCCGGGCAGTTCGGGCCGATGATCCGCGTCTTGTTGCCCTTCGACTTCGCGTAAGCCCAGAAGGCGGCGGAGTCGTGGACGGCGATGCCCTCGGTGATGACGACCGCGAGCGGGATCTCGGCGTCGATGGCCTCGACGACGGCGGCCTTGGCGAAGGCCGGCGGCACGAAGAGGACGGAGACGTTGGCGCCCGTCTTCTCCATGGCCTCGGCGACCGAGCCGAAGACAGGGATCTCGGTGCCGTCGATCTCGACGGAGGTGCCCGCCTTGCGCGGGTTCACACCACCGACGATGTTCGTGCCGTCGGCCAGCATGAGCTTGGTGTGCTTCATGCCTGTGGCGCCGGTCATGCCCTGGACAATGACCTTGCTGTCCTTGTTGAGGAAGATAGCCATGGCTGTGGTTTTCCCTCGTCCCTTACTTGGCCGCGGCCAGCTCGGCGGCCTTGTCGGCCGCGCCGTCCATGGTGTCCACGCGCTGCACGAGCGGGTGGTTGGCGTCCGACAGGATCTTGCGACCCAGGTCAGCGTTGTTGCCGTCGAGGCGGACGACCAGGGGCTTGGTGACTTCCTCGCCCTTGTCGGCGAGCAGCTGCAGCGCCTGGACGATGCCGTTGGCGACCTCGTCACAGGCGGTGATGCCGCCGAAGACGTTGACGAAGACCGACTTGACGGCCGGGTCACCCAGGATGATCTCCAGGCCGTCCGCCATGACCTGCGCCGAGGCGCCGCCACCGATGTCGAGGAAGTTGGCGGGCTTGACGCCGCCGTGGGCCTCACCGGCGTACGCGACGACGTCGAGGGTGCTCATGACGAGACCCGCGCCGTTGCCGATGATGCCGACCTCGCCGTCGAGCTTGACGTAGTTGAGGTTCTTGGCCTTGGCCGCGGCCTCCAGGGGGTCGGCCGCGTCCTTGTCCTCGAGGGCCTCGTGCTCCGGCTGGCGGAAGTCGGCGTTGGCGTCCAGGGACACCTTGCCGTCGAGGGCGAGGATGTCGCCGGAGGCGACCTTGGCCAGCGGGTTGACCTCGACGAGGAGCGCGTCCTCGGCGACGAAGGTCTTCCACAGGGTCACCAGGACCTCGGCGACCTTCTCGGCGACCTCGGCCGGGAACTTCGCCTGGGCGACGATCTCGCGGGCCTTCTCGATCGACACACCCTCGTTGGAGTCGACCGGGACCTTCGCGAGGGCCTCGGGGGTCTTCTCGGCGACCTCCTCGATGTCCATGCCGCCCTGTACGGACGCCATGGCGAGGAAGGTGCGGTTCGTACGGTCGAGGAGGTACGAGACGTAGTACTCCTCGAGGATCTCCGGAGCCGTCTCGGCGATCATCACCTTGTGGACCGTGTGGCCCTTGATGTCCATGCCGAGGATGTCCGTCGCTCGGGCGACGGCCTCGTCCGGGCTGGAGGCCAGCTTCACGCCGCCGGCCTTGCCGCGGCCACCCACCTTGACCTGGGCCTTGACGACGGACTTGCCGCCAAGACGCTCGGTCGCCGCGCGCGCCCCCTCAGGCGTGTCGATGACTTCACCGGCCAGCACCGGTACACCGTGCTTGGCGAAGAGGTCCCTCGCCTGGTACTCGAACAGGTCCACGCGCGTCCGTCCCTATCAGGTATCTCGCGGTTCGTTGTCTGCGTGGGCGTGCCGCGAGGGCAACGTGACTGCGCGGTCACAAGGAGGGCGTGGGCACGGTGGCCGACACGCGGCATGTCCGTCTCGCAGGTTATCTCCGCTCGCGGCAGGGTCGTAAATCGCAGATCACACCTGAGCGGTGATTACGGTCACAGATTTCGTCGGGGCAGGGCCTCACCAGGCTGGGGTTTGCCTGGTGAGGCCCCTTGAACAACCCTCGAGGAGCGCGCGAAAAGCCCCTCGGGGGTGCAGGGCGGACGGTCCCCACCCCAATGAGGACCCTCCGGCCCTATCCGCAGGTTTCGGCCGGACGGACCGACGGCTTTCGGCTGTCCGGATCCTGGGCCCTGCGGGGTCGGTCGGTCGCCGTACGGGCCGACGGGCGAGCGCGCACGGCGGTCAGTCGGTCGGCACCGGATGGCGGCGGACGCAGACGGCGGCAGACGCCGTCAGATGCCGCCAGGTGCCGTCAGATGCCGTACGTGGAACCCGGCAGGTAGCTCGGGGTGACGGACTCGGCGACGCCCTGGACACCGCCCGCCGCGTTGCCGGCCAGCGGGCCGCCGGCCGTCTCGACGGTCCCGGTCAGGTCCTGCGCGAAGGGCGCGACCTGCCCGGCGACTCCGCCCGCGAACGGCGTGACCTGGTCGGAGACCCCGCCCGCGAACGGGGAGACCTCGCCGGCCACGCCGTACGCGAAGGGCCGCACGTCGCCCGCGACGCCGTACGCCGACGTCGTGGCACTGCCACCGACGCCCTGTACGACGGGCTGGGCATAGCCGACGACGGCCTCCACGACCGGCTGCACCTGGCCGACGGCGTCCGCCGCCACCGGCTGCACCTGACCCACGACACCCTCGGCGAACGGCGGCACCTGCCCGACGACCCCCTGCGCGAAGCGGTCCACCTGCGCGGCCACTCCGTGAGCGAGCGGCGGGACGTCGGCGGCCACCGCGCCCGCGAAGGGCCGCACGTCGCCGACGACGCCGTGCGCGAGCGCGCCCGCGTCACCCACGGCCTGCCCGGCGACCGGCACCACGCCGTCCACAGCGGTGCCGGCGACGGGCGGCAGCACGGACGCGGCGGTCTCGTCGGTGAGCTGCCCCACGACTCCGGTCGCGTAGGGAGCCACGTCGCCGACGACGCCGTGCGCGTACGGGGCGGTCTCGGAGACGACACCGTCGGCGTACGCCTGTACGTCGCCCGCGACTCCGTAGCCCAGCGCGGTCGCGGTGCCCACGGCGTGATCCGCGACGGGCACGGCACCGTGGACGGACTGATCGGCGACGGGCACGACTCCGTGGACGGCGTCGCCGGCGACGGGCGGCAGCACAGAGACGGCGGTCTCGTCGACGACCGGAGCGGCGGTCCCCTGGATGCCCTGGACGGTGGAGGGGATGCCGGCGGCGGTGGCCTGAGCCCGGGCGGTGGCGGCGCTGACAGTCGTCCGGGCCTGACCGTGAGCGGCGGCGACAGTCGTCCGGGCCTGGGCGGGGGCGGCGTTCGCGGTCTGGCGGGCGGTGGCGACCGTCTGCTGGACCTTGGCCTGGGCACCGGACGGTACGCCCGCCGCGGCGCGCTGGGTGGCCGTGAGCTTCGTCTCCGCTGCGGCGAGCGCCTGCTCCAGCTCCGGAGCGAACGCCGACAGCGGACCGAAGAGGTAGTCGACCTCGTCCTGAGGACGGCCGGCGTCGGACACCGTGCCCGCCGCCCAGGCCCCGGCCTGGGCCTGGGCCTGAGCCTGGGCCTTGCCCTTGGACTCGGCATCGGCATCGGCATCGGCATCGACCTTGGATTTGGCCTCCTGGGCGGCCGAGGCGACCGAGGACGGGGCGGTCTGCGCGGCGGTCCGCGCCCGCGCGACCTGGTGGGTGGGCACCTCACCCTCGACGTACTGGCGGGCCTGATCGGCCGCCTGCGTCCTCGCGTCGACGGTCGACTTGGCCTTGGCGGTCGCACCGGTGGCGGTGTTGCGCGCCTTGGCGGTCGTGTCACCCGTGACGTCGGCGACCGTGTCCGTGACGGTGGAGACGTCCTCCTGGGCGTCACCGACCGTGCCGGCCACGTCGTCCACGGACAGGGCGGCGTCGGGTACGGAGGCGTTCGACTTGGGCAGTTCGTCAGCGCCGGCGACGGCGGAGCCGAGCGCCCACGCACCGGTGACACCGGCGGCTATGACAATGGAACGGCGAATGTTCTTGTGCATACGTGCGTCAGATCCTTCGGGATACCGAGGCTTCGGGAGTTCGGGACTTCGGGAGTGGAGGGCTTCCGGTGTCGGATGCGGTGCCGATTCGTGCCGGTCCAGGGAGTGGGGACCGGTGTGACGGCAACGGCTCCGGGCCAGATCCCGTTGGCTTGCGTCCGGAGTTCGGAGGGAGGTCCGGACGACGGGCAGACCTGTGCCGCCCCCGCGCGGCAGGTCAGCGGGGGAAGGGCTGCCCTAGCCGGGGAAAACGGGAATGTCCCGGTGCCTGTCCCGGGTCTCGGCCACGGTCACTGCCGCGGCGGTACCGGGCACGAGCCTGAGCTGTGCCCGGTCGTTGAACGTGACGGCCTGCGCATCGCCGTGCCGCGACGAACCGTTGTCGGTCGCGGAACCGTGCCCCAACGCACCCTTGGAGTCACCGTTGGGCGCCGGTCGCGCGAACGACTGCGCGCCCCGCGCACCCTCGTCGTTGTCGCGCACGCCGGCATCGGGCGCCGTGTGGCCGCCGGTGAACTGCGGCCCGTGCACGCCCGTGCTCTCGTCGCCGGGGCTCTCCCCGGCATCGAGCCCGGTTGCCCCGTGCTCTTCCGCCACCCCATCGGGCTGCTGCGGCGTCGAACCGACCGGCAGCGTCTGGCCCGGGAAGGCGGGCAGAGCGGGCAGCCCCGGCAGGTACGGAGAGCTGGGAAAGGCGGGGAGTTCGGACTCGGGCGGCCACCACGACGACGCGGGCGGCTCGGCAAACCCATCCGCGACCTGATCCACCACGTCACCAATAGGCCGTACGACCCGCTCGGCGGCCGGGCGTACGACGCGCTGGACTCCGCCGGTCACCGGGGCGGTCGCCTCGTGGACGAAACCCTCGGGACCCGCGGAGCCCACGGGGCCAACAGGAGCAACGGCGCCGGTGTGTGACGGTGCCTCAGCACGGGACCCCGACTGGGACTTGGCCGCGGGCGCGGGCGCGGGCAGAGCGTCGTCCAGGCCATGGAGCCCGGTGGCCCTCGGGCTCGACACCGCCGACTCCGCGCCCTCGGCACCCTCGGAGTTCCGAGCGCTCTTCGCCTTCTTCGCGTCCTCGGCGCCCTGCGTGACCCGTTCGGCCGAACGGGTCACGGCACGCTCGGCCGAACCCTGAACGGACCGGACCGCTTCCGCCGGCCTCACATCGGGTGCCACACCGTCCGCCGCGTACGCCCGCTCCCCGCACAGCAGCCCCAGCACGAACAAGCCGCCCAAGAACAACCCCACTTGAAGCACACGCCACCCAGCCGCGTTACGCGTCACGCGCAAGGCAGCACCGGGCAGTGCGGCTGACAGGGTCAAAGCGGGGAGAGCCTCCCGTGCGGCGGGACGAGTCAGGACGATGGCGGAACACAGCGCACCGTTGAAGACGCGATGATCCTCCACGGGACTCCCGAGGTTGCGCAAGTCCCCCGTTACCGTTGGGTAGTCATGTCCGGTTTTTCATGGACGGCCCCCTCATTCCCCCTTTTACTGGCCCGGACTCCCCGAGTCTGGTATGGGAAGCGGGCGCTTCTCGATCGCCGCCGCCATCACCTCCGGGAAGAGGTCGGGCGTACAGGCGAACGCCGGTGCGTCCAGCGCCGCGAGCGCCGCCGCGTGCTCACGGTCATAGGCGGGCGCCCCCTCGTCGGACAACGCGAGCAGCGTCACGAACTGCACCCCGGACGCCTTCATCGCCGCTACCCGCTTCAGCATCTCGTTCCGTATGCCTCCCTCGTAGAGGTCGCTGATGAGGACGACCACGGTGTCGGCGGGGCGGGTGATCTGCGACTGGCAGTACGCGAGCGCCCTGTTGATGTCCGTGCCACCGCCGAGCTGCGTGCCGAAGAGGACATCGACCGGGTCGTCGAGCTGGTCGGTGAGGTCGACGACGGCCGTGTCGAAGACGACGAGCCGGGTGCTGATGGAGCGCATCGAGGCCAGTACGGCCCCGAAGACCGACGCGTAGACGACGGACGCCGCCATCGAGCCCGACTGGTCTATGCAGAGGATGACTTCCTTCTTCACGGACTGGGACGCGCGCCCATACCCGATGAGCCGCTCCGGCACGATGGTCCGGTATTCCGGCAGGTAGTGCTTGAGGTTGGCCGAGATCGTGCGGTTCCAGTCGATGTCGTGGTGGCGCGGCCGGCTGATGCGCGCGCTGCGGTCGAGGGCTCCGGTGAGCGTGGCCCGTGTGCGGGTCGCGAGCCGCTTCTCCAGGTCCTCGACCACCTTGCGTACGACGGCCCGTGCCGTCTCCTTGGTCGTCTCGGGCATCGCCTTGTTCAGCGACAGCAACGTGCCGACCAGGTGGACGTCGGCCTCCACCGCCTCCAGCATCTCCGGCTCCAGCAACAGCGTGGACAGCCCGAGCCGGTCGATGGCGTCCCGCTGCATGACCTGGACGACGGACGACGGGAAGTACGTCCGGATGTCCCCCAGCCACCGGGCAACGGACGGCGCGGAAGCCCCCAGCCCCGCCGACCGGTCCTTCCCCGCCCGAGCCTTGCCGCCCCCGGACCCGTACAACGCCCCCAGTGCCCCGTCCATCCCGGCATCACGCCCGCCCAGCGCACACCCGGTAGCGTCCGCGTCCGCCCCACCGAGCACCAACCGCCAGCGCCGAAGTCGCTCGTCGGAGGCACCGGACGCGTCGGTCGCGCCGTCCCCGCCCGTCACTTCCGTACTCATCGGGTTCGTGCTCATCAGGACACCCCCACAAGGTCGTTGTCGTCGGTGGCGGTCGGCTCGTCCAGGCCCAGCAGCAGGTGCAGCACCGGGAGGACGGCGTCCGCGCGCTCGGTGTCTAGCTCGGGGTCGAAGCCCGGTGGGGCGGAGGTGGGCGCTGCGTTCCCCCGCACGCCCGGCCCGCGCCGCACGAGCTCGCCGAGGGTGCGGCGCACGCCCGGCTCGTACGCCGAGAAGGTGCGCCGCAGCAGCGGCAGCACATCGGTGAACGCGTCCGCCGGTACCCCCGTCAGCCACGCGTCGACCAGCCCGAGCAGCCGCTCGTCGTGCACGAGCAGCATCCCGCCCCCGGAGCCCCCGCCGACGAACCCCTCGATCCACGCCGCCGCGTCCCCGGGCGCCGTCCCCGGCGACAGCACCAGCCCCATGAGCCGCGCTGCCTCGTCCTGCGCCAGCTCCCCGTCGTCCAGGAGCAGTCGGACGGCACGCCCGCGAATGACTCCGGGGATCGTGTCGCGCGTGGCGAGCGTACGCAGCACGGAGTGCCAACGGGCGCGTATGCCGGAGCGGGTCCCCGCGGCACGCGCGCCGTCGGCCTCGCCGGCCGGCACCGCCGCCGTGGCGACCTCCCCCAGCAACCCCACGGCCCCGTGCACCGCGTCGACATGTCCCCGCATCTCCTCGGCCGCCTCCGCGTCGAGGGCGGCGCAGGCCGGGGGCAGGCCGACGAAGACACGCTCGGCGAGCCCCACGGCGACCTCGGCCAGCGCATGCGTCCCCGTGCCGCGTACGTCGCCGTAGCGCAGCGAGCGGACCAGGGCGGGCAGGGCCTGGGCGAGGTGGCCCACATCCGCGTCGAGGGCAGCGCGATCGGCGAGGATCCGCATCACCACTGGGAGGGCGTCCGGGAGTTCGGCCAGCAGGCAACGCTCGGCGAGGGCCGTGACATCGGCCAGGGCGCGTGCGGCGACGGCGTCCGCCTCGGCCTTCGCGGTCGCGGCGGCGAGCACCGTGGTGCCCCACACCCCGGCCTCGGCGACCCGCACCGCCAACTCCGGTTCCCAGCGCAGTCGCCAGGCCTCCCGGAACGTGCCGGTGCTTCCGCGTGACTCTGCGGGCGCACCCCACTCGATGCCCAGGAGCCGCAGCCGGTGCAGCAGCCTGCTGCGCTCGGCGTCGTTCTCCTTGCGCAGGTCGAGCTCCAGTTCCCGCTCCAGCGCCTCCGGTTTGAGCCTCAGCCGCCGCTGGAGCCGGGCGAGGTCACGCTGCAGCGGCACCGCCGGCGCCGACGCGGGAACCTCGCCCAGTACATCGCCGACGACGAGCCGGTCATGCACCAGCGTGAGCGGCACGTCCGAGCCCTCGCACATCACGGCCCGTACGGCGTCGGTGGTCTCGGTCAGTCCCGGCAACGGCCGGCCACGCATCGCGGCGAGCGTGTCGGCGAGCCGTACCGCCTCGATGACGTGCGCGGACGAAATGATCCGGTCCTCGTCGCGCAGCAGCCCGGCCACCTTCGTCATCCAGCGCTCGATCGGGCGGTCGGGGGCGCTGAACAAGTGCCCGTACCAGCCGGGCGAGTCGATGCCCGCGCCGTAACCGCTGATCCGTGAGAGCCGCCGGTGCGTCCAGGGCACCCATGTCATGGCGACCTTTGCCTTGGGCAGCCCTCTGAGCAGGGCACGGTCGGCCGCGACGGTCGCCTTCCGCCGCAACGCGGGCACATGCCACGCCCCGCACACCACGGCCACGTCGTCCCCGAACTCCCGCTGTGCTGTCCGCACTTGGAGCCGCATATACGCCTCCCGCACGAGGTCCCGGTCGTGTCCCCCGCTCCCGTACGCCTCCCGCAACGCACCCATGGCCTCAGCGAGCACCGCGAACGGACCGAACGCCTCCCCGTCCTGGACCCCCCGGTGCTCGATCACGTCCTCCCACCACCGCTCGGGGTCGTCGTATCCGGCGGTCTCGGCGAGTACGGCGAGGGGATCGATCCGGAGGGCTTCGTCAGGCGAGGACTCGCCGGGGGCTTGGGCCGCGTCCTCCGGTCCGCTCGGTGTGGCGGACGCGTCCGGCGCCTCGTCCTCCCTCCCCCACACCAATGTGTGCGTGGCCGGGAGGTCGATGAAGCGGGCCGGAACGTCGTGCTCCAGAGCCCAGCGGATGGCCACCCACTCGGGTGAGAACTCGGCCAGCGGCCAGAACGCCGACCGGCCCGGCTGGTCCACCACATGCGCGAGAAGCGCGACGGGTGGCTGCATGCCCTCGTCGGCGGCCAGCGCGATCAACGCGTCGGCCTCCGGCGGCCCTTCGACGAGCACCACGCGAGGGCGCGCCGCCTGGAGCGCCGCCCGCACGGCCCGCGCCGAACCGGGCCCGTGATGCCGCACCCCAAGCAGCAAGGGCCCGTCACTGTGCCCCCCGCGGCTGTCCGCCACGTGCGTCGACTCCGGCGCTGCGGCCTCCGGCAGGAATCCGCTCATGCGCTCACCTCGCGGCAGGCCCGGTAGAAGTCCTTCCAGCCGTCGCGCTCGCGGACGACCGCCTCCAGGTACTCCTGCCAGATGACGCGGTCGGCCGCAGGATCGCGGACGACGGCGCCGAGAATGCCCGCGGCGACGTCACTCGGGCGCAGGACGCCGTCCCCGAAGTGGGCAGCCAGAGCCAGCCCGTTGGTGACGACGGAGATGGCCTCCGCGGTCGACAGCGTGCCGCTGGGCGACTTCAGCTTCGTACGACCGTCCGCGGTGACGCCGTCGCGCAGCTCACGGAAGACGGTGACGACCCGGCGGATCTCGTCGATGCCGTCCGGCGCGGTCGGCAGGTCGAGGGAGCGGCCCATCTGGTCGACCCGGCGCGAGACGATGTCGACCTCGGCGTCGGCGCTCTCCGGCAGCGGCAGCACCACCGTGTTGAAGCGGCGGCGCAGGGCGCTGGACAGGTCGTTGACCCCGCGGTCGCGGTCGTTCGCGGTGGCGATGAGGTTGAAGCCGCGTACGGCCTGCACCTCCTGGCCCAGTTCCGGTATCGGGAGGGTCTTTTCCGACAGGATCGTGATGAGGGTGTCCTGAACGTCGGCGGGGATACGGGTCAGCTCCTCGACACGCGCCGTCATCCCTTCCGACATGGCGCGCATGACCGGACTCGGCACCAGCGCGTCGCGGCTCGGGCCGTGCGCGAGCAACTGCGCGTAGTTCCAGCCGTACCGGATCGCCTCCTCCGGCGTGCCGGCCGTGCCCTGCACGAGGAGGGTCGAGTCACCGCTGACCGCCGCGGCCAGGTGCTCGGACACCCATGTCTTCGCCGTGCCGGGCACGCCGAGCAGGAGCAGCGCCCGGTCGGTCGCGAGCGTGGTGACGGCGACCTCGACGATGCGGCGCGGTCCCACGTACTTCGGAGTGATCACTGTGCCGTCCGGCAGTGTGCCGCCGAGCAGGTAGGTCGCGACGGCCCACGGCGACATCCGCCAGCGGGCCGGGCGCGGGCGGTCGTCCTGCGCGGCCAGCGCCGCGAGCTCGGCGGCGAACGCGTCCTCGGCGTGCGGCCGTAGCGCCTCGTCCTTCTTGCCCGCGGGCGCCTGCGCGGCCGTATCCGCGCTCGCGCTCGTGTTCGCGGGCGCGGACTCATTCCGGCTCGGGTCGACGGACGTCTGGTCAACGGAAACAGGCATGGCTAAGTCCCCCTCCAGCTCGGCCGGTGTCGGCCGGTTCGGATCTGGTGTCCACCGTGCACCACACCACTGACAATGCGCTCCGACCTGCGCAAACGCGGTCGCGGCGGTCGATTGTCAGTGGTGGGATCTACCTTCGATTGCATGACTCAGCAGGGGGTGCGCTGGACCGCGGATCAGGTGCTTGCACTGGCGCCTGACGCCGCGTCACGCAAAGCGGGAAGCAAACTCGGCGCGGCGGGGCCGTGGTCGGAGGCGGGCAGTTCTGACGAGGGGACGGTGTGGGGGCTGTGCCGGGGCAGTGGCAGCAAGCCGTATCAGACGGTCATCGACATCGCGGACTCGACCGGGCCCGCGTACAAGTGCAGTTGCCCGAGCCGCAAGTTCCCGTGCAAGCACGCGTTGGGACTGCTGCTGCTCTGGGCGGGCGAGGACGGGACGGTGCCGCGGGGGCAGGCGCCGGACTGGGCCGAGCAGTGGATGGAGGGGAGAAGGAGGCGCGCGGAGGAGAAGCGGACGACGAGCGGGGCGTCCGGTGCTTCGACGGGTGATCCGGAGGCGGCGCGGCGCCGGGCGGAGCGGCGGGCCGAGCGGATCACGGCGGGCGCGGCGGAGCTGGAGCAGCGGCTGACCGACCTGCTGCGCGGTGGTCTGGCGGCGGCCGAGCAGGCGGGGTACGGGCTGTGGGAGGAGACGGCGGCCCGGATGGTCGACGCCCAGGCACCGGGGCTGGCCGCGCGGGTACGGGAGTTGGGGGCGATCCCGTCCTCCGGGCCAGGCTGGCCGGTGCGGCTGCTCGAGGAGTGCGCCCTGCTCCACCTCCTCGACCAGGGCTGGCTGCGCCGTGAGCGACTGCCGGAGGGACTCGGCGCGACGGTCCGTTCACGGATCGGGCTGTCCGGCTCGGCGGACGGCCCGCCGGTGCGCGACCGCTGGCTGGTCCTCGCCCAGTACGACACGGGGGACAGCCGCCTCACGACGCGCCGCATCTGGTTGTACGGCGCGGAGTCGGGACGCAGCGTGCTGCTCCTGTCGTACGGAGCCGCCGGCCGCGCACCCGAACTGGCGCTGCCCGTGGGACTGGTCCTGGACGCGGAGGTGTCCGCGTATCCGGGCGAGGGTCAGCTGCGGGCGGCGCTGGGCGAGCAGTTCGCGCCTCCGGCGCCGGTGGTGCTTCGGCCGCCCGGGGTGAGTGTGGCGCGGGCGACGGCTCTGTACGGCGAGGCCCTTCGACACGACCCGTGGCTGGACGCCCACCCGGTGACACTGGGCCGGGTCATACCGACCCCGGACGGCGAATCGTGGCAACTCGCCGACGCGGACGGCGACTCGGCGCTGCCCCTCACCACCGCCGCGTCGTCCCGCTCCGGGCTGTGGCGCCTGGTCTCGCTGTCCGGAGGCGCTCCGGTCACGGTCTTCGGAGAGTGCGGCCACCGCGGATTCACTCCGCTCGCGGCCTGGCCGGAGGGCCCCGGGGAGGCGGTGACGCTGTGCTGACGTCCCAGCGCCCGCTCTCTCCTCCCGCCCTCTCCCCACCATCGAGCCACATCGATTCCGTACGGAAGGGACGCGCATGAACAGGCTCCTCACTCCCACGGATGCGCCCACCGGGAGCTCCTGGGAGGAGCTCGTGACCGTGGCGCTGCTCGGGACCGAGCGGCGGACGCCTCCGGGGGTGGCGCCCGGGCGGGAAGCGCCGGGGGCACTGCTCGACGCGGCGGCCGTGCAGACGGTGCGCCGGAGGGCCGGGTTGCGGCCGGGACGGGCGGCAACGCGACTGGCGCCGGCGGTGGAGGACCCGCGGCCGGCGCTACCGCCCGCGGCGGCGCGCAGGCTGTCGATGCTGCTCGCCGACCGGCCCGGCGCCGGGAGCGGCGGCCGCAGAGGGGCGACGCCCGATCTCATGGAGTTGCTGCCGCAGTGGCTCACGATGGCGAACCGGCGCGGATTCGCGGCACCCCCGGAAGCGCTGCCCGCGCTCCTGGACGCCGCCCGGGGGCGTACGGATCTGCGCCCGGCGGCGCTGGCGTTCGCGGGACCGCGTGCGCTGTGGCTGGCGCGGCTGAACCCGGACTGGCGGTTCGCGCTGCGTTCGACACCGGGTGGGGGCGCCGCGCTGCCCGGCGCCGGAGAACGGGAACGGATTGAGCGGTTGTGGCAGGAGGGGCTGTTCGCCGAGCGGGTGGCGCTCCTCGCGGCGATACGGGCGCGTGACGCGGCGGCCGCGCGCGAGCTGCTCGCCACGACGTGGGCGACGGAGCGGGCCGAGGACCGGCTGATGTTCCTGGACTCGCTGCGGACGGGGCTGTGCGCGGCGGACGAGCCGTTCCTGGAACAGGCGTTGGCCGACCGCAGCCGCAATGTGCGGGCCACGGCGGCGGAGTTGCTGTCCGCACTGCCGGGTTCGGCCCTTGCCGGGCGGATGGCGGAGCGGGCCGGCTCGTGCGTTGCCGTCGACCACACGAGCGGCACGCCGACCATCGCGGTCGAGGCCCCGCCCGAGTGCGATGCGGGCATGGAGCGCGACGGGGTGGTGGCCAAGGCTCCGGCGGGGCGGGGTGAACGGTCCTGGTGGCTGGGCCAGTTGGTGGAGGCGGCACCGCTCGGGACCTGGTCGCGGCGGTTCGGGGGGCGTACGCCCGAGGAGATCGTGGCACTGCCCGTGGCGGACGACTGGCAGGGTGAGCTGCATGCCGCGTGGTGCCGGGCGGCGGTGCGACAGCGTGATCCTTCTTGGTCCAGGGCGCTGCTGGGCGCCCCCACCGCGCCCGAGGCCGGGGGGCCGGGGGCGGTGTCGCTGGCCGAGCGGGCGAAGTTGCTCGGCACGTTGGGGGGCGAGGAGCGGGCCGAGTGGGTGGCGGGGTTCATCGCGGTGCACGGGTTGTCCGAGGCGTTCCAGTTGCTCGGGGTGTGCGCGGTGCCGTGGGCTCCGCCTCTGGGGCGGGCTGTTGTGGACGCGCTCAATATCGCTCGGGACGCGGGGAGTTATCCGTGGAGTTTCAGCGGAGTCATGGGGCTGGCCGAGCGCTGCCTCGATCCGTCGGAGGCGGTCCGCCTGGAGGCCCTCACGGCCGTCCCCGACGAACCCGAGAACGCGTCGCCCGGTGCCGGGGGCTACTGGGCGGAGTCCTTCCAACGCCTCGTCAGCACGTTGCGCTTGCGCGCGGCGATGCGGTCCGAACTGTCGTGAGCCCGCCTTCTGCCGGTGGCCGACTGCGGTGAGTGGGGGTGCGCCTTTCCAGGGGGCGCTGGGGAAACGAGGGTGAGTGGGGCGCGCCCTTCAGGGGCGCGGGGAACTGCGCGACCAGCCACAACCGACCCGCAGCCGAAAGACGACCCCGGGGGCCTGGGGGCGCAGCCCCCAGTTTCGGGAAGGGGTGGGGTTGGGGAGGGAAAAACCCACCCCACCCGGCGGAGCCCTACGCCTCGGCCGGCTGCCGCACGTTCGCGCGGACCCAGGACACGATCGATGCCGTCGTCGCGCCGGGTGTGAAGATCTCGGCGACGCCCTTTTCCTTGAGGAGCGGAATGTCCGCTTCGGGAATGATGCCGCCGCCGAAGACCTTGATGTCCTCGGCGTCGCGCTCCTTGAGGAGTGCGATGACGGCGGCGAAGAGCGTGTTGTGGGCGCCGGAGAGAATGGAGAGCCCGATCGCGTCGGCGTCCTCCTGGATCGCGGTGTCGACGATCTGCTCGGGCGTCTGGTGAAGGCCCGTGTAGATGACCTCCATACCCGCATCGCGCAGCGCCCGCGCGATCACCTTGGCCCCGCGATCATGGCCGTCAAGCCCCGGCTTGGCCACCACTACTCGGATCGGACCGGCTGCCACACCCATCACTGCTGCCTCCATGAACCGACTGCCCCGGTCTGCAGAGAATCGATCTGCAGAGATCTGTATCGACCTGTACCGGCTTGTAACGACTGATAGCACCCCGCGGCGATGGCAGCGACTCGTCGGCTCAGCGTCGACGCGTCGCGGCCGCTCCACCTCAGATGTACCCCAGCGGCACAGGCACCCCGCACCGCGCGGCCGGGGAAGTGAACGAACGTTATCGCCAGCATCCCTCAACCGGCAGTTTCACGGTGGATACCGAGGGGGAAATCACACAGTGGGACAAGTTCGCAGCGCACCGATCCCGCATCTGCGACACAAGGGCCGCAGCCGGACCGGGCGCAGAGGGAGCTGCCACGAGATCGCCGCACCGGCGTCATCCACGCCGCCTGTGCGGCGTCGTTTTCACTCGTGACGGTTTCCTATGAGGGCACACGGGGGACAGGGGCGTCCTTCCGTGCGCCGACGGGAGGTCGACCATGAAGGTCACCAGGGCAGTGTTGCCGTTCCTGCCGCTGTGCCAGCGTCTGCTCCCCAGCAGACTGGCGGGACTCTCACTGACTCTCCTGAAGGCGACGGCCCTGGAGATCGCGATCCTCGCGGGACATCTGCTCCTCTATCCCTCAGGCATCATCCAGGAGCAGCGATCGCCCGCCCCCGGCACCCGCACCGGTGCCGGCTCCGGGCTCGACCCCGACGACATCGCCCACGACTCCGGCGGCGAGTCCGACGCCTCCCGCCTGCCCGTCCCGGTCCATCCCCCGGTCGTACTGCTGCATGGGTTCATAGACAACCGCTCCGTGTTCGTGCTGCTGCGCCGCTCGCTGGCCCAGCACGGCAGGCAGCAGGTCGAGTCGCTCAACTACTCACCGCTGACCTGCGACATACGCACCGCGGCCGAACTGCTCGGCCGGCACATCGAGGAGATCTGCGAGCGCACCGGCCGGCACGAGGTGGACATCGTCGGGCACAGCCTCGGCGGACTGATCGCGCGCTACTACGTACAGCGCCTGGGAGGTGACGTCCGCGTACGGACGCTCGTCACGCTGGGCACACCGCACTCGGGCACCGCCGTCGTACCGCTGATGAACGCGCACCCGATCGTGCGGCAGATGCGGCCCGGCTCCGCCGTGATCGAGGAGCTGCGTGAGCGCGCGCCGCACTGCCGGACCCGGTTCGTGAGCTTTTGGAGCGACCTCGACCAGTTGATGGACCCGCTGGAGACCGCCTGTATCGAGCATCCCGACCTGCTCGCGCAGAACGTTCGCGTGAGCGGGATCGGCCATCTCGCGCTGCCCGTGCATCCGGCCGTCGCGGCGGGCATACGGCAGGCACTCGAAGCCGAGGAGCCGGGAGCCCGCACAGCCGCACACACCAACGGCCTGACCGTGGCATAAACGTCTCCGGGTGTCGGCGAGCGCCTCCGAACACCTCTGAGCGTTCCGGAGCATCTCCGATTCTTCGAACATGCGTCGAACGCCAGGCCAAAGCCGCGTCCGCAGTCCGCCGAAAGACGGTCGAATGCCCGTTTCCTGCGCGGGGGAAACCTGCCGAAGATTGTCGCGCCCGCGTACTGCCGGGTACAGTCACCGCACTGCTCTGCCAGCCCCTGTCGTCGAGGCGAAAGAGAAGTTGGTGAACGACCGTCACCCGTCGGGGACCGCAACTCCCCCGGCTCCGGCTCCCGATGCCGCCTCGGCGCACTACGCGTCCTACGGTCAACAGGGATCCCAGTACGGCGACTTCACCACGTACGACGGCTACTCCACCACTGGTTTTGACGCGACCGCCACGGGCGCCTACGACACGACGGGCACCTACGCGACCACAGCCTTCGAGACGGACCCCCTCTTCGGCGACCTGCCGGGCAGCGGCACCGGTTCGTACGACGCCACTCAGTGGTCCAACGGTTCCCACGAGACGCTCGGCGAGCACCACCAGACGCCGCACTACGACCCGTACACGGCCCAGCACCTCTCCGCGTACGACACCGGCAGCTATGAGACGACGGGTATCTGGCCGGAGGCCACCGGTTACCAGCAGCTCGCCGAGATCCCGACCCAGGCCCCCGGCCCCGAAGCCACCGGCCAGTGGGACGCGAACGCCTGGCACCAGGCCGAGCCGGTCGACCAGAACCAGCAGTGGGGCACGCAGACCTTCGACACGGGCGCGTACGACGCGACGGCGTGGAACTCCGACGGCGACCATCAGCCGCACGAGTCCTACGACCAGCACGAGTCCTACGAGCACGAGTCCTACGACCAGCAGGCCACAGCCGCCTTCGAGCACATCGGGTACGACGAACCGATGGCCGCCGAGGGCGACTTCACTTCCTCCGACGACCCGGACAGCGCCACCAGCGCCGACCCGGGCACGGGCAGCACGGGCACGCACGAGGATTTCCCGCCGTTCGACGATGTCGAAGGGGTCGAGGAGATCAGCCCCGTCGCCGCCACCATCGTCGCCCCGGCCCCACGTTCGGCCTCCCGCAGTGCAGGCCGTGGAGCCGCCCGTTCCCGCCGTCGCACTCCGCCCAAGCGTTCCGCGCTGCTGACGGTCGTCGTGCCCTCCGCGTGTGTGGTGGGGGTGGCCGGGATCGCGGCCGCGTCCGTGGGCGCCGGAAGCGAGAGCGACGCCCCGCAGACGACCGCCGCGCCCGACGCGAGCGCCGTCAAGCCGTCGGCCGCCAACAACAAACTGGACACCCAGCTCGAAAGCCTCTCCGCGGGAGCCGACGACTTCGCCGACCGCGCGAGCCGCACGCAGGAGCGTATCGACCTCAAGGCCCAGCAGGAGGCCGAGAAGAAGAGGGCGGCGGCCGAGGCGGCCCGCAAGGAGCGTCTGCGTCCGAAGTTCGCGCTGCCGGTCGCCCAGAAGGGGCTCAGCGCCTACTACGGCCAGTCCGGCATCAACTGGATGTCCGTACACACCGGCATAGACTTCCCCGTCTCGTACGGCACGACCGTGATGGCGGCGACCGACGGCACGATCCGTACGGAGTGGAACAGCGCGTACGGGAACATGGCGGTCGTGACCGCCAAGGACGGCACGGAGACGTGGTACTGCCACCTCTCCAGCTACAAGGTCGCTTCCGGGACCGCCGTGAAGGCCGGCGACCCGATCGCATTCTCGGGCAACTCCGGCAACTCGACCGGCCCGCATCTCCACTTCGAGGTACATCCGGGCGGCGGCGACGCGATCGACCCGCTGCCGTGGCTGCGCAGCCACGGCTTGAACCCGAACTGAGCAACGCGTCCGTTGCCGCGGTGGCCGTCCCCGGGGCCCCGCCCATAGCCCCTCGGAATCGGCCGGCGGCCCCGTTACTAGAGCTTCTCCACCGGCGCGTACCGCAGAAGAAGTCGCTTCGGCTTCGGTTCCCCGAAGTCGATCGTCGCCTCCGCGTTCGCCCCTGTGCCCTTCACGCCGACCACGGTGCCGAGCCCGAACTGGTCGTGCGTGACCCGGTCACCCACCGCCAGCGACACCACCGGCTTCTCGGTGGCGCCGCCACGCCGCGTAGCGAAGCCGGACGCGCCCGAGGCCGCCGACCGGGAGCGGGAGGACGACAGGGAGGCCGCCACCCCGGCCACCGGGCCGGCGGCCATCGACCCCATGGACGCCGTCCGCTTCCACTCCAGATGCGTGTCCGGGATCTCCTCCAGGAAGCGGGACGGCGGGTTGTACGAGGGCTGCCCCCAGGCACTGCGCATCGTCGACCGTGTCAGGTACAGCCGCTCCCGCGCGCGCGTGATGCCGACGTACGCCAGCCGCCGCTCCTCCTCCAGTTCCTTGGTCTGGCCGAGAGCGCGCATGTGCGGGAAGACGCCGTCCTCCATGCCGGTCAGGAACACCACGGGGAATTCGAGGCCCTTGGCGGTGTGGAGGGTCATGAGCGTGATGACGCCGGAGCCGTCCTCCTCCTCGTCCGGGATCTGGTCGGAGTCGGCGACGAGAGCGACCTGCTCCAGGAAGTCGGACAGCGTGCCTGTCTCGCCCTCCGCGCGCTCCTGCTCGAACTCCATGGCCACGGCGGCGAGTTCCTGGAGGTTCTCGATGCGGGTCTCGTCCTGCGGGTCCGTGGAGGCCTGCAACTCGGCGAGGTAGCCGGTGCGTTCGAGCACCGCCTCCAGGACCGTGGCCGGACCGGCGCCCGAGTCCACGATGGTCCGCAGGTCCTCCATCAGCGTGTTGAACCGCTTGACGGCGTTCGTGGAGCGGGCCGCCATGCCGTACGCCTCGTCGACGCGGCGCAGCGCCTGCGAGAAGCTGATCTTCTCCCGCGACGCGAGCGCGTCGATCATCGCCTCGGCGCGCTCGCCGATGCCGCGCTTGGGTACGTTCAGGATGCGGCGCAGGGGGACGGAGTCCTCGGCGTTGGACAGGACCCTCAAGTACGCGAGGACGTCCCGGACCTCCTTGCGCTCGTAGAAGCGGACGCCGCCGACGACCTTGTAGGGCAGGCCGACCCGGATGAAGATCTCCTCGAAGACACGGGACTGCGCGTTCGTCCGGTAGAAGACGGCGACGTCGCCCGCCTTCGCGTCACCGGAGTCCGTCAGCCGGTCGATCTCCTCGGCGACGAACTGCGCCTCGTCGTGCTCCGTGTCGGCGACGTAGCCGGTGATCTGCGCGCCCGCGCCCGCGTTGGTCCACAGGTTCTTGGGGCGGCGGCTCTCGTTGCGCTCGATGACCGCGTTGGCGGCGCTGAGAATCGTCTGCGTGGAGCGGTAGTTCTGCTCCAGGAGGATCGTCGTCGCGTCCGGGTAGTCCTCCTCGAACTGGAGGATGTTGCGGATGGTCGCGCCGCGGAAGGCGTAGATGGACTGGTCGGCGTCACCGACGACGCACAGCTCGGCGGGCGGGACGTCGTACTCGCTGGGCGGTACGTCCACGGGGTGCTCGGAGGTGCCGACGAGTTCCCGTACGAGGGCGTACTGCGCGTGGTTCGTGTCCTGGTACTCGTCCACGAGGACGTGGCGGAAGCGGCGGCGGTAGTGCTCGGCGACGTCCGGGAAGGCGCGCAGGAGGTTGACCGTCGTCATGATCAGGTCGTCGAAGTCGAGGGCGTTCGCCTCGCGCAGCCGCGACTGGTAGAGCGCGTACGCCTGGGCGAGGGTCTTCTCGAAGCCGTCGGCGGCCTGGCTCGCGAAGTCCTCCTCGTCGATCAGCTCGTTCTTCAGGTTCGAGATCTTGGCGCTGAAGGACTTGGGCGGGAAGCGCTTCGGGTCGAGGTCGAGATCACGGCAGACCAGGGCCATGAGGCGCTTCGAGTCGGCGGCGTCGTAGATGGAGAACGACGAGGTGAAGCCGAGCTTCTTCGACTCCCTGCGCAGGATGCGGACGCACGCGCTGTGGAAGGTCATCACCCACATCGCGTGGGCACGCGGGCCGACGAGCTGCTCGACGCGCTCCTTCATCTCACCGGCGGCCTTGTTGGTGAAGGTGATCGCGAGGATCTGGCCCGGGTGCACCTTCCGCTCGCCCAGCAGATACGCGATCCGGTGCGTGAGCACACGGGTCTTCCCGGAGCCGGCGCCGGCCACGATGAGCAGGGGTGCGCCGGAGTGCACGACGGCCGCGCGCTGGTTCTCGTTCAGCCCCTCCAGGAGCGCCGCGGCGTCCACGTGCGGCCGCGGGGCGCCGTCGCGGTAGTACTCGTCCCGGTTCGGCGGCACGTCGAAGCGGCCGCCGAACAGGTCGTCCGGAACCGGCTCCGGCGCCTCGTCCTCGGGCGGCGGCGGGGGCTCTTCCTCGTGGGCCTGCGAGGGCTTGAGGTCCGCCAGGAAGCTGTCATCAAAGAGGCTGCTCATCGCTCTCCGAGTCTAGGCTCCCGCACTGACACCTCGCCGCCCCCCTGAGAACTCCGCCAGGACTCCGCGCAGAACTCGGCGCGGACCGGGACCCGCCGAGCCCCCTCACCCTCCATCGTTGCCCTGTTACTTTCGGCGACGAACGGGGTAGAGAGCTCGTACGCCGATCTTGCGGCGCCGGGCCGGGGGGCGTCGGGCACGGCGCACAGGTTGCACCATACGTACCGTAAGTACCATGCGCCCCCTTGAGCCCGCGCGTCGGCGCCGGGACGCCCTCGGCCGGGTCGACTCGGCCCTAGTACCCCGAAATCGGGGGGACTCCGTCACTCCGGGGCAACTGGCCGCAGACCCTCCCGGATTGACCTCGGTAAGCGGCGGTTGAGGAAAAGGTCACGAAAACGTATCGGGCAATTCGCTCACCAACCTTCACAGGAGCCACACCCGTTGGCTAACTTTCCAGTGGGCCGCTCGACACCCACCGGCGAACGTCGCCGGGCCGTGCGGCCTCCGCTGAGTCCGGTACGCCCTTCTGGGCCGACGGAGCCGGGGACCCAATGACCTTGGGGTGAATCGGTCCAACTCCCTCAGGGGAGCAAGGACCGTAGGGCAAACCTTCCGGAGCACCCGCCCGAACCCGACAGCTAACTCGGTAGGCGGACGACGGAAGGAGTCGCCCTCGTGGCGTCGCACCGCAAATTGCGGACCCCCAGTAGTCCCATGGGCATACGGACCCCTGCCCTGGCCACCGCCGCCCTCACCTCGGTGGCCCTGCTCTCGCAGTCGGCGAACGCCTCGCCCGCCGCGGAGCCGAGGCCGAGCCTCGACGAGGTCCAGAAAAAGGTGGACGACCTCTACCAGCAGGCGGAGACGGCCACCGAGAAGTACAACGGGGCCAAGGAGAAGACCACAAAGCAGCGCAAGCGCGTCGACACCCTCCTGGACGACGTGGCCGAGCGCACGCAGAAGCTCAACGAAGCGCGCGAGGAACTCGGTGAGTTCGCGGCCGCGCAGTACCGCACCGGCGCCTCCGCCCCCGGCACCGCGACCATGTTGCTCGCGGACGACCCGCAGGACTACTTCGACCAGACCCAGCTGATGGACCGGCTGACCAGCCGCCAGAAGCAGGCCGTCGACGACTACGCGACGCAGCAGGCCGCGACGACGAAGAAGCGTCAGGAGGCCACGGAGAGCCTGGAGACGCTCAACAAGACGCAGAGCACCCTGAAGAGTTCCAAGGCGGAGGTCCAGCGGAAGCTCGCCGAGGCGCGCGAGCTGCTCTCCCAGCTGACCGCCGAGGAGAAGGCGCGGCTCGCGGCGATCGAGAAGAAGAGGCAGGAGGAGGCCCGGCGCAAGGCGGAGGAACTGGCGCGGCAGCAGGCCGCCGCGGAGGAGGAGAGGCAGCGCCAGGAGCAGCTGGCCCAGCAGGAAGCGGCCGGCGCTTCCGGCTCGGGCACCTCCACCGGCTCGGGCAGCACCGCGGGGACCAGCACCTCCACCTCCACCTCCAAGGGCGAGAAGGCGCTCGCCTTCGCCGAGGCCCAGACCGGCAAGCCGTACGTCTGGGGCGCGACCGGCCCCGACTCCTACGACTGCTCCGGTCTCACCCAGGCCGCCTGGAAGGCCGCCGGCGTCACCCTCCCGCGCACCACCTGGGACCAGGTCAACGTCGGCACGACGGTATCGGTCGCCAACGCCCAGCCCGGCGACCTCATCTTCTTCTACGACGACATCAGCCACGTCGGCATCTACAAGGGCGACGGCATGATGGTCCACGCCCCGAAGCCGGGGGAGTACGTCCGCGAGGAGTCGATCTACTACATGCCGATCCACAGCGTCGTCCGCCCGGCGTGAGCCACGCGCGCGTGCGGGCTTTCATGCGGCACGCGCGCGTGGGCATCACCTGGTGACGCCCGGGCCCCGGCGAGGGGCGGCTGCTTTCTGGTCCCTGTCAGGTCCAGAGAACCGCGATGAAGATGTTCGCGATGGTCAGACCGCCCACCAACCCGAACAACCCCTTCTCCGCCCTCTCCTCGTCCCGTTTCACGTACACGAGCCCGAGAATCACGATCAGCAACGCCAGCTTCACGCCGATCTTGATGTTGTTGACGGGCTGGTCGTCGGCCTGGTTGAGGCCCACCAGGACGACGCCGGTGACCAGCATGGTCAGGGCGCCGTGGAGCATCGCGGGGCTGAAGCGGGCCGTTCCCTCACCCATCGCCTTCATCTGGGTGAGGAAGCCGCCGAGGAGTGAGGCGATGCCGATGATGTGCAGCGCCACGAAGAGATGGATGAGTACGTCCATGACGCCGGAGCCTAATCGCAGGCTCTGAGGCCGCCTCGCACGGCCCCCGTACCCCTCGGCGGGCCCATAGCAGCGCCGCGCCGACCCCGCCCCCGCAACCGCCGGATCGGTCACCGCTCCTCGCCAACTCGTCGGCGGCAGGCCAGGATCACGGTCGCATCCGTTCAGTGCGCGACTCGCTCCCGCCAGTTCCGTACATGGCGTTACCAACCCCTCACTCTCAGGTTTAGCGTCCTTCACCAGGTGACCGGCGTCCCACCCGCCGCCCGGCCAGGGGCGGCAGCCGGACACCACCGCCGAGAAAGGTCCGGCGGCGGCCCGCTCCCCCTGTGCGGGCCGCCG
>NZ_VCHX02000100.1 GCF_005768555.2 Streptomyces sporangiiformans
GGCTGCGGCACGGCGCAGCCCGGGGCCCTTCATGCTTCTCCCTCAACTCCTCGCCCGCGACGGCGAGTTGGCCTCGGCATCAGTCCCTGGCCGAGTCGAGCCTCAGTAGCCGACCGAGAAGGTGGCGTCGGAGCGGTCGGTCGCGGTGGTGATGGGATCGATGCGCAGTACGCAGTTCGCGTGCCTGATGTAGCGGTCGGGGAAGTTGTACGAGCGGAAGGACGGCCAGGTGGAGTCGGCCGGCCCGGCGGTCTTGTAGAAGGTGGCGTCCTGCTTGAACGCCGTGGTGCCGTCGTTGGGGTCCAGTTCCAGCTGGAAGTTGTAGTGCCGCAGATAGCGGTCCGGGTAGTTGACAGACTGGAAGGAGCCGGCGGACGGGTCGGCCAGGCCCGCACCATCTTCCACTCGGAGTCGGTGAACGGGTCGAACGGGTACGGGTCGATGCGGCCGATGGAGTTGGCATGCCGGATGTACCGGGCCGGGAAGTTGTAGGACTTCAGCCGGTTCCAGGCCGGCTTTCCGTAGTGCGCGACGAGGCTGTCGTACTGGGCACCCTGGATCGGCTGGATGGTGGCGTGCTTGGAGTTCACCGGCTGGGTGTAGATGCGCTGGTCGGCCGGGGTCCAGCTGCCGGAGGCGAGGTCAGTGGTCTGCCAGGCGTAGAAGACGCCGTCGGGGGTGTAGGTGTCACCCCAGAGGTACCAGGTGCTGGAGGTCTGCGACTTGACGAGGATGGGGGCCTCGGTTCCCCTGTGGGCGACACCGGTGCTGTAGATCTGGCAGCTGCCCGGCTTCAGGGTCGTGGAACGTGAGCCCACGAGCTGCTGCTTACCGCTGTCCTTGAAGTACAGGTCCGTCAGCCGCGCCGGTTTCCGTCCCGTGGCTCCGTTCAGGTCCCGCCGGTCCTGTCAGCCGGTGGTGATGAAGCCGTCCCTGACTTTGTCGAAGACGGGGCGGTAGGTGGCCCACTCCAGATCCGGCGCGGAGAGGTAGATGTCGTACTCCTTGCCGCCCTCCCGGCCGAAGCCGAGGTCGATGGCGCGGAACACCCGCGCCCGCCCCTGGAAGGTGAACTCCCACACCGCCGCGGGCTGCCCCCGGAAGGAGGTCTTCTGCATGCGCAGCTTCCGGTAGGTCGGGTAGTTGACCTTGGTGTTCGCCTCGATGCTCTCGAAGTGCGTCAAGGGGTGCGAGCCGGCGGGGTCCACGACGCCGATGGTGATCTCGGCCAGGCCCGTCTCGTCCTTGTAGCTGACCTCCTCGGTCGTCTTCCGAGCGGCCGTCCAGCCGTCCGGAACGGGGAAGGAGATACCCAGGTCCTTTACTTTGACCAGGTGGAACCCCTCGGGCACCGGCGGGGGCGCGGAAGTCGGTGCGGTGGGGGTAGCGGGCTCGCGCGTGGCGTTGTCGGCGCTGCCGCCCTTCTCCCCGCCGTCGCCCCGGGTCGCGTACAGCCCGCCCGCGACGACCGCCGCCACCAGCACCGGCACCGTCACCAGGCCCCAGAGGGGCACGCGGCGCTTGGAGCCCCGGGTCCGGTCGCGGCCGCGGCCGGACCCCGTGGGCGGTGGGGGCGCCGTGCGCCCCCCGCCTGCCGAGCCCGTCCCCGGGCCTGTCGTCGCGTCTGTCGCCGAGCCGGTCACCGGGCTTGCGCCCTCGTCACGCCCGGCCGCGTACGCGCGCGAGGCCGAAGAGGTCAGCGGGACCACGGTCGTCGTGTCCGTCACACCCGACCGCGTGGCCCGCAGGGCGTTTTCCGTCTGCTCGGCAGACGGCCGCTCGTCGGGGTCCTTGACCAGCAACGCCTCGATGAGAGGCTCCAGCGGTCCGGCCTGTTTCATCGGTTCCAGTGGGTCGACGGCGATGGCGTACGCCGTCTCCATCGCCGTGCCCTTGCGGAACGGGGGCCGCCCCTCCACCGCCTGGTAGAGCGTCGCCCCCAGCGCCCACAGGTCCGAGGCCGGTCCGGGCTTGCGGCCCCGCATCCGCTCCGGCGCTATGTAGTCGATCGATCCGACCATCTCGCCGGTCTTGGTCAGCGTCGAGGCCCCGACGGTCATCGCGATGCCGAAGTCGGTGAGGACCACGCGGCCGTCGGCGGCGAGGAGTACGTTGCCGGGCTTGACGTCGCGGTGCAGCACTCCGGCCTCGTGGGCGGCACGCAGGGCGGCGATCATCCCCAGACCGATGCGGGCCGCCTCCTCGGGCGGGACGGTCCGGCCACCCCTCAGCAGCTCACCGAGCGTGCCCGTGGGGATGTACTCCATGACGATGCAGGGCAGCCCGTCGTCGTCCACGACGTCGTGCACCACGACGACGTTGCGATGCGCGATACGGGCGGCGCTGCGCGCCTCACGCCGCGTGCGCTCGTACAGAGTCGCGAGCTCCTCGTCGGCCAGGTGCGCCTGTGCGTGCAGTCGCTTGACCGCGACCTGGCGGCCCAGGACCTCGTCCTCGGCACGCCACACGGTGCCCATGCCCCCACGGCCGATCTGCTCGGCCAGCCGGTATCGCCCGGCGACGAGTCGCCCCTCGTCCGACACAGCCAGCCTCCGCCACCTTGCTCACGTTCGATTCGCCTCGCCACAATAGCCTCCGCGTTTTGCGATCGGGAAAAGGGGAAACTCCTGGCCGGCGACACCGACGTGGGAGAGCGGGGCGCTCCCTCGCCTCAGTCCCGCGCCCGACGCGCGAGCATGCCCCCGCGTTTCAGCGAACCGATGACGAGCGAGGTGTCCACGGACGCCACGTCCCGCAGCCAGGGACCCCGGGTGACGAAGTCGTACAGGGCCGACTCGCTGGGCAACGCCGCCAGGACCAGGATCTGACGCTCCCCGGTGACGAAGCTGGCGTATCGGACATGGACGGAGTCCGCCAGCGCCGCCGCCACCGCCTCGGCCTTGGCCGGAGCGGCACGCACCCAGAGCATCGCCTCCACCGGCAGCCCGAGCAGTGCCGGCTCGATCACGGCGCGGATGCGCACCCTGCCCTCCCGCCGCAGCGCACCCAGCCGCCGCCGCGCGGTGGCCTCCGAAACCCCGGCGACGCGACCCAGTTCCTCGTAGGTGCACCGCCCGTCCTCGGCCAGCGCGTTCAGCAACAGCCGGTCCGGGCGGGAGATGCCGTGCGCCATGTCAGCCGGCGGCAGCACATCCTCGGCGGACGACGACGGCACGTCCCCGGAAGACGGCGGCGACGGCGACGCGGAGTGATCGGAGGGGCGGAGACGCGCCAGCGCGGCGATCTCGTCATCGGTGAGCAGACCGGAGTGCCACTCGCGGATCGTGCGGATGTGACGCAGCACCGGCAGGGTGAACGTTTCCACCATGCCCGGCAGCCCGGGCAGTTCGTCCATCACCAGGCTCGGCAACTGCTCCCGGGGGCAGAGCAACTCCGCGACGCAGTCCGGGGACCCGGTCAGCACATGGGTGAAGACACAGTCGGACCGTCGGGCGAGCGCGCTCGCGGCCACCCTCGCCTGCCCCGGCGCGCAACGCACACCGACCACCGTGCTGCGGCCGTGCAGCGCCATGGCCCCGATGCGCACGAGCCCGGAGTCGAGCAGCCGGGTTCCCCGGCGGACGACGGTGCGTTCGGCCTCGCCGAGCGCCGTCGCGATGCGGTGCCATGAGGCCCGGCCGTCGATCTGCAGGGCGCTGATGATGCGCCGATCCAGCGAATCGGCCACGGGGCCGGGCTGCCGTGCGTCCATCGCACCAAGCATATGGCCGATTCCGTCATCTCGGCCGAGATTCTTGTTCCCTTCCGTCATCGTGCCCGAGCCTGCCGGTGACGGACCGTACGAGCCGCACGAACCGATGACTCCCGCTTCACGACGTACGGAGATGATCGACGTGACCGCGACGCAAGGAACCCAGCTCCGGCAGCAAGCGGCCGAACCCGCGCACGCCCCCGCCACTCGGCGCGGGCGGCTGGCTCTCCTCGGCCCCGGCCTGGTCCTGGCGGCCGCGAGCGTGGGCGCCGGGGACATGGTGACGTCCCTGGCGGGCGCCGCCGGATACGGCATGGCACTGCTGTGGGCGATCCTCATCGGCGTCGTGCTGAAGTTCTCGCTCACCGAGGCGGTGGGACGGCTGTACCTGGCGACCGGTCAGACGGTGATCGCGAGCCTCAGGTCGGTCGGACGCTGGCTGCCCGCCGCCTTCTTCGTGTTCGTCCTCGTCATCGGGCTGCTCTACGGAGCGGCGCTCAGCTCCGTCGCCTCCCTGGCGCTGGCCACACTGTTCCCGGCGCTCCCGTTGCGTCCGCTGGCCGTCGCGATCGCGTTGGTGTCCGCGGCGATCGTGTACGTCGGGCGGTACGCGCTCTTCGAGCGGGTGATGAGCGCGTTCATCCTGGTCAAGTTCCTCGGCATGGTCGTGCTGGCGGTGGCCATGCTCGCCACCACGGACGATCTGCCGGGGCTCATCTCCACGATGCGGCCGAGGCTGCCGGACGGATCGGTGGTGACGGTGCTCGCCCTCATCGGAGGTGTGGGCGGCACTGCCGGGATCGCCTCGTACAGCTACTGGGTGCGGGAGAGGGGCTGGCAGCACCAAAGTTGGCTGCCCGTCATGCGCGCGGACTCGGCGGTGAGCTACGCCGTCACCTTTCTCTTCGTGCTCTGCACCACCGTCGTGGGGACGGGCCTGCTGTACGGCACCGGCGACACCATCAGCGGCAACGACGGCCTGGCCGCACTCGCCGACCCGCTCGGCGCGGACCTCGGGTCGGCGGCCCGCGTCCTGTTCCTGGCGACCTTCTTCTTCGTGACACTGAGCGCCCTCGTCGGCGGGTTCAACGCCCTCTGTTACCTGCTGGCGGACTCCCTGCGAACCCTGCGCGGCATTCCGGAGACCGACGCCGGACCCCATATGGCACAGAACAGCCGGCCCTTCCGCGCCTTCCTCGCCTATTGCGCGGTGGCGGCGCTGGCCGTCACGTTCCTGGGGCAGCCGGTGGCCCTGGTACTGACCTACGCCGCCGTCGGGTCGCTGATCCTTCCTGTGCTGTCCGGGACGCTCCTGGTGCTGCTCAACCGCAAGGGCATCGAACCGCTGCACCGGAACAAGATCACGTCGAATGTGCTGCTGTCCGGGGCCTTCGTCCTCTTCGGCGTGCTGGCCGTCGTACAGCTCAGGGAAACGTTCTGACGTTCCATCATTTCTGAGAGGCGTGAAACACCGTAGTGAATCCCGTAGATGACCCGGACGAACTCTGCTTCCGCAGCGCCGCCGAACTCGCCGCCGCGATCCGGCGACGCGAGGTGTCCGCCCGCGAAGTCGTCACCGCCCACCTCGAACAGATCGAACGCGTCAATCCCGCGGTGAACGCCATCGTCACTCTGGTCGCCGACCAAGCGCTGGAGGAAGCCGCCAAGGCCGACGCACGGCTGGTGGGGTGCGCGGAGGTCGGCCCGCTGCACGGGCTTCCCGTAGCGCACAAGGACCTCCATGACACGGCGGGCATCCGTACGACATACGGTTCGCCGATCTTCGCCGACCGTGTTCCCGACCGGGACCACCTGGTCGTCGAGCGTCTGAGGAACGCCGGAGCCATCACCATCGGAAAGACCAACGTGCCCGAACTCGGCATGGGTTCACACACCGTCAACAAGGTGTTCGGGCCCACCCGTAACCCGTACGACCTCTCCCGCAGCGCGGGCGGGAGCAGCGGCGGCGCGGGAGCGGCGCTCGCCTGCGGTATGCAGCCGATCGCCGACGGCAGTGACACCGGCGGGTCGTTGCGCAATCCCGCCTCCTTCAACAATGTCGTCGGCCTGCGCCCCTCGCCCGGCCGTGTTCCGTCCTGGCCCGACAGGGCGCCGTGGGGACAGATCTCGGTGAAGGGACCCATGGCCCGCACCGTGGAGGACGTCGCGCTGACCCTGTCCGTGCTGGCCGGTCCCGACGGGCGCAGTCCGCTCGCACTGGAGACGCCCGGTTCGGTCTTCGCGTGGCCGCTGGACAGCGATGTACGTGGTCTGCGGGTCGCCTGGTCGCCGGATCTGGGGGGCGCCGTGCCCGTCGACGCGGAGGTCACGGCGGCGCTCGCACCGGCACTCGACGTCTTCACCGACCTGGGCTGTGTGGTCGAGGATGCCTGCCCGGATCTGTCCGGGGCCGACGAGGTGTTCCTCACCGAGCGCGCCTGGCAGATGGAGCTGGCTTACGGAGCCGTACTGGACCGGCACCGCGACCAGATGGCCGCCGACGTGGTGTGGAACATCGAGGAGGGGCGGCGGCTCACCGGTCCGGATCTCGGACGCGCGCAGCTGCTGCGTGCCGATCTGTACCACCGGGTCCGGGAGTTCTTCGAGGCGTACGACCTCCTGCTGCTGCCGGTCAGCCAGGTCGTCCCGTTCGACATCCGGCTTGCGCACCCCGCGGCCGTCGACGGCACGCCGATGGAGACCTACCTGGACTGGATGCGCTCCGCCTACCTGATCTCCGCCACCGGCTGCCCCGCGCTGTCCGTACCGGCCGGCTTCACCCCGCAGGGGCTGCCCGTCGGCCTTCAGGTCATCGGCCCGCACCGGCAGGACCTGGCGGTCCTCAGGGCCGGGCACGCCTTCGAACAGGCGACACGGACCGGGGAGCGCAGGCCACCGGCGGTCCTGTCGGGCCCAGCCCTGACGACGTCCGAGAAAAGGAGCCGGTCATGACCACGCACCACCGCGGCGACGTACGGCGCCCGCCCCGCAGCGCCATCCTGGTCGGCGCCGGCATGGCCGGACTGGCAACCGCCTGGTTCCTCCAGGAAGCGGGCGTCGAGGTCACCGTCGTCGACCGCCGGCACGTCGCGGCCGGCGCGTCCTGGGGGAACGCCGGCTGGCTCTCCCCCGCCCTCGCCGTGCCGCTGCCCGAACCGGGCGCCCTGCGGCTGGGGCTGCGCACGTTGCTCTCACCTGCCTCACCGCTCTACATCCCGCCCCGGGCCGACGCACGCCTGGCCCGGTTCCTGGTGTCCTTCAGCCGCAACTGCACAAGCCGGCGTTGGCGGGTGGCGATGAGCGCCCTCGCTCCGCTGAACCGGAAAGCGCTCGACGCCTACGACGAACTGGCCCGAGGCGGCGTCGCCGAGCCGACCCGTCCGAGCGACCCGAGCCTCATCGCCTTCACCACGGAGGCGGCCCGCGTACCGTTCGTGGACGAACTGAACGCGGTACGCGCGGCCGGGCAGCGCGTCGACTACGACCTGTTGAGCGGCGCCGAGGCCCGGGCCCTGGAACCGGCCCTGTCGGAGCGGACCGGCGCCGCCGTACGGCTGCACGGCCAGCGCTTCCTGAACCCGGGAGCCTACGTCGAGGCACTCGCCGGCGCGGTGCGCGAGCGGGGCGGCAAGATCGTCGACGGTCTGGACGTCACCCGGATACGGGACCACGGCAGCGAAGTCGCCGTACTCGGCTCCGACGGCACGGAGCTGCGTGCCGATGTCGCCGTTCTCGCCAACGGAGCGTGGCTGAACCGGCTGGCGGCACCCTTCGGTGTGCGCGCCCCCGTCCAGTCCGGCCGGGGCTACAGCTTCACCCTGCCTGCCGACGGCCTGCCCACCCGGCCCACGTACTTCGCGGCCCAGCGCGTGGTCTGCACACCCCTGAGCCCGGGAGTCCTCCCCCCTGGTCGAGCGAAGTCGAAGGCTGCGGGGAGGGTACGCGTCGCAGGAATGATGGAGTTCACCGCCCCGGGCCGGCCCGCGGACCCGCGCCGCGTGCAGGCCGTCATCGACGCGGCACGCCCCATGCTGCCCGGCGCCGACTGGAGCCGCCGCACCGACACATGGGCAGGCCCACGTCCCTGCACCGCGGACGGACTGCCCCTCGTCGGCCCGACGCGCTCACCGCGCGTCCATGTCTGCGGCGGCCATGGGATGTGGGGAATCGCCCTGGGCCCGCTGAGCGGCAAACTCCTCGCCGAGGCGATCGTGACCGGCCAGGGCCCCGCCGAACTGGCTCCCTTGCATCCGCTCCGCTGACCGACGGGTGCTACGGGCACTACGGGCACTACGAGCTCTTCGTCGCTCTTCTTGAGCGAAGCCGGTCCAGAGATGACGTCTGGTCACACCGAAGCAATCACGAGGCTCCTTCCGGAGGCACACTCAACCAGCCATCCAAGTACCCACCAGGACAAGCGATCAGGTCATCTGTCCCGGACTATTGACTCCGGTCACGTCAGCCTCGATCCTCGGGGGCATCGTTTGCGCGGTCATGACAATCATGCATGGGGTGTTCATGCCCTGGGCGATCTGGCTGACCGACCGCGCTGTCCGCCGTCCGCCGACCGAGGACGTGAGTGATGACCATGACTCGACGCCCGCCCCACAGGCGCAAACCGCTCACGGTTCTGTCGCTGCTCCTCATCGTGATGGCCATGGCACTCGGGCCGACGCCGAGTTCCGCGGCCGGTACCGACTGGTGGGCCCCTACCGCCCGCCCCGCGCCTGACTCCGAGATCAATGTCACCGGCGAGCCGTTCAAGGGGACCAACTCCCGGGGAGAAGTACGCGGGTTCGTCGACGCGCACAACCACCTGATGGCCAACGAGGCCTTCGGCGGCCGGCTCATCTGCGGAAAGCCGTTCTCCGAGCAGGGGATAGCCGACGCGCTCAAGGACTGCCCCGAGCACTACCCCGACGGCTCACTCGCCGTCTTCGACTACATCACCAGGGGCGGCGACGGCAAGCACGACCCGGACGGCTGGCCGACGTTCAAGGACTGGCCCGCGTACGACTCGATGACGCACCAGCAGAACTACTACGCCTGGGTCGAACGGGCCTGGCGCGGCGGTCAGCGCGTGCTCGTGAACGACCTCGTCACCAACGGCGTGATCTGCTCGGTCTACTTCTTCAAGGACCGCAGCTGCGACGAGATGACCTCCATCCGCCTGCAGGCGAAGCTGACGTACGACATGCAGGACTACATCGACGAGATGTATGGCGGCCCGGGCAAGGGCTGGTTCAGGATCGTCAAGGACAGCGCGCAGGCCCGCGAGGTCATCAAGCAGGGCAAGCTGGCCGTCGTTCTGGGGGTGGAGACCTCCGAACCGTTCGGCTGCAAGCAGGTCCTGGACGTCGCGCAGTGCAGCAAGGCGGACATCGACCGCGGTCTGGACGAGCTGCACGAGCTGGGTGTGCGCAGCATGTTCCTGTGCCACAAGATGGACAACGCGCTGTGCGGGGTCCGTTTCGACGAGGGCGGCCTCGGTACCGCGATCAACGTCGGGCAGTTCCTGTCGACCGGCACCTTCTGGAAGACGGAGAAGTGCACGGGACCGCAAGCCGACAACCCCATCGGCGGGGCGTCGGCGCCCGAGGCCGAGAAGGACCTCCCGGACGGGGTGAAGGTCCCGTCGTACGCCGCTGACGCGCAGTGCAACACCCGAGGTCTCACCGATCTCGGCGAGTACGCGGTGCGCGGCATGATGAAACGCAACATGATGCTCGAGATCGACCATATGAGCGTCAAGGCCACCGGCCGCGTGCTCGACATCTTCGAGTCCGAGTCCTACCCCGGTGTGCTCTCCTCGCACAGCTGGATGGACCTGAACTGGACCGAGCGGGTCTACAACCTCGGCGGCTTCGTCGCCCAGATCATGAGCGGCTCCGGGCACCTCGGCGGGAAGCCCACCTCCGAGGAGTTCAGCGCGGAGGCGAAGCGGACGAACGCGCTGCGCGACAAGTACGGCGTCGGCTACGGCTTCGGCACGGACATGAACGGCATCGCCGGATGGCCGGCCCCGCGCGGCGCGGACACGTCGAACCCCGTGAAGTACCCCTTCCGCAGCGTCGACGGCGGCTCCGTCCTCGACAAGCAGACCACCGGCAAGCGCACCTGGGACCTCAACACCGACGGCGCCTCGCACTACGGCCTCGTCCCGGACTGGATCGAGGACATCCGTCTCGTGGGCGGCCAGGACGTCGTGGACGACCTCTTCCGGGGCGCCGAGTCCTATCTCGACACCTGGGGAGCGTCCGAGAAGCACGAGGCCGGCGTCAACCTCGCCGCGAACTCGTCTGCTTCGGCCAGTTCGTCGGAGTCGAACCCGTTCACGAGCTACGCCCCCGGCAGGGCCGTGGACGGCCAGTCGGACACGCGGTGGGCGAGCGACTGGAGCGACGCCCAGTGGCTCAAGCTCGACCTCGGTTCCGCGAGCCAGGTCTCGCGCGTCACCCTCAACTGGGAGCGCGCCTACGGGAAGGCGTACCGCATCGAGGTCTCCACCGACGGCACGAACTGGCGGTCCGTGTGGTCCACCACCGCCGGTGACGGCGGCCTGGACACGGCGCGGTTCACCGGCGTCCAGGCCCGCTATGTACGGATCCAGGGGCTGGAGCGCGGCACCTCCTGGGGTTACTCACTCAGCGAAGTCGGCGTCTACCGCGACTGACGGCACCGTGGCAGTGTTCAGGGGCCGGGGCCGGCCGGTTCA
>NZ_VCHX02000021.1 GCF_005768555.2 Streptomyces sporangiiformans
GCATCCAAGACGCCCTCGACCTGGCCGAGCAGGTCCTGGCCGACCACGAGCGTCTCCTGGGCAACGACCACCCCAACACCCTCAATGCCCTTAACAACCTCGCCAACTCCTACCGCGATGCCGGACGCATCCAAGACGCCCTCGACCTGCGTGAGCGGGTCCTGGCCGACCGCGAGCGTCTCCTGGGCAACGACCACCCCAACACCCTTGACGCCCGCCACAACCTCGCCAGCTCCTACAGCGAAGCCGGGCTCATGCAAGACGCCCTCGATCTGGCCGAACGGGTCCTGGCCGACTGCGAGCGTCTGCTGGGCAACGACCACCCCAAGACCCTCGACGCCCGTAACAACCTCGCCAACTCCTACAGCGAAGCCGGGCGCATCCAAGACGCCCTCGACCTGGGCGAGCGGGTCCTGGCCGACCACGAGCGTCTCCTGGGCAACGACCACCCCAACACCCTCAATGCCCGCCACAGCCTCGCCAACTTCTACCGCGATGCCGGGCGTACCCAAGACGCCCTCGACCTGCGTGAGCGGGTCCTGGCCGACCGCGAGCGTCTCCTGGGCAACGACCACCCCAACACCCTCAATGCCCGCCACAGCCTCGCCAACTTCTACCGCGATGCCGGGCGTACCCAAGACGCCCTCGACCTGCGTGAGCGGGTCCTGGCCGACCGCGAGCGTCTCCTGGGCAACGACCACCCCAACACCCTCAATGCCCTTAACAACCTCGCCAACTCCTACCGCGATGCCGGGCGCATGCAAGACGCCCTCGACCTGGCCGAGCAGGTCCTGGCCGACTGCGAGCGTCTCCTGGGCAACGACCACCCCAACACCCTCAATGCCCGTAACAACCTCGCCAACTCCTACCGCGATGCCGGGCGCATGCAAGACGCCCTCGACCTGGCCGAGCAGGTCCTGGCCGACTGCGAGCGTCTCCTGGGCAACGATCACCCCAGCACCCTCAACGCCCGCCACAACCTCGCTGCCTCCTACGGCGTGGCCGGGCGCATGCAAGACGCCCTCGACCTGGCCGAGCAGGTCCTGGCCGACTGCGAGCGTCTCCTGGGCAACGACCACCCCAAGACCCTCAACGCCCGCCACAACCTCGCCCACTTCCGCCGTGCTGCGGAGGCAGGCGTACAGCAACCGGATACAGCAACGCCTGCAACCGCCTCAGATCCCCAGCCCCCTTCAGGCCCTCCCGCGCAACCGGTATGACCCTCACCGACCGATCTCCGTAGAGCTACGGATCAGAAGGTGCGGCCGTGGTGCGCGAATCGCGGCTGCACCACAAGCGCACCAGATCGAGCGGGGAACAGCGGGGAACCACGGTGAAAGCAGCCGGGCCCGACGACGCCACGCCTCGGCCGTTGGCCCAGGTCAGCGCCCAGATCGACCTCAAATGATCGCAGCTTCCCAAGCTGAGAGCGCGAGTTCGATTCTCGTCACCTGCTCCATGAAGGGGGCCCAGGTCTGAGACCTGGGCCCCCTTGGTGTGTGGGGTGATCAGCCGTAGGGGCGGCGGGGCGAGCGGGCTGCGCCGCGAGGAACTGGCCGGGCTCGCCGGGATCTCGACGGACTACCTGACCCGGCTGGAGCAGGGGCGGTCGACCGCACCCTCGGCACAGTTGGCCACCACCGGCTGCACCTGGCGGCAGTTGCCGCCGGTCTTCGGCCCATCGGGCCTGACCGCGCACCGACGCTTCACCGAGTGGGGCGCCACGCGGGTCTGCTCCACGCGGGTCTGGGCGAAGCTGCACCGCCTCGTCCTCGCCGGACCGGGCTCGCGCGGAGACGTGGACTGGTCGCGCTACACGCCCGAGGCGGGGTGCCGGGCCGCCATGCCCGGTGGCCCTTTGCACCACGGCCCGTCCAGTCTTCGTTATCGGCGTCGCCCCCGCCCGTCTCCTCAGCATGGATGTGACACGACAGATCAGCCGCCGCACCATTCTCAAGGCCACGGGCGCCGCAGCCGGAGCCGTCGGCCTCGCCACCGTCGCCACCCCCTCGGTGGCCGCGGGCGGGACCTTCGCGCACCCCGGTCTCCTCCACACCGGCGCCGACCTCGCCCGTATGGCCGCCAAGGTGAAGGCCGGCGCTTCCCCCTACACCGCCGGGTACGCGAAGCTGACCGCCAACCGGCATGCGCAGAGCGACTGGACGCCCAACCCGCAGGCCATCGTGTACCGGGGCGTGGAACTGCGCCCCCGCAGCACGTGGCCGCAGAACTACGGGATCCTCTACAACGACATCCACGCCGCGTACCAGAACGCCCTGCGCTACCACGTCAGTGGCGACAGCGCCCACGCCGACACCGCCGTCGCGATCCTCAACGCCTGGTCGGCGAAGCTGACGAAAGTCGACGGCAGCGCCGACCGGTTCCTGGCCGCCGGGATATACGGGTACCAGGTCGCCAACGCAGCCGAACTCGTCCGCGATCACGGCGACTTCGAACTCGAGAGATTCCAGAAGATGCTGGTGGACGTCTTCTACTCGATGAGCGAGGACTTTCTCGTCAACCACAACAACGGCACTGCCGCCCCCCACTACTGGCCCAACTGGGACCTGTGCAACATGGCCTGCGTGCTGGCCACGGGCATCTTCTGCGACGACCAGGCCAAGGTCGAGCGGGCCGTCGAGTACTTCAAGCACGGCGTCGGCATGGGCTCGATCAAGCACGCCATCCATGTCGTGCACGACGACGGGCTCGCCGAGTGGATGGAGGCCGGGCGCGACCAGGGGCACTCGCTGTTTGGCGTCGGCCTGATGGGCACCGTCTGCGAGATGGCCTGGAACCAGGGCATCGACCTGTACGGCTACGACGACAACCGCTTCCTCAAGGGCGCTCAGTACGTGGCCAAGTGGAGCCTGGGCGGAAAGGTGCCGTACACGCCCTACGCCCAGGTGGACAATCGGCCGGGGATCCAGTTCACCACGCAGGTCGCCCCCGCCGACCCGACGCATGTGCGGCCGGTCTGGGCCATGATCGCCAACCACTACACCAAGCGGCGCGGGCTGTCCGCCACGTACCTCACGCAGATCGCCGCCAAGGCCGCGCCCGAGGGCGGCGGCGGGGACTACGGGCCCAACAGCGGCGGGTTCGACCAGCTCGGCTTCGGGACGCTGGCGTTCACGCGGGACAAGGCGACGGACACCAAGGCCACCCCGAAGCCCGCCGCTTCGGCCCCGGCCTCGGGCGCCGCCTCCGACGCGCGGCCCCAGACGGCGGCCACCGCGTCGGCCTCCGCTTCCGCCTCCCCCGCCGCGGGAAGCGACCTCGCCGCGACCGGCTCCGGCGAGATCGTCGGGTGGACGGCCGCCGCGGGCGTCACCGCCGTCGCCGGCGGCCTGCTCTTCCTGCGCCGCCGCGACCGGGGGCGCCACGGGGCGTCGTAGCCACGAGCGTATGACGGAGGAATCCAGCACCCGATGCTTGTGGGCGCTATGCAGCCGCAACGCCGCCCAAACGGGTTGGTCTCCGCACGGGGCGGCCCGTGCGGAGTTCTCCCCCGGTGGCGCCGGCCTCCTCCCTTCCGGGATTCCGTGCCCTTCGCGTGCCCGTAAGGACGGAAAACCACGGTCAACGGCGGTGCAATCCGACCCACACGACCACCCCAAGGACCGGGTATCTGCGCTGGTCAGAGGGATGAATCCCACCCAGGCGCCGTTGCTTCCCAAGCTGAGAGCGCGAGTTCGATTCTCGTCACCCGCTCCAGAGAGAAACCCCAGGTCAGCGGCCTGGGGTTTGTTGTTGTCTAGGCCAATTTGGGGGTTCCGTGCCCTCCGTGTGCCCTAAGTAGAGGTCGAGCGCACACCTGGAGCGCCTTTCGAGACGGGTGCGAGCACCTCACAGCCAAGGCGTCTCAAATCGCGAGACCCATTTTCGGTGGCTCCGGTCACACCCCGGGCAAACGGCGCTCAAGTCGCTTACGCAAAGGGCCACTTGCTCGGATTCCTGCTATTGGCGCGTCCGTAGCACCTGCCCGACCCCAGCCTCCCTCCCGGAGACGGTGCTGACCTGCAGTTTCTTTGCCGGAGTCCGGATTCAGTGCGGGCTCATGCGGATGCCGCGCATCACCGCTCCCGACGCGGACCGCGTGCCGAGCGCACTGCAACGCCGGCCGGACGTCGCGGCAGCCTGCCCACAAAGCTCGTGAAGGCGGCGGGCAGATTCCCGCGCCATCATGCGGCACGCGGCCTTTGATTGATGAGCCGAGCCGGCTCGTGCAGTCACATGAATCAATTGATTTAGCGGCCCGGATTGATTGGAGCGATGATTCGTGGCGGTGATCAAACACCTGGTCCGCCCGCCGCCCTGCTCGCTGGGTACGCGACCGCGTTTCGAGAATCTGTGGTTTCGCGGCCCAGCGGCAGCGGCCTCGGCGACTCTTCCGGGGGGGGGGAGGGGGCCCGAGTCCGAGCGGGCCGCCCGCGACATCGCGAGCGGCCCGCTGCCCGGGGCGTGTGTACTGGCTACTCGTCAGCTCTCCTCGCCCGTACGGCGCCTGCGCGCGAAGTAGACCGCGGCGGTGCCGACCGCCACGACCGCGAGACCGGCACCCGCGAGGACGGGAGCGTTGCTCGACGCGCCGGTCTCGGCGAGATCTCCGTTCGCGTTCGGGTTGTTCGCCCCAGTGTCGGTGCCGGGCGCCGACGTGGCGGACTCGCTGGGGGTCGGGGACTCGCCCTCACCGGACGGGGTCGTCTCGCCGGGAGTCGGGGACTCGCCCTCACCGGGCGTGGCCGGCTCGCTGGGGGCCGGGGACTCTCCCGCACCGGGCGTGTCGTTCTCGGTGAGCTGCGCCGCGAAGGCGCCCGCGATCACCTTGTGGCCGTCGGCGTTGGGGTGCGGGTCCTGCTTCGTGCACGCCCAGGTCAGCCGGCAGATCTTGGCCACGTTCGCCGGCACCTCACCCGCACCCGGCACGTTCACCTGGGTGGTGAAGTCGTCCGAGGAGAAGGCCCCGGCCACGTCCGCCACCTTGAAGCCGGTGGACTTGTACACCTGGGCGATCCCCGTGTTGGCGGCCTTGACCAGGGGTGCGGACTCCTTGGCGGCCTGCTGCCCCGCGGCGCCCTGCAGCCAGGCCGCCAGGAACGGGTTGTGGTAGTCAGAGCCCACGAACTGGGTGCTGTCCGTGCCCGCCTGGCGCAGCGCGCCCGCGATCTGGGCGAGGTTCTTCGCCATGGTCTCGCTCCGGCTGTTCAGGCACGCCCCGTCGAGGGTGCCGGCCGGGCGGCTGACGCAGTTGAGGAGGATGTCGTTCGCGCCCACGCTGAGGGTCACGTAGGCCACCTTGCCCTTGTGCTGGGCCATGGCCTTCAGAGCGGCGTCCAGCTGGGACTTGGCGTTGGGGTAGTCGCACTTTCCGCCGTTGATCAGAGACTCGGTGGTCTCAGCCGTGCAGCCCAGGCGTATGTGCTTCAGTCCGGGAGTGCGCTGCTTGAGCTGCGCGTAGAGCTGGTCGGTGTAGGCGACGTCGGTGTCCTTGTCGACGTCCGGCTGGTAGCCGGAGGCCAGGGAGTCGCCGAGCGAGATGTAGTACGTGGTGTCCTTGCCGTCGGTCGCCTCGTCGGCGGCGGCAGGCCCGGGCGTGCTCAGCACGATCGCCATGGCGGAGATGGCCAGCGGGGGGCCGAAACGCTGAAGGGATCTCATCACTTACGTGCGCTTTCCAGTGGGTTGGGGGGTTTGGATGCCGAAAAGCTTTGGCGTGAGACGTGGTGGGACGCAGCGAATCTCATCCGCAGCGGTTTCCGGGCACCCGAAGACGGCCTTGGTGAAGGCATAGGGGGTCTTCGCCTCAGCGAGACTGCCGGGTCTGTCCGACTTCGTCTCTGAGACGCGGGCGTCAATCTAGCAGGCCGAAAACCGCCTTGAATATGGGGCGCTGACAAATCCATGGCCACGACGACACGTGTAACCGTCAGAAAGGCTCGGTCGGCCGGGAATTGGTGACGGGACCCGTTGGTAGCCATTCGCTGAGTGATCGACTGGGTGGTGAATAGACCTTGTGTGCAGGGCCCTTACCTGCACGGGCTGAGGTCCAACTGTCGGTCGGAGCTGGCGTTTGAGCGTAGTAGTCGACTCTTTCGTTCGACGGGTCGAATGGAATCGGACCTCGTGTTCGGCGGGTCGAATGACCCCGATCGCAGAACGCAGCCGCTGGAGGTTAATCCGGGCCAAACATTCGGCGGAATTGGACAGCACAGACGCGATACGCCTGGCGCCGGGCCGGAGGGCGTGTCGAAGGATCCCGATGGCATGCCGGGTTCTTCAGGGCACCGGAGTCCTTCTTGGCAGGAATCCCGGCCATGATGTTCTGAGCACCGCCGGTCAGCCGGAGCGCCAGCGTCGATGCCGTACACCGTCCGCGACTTGAGGTTGCGGCCCCTGGCCGCGCCCTCGACGGTGACCGGGTAGGTGACCGTACGGCCGACCTCGACCCGGCTGTCCAGGCCCGTCTTCGGTGCGAAGCACACCGTGGAGACCGGCAGTTCGGTCGGCAGCCCACTGGACGGCGCCTTCGAGTGGAACGTCCAGCTCGCGTCGACCCGGGTGGAGGCGGCCTGGACCCGGGCGCTGCGCCTGGCCGACGTGGTCAGGGTGTACTCGGCCTCGCCGGCCGGGACCTTGAACACCTTTTCGCCGGTCAGCGGGCCGGCGTTCGAGGCGGCCTTCCGGCCGTTGCGGTACAGCGTCGTGCGCACCGAGGTCAGGGTGGAGCGCCGCCTCGTTGCGCCGGCCGTCGGCGAAGAGCGGAAGCTGGCCGTAGCTTCCGTCGGGGCCGTGGAAGACACCGGACAGCCCGGGGACCACCCGCGGTGCGAACACCGCCGTGTCGAACGCCTTCCGGTAGGTCTTGCCGCCGGAGAGTTTCAGGTAGTCACCGGAGGTGGATTCGGCCTCCACGCTGGGCACACCGTCCGCGTCCTTCTTCCGCGAGAACTGCTGGAAGTCGAAGTACCACTCGGCGCCGCCGCCCGTGGACAGGTGGTACGTCCGGGTGGGCAGCTTCTGGTTCTTGGTGGCGAGCACCTGGCCCTTGAGGTCGGGGTGGCTGCTGTCGAGGCCGGTGTCCAGGACGGCGGCCTTGACGCCCATGCCGTCGTAGCCCTTGGCCCAGGGTGCGCCGATCTGCGGCACGGACTTGTCGAGGCCGGCCTTGCGGACGCCGTCGAGCCAGACATGGGAGATGCCCGGGGCGAGGGTGTCACCGTTGGAGGACGTGCTGGAAGTGGCCCGCCTGGACTCCCAGGTGGCGGCGGTGGAGACCGAGGAGCGCGAGGTGAGCGCGATGGCCCGGCGTGCGGCCGCCGGGCTCGAGGGCGTGCGGGTGACGGTCGCGGCGGACGCGGTCGTGGCCACCGACCCGCGCCGCGTCGAACGCATCCTGGCCAACCTGGCCTGCCAACGCCCTGCGGCACGGCGCCCCGTCTGCCGAGGTGGAGGTCGACGGCCCAGCGGTCCGGGTCCGCGACCACGGCCCCGGTTTCCCGGCCGATCTGCTCGCCGTGCTGCACACCTCCGGCCCTCAGCGCTTCCGCACAGGCTCCCGGACCGGCGGCACCGGCCTCGGCCTGACCATCGCGACCGGCCAGGCCCGTCTGCTCGGCGCCCGCCTGACCTTCCGCAACCGTCCGGAGGGGGGTGCGGAGACCGAGCTGCGGCTGCCGACGGACTGATCCGCCGGAGGCGGGGTGCACCTTTCGGATGGGCCGAATCCAGCCAGTCGGCGGGGGTGGCCCCACTGGTCGGCGGAGTGGATGTCTGCGGCTGACGCGATGGGATGGCCGTGCGGGAGGGGCCCTGTCCAACCGCGCCTGGTGGGACTCCCCCCAAGCAGGACCGTACACAGGAGACTCGAGTGAGATACCGGAAGACTCTGCCCTGGCTTGCTGCCGTGGCCGTGGCCTGCTTCGCGACGGCCTGCAGCAGCACGTCCGGCACCGAGCCGGCCGCCCCGTCGACGACGTCCGCCGCGGCCCGCTCGTCGTCGGCCTCCGAGGAGCGGAACAAGGCGCTCGTTCTGCGCCTGTACTCGGAGGCGTTCAACAAGGACAAGACCGACGTGGTGAAGGAACTCGTCGCGGCCGACTACGTGCAGCACGACAAGTCGGTCCCCGGCGGGGCCGACGGGCAGATCAAGCAGTTCAAGGACGTCAAGGCGAAGATTCCCGGCGCGGTGGCGACCGTCAAGCACGTGGCCGCCGACGGTGACCTGGTGGCCGTGCACTGGCACGCGTCGGCCACCCCGAAGAACGAGGCAACGGGCCAGGCCAAGGCCGACCTGTTCCGGGTCGACAACGGCAAGCTGGTCGAGCACTGGGGCATCACGCAGACCGTGCCGGCGAAGACGGCCAGCGGGAACTCGCTGTTCAGCGATGTGTACCGGTACCCGAACGGGGAACCGACCCTGTCCGAGGAACAGGAGGAGAAGAACCGGAAGTTCGCGGTCGACGCGTATCGCAAGCTCTCCGACGGAGACGCGACCGTGATCGACAAGAGCTGGGATCCGCGGTACTACCAGCACAACCCGGCGGCCGCGAGCGGAACGGCTCCGCTGAAGCAGTTCTTCCAGCAGAACACGCAGGGCGCCCCCTCGCCCAGCAGTACCGGAGGCGGCGGGACCCGGTTCGGCAACACCCTCGCCGACGAAGACCTGGTGTGGGTCTTCAGCTCCGACTACGTCGTCGTGGACCTCTTCCGCGTGGTCGACGGAAAGATCATCGAGCACTGGGACGTCGTCGCCGACGGGCAGTAGCCCGGTCCGCAGGGCTGAACGGCAAGCGCCGACGGAACCCCAGCCGCCGTGCGGCTGGGGTTCCGCTACGGGTCAGCGCTGCAGGGTGAGCAGCCCCGGCCGGTACGGCAGTCTCTCGTAGGGGGTGTTCGCCGGTGTGTTGGTGGGCAGGCCCTGGTAGAGGAACTGCAGGTTGCAGGGGTCGATGGTCATGGTCTGGTCGGGGTTGTTGCGGACCAGATCACCGTGGCTGATGCTGTTGGTCCAGGTGGCGCCGCTGTTGGCCTTGCCCGCGAAGGGGTTGGACTCGGTGGCGGCCTGCGGGGTCCACGGACCGTCCAGGCTGGTGGCCGTGAAGGAACGGAAGAAGCGGTCCTCATTCACACCACGAGCCTCGACGATCATGAGGTACTGGTTCTGGCCCTGGACCTTGTAGACCTCCGGCGCCTCGAACAGGTTCTTCTCCGTGTCGGTCATGACCGTGGTGTACGACGAGCCGAAGCTGGCGGGGAAGTTCCCGATCGGCATGGTCGACCTGAAGATGCCGCCCTTGTCATTGGCGAAGAACAGGTACATGTTCCGGTCGTCGGCGATCAGGGTCGGGTCGATCGGGCCGCCTACGGGGAGGCTGCCGGTGAACAGCGGCTGCGGCGCGGACCAGCTGTTGGGGTTGGTCGGGTCGCTCGACGTGCGGTAGACGAACGGCCATTGGGTACCCCACCCGTTCGAGGCCAGCACCCAGATGTTCTTGGGCGCGAAGTAGAACAGCTTGGGGGCCACCGCGGACTGGCTCATGCCGGTCTGTCCGGCCGACGCCATGTCCGACCAGTTCGTGAAGGGAGCGAAGCCCATCGAGTGCCAGTTGCCGTCGGAGTACGTCCCGTAGACCAGGTGCTTGCCGTTGTACGTCACGGTGGTGAAGTCCTTCAGCGAGAGCCACCCGTTGGCCGGCTGCGCCAGCGGACCCGTCGAGGTCCACCGGTACGTGGACGGAAGGGAACAGGTGCTGCCCGCCCCGGACAGGCCGGTCCACTTCTGGTTGCTGCCGCCGGTGCAGTTCCACAGCTGCACCGCCGTACCGTTCGCCGTACCGGCGCCCGACACGTCCAGGCACAGTCCGGACTCCACGGCGACGATCGTGCCGTCGGCGTTGACCCGCCACTGCTGGTTCGTACCGCCGTTGCAGGACCAGATCACCGGCCGGGTACCGGCCGTGGTGGCGTGGCCCGGAACGTCCAGGCACTTGTTGCCGTAAACGGTCAGCTGATTGCTGTCCGTCAGCGTCCACTGCTGGTTGGTCCCGCCGTGGCAGTCCCAGATCTGCACGTTCGTGCCGTCGGTCTGGCTCGCGCCCGACACATCGAGACACCGGCCGGAAGCGACGCCGCGCACGGCGCCGGTGGTGGCAGCCTCAGCCGGGTTGGCGACGAGCATCGCCGACAACGAGGCCAGAACCGCAACCGGGACTGCAAACACCGCAGACAGCCGTCTGCGGATGAAACTACGTCCGCGCATGGGACCTCTCATCCTTGAGAAGTAGTACGTTCGATATTCCGAACCGGAGTCGACATATCGAGCAGAGTGGATGATGAGAGACCCGGCGAACGGCGTCAATACTTCTCACACGATTCGCGCCCCGCAACATTCGCAGGGCTTGCGCTCACCCGCCCGCCACGGGACAGAGAGCGCCGGCGGCGTCGGTCTCGCACCGGGCCGAACAGGACGTATGCGGTGGAGACGGCGACGAAGGCCAGGCCGATCAGGCCGCGGGTCGCGTCATGAGGAACGACGAAGACCGTGCCGTACAGGGTGATCAGCCCGATCCAGCTCCACCACGGCACCAGGCGCCGCTGCCCGATCACGTCCCACAGCAGGGTGCCCAGCAGGATGGAGGCGGTGTAGTACGTGTAGACGCTGGGTCCAGCGCGATCCGGGCGTTGGCGCCGAGCAGGGCGACGGCGGGCCAGCGCCCTCGCCGGACCGCCACGCACCCCAGCGCCAGGCCCACCGCGGCCTGTGCGGGACGGTCCCAGGGCGGGGTTCGCGAATCGTCGACGCCCAGCCAGCGCAGGGCGGACGCAGGCTGGTTGGGGATGGTGAACTCAGCCGCGGCGAACGACTGCGGGGCGTGGAGGAGGAATGGCAGCCAGACGAGCGCGACCAGGCCCGCACACCACAGACCCGCGCGCAGCCACTGCCTTCTCGGCAGTGCGAGCAGCAACGGCAGGAAGGCCAGCGCGGTCGGTTTGGAGTCCATGGCCAGGGCCAGGAAGATGCCCGTCGCGGCGGCGTTGCCGCGGGTGAGGGCGCGTACGGCCAGGGCCGTGAAGAAGAGTGCCAGAACGTCGTCGAGGTGGCCGAACCGGACGGCGACCTCGATCCACATCGGGATGAAGGCCAGGCCCGCGATCAGCACCCGCTGGCGCAGCCGCCGGTGATTGGTGCCGGTGCCCAGGAAGTGCCAGGCGGCGCTGCGGCCCACCACCACCAGGATGATCAGGCCGATCAGGGACATCACGCCGGCGGCCAGGAACTGCCCGACAGGCTCGGGGAAGGGGTTGAACAGGCCCGCCGCCAGGAAACTGACGGGGCCCATCTGCAGTTCCGGGTGGTGGGCGTACAGGTTCAGACCGCCGTCCGCCCGGCCCGAGCCCGCGTAGAGCAACTCCCCACCCGTACGCAGGTAGTGCCAGGAGAAGCCTCCGTGCGGCTGGACCACGGCGAACCACAGGATGGTCCAGGCGGCAAGCAGCACCAGGTGCATCCGCCGGCTGATGGCCGACACGCTCTCTCCCCTGGTGGTTCTGGTCGCATCGCACGGTTCCCACAGGTCATGCGCCCCTCTGTGAGATGGCCGGAAGGCACGGCAGGTTCTTTCCGCAACGCCGATCCGGGCCTGGCGGCGGCTGGAATGACGCAGATCGGAGGAGGTGCCCTGAAAAGAAGTTCCCGGCGCGCGGCAACCTGTGCGGAGCCTGTGACGACAAGGAAGCGGATCCGGCCAGTTCCGGTGCCCGGATTCGCTTTTCCTCTGGTGAACGGCAGGCAAGGAGAACGCCTCCCCATGAACAACCCCACGAACGGCGGGCGCCGCGGGCGTCACCGCCGTCGCTGGACCGCCACCGCTGTGCTGCTGGGCGTGCCCGCCGCGATCGTGCCGTATCTCCTGTTCGCGCAGGAGGACTCGCAGGCCGCGACGGTCGACGGCGACGCCTATTACCGGCTGGTTTCCGTGCGCAGCGGCAAGGTGCTGGACGTCAACGGCTTCTCTACGGCCGACGGCACCCGTATCCAGCAGTGGACCGACCAGAACACCGCCAACCAGCAGTGGAAGCTGAAGTCCAAGGGCGACGGCTACTACGAGCTGGTGAACCGCAACAGCGGCAAAGTGCTGGGCATAGCAGGCAATTCGACCGCCCAGGGGGCCGCCGCCGAGCAGCAGACCGACACTTCCGCCACCTCACAGGAGTGGCGGATCGACGATGTGAGCGGTTCCGACGCCGTCGCCCTCACCTCCCGCAGGAGCGGCCAGGTCCTGGACGTCTCCGGGGGCTCCACGGCCCAAGGCGCGGCAGTCGTCCAGTACCCGAGCCGGGGCAGCACCAACCAGCAGTGGAAGCTGGTGAAGACGGCTGAGACGCAGACGTCCGGGACCGGCGGGGCGCAGACCGCGGCCGCGGCCGGACCGTATGTGTGGAAGAACGCCCAGGTGGTGGGCGGCGGTTACGTCACCGGGCTGGTGTTCAACCAGAAGGAGAAGGGCCTGCTGTACGCGCGCACCGACATGGGCGGCGCCTACCGCTGGGACACCGGGGCCGAGCAGTGGATCCCGCTGACCGACTGGCTGGGTGAGAAGGACTGGAACCTGCTGGGCATCGACTCGCTGGCCACCGACCCCGTCGACCCCAAGCGGCTCTACCTCGGGGCCGGCACCTACACCAACGACTGGGCGGGCAACGGCGCGATCCTGCGCTCCACCGACCGGGGCCGCACCTTCAAGCGCACCGATCTGCCGTTCAAGCTGGGCGGCAACGAGGACGGCCGCGGGGCGGGCGAACGGCTGGTGGTCGACCCCGCGAACCACGCAACCCTGCTGCTGGGCACCCGCAAGAACGGCCTGTGGCGCAGCACCGACTACGGCGTGACATGGCGTCAGGTCCCCTCGTTCCCCGTCAAGGACGGGGCGGGCAGCGGCGCGGGCATCTCCTTCGTGACGTACGGCCCGGCCGGCAGCAAGACGATCTACGTCGGCGTCAACGACAGGTCCACCTCCCTGTACCGCTCCACCGACGGCGGCAGCACCTGGCAGGCCGTCTCCGGGCAGCCCACCGGCCAGCTGCCGCAGCACGGCGTGCTCTCCGGTGACGGCTCGCTGTACCTGACGTACACCAACGCCCTCGGACCCAACGGTGTGACGGCGGGCTCGGTGTGGAAGTACACGCCGAACCGCGGGGCGTGGAAGAACATCTCCCCGTCCCAGGGCAGCTACGGGTTCTCCGGTCTGGCCGTCGACCCGCGCAAGCCCTCCACGGTGATGGTCACCACCCTCGGCCGCTGGTGGCCCGAGGACGAGATCTACCGCAGCACCGACGGCGGCACGACCTGGAAGGCACTGGCCGACAAGTCGGTACGGGACGCCTCCGCCGCTCCTTACGTCGGCACCCACACCGGGCACTGGATGACCGCCCTGGCCATCGATCCCTTCAACTCCGGGCACGTGCTGTACGGCACCGGCAACGGCATCCTGCGCAGCAAGGACGCGAACGCCTCCGACAGCGGCGGCACCAGCCACTGGCACATGGGTGCCCGAGGGCTGGAGGAGACCGCGCTGCTGGACGCGATCGCCCCGCCCGGCGGCGCCACCGTCATCACCTCCATGGGCGACCAGGGCGGCTTCCGGCACGACTCCCTGACCAAGGTGCCCTCCGGGCGGCTGAAGAACCCGATGATGACCAACAGCACCGACATCGACTTCGCCCAGTCCAAGCCCTCGATGATGGTCCGCGTCGGCCGGGGCGGCGCGCAGGACGGTGCCTACTCCACCGACGGCGGCCTCAGCTGGAACGGCTTCAAGGCAGAGCCGGTGGCCGAAGCCCAGGACGGCCATGTCGCGCTCGCGGCGGACGGCTCCACCATCGTCTGGACCCAGGCCGGTCAGGCCCCGTACCGCTCGACCGACAAGGGCGCGAGCTGGTCGAGGGTCGGCGGTCTGGGCACCGGCGCCGTGGTCGTCGCCGACCGCTCCTCGGCCAGGACCTTCTACTCCCTGTCCGGCGGCACGCTCTACGCCAGCACCGACGGCGGCGCGACCTTCACCGCCCGCGCCGGCAACCTGCCCACCGACGGCCGGCTCAAGGCCGTCCCCGGCATCGCCGGGGACCTGTGGATCTCCGGCTACGGCAAGGGACTGCTGCACTCCACCGACGGCGGCCGCACCTTCACCACGCTCAGGTCGGTGCAGTCCGCCTCCGCCCTCGGCTTCGGCAAGGCCAAGCCGGGCACCAGCTACCAGGCCCTATACCTGATCGGCACTGTCAAGGACGTCACCGGAGTCTTCCGCTCCACCGACAAGGGCGCCACCTGGCTCCGCGTCAACGACAAGGCCCACCAGTGGGGCGCCATCGGCGGCGTCGGCGTCATCACCGGCGACCCCGACACCTACGGCCGCGTCTACGTCGGCACCAACGGACGCGGCCTCCAGTACGGCGACCCGTCCTGACCCACACACCGGAGCGGGGCCGCAGCCACAACGGCCGGCGGCCCCGCGCTGGGGCTGAGGGACCCTGCGGAGGCGTGGGGCGCGTCACTTCAACCGGGTCGCTACGACGACGGCTCTCCCTCACCCTCACCCTGCGCGGCCTGAAGGTCGGCCAGCAGCTCGGCCTGCCCGGCGAGCACCCCGGACAGGATGGTCCGTGCGACCCGGAGAAGCTCCACGACCTGCGGACTGGTCAGCGAGTAGTACACGTTCGAACCCTCCTTGCCGTTCCCTCCCCGACACAACGGCACGTCCCCACCGGTCGGAGCTCGGCGCGTCGCATCCACCCGCTCGTCAAGAACATGCGCCCCATCCTCGCCTGCGGCACCGGGCGCTCCTAACCCGGATGCGAGGAACCAAGCCGCTCGAATCCCGCCACCGGGGAGGACGCCTGCACCAAGGTGTCGGTCAGACCTTCTTCACCACGGTGGACTTGAGCTGCACGGCGCCGAACCCGTCGACCTTGCAGTCGATGTCGTGGCCGTCCACGCCGTCGACCAGGCGGATGTTGCGCACCTTGGTGCCCGCCTTGATCCGGCTCGGGCTGCCCTTGACCTTCAGGGTCTTGATGACCGTGGCGGTGTCACCGTCGGCGAGCTACTCGCTGCTCGGCGGCTTCTTCCCATGGGAAGTCGTTACGCCGGGTCGATGCGGGAGACGCTGCCACCCAGGTCAAGCACGTACAGCTCGCCATTGCCTCCCTGCACGAACGAGACGACCTGGCCGCCGTCGACTCCGAGGTTGCTCACGCCGGTCACCTCGCCGTTCTCCAACTGCAGAGCGCGGACGGTGCCATCGCAGAAGTCGGCGAACACGTACTGACCCTTGAGGTCCGGGATAGCCTCGCCTCGGTAGACGTATCCGCCGGTCACCGAGCAGCCAGGCCCGTTGCGGTCGTACTCATGGATCGGCGGTACGTGGTTCGCGGGCTCCGTGCCGCCCCGGAAGGGATGGTTGCCCTCCATCTGGGACCAGCCGTAGTTCTCGCCGCCCTTGCTGGTTGCCGGGGCCCAGTCGATCTCCTCCCAGGCGCTCTGGCCGACGTCCCCGATCAGCAGGTCGCCCGTGCCTGCGTCGAAGGAGAACCGCCACGGATTGCGCAACCCGTACGCCCAGATCTCGTCCTTCGCGTTCGGGTCGTCCACGAACGGGTTGCCCGGCGGGATCGCGTACGGCTTGCCGCCGCTCGGGTCGATCCGCAGTAGCTTGCCGAGCAGCGTGTCGAGGTTCTGCCCGTTGCCGTGCGGGTCGCCTCCTGAGCCGCCGTCACCGAACGCGATGTAGAGGTAGCCGTCGGGGCCGAACGTGATGTCGCCGCCGTTGTGGTTCGCGTAGGGCTGTGTCTGGGTGAGGACAGTTCGCCGGGTGTCCGGCTGGATCTTGCCGTCCCGCACCGCGAACTCGTCCACGGTGCTGGTGCCTTCGAGGTTCGTGAACGAGATGTAGAAGTGCGCGAACTCCTTGTCGAACGCGAGGCCCAGCAGGCCGCGTTCGCCGTTGGTGGTGGTCTCCCTGGATATGTCGAGGACGGGCTCGCCGAGCCCCTCATCGTCCAAGACCCTTACCTTGCCCGCGCGTTCGGCTATCCAGACCGAGCCACCGGGACCGGCGGCCCCGGCGGTTGGATTCTGGGCCGTGGCCACTTTCTTGAGCACGACCTTCGCTGCCTGCCGTGGGGCACTGAGCTCGTCGGCAGACGCCGTGGTCAAAGCGAGGGAAGCGACGAGGCAGAGGGTGCCGATGATCGCCGAGCTTCTGGTGCGAACTTTCACCGTGATCCTCCTAGAGGCGGCGAACGGGGGAGGTCACCCGGCTGCCAGGGGCAGAGATAGGTGGGTGTCGTCCACGCCGGCACGCAAACCTGGGGGGTGGGGGATGGTGGTGCGCTACTGGCCACAGGTGAGGCTACCGGGACAGGGGTTGTTGAAATAGACCACACTCCGCCACCCATTTACCCCCGCTCCGCTTTCCGTCGCGCCCTCCGCCTCCCCGTTCCCCGGCACTCCGGCTCGTACGACGCCTGGGTGGTGACAACAACGCCGAAGCACCTGTGCAGCCGGCACGAGGATCGAGGCACTCCTGCCACAAGAAGGCGGCTGGCTGGGCAAGCTACTCGCTCCCTCTCGTGGGACGTCGCCGCTCCCCACCACCCTGCTGGTTCGGAGGCGTACGCACAGATACTCAACGGCGACCGCACCATCGGCTCCCTCGGCATCTGGGTGCACGTCTCCGCCCCGCTCGGCCACCAGGGCCACGCCATGCGCTGGACCCTGGAGATCCGCGCCGCCAAACCGGTACGGATCCATCCGGGCATGATCTACGGCAAACCCGTCGTCCTCACCGCCTACGGCACACCGGCCGGCTATCAGCAGCGGCCCGCCAAGTACACGGCGACGGACGGCATCGACATCTCCCGACTCACGAAGAGCTTCTCGGAGGAGTCCTGTGAGCCCCGGTCCGGCCACGGGGCCGATGGCCGCCACTTTCCTGGACCTCCCCGCCGGAAGCCCTGGCGGCAGTGTCGAGCTCTTCCTCGACTGCTACACCGGAGACCGCCGGCTCATCCCCGCACGCGCCCTCATGCTGGGCCTGTCGGGTCCCGGACACCGGCTCCCCGCCGGGCTCGACCTCCTGTCCGTGGCCGGGAAGCGCCTTCAGGGCCCCGCCTTCGGCCGCTTCGCGCTGCCATGCGACAGGATCTCGGTGCCGACCGAGTGACGGTGGGACACCCCCGCACCACGAGGGATGTCTCCGCTGCAGCCGGACCTTGGTTCAGTAGGTGCCACTTCGCCTTGGGCCCGGGCCTCGTTGGCGCCGGCACGCTGGGCACCGCGCCGGGCCCAGCGAAGACGACGGCCACGAGGTAGAGGAGGGTCCGCGCTTCCTCCCAGCGCTTGGTCTTGCCGACGGCGGACTCCGCATGGCGGGCCTTCCCGCAGGCCGTGCCCATAGCGTGCCCTTGAGGCCGGAGAACCACGGTCAACAGCGGTGCGAGCCGATGGCCACGTCGACCCTCGGCAAAGGCATACCCGCTGGTCAGGAACGTCGAGCACGCCAGGCGCCGTCGCTTCCCAAGCTGAGAGCGCGAGTTCGATTCTCGTCACCCGCTCCACGAAGAAGGCCCAGGTCACAGACCTGGGCCGTTTTGTTCTCCGCAGTGGTCACTCGCCGCGTGCCAGATTCGTGCCAGAACACTTCTCGGCGGCCGCGCGTGCCCGTCGCAGCAGTTCCCCCACGCCGCGGCCAGGGCTGATGGCCACGAGTTCCTCATGCGTGGCGAGCGATGAAGTCACGGCCACGAACCTGGGTGACCACCTCGACCGGGGTGTGCGGCCGCCGTGCGGCGGGCCGCCGACTCGGCCGCCGTCGCCGCGAGCGGCCAACCTGAGCCGGCGGTGGCGAAGCGACAACCGGAGGCCGGATGCCCGCCTCCATCAGGCGCGTCCTGTCTCTTCCATGACCGATTTCCGGGAAGTGACCTGCCGTCCCCTCCAGACGCGCCCCCTGTGGTTCTTCGTCGGGCTTGGGGCAGCCGGGGCGGTCTTGGCGCCACAGGGCCGTACCGACGAGCCGCCCGCGAACTTCGCCGACAGCCGGCCGCTGGAGCTGCGAAGACTCCCGCGCACAACGCGAGCCCCGAGCCTTGACCCGACCTCACCGCACCGCACCGCAGCTGAACCACGAAAGCACAGGTCAGACAGTGTGATGCCCCCGCAAGCGCCGCCGTCAGAGCCTCGTGGCGGCGGCCGACGCGCCAACGGGGACCACATCCCCTCCAGCTGCCCGTCTCGGCACGCATCTCGGCTCTGGATGATCGCCCGGTTCAGTGCCACGCTTCCGACAGGCGCCGCGTGACGACCGAGCTGAGAATGCGCACGCCGCGCGTCGAGCCGGGATCGATGCCGGTGAGCTCCCGCACCCGGCGGAGGCGATAGTCCAGGGTGCGGCGGTGGACGTTGAGGGCTGCCGCCGTGGCGCCGCGGTGCATGTCGTGGCGATAGTACGCGTCAAGCGTGACAAGGAGGTCCGGACCGGGCTGCAGGCTCCGGCCCACGGCGTGGAGCCATTCGTCGACGAACGGCGCGTCTGCGACGGCGAGTTCGACGAACACGTCCGACACGGTGTGCGGCCGCAGCCGAGCGGACGCCCGTCGCAGCGGCGCCGCCCTGCTGATCCGCCGGGCCAGGTCGAGGGCGTCGGCAACCTCGGACAGCGGTGAGGTGGCGGTGCCGGCGGCGCAGGGACGACCGAGAGCCTGGGCGAAGTCCCGTACGAGATCGGATACGAGGTCGGGTGCAAGGTCGGGTACGGAGTGCGGCTGTACGGTCTCGGCTGTACTGGGCCCCAAAGACGCCTGGGGTGTGGGGGAAGGCAAGGGAATCAGGGCAATCAGCTCACCGCTCCTGCTTTCACTGCCCGGGCACCACGTGATCGGCGCGTGGTGGGTTTTCACCAGCGCCTCGATCTCGCTTTCCAGGTCGCGATCGCCGACGGGACGGTCCGGCACCCGGATCACCGTCACTGCGCAGTGCTCGGGCAGTTCCATGCCCAGTGCCGAAGCGAGTTCCGCCGATATGGGGTCTCCGTTCAGCAGCGACCTGGCCAGCAGGGCGGCCTGCTCGACGTACGGCAGACGGTGTCGCAGCGCCGTCACGAATCCCTGACTGTAGGCACGGATACCGCGTTCTCCCTGCGGGGCGAACCAGTTCATCATCCGCATGAGTTCGTCGACGCCGACGCCGCGCTGAGCTTCGGTCGCTTCGTTGATCTCGCGCAGCATGAGTGAGGTGTGCAGTCGCAGGACCCGCTGCCGTGCATCGAGCGGCATCCCCGCTGCGGCCCGCAACTCGCCGATCGCCGCGATGTAGCCGAGGTCGTCGTCGCTCAATTCGCTGTTTTCCGGGGACAGTTCGACCGTACGGCGCCGCAGCCACAACGCGTACTCCAGCGTCTCGGCCCGCGCCCGGGAGTTCGTGTCCAGGAACCCGAACTCCGGAATCTCGCGCGCGTACGCCTCGACCTCCCGGCGCGCGTTGGCCGACGCCTGCCGGGCCAACTCGGCGAAGAAGCTCCCCATGGGCGCGAGCATGCCATTCCGGCCGAAGAAGCCGACAGGGGAAATCCGGACGGCATTTATCACTCTGCGCACATCGGAGACGACCGCGTCTGGGGCACTTTGTCACAGTGCGCAAAATCCCTGGACCGGGACATTCCCATCGCCTGTTCCACTTGTGGAGACACTGTGAACTGGCCTTAATGGGAACCGCGTACCAGCCCGTGGGGGAACACCACAGCAATCATTCCGGCCACCGTTCCGGATCAGCGCGGGAATCGGTACGGGAATCTCTCATCTGCGCGCCACTCAATGGTGCTTGTTCAAACGGGAGGGAAACACCGATGAAAGCAGGAACGAGAAAGAGAATCGCGGCGGCGGCAGCGGTCATGGTCACGTCGACAGCGCTCATGCTGAGCGCGCCGGGCAGCGGCTCGGCCGCTCCCGCCGCCACTCCCAGCCTGCGCGCGTTCGGGATCACAGGTGACGGCACCCAGATGGCCACGTTCACCACCGACCGGCCGAACGTGCTCGACTGGGTCAGGGACGTCATCGGGCTCAGTGGCGACACGGCTCTGATCGGCATCGACTTCCGGGTGCAGAACGGCCTGATGTACGGCGTCGGCAACAAGGGCGGCATCTACACGATCAAGACCCCGCCGGCCACCGCGGACGTCGTGATCACCAAGGTGTCCCAGCTCCAGTACACGCTGCACGGCACGAACTTCGGCGTCGACTTCAACCCGGCCGCCGACCGGCTGCGCGTGATCAGCGACAACGGCCAGAACCTGCGGCACAACCTCAACGACCACACGACCATCCAGGACCTGAACCTCACCACCCCGCCGATCGAGGGCACGACCAAGGGCGTCTCCGCCGCCGCCTACACGAACAACGACCTCAACGGGGCCACCGGGACCACGCTGTTCGACATCAACACGACCAGCGACCAGGTCGTCATCCAGTCCCCGGCCAACAACGGCACGCTGGCACCGACCGGCAGCCTCGGCATCGACGCGCAGATCAACACCGGCATGGACATCTTCAGCACCCTGTCGGGCGGCAAGACGGTCAGCAACGCCGCCTTCGCCGCTCTCACCGCCTCCGGCGCCGACAGGCCCTCCCTCTACAGCATCAACCTCTTCACCGGCGAGGCCACGCTCGTGTCCGACAGGCCCAAGTTCCCCCTGAACATCACGGACCTGGCCATCTCCCTCACCGGGAGCTGAGCCCCTCCCGCAGGTCACTTACTCGCCGCGGCCCGGCTGCTCCCGGGCCGCGGCGAGCCTGAGACGTGGTCCTTCGGGCACACCCTGTCGCGGCCAGTACGTGAAAGGCCACTCCTCGCCGTCAAACGTCGGGGTGCAGCACTCGACATGGCCTTCCAGCGACCACTGCGGGGACTACGGTTCAACCGTCACTTCCTGTCGACTCACCCTTACGCATAGATGCAGATATAATCAGTGGCACTCTTGATATCCATGGAGGTGTAACCAATGAGCCGAACCGTGATCGACCTCGACGATCAGCTGGTCGCGGACGTGGCCAAGGCCCTCGGTACCAGCACCAAGAAGGAAACGGTGAACACCGCGCTGCGCGAGGTGCTGGAGAACCGGCGGCGAGCCCTCGCGCTCACCCGCCTGCGGGCGTCGGCAGAAGAGGGCGCCTTCGACCTCGATCTCTTCGAGGACAAGGGGAACTACCGCCGGTGAACGCCGCGCAATACCTGATCGACACCAGTGCGCTCGCTCGCCTACTGCGCGGCGACGCCGAGCAGTACGGATGGGACCAGGCAGCAGCAGCCGGACTCATCGCCACCTGCCCCATCACCGAGCTGGAGTTCTTCTACAGCGCGCGCTCGGCCGCCGACCGCGTACAAGGCATGGAAGACATGCGGCTACTCTTCGGCTGGGTGCCGGTTGACGACCGTGCTTACGACCGTGCCTGGCGGGTCCAGGAGGTCCTCACCCAGCGCGGACAGCACCGCAGCGCCGGGGCCGTCGACCTCGTAGTGGCAGCCACGGCCGAGTTGCAGGGACTGACGCTGCTGCATCGCGACCGGGATTTCGAGTGCATCGCCGCAGTCACCGGCCAGGCGCTCCAGTGGTACGGCCCCGAAGCCGGCAAATGAACCAACGGCGAGCGTCGGCCGTTTCCGAGGAAGCCGCAACCGTCTGCCTTGCAACGTAGAACGGGCATCACCCAGCTCTGTGCACGTGCGCAGGCGTTACCCAAGTGGACGTCCCACCGAGTTCCGCCCAACACAGTGCCCCTCTGTGCACGCGCTCTGCCTAGCGGTCTTCGCGCCCCGTGCCCATAGCGTGCCCGTAAGAGTGGACAACCACGGTCAACAGCGGTGTGATCAGGCCCGCAACGGTGCCAGCACGACGAATCAGCGCAGGTCAGCGACCATCTGGCCATGCAAGCGCCGTCGCTCCCCAAGCTGAGAGCGCGAGTTCGATTCTCGTCACCCGCTCCAGAGTGAAACCCCAGGTCAGTGGCCTGGGGTTTGTTTGTTGTCTTCGCATACGCAAAAGCCCAGTTCGCAGGGCCGCGATGCCGCTCTCGCCATTCGATGAAGTGATCAGTCAGGCGCTCTACGACGCCGGCCCGGCCAGCAGGACAGCGGAACGGAGCGCCGAGTGCCCATTCAGGCTGCCCGAGCTTGACCGCAGCGAGTTGCGCACGGCACCGCCCGCCGCTACCGGGTCTTCGCCGGCGCGGTCCTGGCCTACTCGAGCATGGACGCCGCCCTGCACGCCCTGCACGCCCGCACCCGCGACGCCGACCTGCTCGCTTGGCATGTCGACCACCGCAAGCTGCCCGCGGCAGGCATACCCGAACCTCGCGGCCACCGTCGACCACATCCCGCCACTGGACTCGCCCGACAGCTTCGCACTGCTGGTGGACCTGCTGATCGCAGCGATCAAGGCCCGGATCGAGGCCCACTGACCTGATCTCCGCCGTCCGGCCCGGTGCGACGTGAGTCACCCGATCTTGTCTAACGACTAGATTTGATGACATTGTCGAGTGACAATGTCATCCGTTCGAGGCATCGGAAGAAGAGGTCACGTCATGAAGACCATGCTTGCCGGGCGGCTCCGCCTGGACACCCACACGTTCGCCGTCGAAGAGGTCCCCGTACCCACCCCCGGCCCGGGCGAGGTGCTGGTCGAGGTGCGGGCCGCGGGGGTGTGCCTGTCCGACGTCCACCTGATCGACGGCAGCATCAGCCCGGCGTTCCCTGTCGACTCCGTCGCGAAAGCGCGCACCGTCACCCTCGGTCATGAGGTTGCCGGCGTCATCCATGCCGTAGGCCCGGGGGTGGCCGGGGAATGGGCGCCGGGCACCCGGGTGGTGCTGCAGGCCGGGCAGGCGTGCGGCGGGTGCGGCGGCTGTCTGCGCCGCTCCTCGTGCCGGCAGCCGCTCACGCGCGGCGTGGACTATGACGGCGGCTGGGCCCAGTACGCCGTGGCACGCGAGGACACCCTGATCGCCATCCCGGACGGCCTCCCCTTCGACGAGGCCGCCATCATCCCCGACGCCGTCTCCACTCCGTACGCCGCCATCGTCGAAACGGGTGCGGTGCGTCCGGCGCAGGCGGTCGGGATCTGGGGTGCGGGCGGTCTCGGTGCGCATGGCATCCGGCTTGCCCGTATGGTCGGCGCGGCCCCGGTCATCGCCGTCGATCCCCTGCCCACCGCTCGGGAGCGGGCCCTCGCCTTCGGTGCCGATCTCGCGCTCGACCCGGCGGCGGACGGCTTCGCCGAGGCGCTGGCGGAGGCCACGGCGGGGCGGGGCATCGACGTCGCGTTCGACTTCGCCGGCGTACCCGCCGCTCGCGCTCAGGCAGCCGCCGCGCTGGGGGCCGGCGGAATCCTGGTTCTCGCAGGGCTCACTCCGGAGTCGATCGTCGTGAGCGACAGCACCGGGTTCAGCTTCCGGGGCAACCAGATCCGCGGCCACTACGGCTCCGGGTTCGAGCACGTGGAACAGCTCATCGGCCTGACCTCCGCCGGACGGATCGATCTGGCCCCTTCCATCACTGCTCACATCCCGCTGGCCGAGGCCGCTGACGCCGTCACCCGGCTGGAAAAGAAGATCGGCGACCCGATCCGGTTTGTTCTCACCCCCTGAAGCCTGCTGACCCCGGCCCAGGGCCAAGGCTCGATCGAAGGGGTCTGAGAAAGGCCTGAGAAGCCCCTCCGGCGACGGTGAGTCGCGGGAGGGGCTTCGTGCCTTGTGCCGGGCCGGTGGGTGGAGAGGTGTTCCCCCGGGCCTTGGTCCGGCCGGACGCTTCAAGGCCCTCGATGGTTCCGTCACTCGACCGTGTCGGACAACACAATCGATCGACATTGTCGAGTGACAATGTCGCTTGTATCGTTCTGGCCAGCGACAGCCTGTGCGGAACGAAAGGCAAGCTCATGACTCACGAGACCCTGCGCGGAACCGAACCGATTCCCCAGCGCCCCGCCCTGCCCCTGGTCGGCCACGCGTTCGACATCCCCAGCGGCGCCGACGGCCTGCTCTATGTGATGAAGGAGGCCAAGGAGCTGGGGCCGCTGTTCAAGCTCCGCGTCTTCGGCAACGAGATCAACTTCGCCTCCGGCCTCGACCTCGTCACCGAGCTCGTGGACGAGAGCCGCTTCCGCAAGAACGTGCACCCCGACCTCGTGATCCTCCGGGGGATCGGTGGCGACGGGCTCTTCACCGCCTTCAACGACGAGCCCAACTGGCGCAAGGCGCACGACGTCCTGATGCCGGCGTTCTCCCTCGGCGCGATGCGCGGTTACCACGCGACGATGCTCAAGGTCGCCCGGGACCTGATCGGGAAGTGGGACGGGGCGGCGGGTACGGAGCCCGTGAACGTCGCCGACGACATGACACGGCTGACCCTCGACACGATCGGTCTGTGCGGTTTCGGCTACGACTTCGAGTCGTTCAGCCGGGAGGAACCGCACCCCTTCGTCTCCGCCTTGTCACGGGCGCTCGGCTTCGCCCAGGACAAGGGGGAGTCCATCCCCGGCGCAGAGCTGTTCAAGTGGAAGCAGGCGGAGCAGTTCCGCGAGGACGTGGCCCTGATGGAGGGCCTGGTCGACGATGTGATCCAGCAGCGCCGGGCATCCGGCGACCAGAGCACCGACGACCTGCTCGGGCGCATGCTGCACACCCGCGACGCGGTGACGGGCGAGCCCCTGGACGACGTCAACATCCGCTACCAGGCGATCACGTTCCTCATCGCCGGCCACGAGACCACCAGTGGCGCCCTGTCCTTCGCCCTCTACTACCTGACCAAGCACCCCGAGGTCCTGGCCCGCGCCCAGGCCGAGGTCGACGCACTGTGGGGCGACTCGGACGCCCCCGAGCCCGACTACGGGGACATTGGCAAGCTGACGTACATCCGCCAGGTGCTCAACGAGGGCCTGCGGCTGTGGCCGACGGCGCCCGCCTTCGCGGTGGAGCCGCTTGAGGACACGGTCATCGGCGGCAAGTACGCCGTGCGCAAGGGCGAGTCGATCCAGATCCTCATCCCGCAGCTGCACCGCGACCCCGCCTGGGGCGAGAACGTCGAGCTGTTCGACCCCGACCGGTTCCTGCCCGAGCGGGAGGCGGAGCGCCCGGTCCATCTGTTCAAGCCGTTCGGCAACGGTGAACGGGCCTGCATCGGACGCCAGTTCGCGCTGCACGAGGCGACGCTGGTCCTCGCGCTGGTCATCCACCGCTACCGCCTGATCGACCACACCAACTACCAGCTGAAGATCAAGCAGTCCCTCACCCTCAAGCCCGACGAGTTCACCCTGAACCTCGCCCGGCGCACCAGCGGCGAGCGGCGCCTGCCGACCGTCACCGCGAGCAACTCCCCCGCCGCCGAGGACCGGCCCGCCGCCCGGCGCGCCACGGGAACCGCGCTGACCCTGCTGCACGGCTCCAACCTGGGCACCTGCGCGGGCATCGCACGCGATCTGGCCGTGGACGGCGATGAACGCGGGTTCGCCCCGTCCGTCGCGCCCCTCAACGACGCCGTGGGCACGCTCTCGGCCGGCGGCGGACCGGTCGTGATCGTCGCCGCCTCCTACAACGGCAGGCCCACCGACGACGCCGCGGAGTTCGTCGCCTGGCTGGAGGGACTCGAGCCCGGCTCGCTCGACGGCCTCCAGTACGCCGTACTCGGCGTCGGCGACCGCAACTGGGCCGCCACCTACCAGCGCGTCCCGACCCTCATCGACGAGCGGCTGACCGCGGCCGGCGCCACCTCACTGCTGGAGCGCGGCGCCGCGGACGCCTCCGGCGACTTCGCCGGCGCGGTGGACCGGTGGACCGGCGACCTGTGGACCGCGCTGCTGGAGCGGTACGGGGCCACCGGGGAGGCCACCGGCGCAGAGCCGGACGCCGGCCAGGAGACGGGACTGTACGCGTTGGAGGACGCGACCGACTCGGTCATCGGCGGGCTCGCGGCACGACATGGCGTCCAGCCGATGGAGGTGCTCGACTCGTACGAACTGGTCGACATGAGCCACGAACTGGGCCGCTCCAAGCGCTTCCTGCGGCTGCGGCTGCCGGAGGGCGTCACCTACCGCACCGGTGACCACATCGCCGTTCTGCCGAGCAACCCCGGCAATCTCGTCCAACGGGTCGCCGAACGCTTCGGCCTCGACCTGGACCGCACCGTCCGGCTCCGTGCCCGCCGCCGCAGCCGGGGCGCCCTGCCCGTGGACCGCCCGCTGACCCTGCGGCGCCTGCTCACCGACTTCGTCGAACTGCAGGACCCCGCCACCCAGGAGCAGGTCGCCGTGCTCGCCGAGCACACCGCCTGCCCGCCCGAGAAGCGCCCCCTGGCCGAACTCGCGGCGGCGGACCCGGAGACCTTCCGCGAGCAGGTGACCGTCGCCGGACGCAGCGTCCTGGACCTGCTGGAGCGCTACCGGGCCTGCGAGCTGCCGTTCGAGGTCTTCCTGGAGCTGCTGCCCGTGCTGCGCCCGCGCCACTACTCGATCTCCTCGTCCGCCGAGGCGGCACCCGGCGAGGTCGATCTGATGGTGTCGCTGCTCGCCGCGCCCCACCGCTCCGGCGAGGGCACGTTCCGCGGCATCGGCTCGCACTACCTGCAGACCGTGACGGCCGGTGACACCGTCCAGGCCCGGGTGCTGCCCTGCAGCGAGGCCTTCCGCCTGCCCGAGGACGACTCCGTGCCGGTGATTCTGGTCAGCGCGGGCACCGGCCTGGCTCCCTTCCGCGGGGCCGTCCTCGACCGCCACCACACCGAGTCGACCGGCACCCTGCTGTGCTACTTCGGCTGCGACCACCCCGACGTCGACTACCTGCACCGCGAGGAGTTCGAGGCGGCCGAGGCCGCCGGAGCCGTCAGCATGCGGCCCACCTTCTCCTGCGCTCCCGAGGACGGTGCCCGCTTCGTGCAGGACCGCATCGCGAAGGAGAGCGACGAGGTCTGGGCGGCGCTGGAGGCCGGCGGACGTGTCTACGTCTGCGGCGACGGCCGCCGCATGGCCCCCGCGGTGCGGGAGGCGGTCATGGCGATCTACCGCACGCACACCGGCGCCGGTGACGACGAGGCCGGCGCCTGGCTGAGCGCCCTGATCGAGTCCGGCACTTACGTCGAGGACGTCTGGGCCGGCTGACCACCCAGGGTGCGGTGGCCGGCGTCCACCGCACACCCCGCCGAGCTCGCCGAGCTCGCCGACCGACAGGGCCACGGACGCCCCCCCCTCACGTCCGTGGCCCTGTCTCCTTCGAGACGTGTCCCGCCCCCTCCTGAACTCGTGAGGTTCTCATGCTTGTTGCACGCTCGGCGCCCCACCGAGGGCCGTTGACCGAACCCAACTCCCCGCAGAGGAGCGACCGGTGAACGCGCGCAGCGGCTCCGCCCTGACCTTCGGCGTGGCGGTCGCGCTCATCGCCGGAGTGACCCTGGGCAACGGCGGAGCGAACGTGATGCCCGTCTTCGTCGACGACTTCGCCTCACGCTTCGCGATGTCGGACTCCGGCGCCGGACTCGTCGCCGCGACCCAGCTGATGGCGACCGCCGTCGTCACGCTGCTGCTGGCCAAGCGGGCGGCGCGGCCGGGGCGCGTGCGGATGACCCGCCTGGGTCTGGCGGTCTCGGGCGTCGGCTTTCTGGGGGCAGCGGCGGTCACCGACCCGGTGACCCTGATCCTGGCCAACCTGGTCCTCGGCGCGGGGCTCGGCGCGGTCTACGCGGCTGCCACGGCGGCGCTCGCCGCCACCGACGACGCCGACAAGGCGTCCGCGGTCACCATTTCCGGCGTGGTCGGCGTGACAGCACTGCTGATCATGGGCGTCCCCGCGGCCAACCACGACCTGGGGGAGGGCACCGGCTTCCTGCTCATGGCGCTGTGCTGTCTGCTCGCCTGGCCGCTGGTACGCCGACTCCCCGACGGCCCCGCGGTGCCGGCCTCCGGATCCACCGGTACGGCAGAGGCGGCCTCGGCGAGACCGTCGGTCGTGCTGCTCGTCGGCACCGGGCTCCTGTGGGCCGTCACCCAGGGCGCATGGTCGTACGCCTCGGTCCTGGGGCGTCAGCACACCGGCATGTCGCACTCCGCCGTGTCGGCCGTCCTCGCCGTCTCCAGCGTCGTGGCACTCGTCGGCGCCGTTGTGGGCCCCGTCGCCGCGCGGCACTTCGGGCGCATGCGGTCGATGGCCGCCTTCGTCACGGCGCAGGCCCTCGCGATGGCGGTCCTGATCTTCACCCACGACTCCGTGCTCTTCGTCGTCGCGGCCGTCCTGTGGCAGACCTGCCAACTGGCCGTCCTGGTGCAGATGCTCGCCGCCGCGGCGCTCATCGACCCGACCGGCCGCCTGGTGGCCTCCCTCAGTGGGGCGGGTGCGCTGGGTACCGGCGTCGGACCGTTGGTCGTCGGCGCCATCCTCGACGGTGCCGGGGCCGGCGTACTGAGTCTCGTCCTGGCGATCGGCACCTTCGTCGCCTCGCTGCCCCTGCTGAGGATGACGGTGGCCAGTGGGGAGGCCACCAACGAACCGCAGCCTGGACGCGTGCCGACGGTCTGAAGACGTCGTCCCGACCTCGCGGAACAGCCGCTGCCCCTGGCCGATGTCAGGGGCAGCGGCTGCCTGTGCGTTGATGACCGGTTGCCTTGGAAACGGGGCGCGGACGCTGCACGTCCGCAGCTCATCGCCCCGTGACGGCGACAAGGGCCAAGCCGGCCTGTTCCGCCCTGCCGTCAGCTCGTCGGCAGGGGCACGAGCTCCATTCGGCCTCCGGCGAGAGCGACGACAGTGGAGACCAGGGCCTGCAGACAGGTGAGCTCGGCCTCCTCGTCGGGCAGTGAGAGATGCTGCGCCGAGAGGCCGTCGAAGCCGGCCAGGAAGAACCGGGCGAGGATCTCCGCCGGCTGGGCGAGCTGGTGACCGGTGCGCTCGGCCGCCTCGGTCACCAGCTTCGTCGTCACGGCCGTCACTTCGCGGTAGTGGCCCTCAAGGGCCTCCTGCAGCCGTGGTGTCCGGAGCGCGAACATGGACAGTTCGGCGAGCAGTTGGTGGGTGGTCGGCTGCTCGCGCAGGGTCTGCCACAGGGCGGCGGCGAGTGCCGCGACCGTCTCCTCGAAGCCGGCGTCCGCGTGCGCCGCCCGTTCGACCTGTGCGATCAGATCATGGGTGAGCTGCTCCATGACGGCCCGGTACAGATCTTCCTTGGTGCCGAAGGTGTAGTGCACCGTTGCCTGGGCCACGCCCAGCTCGGCTGCGATGGCACGGGTGCTTCCAGCAGCCACACCCTCCCTGGTCATGAGGTCGATGGCGGCCTTGATCAGCTGAGGGCGGCGCTCTGCCGCAGAAACATGAGCCATGAAGACATCATATCGACTTAGTCCCATGAGCAAGTCGTTCGATCAAGTCACGGTTTTCCTCCACTCCCGCCTCAAGCAGCGCGCCGACGTTGGAGTAGGACACCAGCTTGGAGTCGACGACCATCAGGAAGCAGCAGGTCCCGGCCATGGCCCGCAGGTCCTTCAACGCGCCGACGCCCTGGCTGACCTCGGCCGCCGGCCCTCCAAAGACACGGGCGCCACGAGAGCGAATCGACACATTGATCACGACTCGATACGCGCCCTAGCAGTGATAACCATCAGGGCACTCAGCGAGTAGTACTCCGAAGGCCCAGAAGAAGAGGACTGGCACGCTGGACACCGCTCCCATGATGGCGAAGCGTCGGCGAGCCTGCCGTCGCGGCCCGACGAGCGCCACCACGAACCCCATGGCCGGCGCGGCCACCGCACTGCTCAGAGCAGCCAGCCCGAAAATTCTGCCGAACTCCTCCCGCATCTCCGGGAACCCCATCGCATGGGCGATCGCGGGAGTCAGCAGGATGAGGGGAGTGGCCATCCACCACCACGACAACCCCGTGATCAGCCGATCCACCCCGGAAGTCGTCCGGCCATCAGGCGTCACATCATCGGGATGCCGGTCCGGAGTGACGCTGGAAGATGACATGCCCAAATCCTAGGCAGTCGCGGCCCAGCAGCACTCAACCGCAATCAACATCATGCGAGCCGGGCCATGTGGTTTGACGTCAGTGCCCCGCCCCATCACCTTCCGAGGCAGCAACGGCCGCACGAAATCCCGCTCGGCAGTTGGATTCTCGTCACCCGCTCCCGGATGAAACTGTCGGGCGGCAAGGCGCCTTAAGCGATGTCGTGGACGTTGTGCTCAGTCAGGTCGGATGCGTGCCGGGCAATGGCCCGGTAGTCGGCATCGTCGTGGAGGACAGCCAGACCGTGGTAAGCAGCGGTGGCGGCGATGACGAGGTCCACCGCCGAGGCGCTGCGATGCTCCCCCGCCTGGGCCATACGGTGTTGCGCCGCGCCGATCCAGCGCCCCGCGTTCTTCGGCACCGACACGTCGGGGTAGAGACCTGTGAACATCTCCGCGATCTCGCCGTACTCGCGTCCGTTCCGGGCTCTGTGGAGAAACTCGGTGCGTTGCACGTAGCAGGATGCGATGGCCCCGGCGTCAATCGCGTCGTATCAGACCGATTGCACTTTTGGATCCCGGAGCAGCCGGACCAGGCCGGACGTGTCGAGCAAGTAGATCACCGGCTGCGCTTCTCTGCCCTGTGCAGGCGCTCGGCGTCCTCGACGGCACCCCACTCACGCGCACGCTCGAAGTGACGGCTGATGCGCGCCGCACGCTCCTGCTACTCGGCGTAGAAACAGCGGTGTGCCAGACCCGCGCAACGGTGTCGGCACGACGAATCCGCACTCACGAGTCGTGTGGGGTTTGCTTATTCGGACATCCGGATGCCCGTCATGGACGGAGTGGAGGCCACCGAGGGTTGAGCCAACGTCCCGACGGCCCCCGGGGAGACTGGCGCCCTCGGCCCGCCATGACGAACGGCTGGACCTGCGCGACCGCGTACGGGCCGTCACCTTCGCCTACGACTCCCCACTCGTCAGCCCACGGTCGCAGTCCCGCCCTCTAACCCCGGTTAGAGGGCGCGGCTTGGAGATCGGTTTCTGAACCGATGTGCCGCGACGCCCCGCCTCCGAGAATTTTCCCGTACCGAACGACGAAAAGCGTCGGACGGAATTCCTCGGAGGTCGTCATGACTGTTCTCGCACGCCAGGGCCACAACAAGGCAATACTTTTCGGCATCCTCGCGCTGGCGCTTTTCACGGCGGTCGCGATCGCGGGCGGACGCTGGTGGAACGAGCGCAACCAGCCCAGCCAGGCGTCGAAGACCGACTGCCTGCTGGCGCAGAAGCTCGTCGACTCCGCGCAGAAGATCCCCAGCGAAAAGGCAGCCATCGAGACGTGGGTGAAGACTGAGCGGCAGCTCAGGTCGCAGATCGATGACGGATACCTCGGCGGCAACATCTCGGTCTACAACGGGTGGGCGGCCCTGCAGGCGAAGGGGGAGGGCACGCCCCCGCAGAAAAAGGAGCTGCAGCGGCTGGCGGAAAAGGCCAACAGCCACTGCTCGAATGCAAAGGTCACGCTCGTATTCCCCCCGATCGCCTCCTGACAAGCCGAGGCAAAGGGAATTCAGCTGGGCCCGCTCCTGGTCCGCCCCGTTCTGGCGGGCGCCGGACGGCCGAATGAACCGTTTCTCGATATCGGACAGGAGACAGTGATGGACCTCGTGCTGTGGGTGCTCACCGGCAGCTTGATCGGCGGGGAGGCGATGTACGCCCTGGTGCGCCGCGACCTCGGCAGCCGCCGCGCGTTTCTGGTGGCAGCCGCGACCGTCCTGGCCCTGGGGATCGGGTGGTGGTTCGCCCTGTACGGAGTGGTGGTGGGCCTGGCCGCGGCCGCCCTGGCGTACGCGGTGACGCGCTCCCGGATCGGCATCCGCAGGGCACTGCTCACCGCCGGCGGCTCCTATCTCGCGGTCGTCGCAGGGTTCGTGGTCCTCATCTACGGCAGCCTCGAAACGATGTGATGGCGTGCGCTCGTCGCGAACAACACGAGGACAACAACAGAGCAACGAACCATTGGTTGACTGCGCAAACAGTGACAGTTCCGCAAGCTCGCCGTCGCATCCATCGCGTAGCGTGCAGTGCTTTGATGTCGCCCAGGAGGTGGCCCGCCCGTTGAACTCACGTCATGGACACGCGATGCGGTTCGGCGTGCTCGGCCCCGTCGAAGTGCTGAAGGGAAACGTTTCCCTCGATCTGGGGCCCCGGCAGCGCCGGTTGCTGCTCGTCCGCCTGCTCATCGAGGACGGCCGCCCCGTCTCGCAGCACACTCTCTGCCGCGACCTGTGGCCGACGGACCGGCCGACGGGTGCCGCCTCCTCCGTGCGCGCCCACATCAGCCGACTGCGCGCGGTCCTCGACCCGGTACGGCAGGGCCGGTCCGCCATGCTGGTCAGTGGTCCGGCCGGCTACGCCCTGAAGGTGCCCCGCGAGGCACGGGACACGACGCTCTTCGAGGAGTCGGTGAGCAGGGCCCGCGAGGCCCTCAGAAACCGTCAGCTCCCTGCCGCCCGACAGGAGATCGACGCGGCGCTCGGACTGTGGCGCGGTGAGGCCCTGGCCGAGGCCGCCGAGCACGACTTCGCGATACGCGAGCGCACCCGGCTCGACGGCGCCCTCCAGGACGCCAAGGAGCTGCAGGCCGCGGTCCTCGTCCAGCAGGGCGAGACGGAACCTGCGATCGACGTCGCCGAGGGCCTCGTACTCAAGGCCCCGCTCCGTGAGACGTCCTGGGCGCTGCTGATGCGTGCGCTGTACGCGGCCGGACGGCCGGTCGAGGCGCTCCGGCAGTATGAGCGGTTCCGCGACATGCTGGCCACGGAGCTCGGCCTGGACCCCAGCCCGCAGCTGAGGGACCTGCACACCGCGATCCTGCGGCACGATGTCGTCGTTCTCGGCACTCCTCCCACGGCTTCGTCCGGTACGACCCTTTCTCCTGGTCTTCCTCCGGCCCCCGACTTCTCCGCCGCGTGTGTGCACCCGGACCCAGGACCTGCCGCCGCCACCCCCTTCATGGGCCGCGGCGAGCAGACCGCGCAGCTGGTCGGCCTGCTGTCGGCCGCGGCCGCGGGTCGCCCTCAGTGGGCCGTGGTCAACGGGGAGCAGGGGTACGGCAAGACCCGGCTGGTGGAGGAGCTGTCCGCCCGGGCCGCGGCGGCCGGGTTCACCGTCGCCCGCACCAAGGGCGGTCAGGCGCTCAGCGGGAACCGTGGGGTCTTCCAGACCTGCCCGACCGTCCAACTCCTGGACGCGCTACGGCAGGACGGGACCGACTCCGCTCAGGACGAGGTCGCGCAGAAGGACCCGCTCGGCACTGTCGTCCATGAACTCACGCAGGCACCCACGCTGTGTGTCGTCGACGACCTCGACCAGGCACCGCAGGGCTTCCACCGCCTGCTCAGGCGGCTCGCCAAGGTGGTGCGGGAGGCCCCTGTCCTCTTCGTCTGCACCCTGCGCAACCCCGACGCCCCCGTGTCCAGCATGCTGCTCGCGGATCTGGCCCTGCTCGGCGCGACCTGGCTGACCCTGGAGCCGCTGACCGTCGACGACGTGGCCGAGCTGCTCGCGGCGCGAGGCGAGGACGTCCCGCCCGAGGAGGCGGCGGCGCTGCACCGGCGTGCCGAGGGGCACCCGTTCGCCCTGGCCGAGCTGCTCAAGCTCCCGCCCGGCCGGCGCATCGGGCCTCAGGCCCAGGTACCGGCCGCGCTACGCAACATCCTCCACGCGAGGCTGGTCGAGTTGCCCGATCCGGCCCGGACCATGCTCACCTACGCCGCCGCTGACGGCGCATGGCTGGACGTCGGTCTGCTCGCCGACGTCCAGGGCCTGGCACCGGACCAGTTGCTGCCGCTGATCGACGCCGCCGTGACCGCTCGCGTCCTGGTCTGGGACGCGGACCCCGGCGCGGCCGGCACCGGCCGCTACCGGTTGCCCGAGCTGCCCCGCGACGTGGTGCTGAGCACCCAGACCCCGTCCTCCCGACAGCTTCGGCACGCCGCGCTCGCCCGCGAGCTGGCGGGTCGTGACGATGCCGACCCGGCGCGCCTGGCCCGCCATCTGCGCGCGGCGGGCCCCATGGCCCCGGCCGCGGCCCCCGCGCCGAGCCCTTGACCCACCTCCCTGACCCATCTCCTTCATCACCCCCTTGACCCACCTCCTTGCCCCACCTCGCCGAACCGAGCGAGGACACACACTTCAGGAGTCTGTGATGAGCACCAAGACGGGCCCACAGAGATACCCCGGCGCAAGCCGGGCGAACTGGTACCAGGACGACTTCGGCGGTGACCCGATGCAGGTCAACGTCGTCGTCCTGCACACCACGGAGGGTCCCACCCTCCCCGGCTACGGCGGCGGCTCCTCCGCACCGAACCTGACGGCGGTCCCCGACCTCGCCCACAAGAAACTGAAGTGGTACCAGCACTTCGACATAGAGACCTCCTCCAGAGCGCTGGTCAATCTGCGGGGCGGCGTCGACACGAACACCATGAACGTGTGTCAGGTCGAGCTGGTCGGCACCTGCGACCCGAAGACCCACGGGAAGTGGAAGGCCGCGGGCCAGGCGCATGTCTACTGGCCGGACGCCCCCGACTGGGCCCTGCACGGCGTCGCCCGCTTCCTGTCCTGGATGCACGAGGAACACGGCGTACCGCTGTCCGGCCCGAAGTCGTGGCCCACGTACCCCACGTCGTACGCGAACGGCGGCGGCCAGCGGATGACGGCCGCGAAGTGGACGGGCTTCAAGGGCGTCTGCGGGCACATGCACGTGCCCGAGAACGTCCATGGCGACCCCGGCGCGATCGACTTCGCCAGGATCATCAAGTACGCGAAGGCCGACCTGGACCTGGGCGACGACACCCCGGAGACGACCACACCCGCCAAGCCGAAGGTCCCCGCGTTCCCGGGACGCAAGTACTTCGTGGCCGGGGCCTCGAACGCGTACGTCCTGCAGCTCGGCAAGCAGTTGGTGAAGCGCGGCTTCGGCGACCACTACAAGGTCGGCCCGAGCAGGGCCTGGGGCGAGGCGGACCGGCTGAACGTGCGGGACTTCCAGAAGTCACGGAAGGAACTGCGCGGCGACGCCGACGGCAACCCCGGACCGCTGACCTGGCGCCTGCTGTTCTCCTGAAACCACGACGTGCGTACCTCCGGAAGGTACGGCCGCTCACGCCCCGCCGGCGCAGCAGCAGGATCGTGCGGCGGGGCAGTGTGGGGCGACGCCGTGCCGTGCCCACCAGCTCCGCCCCCGGCGGCCCGCGTCGACGAGTTCCGTGTCGGGACGCGTGCACCGCCCGCCGGGACGTCGCCGGAGTCCGCGAGGCTGGAGTCACGCAGACGAGCCCGCCCGTCACGGTCCGCTGCCGTGGGGCAGGACAACTTCCTTGCCGGCCACGGCCCCTGACACCCCGTCCGAAACAGACAGTGCATACGATCGCGTCAACACGGTTCCGCGACCCTTTCCTCACAGGCCACGCACAGAGTACGTTCCACTCGCTGCCCCCCGCGCCTTCTTCACTCTCAGACCAAGGAGTGCCATGGGAAGAGCCATGGGCAGAGCGAGAGCCCGCGTACACGCCGCGAGTTGTCTCGCCGCGGCGGGCCTGATCGCCGGAGCCTTCACCGGGGTCGCCCACGCACATGACGGTGTCTCCGCCGACGACGGCGGTATCGACAACGCCAAGGCCACGCACGATCACCACAGCCACCAGCACGGTGGTGACGAGGGCCATCTCCCCGCCGGAAGCGACAACGTCCGCCTCGTCAGCAAACTCGGCCTGAAGAACGTCGAACCCGAGAAGATCGCCGACGTCGGCGTCTTCAAGGGGTACGCCTACCTCGCCGCCTGGGGCGGCGCGACCTGCAAGTACAACGGCGTGCACGTGGTGGACATCCGCAAGCCGGCCACGCCCAAGGAGGTCGCCTTCATCCAGGCGAAGGAGGGCAGCGCACCGGGCGAGGGCATCCAGACCCTGCACATCGACACCCCGTACTTCAACGGGGACGTGCTGGTCAGCAACAACGAGAAGTGCAAGGAGACCGCCGGGTTCGGCGGCATGAACCTCTACGACGTCAGCGATCCGGCCCACCCCACTCCGCTCGCGGAGGGCGTCGGCGACAAAACGGTCATGGGCCAGGGCAAGAAGGACGCCAACGAGATCCACAGCGTCTACGCCTGGGACGCGGGCAGCAAGGCGTACGCGGTCATCGTCGACAACGAAGAGGGCCCGGACGTCGACATCGTCGACATCACCAACCCCAAGAAGGCCAAGGTCATCGCCGAGTACGACCTCGACGAGGCCTTCCCCCAGATCGTCCAGGACGCTCCCGCCAACCTCAGCGAGATCTTCCTGCACGACATGGTCGTCAAGGAGATCGGCGGCCGCCAGATCATGCTCGCCTCCTACTGGGACGGCGGCTACGTCACCCTCGACGTGACCGACCCGACGAAGGCCACCTACCTCGGCGACACCGACTTCGCCGCCCTCGACCCCGAGGCGCTGGAGAGCGGATTCGAGGTGGCGCCCGAAGGCAACGCCCACCAGGCCGAGTTCACCCTCGACAACAAGTACGTCATCGGCGCCGACGAGGACTTCGGGCCGTACGCGCTCACCGCCCGCAACGCCACCGACGACACGGAGATCACGGCGAGCCAGGGCAGCAACACCACGCGCCTGGAGGAGGGCCAGACCATCAGCGGCGACTCGGTCTTCGCGGGCCGGGCCTGCCCCGGTGACCCGGCGGTCCCCGCCGGCGACCCGAACGCCGTGGACGTCGCCGTCGTCGAGCGCGGCGTGTGCACCTTCACCGAGAAGGTCACGAACGTCATTGCCGCGGGCGGCTACGACGCCGTACTCATCTTCAACCGCACCGGCACGGACGCCTGCGACCAGATGCTCGGCATGAGCGTCGAGGGCGACATCCCGGCCTTCGGTGTCGCACCGCGCGGCCAGGGCTTCGCCATCTTCGGCCAGCCCTACGACGACGCGGCCTGCCTCGCCGGAACGGGACCGGAGCAACTCCCCGTGGCGCTCGGCACCAAGGGCGACCGGCTGACCTTCTCGTCGTACTTCGACGGCTGGGGCTACGCGCACCTCTACCGCAACGAGAGCGGCAAGCTCACCGAGCTGGACACCTACGCCGTTCCCGAGGCGCACGACCCGGCCCACGCGACGGGCTCCGGCGACCTGTCCATCCACGAGGTGGCCGTCTCCGAGAAGCGGGCCGACCTGCTCTACTTCTCGTACTACGCGGCCGGGCTGCGCGTGGCGAAGATCGTCGACGACGAGATCGTCGAGGTGGGTCACTACATCGACGAGGGCGGCAACAACTTCTGGGGCGCCCAGGTCTTCGAGTCCGGCGGCAAGGAGTACGTCGCCGCCTCCGACCGCGACCACGGGCTCTACATCTTCGAGTACACCGGAGGCCTGTGAGCAGCGGACGCGGTCAGGAGCGGGGCCGCTGACAGCGGGTCCGGAACCGACCACTGACAACGCGGGGCCGCGCCGATACGGGCGCGGCCCCGCGCGTCGCCGGTGGCCAGGAGCCGGCCGGCCAGGGCCATACGCCACCACGTAGCGAGCCGGTGTGTCACCAGGTGAGGGCGTCGGCCATGGTCGANGTAGCGAGCCGGTGTGTCACCAGGTGAGGGCGTCGGCCATGGTCGACTGCCAGTACGAGACTCCGATCGAGTCATCGACGTACACGCCCTTTGCGGGGAGCGACGGACGGGCGGCGCTCGCGCCCTTGCCGAAGTGGACCGTGAGGGACTTGGCCGTGAAGCCGCCTGCGCCGCTGCCGTCCGCGGCCGCGAGAAGGACGCTCGCATAGCCCGACTCGCCAGGGGCCAGCGTGACCACGGCCTGCGGCTTGGAGTCCTCGAAGGCCGGCGGGACGGACTGGGCCTCGTCGAACCGGACGGCCGGGTAGCCGGTGAGGTCACAGTTCTTCGAGCCGGTGTTGGTGACGGTGAGGAGGAGGTGGTTCAGGGGGCGGGAGACCACCGTGGCGGTCATCCGGGTGGAGGTGCTGGAGCAGGAGGTGTGGGCGGACGCCGAGTCGTTCGAGCCCGAGGAGCCCGAGGTGCCCGTCGACCCCGAGGAGCCCGAGGAGCCCGTCGTGCCGCTCGAACCGGCTGCGCCGCCTGTCTGGCCCTCGGAGGCTGAGCCCTTGGAGCCCGAGCCTGCGGGGCGGACTTGTCCCGCCCCCGTGGACGTTCCCCCGTCCGCCTTGGGCGAAGGCGTGCCGGACGCCGTGGGCGACGACGTGGACGTGGATCCCGCCGACGCTCCCTCGTCGCGGACGCCCTCGCCGTTGCTGCACGCCGCCAGCGTCAGCGTGACGACCGTGATCGCGGCAGCGCCGAGCATGCGGGTGCGGTGGGTCCGTGCGGACATGTGATCCCCCTGGTGCGGTACGGGTGTTGGCACGGGCCGCTCGACCGGGTGCCGGGAGCGGCGTGCTTGGATGGCCCGAGCTTGTGCGGCGATCCGTCCCGGCCGCAACGACTGCCAGGACATCCGGAACGCTGGAACGCCTGCACTAGCTCTGACCTGGGGGAATGACCTCTCCCTGGAATGGGGGTACGGGACGTGAGGAGTTGGGGGAACGGTGGCGGGGGACGAGTTCTCGGAGCTGTTGGGCCAGTTGAAGGAGCGGTCCGGGCTCAGTTACGGGGTGCTCGGGAAGCGGCTGCACACGAGTGCGTCCACGCTTCACCGGTACGTCAACGGGGGCGCCGTACCGACGGACTACGCGCCCGTGGAACGGTTCGCGCGGGTGTGCAAGGCGACGCCCGAGGAACTGGTGGAACTGCATCGGCGGTGGGTTCTCGTGGATGCCCGGCGGCGGCAGAAGGCGGGCGGGGCCTCGGCTGAGGAGGAGCCGCAGGCGCCGACCGCGGCGGAGGCCGTGACCGGGGCGGCGGGGTCCGAAGTGGCAGCCGAAGCCGTTCCCGATGCCGAGCGGGAGGATTTGGCGGAGGCTCCCGTGTCGCGGCGGCGGCGTTCCGTCGTCTTCGCCGGTGCCGCGGTGGCCGCCGCCGTCATATCGGCCGCGATCGTGGTGAACCTTGTGCCCGGCGAGGGCGATGACGGCCAGGGCGGGAGGCAGTCCGTGGGGGCCGTCTCCGCCTCCGAGTCCGTCGATGAACGTCCAGGCACCTCCAAGTCGACCGACGCGAAGGGCGAGTCCACCTCGCCGTCCGCCTCGCGCAGCGCCAGTTCCCCGGCTTCCGCCTCCGCCTCCGCCTCCGCTTCCGCCTCGCGGAGGGGTGGGGCCGGGGCGGCTCGAGGCGGTGGTTCCGAGGACGGGGCCTCCGCGCCCAGCGTCGCCGTCAATCCGTACAAGTGGGAGGGGCCGTGCAGCCAGCACTACCTGGTCGACCGGAAGCCCGAGCACGTGCCTCCGCCGCCGGGTGAGCCGGACGCTCGCGGGTGGGTCACCGCGCTCGGCGGCGTCGCAGCCGGGCAGCAGATGCTCGCGCTGACCGTGCAGGGCACCGGAAAGGCCACCGTCGTCCTGGAAGACTTGCACGTGCGGGTGGTGGAGAAGAGCGCGCCGCTCGCCTGGAACGACTTCGCGATGGGCGTCGGATGCGGTGGCGGCGTGGAGACGACGTCGTTCGGTGTGAACCTCGATGCCGGGCGGCCCGCAACCTCCCCCAAGGCCGGGCAGCGCGACTTCCCGTACAAGGTGAGCGAGTCCGATCCCGAAGTCTTCTACATCTTCGCGGACGCGCGGGCGCACAATGTGAGCTGGTACTTGGAGCTGGACTGGTCCAGCGGCGACAAGCAGGGCACCGTACGTGTCGACGACAAGGGCAGGCCCTTCCGGACGAGTGGGAACGTGGGGCGGCCCGCGTACAACTATCCGTTGGGTGACTCCGAGTGGGGCCGGGACGAGTGGGATCCCAACATTCCGGGCTGAGTTGGTCCGGTCCCCGGGAACGCCGCCGCGCACTTGGAGCGCCTCAAGTCGGGGGAAATGTGATCGTCTTGGAGGCGTGGAGACCATCATCGCCAGCGCCATAGCCGTCCTGGGGACCCTGCTCGGCTCGGGAATCACCCTGGCGTTTCAGCAGCGCACCACCGACAGAAGCCATCGGTTCGCCCGACGTGAGACGCTCCGGCAGGAACGACTCGATGCCTACTCCACCTACGCCGGCGCGCTGATCAACTACCGGCGCTGCCTGGTGCACCTCTGGTTCTGCGAGCACGAACAGTCGCCACCGGACGACCCCGACGAGGTGCGTACCCGCGCCTACGACCTGCGCTCCAGCGCCCAAGAGGCCCTGTTCCGTGTGCAGATGCTCACGGACGACGAGACGCTGAGCCAGGCTGCGGAGGCCGTACTGGCCGACGTCACAGCGCTCTCCAAGACGGAGAGCAGAACCGAGTTCGACGAGGGCAGAGTACGAACGCGTGACGACGTCAGCGCACTCGTCAGAGCCGCCAAGCGGCATCTCTGAAGCACCTGTCGGCCGCAGAAGCCACGCGCAGACGAGGCGTCGGATCGCGGCGCCCCCGGGACCCTCGGTCAGCCTTCGACGACGGAATCCTGGAGTGGGCGAGTGCCCAGGACTCTCGCGGTGAGGCTCGCCAGCTGTGTGCGCATCGTCTCGCGCGGTACGCGCTCGTGGCCTGCCAGGTGTTCGACGAGGTCGGCCCGGGTGGCGGCGAGCAGCGCATGGGCGGTGAAGCCGCTGTCGGTGAGACCGGGGATCTGCTCCAGCGCGGCTTTGAGCAAGGCGTGCCATCGCTCGTAGTGCTCTGCCTTGTAAGGGCTGTCGCTCCCGGTTCCCTCCAGGGCCAGCACGAGATGGCGGTTGTCGAGCTTGAAGCACAGGAGGGCGTCGAGCAGGGCGAATACGCGCTGAAGCGGCGGGGTGGCGGGCCCCAGGGGCGGCGGGCCTGCTTCGACGGCGTTCCTGATCGGTTCGAGTCGTGCCTCGTACAGCGCGCGGATCAGCCCGGTGCGATCACCGAAGGCACGGAAGAGCGAGGCCTTGCCGACGCCGGCCTCCGTCGCGATGTCGGCCATGGTGACGGCCTCGGGGCTCTCACAACGGGCGAAGAGCGCGTCGGCGGCCGCGAGGAGAGCCGCCCGGTTCCGGACTGCGTCCTTGCGTGGTTTGCGCTCGGTCATGCGGCTCCTCCGTTTGCAAAGCGGACCCAGGGTCCGTATCGTTTCAGCGAAACGGACCCCCGGTCCGTATCGTACGGGACGGAGAAACCCATGCCCGCAAGCACCTCACCAGCAGACCTGTACCGCCACAGCCTGCGACTGCTGCTGGACAAGAACATCCCTGCCTGGGTCGACCTTTGGGCCGAGGACGGCACCATGGAGTTCCCTTTCGCCCCTCAGGGCTGGCCGCAGCGGCTGGAGGGCAAGCAGGCCGTCGCCGCCTACATGCGCCACTACCCCGACCACATCGACCTGCACGACTTCCCCGACGTGCGGATCCATCAGACCACCGCCCCGGAGACGATCGTGGTCGAGATGCGCGGCGCGGGCCGCGTGGTGGCGACCGGCGGTCCCTTCGACATGACCTACATCGCCGTCGTGACCGTTCGGGACGGACGTATCTCCTCCTACCGCGACTACTGGAACCCCCTCGCCGCCCTCGAACCCGGCGCCGGCTTCATGGAGAGCACCCGATGACCGACGTCGGCACCACTTTGGTCATCGGAGCCACGGGCACCACCGGCAGCCGCACCGCCGCACAGTTGATCGCCGCCGGCCACCGCGTCAGGGCCGCCAGTCGTCGTGCCGTCCCGGTCCCGGGCGCGGAGCGGGTCCGCTTCGACTGGTACGAGCCCGCCACCCACGGCGACGCCCTCGACAGAGTCGACCGCGTCTATCTCGTTCCGCCCCTGGGCGATTCCGACCCGGCCGCGGTCATGCTGCCCTTTCTCCGGCAGGCCCGTGCCGCCGGCGTCGGCCGCGCGGTACTGCTCAGCTCTTCCGCCATACCCGAGGGCGGTCCGGCGGTGGGGGCGGTACACCAAGCCCTGCCGGGCCTGTTCGACGAGTGGGCGGTGCTGCGGCCCTCCTGGTTCATGCAGAACTTCACCGGCACGCACACCCACGCCCTCGGCATCCGCGACGCCGGCACCATCCTGACCGCGGCCGGGACGGGTCGGGTCGGTTTCGTCGACGCCCAGGACATCGCCGCCGTCGCCGTGCGCGCCCTGACCGACGTACGTGCCCCCAACTCCGATCTGGTCCTCACCGGACCGGAAGTGCTCAGCTACGACGACATCGCCAAGATCATCACCGAGGTCACCGGTCGGCCCGTCGTCCACCACCACCTGACCTACGAGCAGCTGCGTGATCGCCTCACGGCACTGGTGGGGCGGGAGTTCGCCGCGCTGCTGGCCGGCATGGACCGTGCCATCGCCGAGGGGGCCGAGGACCGTACCACCGACGTGGTCCAGCGCCTCACCGGCCGCCGACCGCACAGCTTCCGCGCGGTCGTCGAACGGGAGATGCCACGCAGCGGCTGAAGTCCGAACGAAAGCCGTGAGGGTGGCGCCCGAACGGGGCGAGAGGGTGTGACCGGTGTGAGGAGCGGATCACTCCGTCGACAGCCGCAACTCCGTCTCCGCGCCCCCCCGTCCGGATGGTTACGGAAGGTCAGGCGGAGAGTCGGCCCGCACAGGGTCGGTCTGCCGGAAGCCGCGCTTCCGGCAGAC
>NZ_VCHX02000105.1 GCF_005768555.2 Streptomyces sporangiiformans
GGGTCCGGGGGGCTGGCCCCCGGGAACGGGGTCTGGGGCGGAGCCCCAGAAGGATGGGACGGGTAGGGGCGGCGGGGGCGAAACCATGGGGCACCTGCAGCTTTTTTGCTCATACGTAACGCTTTTGCGGGACTGCGCTTCGGGGATGTTGGTGTTTACGTGGTGTTGGACTCTCGGGATCCCTCGTCACGGAGGTGTGCGCCATGCAGGACGCCGCACTGCGGCTGAAGACCCTCGTAGAACGACTGCTGGGGGTACCGCTCCCGGTGCGCCTTCGCGCCTGGGACGGTTCGGAGGCGGGTCCCCCCGGGGCCCCCGCCCTCGTCGTACGCAATCGCCGCGCCCTGCGCCGACTGCTGTGGAAGCCGGGCGAACTGGGGCTCGCCCGCGCCTGGGTCGCCGGCGATCTGACCGTGGACGGCGACCTCTACACCGTCCTCGACCAGGTATCAGGTCACCTGTGGGAGCGCGACGAGGGCGCCAGGAGCCTGGGCGAGGCGTTGCGGGATCCCGAGGTACGGGCCGCGGTGCGCGGGCTCGTGGCGATGGCGGGGCCGCTGCCGCTACCGCCCGCCCCGCCGCCGGAGGAAGTGCGCCGGCGCCGCGCTCACCTGCACACCAAGCACACCGACCGACGCGCCATCAGCCACCACTACGACGTGGGCAACGACTTCTACGAGATCGTCCTCGGCCCGTCCATGGTCTACTCGTGCGCCTACTGGGACTCCCCGGACGGCACCCTGGAGGACGCCCAGCGCGACAAGCTCGCACTCATCGCCCGCAAGCTGGATCTCAGACCGGGCCGGCGGCTGCTCGACGTCGGCTGCGGCTGGGGTTCGATGGCCATCCACGCCGCCCGCGAGCACGGCGTGAGCGTCGTGGGCGTCACGCTCTCGCAGGAGCAGGCCGCGTACGCCCGTAAGCGCGTCGCCGGTGAGGGGCTCACGGACCGGGTCGAGATCCGCGTCCAGGACTACCGTGACATCACCGACGGGCCGTACGACGCGATCTCCTCCATCGGCATGGCCGAACACGTGGGAAGCGAGCGCTACGCGGAGTACGCGCGCAACCTGTACGCCCTCCTCAGACCGGGCGGGAGACTGCTCAACCACCAGATCGCCCGCCGTCCGCGGCGCGACGAATCGGCGTACGAGATCGACGAGTTCATCGACGCGTACGTCTTCCCGGACGGCGAGCTCGCGCCGATCGGCAGTACCGTCAGCGAGCTGGAGAACGCCGGGTTCGAGGTGCGGGACGTCGAGTCGATCCGCGAGCACTATGGGCTCACTCTGCGCCGCTGGGTCGCCAACCTGGAGGCGGACTGGCCGCGCGCGGTCCGTCTCACCAGTCCCGGCCGGGCCCGCGTATGGCGGCTCTACATGGCGGCCTCGGCCCTCGCCTTCGAACGCAACCGCATCGGTGTCAACCAGGTGCTGGCGGTGCGGACTCCCGAGTCCGGAGCGTCCGCGATGCCCCTGCGGGCGCGTACCTGGAACTGACCGGCACCGAGAAGGGCCCCGTCCGGCTGAGTCTCTGCCGGACGGGGCCCTTCTTGTCGTACCGCTCCTATTCCGACTNACTTGATCGCCGTCAGCATGTTCAGGCGCGCCGCACGCCGGGCCGGCCACAGCGCCGCCAGGACGCCGACCACCGCCGCCAGGAGCAGGAAGACGGCCATCCGGTCCCAGGGCAGGACCAGTTCGTACGTCGGCATCTTGCCGGCCAGGAGTTGACCGGCCGCCCAGCCGAAGAACACGCCCAGGCCCACGCCGAGCACGCCGCCGAAGAGCGAGATGACCAGGGACTCCAGGCGGACCATCCGCTTGATGCCCTTGCGGTCGAGGCCGATCGCGCGGAGCATGCCGATCTCCTGCGAGCGCTCGAAGACGGACATGGCGAGGGTGTTGATGACGCCGAGGACGGCGACGATGACGGCCATCGCCAGCAGGCCGTACAGCATGTTCAGCATCAGCGTGAACATCTGCGCGATCTCGTTGGAGAAGTCCTGCTTGTCCTGGACCTTGATGCCCGGGTTGTCGCCCAGGGCCTTCTCCAGCCGGTCCTTGGTCGCGTCGGACGGTCCGCCGGACGTCTTCACCATGACCTGCATGTCGGCCGCGTCCGCCGGGTCGGCCTGGTGCGGGGCGAGGGTCGCCGTGTCGAGCAGGATGCCCCGGATCAGGTCGTTGCCCTCGTAGACGCCGGCGACCGTCAGCCGCTGCTTCTTGTCGTCCTCGAACGAGGCCGTGAACGTGGAACCGGCCTTCCAGCCGTGGGCCTTGGCCGTCTCCTCATCCACGACGACCTGGCTGCCGCCGACCTTGAAGGAGCCGTTGTCGACCTTCAGGTCGGTCAGCTCGCCGATGGCCGAGCCCTTCACGCCGGTCAGGTACTCGGTCTCGCCGTCGATGCGCGAGGGGGCGTTGCGCATGGGGCTGGTGGCGGTGACGCCCTCGGTCTCGCCGAGCTTCTTCTCCACGTCGGGCGACAGGGAGTTGAAGTTCGCCATGGAGACCACGTAGTCCGCCTTCATCGCGGCGGTGGCCATCTTGTCGATCGATGTCTGCAGGCTGCCCGCCATCACCGTCATGCCGGTGATGAGGGTGAGGCCGATCATCAGGGCGGAGGCGGTGGCGGCGGTGCGGCGCGGGTTGCGTACGGAGTTCTGGCGGGCGAGCTTGCCGGAGACGCCGAAGACGCGCAGGACCGGTGCGGCGGCCGCGATCAGCGGACGGGACAGAAGGGGCGTGAGGATGAAGACACCGATGATCAGCAGGACCGCGCCCACACCCATCGGGGCCTGGCCGTCCGAGCCGTCCAGCGTCGTGGCGTAGAGGACGACGGTGACGCCGGCCGCCGCGAACAGGGCGCCGAGGGTGTTGCGCAGGACCAGCGACTTGGTCGTGGCCGGGGCGTGCACACTGCTCATCGCCGCGACCGGCGGGATCTTCGCGGCACGGCGGCCCGGGAGCCAGGCGGCGAGCATCGTGATGAGGATGCCGACGGCGAACGAGGCGACGACCGTGCCGGGGGAGATGACGAGCGGGCCGGCCGGGACGGTGGCGTCGAACGTGCCCATCAGGGCGCGCAGGCCCGCGCCGATGCCGATGCCGGCGAGCAGGCCGGTGACGGCGGCGACCGTGCCGACCACGAACGCTTCGAGGAGTACGGAGCGGGTGACCTGCCTGCGCGAGGCACCCACCGCGCGCAGGAGCGCGAGCTCCTTGGTGCGCTGGGCGACGAGCATCGTGAAGGTGTTGGCGATGATGAAGGTGCCGACGAACAGGGCGATGCCGGCGAAGACCAGCAGGCCTGTCTTCATGCCACTCATCTGCGACTCGATCTGGGTGGCCTGGTCGTCGGCGAGCTGCCGGCCCGTCGTGGTGGTGGCGGTGTCCTTCGGGAGGATCTTGTCGAGGTTCGTCTGGAGCGCGCTCTGGCTCGTGCCGGGGGCCGCCTTCACGTCGATCTCGTCGTACGTGCCGGTCTTGTGGAAGAGCTGTTGCGCGGTGGCCGTGTCGAAGAGGGTGAGGCTCCCGCCCGCGGCGACGTTGCCGTCGTCCGTGGTGAACACGCCGGTGATGGTGGGCGTGAGGACGGGCCCGTCAACGGACAGCCGCAGGGTGTCGCCGACCTTGTATCCGGCGCGCTTCGCGGTCTCGGAGTCGATCGCGACCTCGTCCTTGCCGGAGGGGGCCTGGCCGCTCTTGAGCGGATACCGCGGGTCCTTCTCCTCCCAGTAGTTGCCGCCCTGCGACTGGAAGCCGCCGCCGACCAGCTTGCCGTCCTTGTCGGCGATCGCGGTGAAGCCGCTGACCACGCCTATGGCCGACTCGGCGCCCGGAGCCTTCGCCGCCTTCTCCAGCAGCGCCTGCGTGAGCTCCGGGTCCTTGCCGAGCTTGTCGCCCTTGTCCTGAGTGGTCTCCGGCTGCACGGCGACGTCGACCTGGTCGAAGCCCTTCGCCGAACTCTTCTGGTACGCGTCCGAGATGGTGTTGGTGAACACCAGGGTGCCGGACACGAACGCAACGCCGAGCATCACGGCGAGCACGGTCATCAACAGCCTGGCCTTGTGCGCCAGCACGCTGCGCAGGGCAGTACGGAACATTGTCTTCTCAGTCCAGGAGGGGGGAGGGGGTGACGGGGTCGAACGGGCCGCAGTCGGAGGACTGTTACGGCGGGAGGCTGCCCATGAGCGTCAGCTGGTGCGGACCTTGGCGTCGAACTGCTTCATGCGGTCGAGCACGGCGTCCGCGGTCGGCCCGTGCACCTCGTCGACGATGCGGCCGTCGGCGAGGAACACGACGCGGTCCGCGTACGCCGCGGCGACGGGGTCGTGGGTGACCATCACCACGGTCTGGCCCAACTCCCGTACGGAATTGCGGAGGAAGCCGAGCACCTCGGCGCCCGAGCGGGAGTCCAGGTTTCCGGTGGGCTCGTCGCCGAAGATGATGTCCGGCTTGGATGCCAGCGCACGCGCCACGGCGACGCGCTGCTGCTGGCCGCCGGAGAGCTGGGCGGGACGGTGGGTGAGGCGGTCGGCCAGGCCGACCATCCGGATCACCGAGTTCAGCCACTCCCTGTCCGCCTTGCGGCCTGCTATGTCCATGGGAAGCGTGATGTTCTCCAGGGCCGTCAACGTCGGCAGCAGGTTGAACGCCTGGAAAATGAAACCGATCTTGTCCCGGCGAAGCTTCGTCAGCTGCTTGTCCTTGAGGGAACCGAGTTCGGTGTCGCCGATCCGCACGGAGCCGGACGAGAAGGTGTCCAGCCCCGCCACACAGTGCATCAGCGTGGATTTGCCGGACCCGGAGGGACCCATGATCGCGGTGAACTCGGCCTGCCGGAAGTCGACAGAGACCCGGTCCAGGGCGACCACCTGGGTCTCGCCCTGTCCGTAGACCTTCGACAAGTCCGTAGCGCGTGCGGCCACGGTGGTGGCCCGGTCGGCGAGGGGAGTGGTGGTCACGGGTGGGAGCTCCTGTCGGTCGGGGTCTTGGCTTCCATGGTCGTCGCCGATCCGCGCCCTGTAGTCAGCCGTTGTTCCGGTTCCGAAGACAGACTCACGTCGGACCACGCACAGCTGAGTCATACCTGGGGATGACACCCATCCCTGACAGCGTCATCTGTGACGGTTCGTCGGGTGCCCCTCGTTCGGGCGGTGAATTCACGTCATTCCCTCTGCGCCGCGAAGGCCCGTCAGAAGGGGGCGTGGCAAGTGCGGATGGCCCGTACCGTGGGCTGATGCACCCTCAGACATCAATAAAATAAGACAACATCGGTCCGCCCTGCCGCTGTTCGGGGGATCCGTCCCGATAGGCTCGGAACCTCAATGCGGAGCCGATGGCCTGCCCGGATGGTGGAATGCAGACACGGCGAGCTTAAACCTCGCTGCCCCTCGCGGGCGTACCGGTTCAAGTCCGGTTCCGGGCACTTCCGATCGCCACGTGTGCCCTCTTGAGGGCCGCCGCCGCGTCGCCTTTCCCTGCACCCTTCATTGAAGTCTTAACCGCTCAGACCGTTGACAGTGAGCGTACGCGGTCGGAGACTCACGTTCAGATACCAGTGAAGTAAATTTCACTATACGAACAGCGAGAGCGAAAGTGTGAGGGGCGTGCCGATGCGTACCACCGTCGGGATCATCGGGGCCGGGCCTGCCGGCCTGTTGCTGGCGCGGCTGCTGCACAACGCCGGCATCGGCTCGGTCGTCCTGGAGAGCCGGGACCGCGCCTACGTCGAGCAGCGGCAGCGGGCCGGAATCCTGGAGCAGGGCACCGTCGACGTCCTGCGCGCGGCCGGCGCCGGCGACCGCATGGACCGTGAGGGCCTGCGCCACGACGGGATCGAGCTGCGCTTCGACCGCCGCCGCCACCGTGTCGACTTCCCGGAACTCACCGGCGGCCGGTCCGTGATGGTCTACGCCCAGACTGAGGTCTGCAAGGACCTGATCGCCCTCCAGCTGAAGGAGGGCGGCCCGCTGCTCTTCGAGGCCGAGGCGCTCGCCGTGGAGGACGCCGACACCGACAGCCCGCGCGTGCGCTTCCGTCACGAGGGGCGCGAGGACGTCCTGGAATGCGACTACGTCGTCGGCTGCGACGGCTTCTGGGGTGTGGCCCGCAACGCGATCCCCGAGGAGCTCACCCAGGTCTTCGAACGGACGTACCCCTTCGGCTGGCTCGGCATCCTCGCCGACGTACCGCCCTCGCACGACGAGCTGGTGTACGCCCGCCACGACCGCGGCTTCGCCCTGTTGTCCATGCGTTCCCCGTCCGTCTCGCGGCTCTACCTCCAGGTGCCCGAGGGCACGGACGCCGAGGAGTGGAGCGACGAGGAGATCTGGAACGAGCTGGAGCGCCGTTTCGAGACGGCCGACGACTGGCACCTGGAGCGCGGGCCGATCACGCAGAAGTCCGTGACGCCGATGCGCAGCTACGTCCATGAGCCGATGCGCCACGGACGGCTCTTCCTCGCCGGGGACGCCGCCCACATCGTGCCGCCCACCGGAGCGAAGGGACTGAACCTCGCCGTCGGGGACGTCGTCACCTTCGCGCGGGCGCTCGTCCACCTCCAGGAGACCGGGTCGCCCGAACGGCTGGACGCGTACTCCGAAACCTGTCTGCGCCGCGTCTGGCAGGCCGAGCGCTTCTCGTACGCCATGACGACCCTGCTGCACCGCATGCCCGACGCGACCCCCTTCGAGGACCGCATCCAACTCGCCCGTCTGGAACGGATCACCGACGCACGCTCGGCCGAGCAGGACCTCGCCGAGAGCTACACGGGTTTCCCGCTGGAGTGACGGGAGACCCGTGCCGCGGCCCACGTCAGCAGCCGTGCCAGGGGCCGGGCCACGACCCGTTCCGCGACCCGTCCCACGGACAGCGGAACCGGAGCGAGTCGTACCGGCGTGGTAACGGTGCTGGGAATGCGGGATTGAACACTGGCGTTCCCGGTCACAACAGGGGAAAGATCCTCCCCAAGCACTAGAGGCATTCTTTTGCCTACCCATTACTCTTAAGGCCAAGGCCACGCAGGGTGGCCATGGAGGAGTGAAATGAGGAGCAGCAACCCGGTCTTCTCGCGACGGGGGTTCAGCCGCGACAACGGCTACGCGGGCTTCAACGCTCAGCCGCAGGCCGGGGGCCCCGCTGTCGGAACGCAGGGGAACCCGTACGCCCAGGGCAACGCGTACGCCCCGCAGGGCGGTAACCCGTACGCGCAGAATCCCTACGCGCAGAACCCGTACGCCCCGCAGGACCTGCAGCAAGGCGCCCCGCCGCAGGCCCCGCCCGCCACCGACCGCATGACGATGGACGACGTCGTCACGCGCTCCGCCATGACCCTCGGCACGGTCACCGTCGGTGCCGTGCTCGCCTGGGCCCTGCTGCCGGTCTCCTCGACCAGCTGGGGCCTGGCCATCGGTGCGGCGCTCATCGCGATGGTCTTCGCGCTGATCCAGACCTTCAAGCGCAACGCTTCGCCCGCGCTGATCCTGTCGTACGCCGCCTTCGAGGGCGTCTTCCTCGGCGTGATCAGTGAGATGTTCAACAGCCGCTGGAGCGGCGCGCCCTTTCAGGCGGTACTCGGCACGATGGCGGTCGCCGGCGCCACACTGCTGATCTACAAGGCGGGCTGGATCCGAGTCACCGCACGGTACGCGCGCATCGGCATGGCCATCGCCATCGCCTTCGTGCTCGTCATGGCGGTCAACCTCCTGCTGGTCGCGTTCGGCGTCGCTCCGGACGGCGGGCTGCGCAGCATGGGTCCGATGGGCGCGATCGTCGGCATCATCGCGATCATCCTGGGTGCGTTCTTCCTGACGCTCGACTTCAAGCAGATCGAGGACGGCATCGCGTACGGCGCTCCGCGCAAGGAGGCCTGGCTGGCCGCGTTCGGCCTGACCATGACCCTGGTGTGGATCTACGTCGAGATGCTGCGCCTGGTCGCCATCTTCAGCGGCGACGACTAATCGAAGCCGGCAACACCTGAAGGGCCCGCGAACCTCTGGTTCGCGGGCCCTTCGTCGTTCTCGTTGTGCGCGCTCAGAGCAGTTTGC
>NZ_VCHX02000107.1 GCF_005768555.2 Streptomyces sporangiiformans
CAGCCTGATTGTGCATGACGACACGCCCCGCGTGCGGCCGCCGGGGTACGCCCCGGCGGCCGCACGGCACGGTCACATGTCGGCGGCGTCCACGACGTCACCCAGATCGACGAACTTGAAGCCGGTCGCGGTACGGGTGCCGCCCTCCCCGTCCGGTACCGCCAGCGTCTCCTGACCGTCCTGGACGACGAGCAGGCCGCGCGGGTAGCGGGCGCCCAGCGGGGCGTTCAGAATGGCGGCGCCGTCGCACTCCTCCACGCTGTCGAGGGCCTCCGAGGCGGCCCCGACGCGGAAGCCGCCCTCGTACTCGTTGCCCTCGCTCACCTCACGGTCGTACAGGGCGAAGGTGTTGTCGCCCTGGCTGGAGGCGAGCAGGTAGCCGTCGCCGTCGCTCTCCTGGTAGAGGGTCAGGCCCTCGACGTCGGCAGACAGCCGCTTCCCGCCGAAGCCCGGGTCGGCGCCCGGCGTGCACTCCTCGGTCTCCTCGTCGTACGTCCCGGGGACGCCGTACTCCTTGACCTTGTCCACCAGGACCGGCTTGCCGGTGAGGTCGGCGCGCAGCCGCCAGATGCCGATGTCCTCCTGGCCGGCGTAGAGGGTGCCGGTGGCCGGGTCGACGACCATGCCCTCGACCTGCGGGAGTTCACCGGGTTCCGCGCAGGGGCTCCACGTCGTGCCGTTGGGCAGACGGAAGGAGGACGGGAGGTCGAGAGTGCGCACCTCGCGGTAACCGACCGTGCCGCCCGCGGTGGGGACGAGTTCGAGCAGCGCGAGGCGGGTACGCTCGCGCCGGCTGACCAGGGCGTACGTGCGTCCGGTGGCCTTGTCCTTCCACGTGGCCAGGCCGTACGCGGTCCGCTGGTCGTTGATCTCGGCCTGGTCGGCGGAGAACACCGGGGCGGCTGACGGATCGGTGATGTCGGTCAGCGGGCCGCCCGGGCGGGACGGGTCGATGCGGTAGATCCGCAGGCGGTCATTGCCCCGGTCGGTCACGACCGCCACATCGGCCCGGCCGGACGACGTAGGCAGACCGGAGACGAGATCGACGTTGTTGAAGCGGCCGGGGGCGTCGTCCTCCGCCGGCGGCTTCGGTGCGGCCAGCGACTGCGCCAGGCGCGCATCCAGGTCGTAGACGCGCAGGCCGCCCTCCTTGGCGGTGGCGACGACGAGACTGCGGCCGGGGTCGGCGGCGTTTCGCCAGATCGCCGGGTCATCCGCATCGGCGTTGCCGCCCGCCTCGTCGTCGTAGAGCGCGGCGGTCTCGCTGGTCGCGGTCACCACCGGCAGATCGGACGCGCCCGCCCCTGCGGGGAACGCCGCGAGGAGCGTGATCAGAGCGGTGCCTGAGGCGAGGACTGTGGCTCTTCGCGTGGTGCGGTGCGTTCTCACAGACGCTTCCTTACCGTCGAGGATGTCGGGGACATGCCGATGGTGCGAGGAAAAGCTTTCACCCAGGAGGCCGTGACCTGTCCATGCCGTCACGGGCGTACGGCGGTACTTCACCGAAGTCCCGAGCAGGTGCGGGCGCGGCTCATCCTGGGCGCGGGCCGCTGAGAATGTGCCGCGTCACGCACCCGGATCCTGCCGCCACCAGCCGCCCCTCAGCAGCCAGGTCCAGCCCCCCCCCCCGACCGAGAGTCCTATTGAGCATTTTCAGCGTTGCTTCTCAAGGGTGAGGACGGCCTTGGCGACTGACGTCATGAGGTTCGGGCTGGTCCGGGATCTTCGGAAGATCCGCCAGGCCTTCAGCAGCGCCATGCCCCGTTCGACGGGTGCCCGGGAAGCGGCCAGTGCCCGGTTGACTGTCTGCCGCGTTAGCGACAGCTGCCCGCCGGGTGGCCGTATGCGCCCGGTGGTGACCCAGGGGCCAGCGCCCTGGTAGGCGCGGTCGGCCAGGACGGGGACGCCTTGGCGTTCGCAGATCCGGATGATCCGGTGAGCACGTGCCGCGGTCAGGTCGTGGCACCGGCCTGGCAAGGCCGGCGAGATCCACAGCACCTGCCCGGCAGGGTCGGTCACGACCTGCACGTTCACGCCGTGGCGACGATGCTTGTGCGAGTAGTCGGCCCGGCCGTCGCCCACACGGTCGCACTCGGCGAGTGTCCCGTCGAGCCGTACGTACTCCGGTTCGTGCTCGCGCAAAACCTTCAACAGGCCGGGTGCCCGGGCGGCCAGGAGGTCGATCACCGCGGTGGTGTCGGCGTGGGCGGTGCCGACCGAGATGCCGAAGCCGGCGGCGATCTGAGCCAGGGTGTCGTGCTTGCGCAGGTACACCAGAGCGACGAGCGCGCGTTGGTGCGGAGGGAGCTTGCAGCGACGGTCACCCTCGCGGGTGACGATGAGCATGGTGACCCACTCGACCAGCGCATGAGGAAGGTCGAGTGCGGAAGGATAGGAGACCAACGAGGCACCCGCGCTGATGAATTGAAACTTCGAACACCTCCCTCAACGGCATGAGTGCCTCGTGCGTTGCGTCCTCGCCCCCGCCACCCCATTGGTGGCCACTCTGAAAATGCTCACTGAAAGGCGCGCGTTACGGAATTAGATTGGGCTTTCCGCTAACCTCTAAAGCGATCAGTTCGTGCAATGCAGAGACAACAAGCACATTGTTCGGCCTTTCAGCGCAGGCGATCGCCATGACGCGATAAGGCATTACCAGGTTTGCCTCGTTCGTTCCGCTCAACAGGTTCCACAAGTGAATCTGTCCACCCTGGCGATCACCCCTGCCGCCTGTGCCGACGACGGCGTACGGAATGCCATCGACGTCCGTGCATGCCAACGTGTTGATCGCCTGCGAGTGGGTAGCGGCGGCTAGGAGATGCCCAGTGCGTAGGTCCCATACACGCATCTCGCCGCCGCCCCGGTCACCGCCACCGGTAATCGCCATCGGGATGCCGTTGACGACCGTGCAAGCGACGGCGTTCACCGGATATCTGTGGCCATCCAGCGCGGCTCGTTGCAGGCATGTGCGTATATCCCAGACAAACACTTGGCCTGTCGGCTTGCCGTGGCCACCACCAGTGACTGCCACCGGTACACCGTTGACCTGGGCGAATGCGACCGCATTGACTGAGCCGCTGTGGCCGGTCAGTGCGCCGCGCAGCTGCCCGGTCCTCAAGTTCCACACGAAGAGTTCGCCCGCCCACCAACCGCAAGTGACCGCTATCGGGTCGCCGTCGACCATCGCGCATCCCACCGCGAGGATGTCATTAGTGTGGCCGCCGATCAATTCGACCCGTTTGCGGCCGGTACGTAGATCAAAAACCGGAATTTTGCTGGTGTTAGCGAGGCCGGGAAATGGGAAGAAGCCGGAGTTGACGACTACCACCGGACCGGTGTCGCACTCGATGCACGCCACGGATCTGATGAAGCTAATCGGGCCGGTCGGGAAATTCCTTTGCTCTCCGCTGTACAGATCCCATACCAGGACCTCGCCACCGGTAGACGCGTCACCGGCACCGGTGACAGCGATGGGATTGCCATCGAGTGTGGCGCAGGCCACGGCGCTGATGGGCCGATGACGGTTTTTCGTTGTCGTATGCCGGTGTCGGGTGCGCAGATCCCACACAAGGGCCTCGTTGGCGGGCCACCGTGACCCGGTGATCGCAACCGGAACACCGTCGACCTGGGCACACGCCACTGCATCCACCGGACTAGTGTGGCCGGTTAGCGACGCACGTGGCTCGCCGGTGTGCAAGTCCCAGATCCAAACCTGGCCGGCGCTACCGTCACCCACGTCACCGGTGACGGCGAGCGGGACACCTTCGACATTGATGCACGCCACCCCGTTCACAGGGGAGCCGTGGCCGATTAGATCTGCGCGGCGTCGGCCAGTACGTAGATCCCACACGAAGACGTCACCTCGGTTGCCGCCTGACGCGCCCATGCCGCCGACAACAGCGACGGGGACGCCGTCGACTTCGGCGCAGGCAATGGTTCTGATCCCCTGAGGGTGGCTATGGAATCTCGCCCGCTCGCGTCCGGTGCGTAGGTTCCACGCCAGAAGGAGCGGCATCCCTCCTATGAGGGCGATTGGATCACCGTCGACCTGGGCGCACGCAACTGCGCTCACGAACCATGGGACCGAGAAGGTGTCCAGACGGCGTCCTGTCCGTAGGTCCCACACGCCGATCTGACCGCTGAACGCCTGCCCTGGGATCCGCGCGTTGCTGGCGCCTGTCACGACGACCGGAGCACCGTCGATTCGACCGATGGCGATCGCCGTGACACGTTGGGCGTGCCCGGAGAGTGTCGCGCGCAGACGGCCGGTACGGAGGTCCCATATAAGGACCTCGCCGGGTCCGTCCTGAGTGCCGGTACCGGCGACGGCGACCGGCGTTCCGTCAACCTCGCCGCAAGCCACCGCGTTCACCGGCTCAATCAGGTGGGCAAGGGTGGCGTGCCGGCGTCCGTCCCGGAGGTCCCAGACTATTAGCTCACCGGAACTGGGATCGGTGCCGTTTCCGGCGCCGGTGACGGCGAAGGGAACCCCGTCGACCTTGGCACACGCTACGGCGTTGACACTCTGGTCATGACCCGTCAGGGCGGTCCGAAGCGCGGGGTTGACCAGGCGGCCCGTGGCCCACCGAGGTGACCAGACGAGGTCGTTGTTGAGGGCCTTGCGCAGGGAGACGGGTGCTTTGCTGCGGGCCGCGTCAATGGCGAGGAGTTGGCGGCGGGCCGCAGGAGCGGCATAGCGGTGCTGGCTCGCGGAGGCGTAGTAGGTGGTGCGAACCAGCCTCCCGGCCTCGGTGCGAACGTGCTCCAGCGCTGGAAGGAGTGTCTCAGGGTCGGCGTGGACGAGGTAGTCGCCGTCCATAACCAGGGCGTCGATGGCGCCGGAGATTGCCGCATGTGTGGCGAGGTGACGTATCGCGTAGGGATGAGCGCGGGTCCAGTCAGAGGTAGCTCGCGAGCTGGACGGGATGCGGGTGAGCACTTCCACGAATGCCTGGTGGACGGCCGCGACAGCGATGCGCGATTCAGTGTCGGTGCGGAGGTGCTCGGCGAGGGCCTGGTGATAGAGCCGGTAGGTGGACCGTCCGTCTTCGACGGCTTCGACCACGTAGGAGCCAGTGTGTTCGCGGAGCCAGAACAAGTCGGCATCGGTGAAGCGACGACCGGAGATCCGTCCGGCCAGAGATGCCCAAATATTCTCCCATGGCAGACCCTGACCCTCGGCGTAGGCCAGCGGTCGCAGAAGCTCGCGGGCTCGCTGCGCCTGGTGCCCGAGGCGGACGTCTAGGTCCTGGCGCATAGCGTCGCCGGGCACCCTCGGCAGTTCGGCACGCCAGTCGCCGTCGTTGGCGTCGGCGACGTGATCGGCGGCGGCGAGCGTGGCGGTGGTTATGCGGGCAACCAGGAACGAAGGGTAGGACGCATCGGCGACGGCGCCCGCCACGGCGCGGAGGCGTTCCGGGGAGGTTCTGAGATAGGGACTGCCGGGTCGGGCTTCGAGCAAGCTCCGGATGGTGTATTCGACGAGCGCGGCTCGGTCGGCATGGGGTGGCTCGTCGAGTTGGATCGTGCGAATTGAGTCGGACGGCTCTCCGCTCGTGTCGGGCATCAGCGAGGGAAGCAGGTGCGGCCGGGTGCCCAGGAGCAGCCGGATTCCCCGGCCCGCCGTGATGATCGGAAGGAGTACTTGGGTGATCAGCTGGTGGGGGTCGACGGCCTCATCAAGCGCGTCGATGATGGCCGTGAAGGGGCGGGCTGGCGCGGGCCGCTGCGCGGCCATGGCGGCGATGAGGCGGCTAACGGTGTCCGCCTCGACGCGGGCCGCGGCGGCGAGGCCGGCCAGAACCTGATCGTGTGTGAGGCCGCCCGCGTAGATGGCGATGTCGACGCTGCCTTGTGCGGGCGTTGCCGCTGCTGGAAGCGCTAACGTTTCCAGCGGGACTGTCCGCCGATAGTCGGTCCGGGTGAGCGCCGCCACTAGACCCAGCACGGCGGTCTTTCCCGATCCTGGGCCGGCCGTTACCACCACGGCTGGCGGGCCGGAGCCCGGCCCGCCGAGCCAGGACGTGATGTCAGCGAGGGCGGCGTGGCGGCCGCTGAACCACCAGGCCGGCTCCTCACCGTGCCCACCCATCGCGCGGACCAGGAAGTGGCGGTGGAATTCGTTGTTCCGGCGTTCGATTTGCGTCTGCCACTCGACGGCCTGCTGGAAGTGCAGGTCGGTGTCGACCGTGCTGGCGCGGTGGCGCGGGTTTGGCAGGAAGCCAGGAACGGCGCCGGTGAGCCCCACTGTGCCCCAGCCGATGCGTTGGTGTGGTGGCCGCGCATGGTGACTGTTCATCACTTCGACTACCGCGCCGAGATCCAGGATGGCTGGCTTCCGCCCTGCGGTCATGTCGCTGTGCACTGCTGCCGAGAACAACCGAGGAAATGCCCCGGTGTCCGCCTGCTCCAGAGGTTGGCTTGAGGTGACTACGACTAGTCCAGACCGGTCGGTCAGTGTCCAATTGCGGCGCATTCCGGCCAGTGCTGCCGCAGTGAACTCGTTGCCTCCCTGCCCGGAGTAACACGTGTCCAGCAGCAGAAGCAGCCGCTGGACGCCGGTGCCGCGCAGCATCTTGGTCGCGAGCGTCATTGTGGGCAGTGCATCATCGATGTCGTCGGGGTCGGTGTCAGAGGTGAGCAGGACGTGTCCGCCGTCGTCCAGGATCTCGCCGTGCCCTGCCAGATAGACGACCAAATAGTCCTCAGGGCGGACCTGTCTGCGGCAGATGTCCCGCAGACTGTTGGTCAGTTCCGCGGCCGTCGGGTCGAGTCCGATCTCGGCGAGGTGGGTGTATCCGATACCTGTGAACAGGTCGACGATCTGCCGGTTGGCCTCCACGAGGTCCGGGCGGTCCCACTGCGGCTGGTTGGCGTACCTGGTCACGGCGGTGGCCACGAGCAGCCGTCGCCCGTGGCGTGCGCGCTCACTCTTGTCTGTCATCGCAGACCCGCCACCACGGCCTCCCCCGTCGACCGGTCCGTCAGGCAGGGGCGTAGTGCATCGCCACTGGCCTGGCCGGTCATGCCAGACCGTCTGCGACAGCCCGCCCGCACAGCGGGTCGGTCAGATACGCGCTCGCATCATGCGCCCTGGCACCGTTGTGCACGATCGCGCAGCGCACCTGCTCCCCGAATGCCGACCGCAAGTCCTTCACCAGAGCCACGACGTCCCCGGCATCGGCGAGGTTCGTCCAAACCAGCTCCGCGTCGCCGGGCCACACACCGCGTGGCGGACCGCCGAGCATGAGGGGCGGCGGCTGGAGCCGGTGCAGGATCAGGTTCGGGATGCCCAACGGCGACCCGATCGTGACCAGGGCCCCCACCCCGTGTCCGGGCCGTGCGCACAGTGCCTCGTAGGCAACGACCGAGCCGAGCGAGTGCGCGACGACGACCCGGGTGTCCTCGCGGATCTGGTCGGCCACCCGGGCCGTGGCCTGCGCGCGCAGGTCCGGATCAGTGAGATAGCCGTGTACTTGCTTCAGGGCGAAGACTATCGCCCGCAGCGCGACGCCAGCGAAGAACCGCGAACCCGACAATGCCAGCAACCCCGCCTGTACCGAGCGGGGCGTGGACACTAGCGTGTCCGCGTCCGGTGGCACCACAGCCGGATCGCTCGCCGCAGCCGCCGTCCACCAGGCGAGTAACAGCTCTTGCTCTAAGCCCTCCGCGACGTCGGCCGCGGTGTAGGGAAGGTCCCCGACTGCGAGGAACTGGCCCTGAGGACGGAAGAGGCTGCCGTAGAACGCCATCTGCAGATCCGGGTCGGAGAGACGGTCTACGACGTCGGCACGGGCGAGGCCATCGTTGAGGGCCGGTAACCACTCCTTGCGCAGCGTCTCCTCGCCGAGTGTCTGCTTGCCGATCCCGTGCACCGCCACCACGCGCGCCATGCCCAGTGCCCCCAAACTCGCCCCCACGTGCTAGTCCAGCACTGTAGAGCCCGCCGAGGTACGGAGGTGGGGCATTTGACCATCGACAGGTCCGGACAAGGCAAACTTCGCTGTTCTTCGGAGACAGGGGACCAACGAGGCACCTGCAACGATGAGTTGAGACGTCGGCACCTCCCTCAACGGCGCAGGTGTCTCGTGCGTTGCGCCCTCGCCGCCGTCACCCCATCGGTGGCCACTCTGAAAACGCTCATTGGTTGCGGCTACTTTGCGAGCCCGAGGAGGACGACGCACGTGTGGCCTGCTGAGCAGAGGGACGGACGCTCGCTCGGTTGCATCCGCCCCCCATGCGTCACACGCTGAGCGCCGCCCGGACGGTCTGTTCGGACCCCACTCCCCCCGCGCCGGAGGATGTGACCCGGCCCGCTTCGAGTACGTAGTACTGCTGGCCGGCCCGCATGGCGAAACCCACGTGTTGCTCGACGAGCAGGACGGACAGCCCCCCGCGCCGGCTCAGGGCGAGGATCGTCTCCTCGATCTCGGCGACGACGGAGGGCTGGATGCCCTCGGTCGGTTCGTCGAGGAGGAGGAGCCTGGGGCGGGTGATCAGGGCGCGGGCGATGGCGAGTTGCTGACGCTGGCCACCGGAGAGGAGGCCGGCGCGGCGGCTGGACAGTTCACGCAGGACCGGGAACAGGTCCAGGGCCTCGACCATGGCCTTGCTGCCGTCCGGGCGTCCGTCCGCGACGAGTTGGAGGTTCTCGGCGGTGGTGAGGTGTGGGAACGACTGCTGGCCCTGGGGGACGTACGCCATGCCCCTGGCCACCCGCTGGTTCGGCGCGAGGCTCGTGATGTCCTCGCCGTTCAGCAGGATGGTCCCGCTCTTCGGCTTGAGCAGGCCCATGGCCACGCGCAGGAGGGTGCTCTTGCCGGCGCCGTTGTGGCCGAGGACGGCCGCGACACCGTCCTCCGGGACGGAGACGGTCACGTCGTGCAGCACGGTGGTGCGGTCGTAGCCGGCCTGAACGGAGTTGATCTCCAGCATGGGCGTCACGCCTCCTCGGCGGCGGGTACGGAAGCGGCAGCCGGTTCGGAGGCGGGCTCCGGTTCGGAGGCGCGCCCCAGGTAGACCTCCTGGACCTTGGCGTCGGACTGGACCTCGGCGACCGAGCCCCAGCTGAGGACCTTGCCGGCGTGCAGGACGGTGACGCTGCGGGCGAAGGAGCGCATGAAGTCCATGTCGTGCTCGATGACGACGACGGTGTGGTCCTCGCTCACCCGTTGCAGCAGTTCGCCGGTGGCCTCGCGTTCGTCTTGGCTCATGCCGGCGACCGGCTCGTCGAGCAGCAGCAGCTTCACGTCCTGGACCAGCAGCATGCCGATCTCCAGCCACTGCTTCTGGCCGTGGGCCAGCACACCCGCCGGGCGGTCGCGGAGGTCGGTCAGTCCTGTGGTCTCCAGCGCCTTCGTCACCGACTCGGGGACGCCCTTGCGGCGCCGGAGCATCGTCAGCGGGCCACGTCCGGCGCCCGCCGCGATGTCGAGGTTCTGCAGCACGGTCAGTTCCTCGAAGATCGTGGCCGTCTGGAACGTGCGGCCGATGCCCATGCGGGCGATGCGGTGCACGGGCTTGCCGAGGAGTTCCTCGCTGCCGAAGCGCACGGACCCGGTGGCCTTCACCAGGCCGGTGACCGCGTCGACCAGGGTGGTCTTGCCGGCGCCGTTCGGGCCGATGAGGAAACGCAGGTCGCCGGGGCGGATGTCCAGGTCCACGCCGTCGACGGCCTTGAAGCCGTCGAACGTCACTCGCAGGTCACGGACGGTCAGTCCCTCGCCGCTCATGCTGTCTCTCCTGTAGGAGCCGTAGAAACCGTGGGAGTCGTACGGGTCTGGGTGCGGCGCCTGCGCAGGACGACGCCGAGGGACGCCAGGCCGCCGGGCAGGAAGCCGACCGCCAGCACGAACAACAGGCCCTGGAGATACGTCCAGGCGGCGGGGAAGGCGTCGGAGAGCGTGCTCTGCGCCCAGGCGACCACGATCGCGCCGAGCACCGCACCGACGAGGCTGGCCCGGCCGCCGACCGCCGCGCCGATGACGAACCCGATGGACGGCACGATCCCGATCAGGGCCGGCGAAATGATGCCCACGGCCGGGACGAAGAGGGCTCCGGCCAGACCCGCCATGCCGGCCGCGACGACGTACGCGACCAGCTTGACGTTGGCCGGGTTGTATCCGAGGAAGCGCACCCGCTCCTCGGAGTCACGTACGGCGATGAGGAGTTCGCCGTAACGGCTGACGAACAGCTGGCGGGCGGCGGCCATCAGCAGGAGCAGCACGGCGGCGATGACGAAGTACACCATTCGCTGGTTGACGGGGTCGTTGAGGTCGTAGCCGAAGAAGCCCTGTATGTCGGTGAGGCCGTTGGTGCCACCGGTCGTGGCCTGCTGGCCGATCAGCCAGATGGACAGGGCTGCCGCCAACGCCTGGCTGAGGATGGCGAAGTACGCGCCCTTGACCCGTCGGCGGAACACGAAGAAGCCGAGCAGTGCGGCTACCGCCATCGGGAGCAGCACGGTCATGGCGAGAGCGAAGGCCGGGTCGGCGAACGGCTCCCACCACCAGGGCAACGCGTCGGAGGTGCCGTACAGCTGCATGAAGTCGGGCAGCGTCTGGCCGGTGGCGGCGGCGTCGGCGAGCTTGAGGTGCATCGCCATGGCGTAACCGCCGAGGCCGAAGAAGACGCCCTGGCCGAGTACGAGCAGTCCGCCGCGGCCCCAGGCGAGGCTGACGCCGACGGCCACGATGGCGTAACACAGGTACTTGGCCAGGAGGTTGAGCCGGAAGTCGGAGAGGGCGAGTGGGGCGACGCCGATGAGCAGGACGGCACCGAGGAGGAAGGCGCCCGGCACGCGGAAGCGCTCCAGCGGTGACACCGACGGCTGCACCACGGACGTCGTCTCGGTCGGGGATGTCGTTGTCGTCATACCAGGCTCCGGGTGCGCAGTGTGTACAGGCCCTGGGGTCGCCACTGCAGGAAGGCCACGATCGCCACGAGCACGATGACCTTGGCGACACTGACCGTCGTCGAGTACTCCAGCACGGACTGCAGCACGCCGAGCGCGAAGGCCGTGATGACGCTGCCCTTGAGCTGGGCGACGCCGCCGACGACCACGACCAGGAAGGCGTCGACGATGTAGTTGGTGCCCATCGTCGGGCCGATGGGGCCGACCAGCGTGAGCGCGACGCCTGCCACACCCGCAAGGCCCGAGCCGATGAAGAACGTCGTACGGTCCACCCGCTCGGTGGCGATGCCGGAAACCTCGGCGAGGTCGCGGTTCTGTACGACGGCCCGGATACGTCGCCCGAGCGGCGTCAGCCGCAGGATCAGCGTGAGGGTCAGGGCGCACAGCAGGGCTAGGCCGAGGATGAACAGCCGGTTGTTGGCGAGGGTGACGCCCGCGACCGACATGTTGCCGGTGAGGAGGTCCGGGGCGTGGGTCTGGACGTTCGGAGCGCCGAAGACGTCACGGGCGAGCTGCTGGAGCATCAACGAGACGCCCCAGGTGACCAGCAGGGTGTCCAGTGGCCGGGTGTACAGGCGCCGGATGAGGAGCCACTCCAGCAGCGCGCCCATGGCGCCGGCGACCAGGAAGGCCAGAGGCAGGGCCACCAGCAGGGAGATGCCGGCGCTGCTGATGGACTTCTGCAGCACGTACGTGGTGTAGGCGCCGGCCATGATGAACTCGCCGTGCGCCATGTTGATCACGCCCATCTGACCGAAGGTCAGGGTCAGACCGAGGGCGATGAGCAGAAGGACGGCACCGATGCTGATGCCGGTGAACGACTGGTTGAGGATGACCGTCATGAAGCGGCTCCGGGTCGGGACGGGGTGCGGGCGCGGGGCGGGACCCGGCCTTGCAGAAGGCCGGGTCCGCGTGAGGGGGGCCGGAGTTCGGACTGGCGACCCGAGTTCGGGCTCAGGAGAGGCCTGAGGCCCAGTCGTAGCCCTTCAGGTACGGGTCCGGCTTGATCGGCTTCCCCGAGTTCCACACCTCGGTGATGAGACCGTCCGAGCCCACCTTGCCGATCCGGGCCGTCTTGTAGACGTGCTGGGTGGCGCCGTCGACAGTGACCTTGCCCTCGGGTGCGTCGAGGGTGATGCCGTCGGAGGCCGCCTTGACCTTGGCGACGTCGAACGAGCCCGCCTTCTCGACCATCTCCTTCCACAGGTAGACCGAGATGTAGGCGGCCTCCATCGGGTCGCTGGTCGGCTTGCCCTTGCCGTACGCCGCCTGGTACGCCTTCACGAACTTCTCGTTCGCCGCACCCGGCGTGGTCTGGTAGTAGTTCCAGGCCGTCAGCTGGCCGTCCAGGTACTGGGTGCCGATGCTCTTGACCTCCTCCTCGGCGATGGAGACGGACAGCACCGGCAGGCTCTTCGCGGTGAGCCCGGCCGACTTGTACTCCTTGAAGAAGGCCACGTTGCTGTCGCCGTTGAGGGTGTTGAACACGGCGTCCGCGCCGGCGCCCTTGACCTTGTTGACGATGGTGCTGAACTCCGTTGAGCCCAGCGGCGCGTAGTCCTCGCCGAGGACCTCCATGCCGCTGGCCTTTGCGTACGCCTTGATGATCTTGTTGGCGGTGCGCGGGAAGACGTAGTCACTGCCGACCAGGTACAGCTTCGTCAGACCCTGCTTCTTGAGGTACTCAAGCGCGGGGACGATCTGCTGGTTGGTGGTCGCGCCGATGTAGAAGATGTACGGGGACTGCTCCAGGCCCTCGTACTGCACGGGGTAGAACAGCAGCGACTTGTTGCGCTCGAAGACCGGCTTGACGGCTTTGCGGCTGGCAGAGGTCCAGCAGCCGAAGGTGGCCACGACCTTGTCGTCCGTGATCAGGGCTTCCGCCTTCTCGGCGAAGGTCGGCCAGTCGGAGGCGCCGTCCTGGCTGATGGGCTTCAGCTTCTTGCCCAGTACGCCGCCGGCGGCGTTGATCTCCTTGACGGCGAGCAGCAGGGCGTTGTGGACGGTCACCTCGCTGATGGCCATGGTGCCCGAGAGCGAGTTCAGCAGACCCACCTTCACGGTGTCGCCGGAGGTGTCCGCCTTGGCGCCGGAGCTGGATGACGTGTCGCTTCCGGTCTTGGCGCCGCACGCGCTGAGGGCGGCGGATGCGCCGACGGCCGATACGCCCGCCAAGAGACCACGTCTGCTGATGCTGAGCCCGGACATGCAATACCTCCTTGCCCGCAAGGGGCATTGAAAGAGATCGTTGATTCGGGGACGGGAACGAGATGGGCACACTCAGCTCTTGAGCTGCGGCTGCGTTGGCGCGCGAATTTCCCAGCCGTTCGAGGGGTGGCGTCCGTACTGGTCTACTGAAGTGCCGTCACAGACTGCGCCGGGCCTGTTTCCCCCGAGTTTCGGATCCGTTGATGAACGGTTTCACTTGACGCCCGGGAAAACACGCAAAGAAAACGAAAAGCCGTCACTGGAGATACGCGATTCGCGACATCTCGGTAACGGCAATTAATACTTCCTGCGGAAAGTGTCAGATTCTCGGATTCCTGTCAAGAGTGCGGTGATCGACGCTACGCTGGCGAACGTCCCCGCAGACGCGCGACTTGAGGAGTGCGATGGCGAGCCGGCCCCAGGAACTGCTCCAGCTGCTGACCCGGGCCGAGCGCCTCTGCGTACGCCGACTGCAGTGCGTGCTGGACGAGTTCGACTGCTCGGTCGAGGCGTGGCGGGTGCTGGCCCTGCTCTCCGACGGTCAGGGCCACCACATGACCGCCATCGCCGACTGCGCCTTCCTGCCGGCGCCGAGCCTCACCAAGCTGATGGACCAGCTCGTGGAGCAGAACCTGGTCTACCGACGCAACGATCCGGCCGACCGGCGCCGCATCCTCGCCCAGCTGACCCCGCGCGGGCAGCGGTACTGGCAGCGGATCGACCGCCAAGTTCGCGCCGACTGGGCGGAGTTGACGCCGCTGCTCGGGCAAGAGGACGGCAAGCAACTGCGCACCCTGCTGGCCGGGCTCGCGGGAGCGGTCGACGGCACGGCAAGCAACAGAGGTGGCCGCGGGTCACAACAGGTCGTACGGTGAGTGCAGTTGGGCGAGGACGTTGAAGTCGAGCCCGTCCGCCTCTGCCAGGTAGATGCGCTGGCGCACATGCCGGTCGTCCAGACTCAGCAGGCCGCGCGGCCCCTCGTAGGAGACGGTCTCGGCGGCCGCGGCGATGGCGGACACATCCAGGGCGCGGGCTCGTTCGATGAGTGCCGCGAGCAGCAGCACTCCCTCGTAGCAGGACTCGCCGAGACTGCCCGGGACCGGAGCATCCGCCCCGAAGCGTTCGGCGTACTGGCCGTGGAAGTCCATGGTGTTGCGGTCCGCGAGTGAGGCGAAGAACCCGGCCGTGCTGTAGAGGTCGGCCGTGGCCTCGGGGCCGCTGCCGAGCAGCATGTTCTCGTCCATCAGCGTGCTCAGCCGCAGGCACCGCTGGTCGAGCCCGGAGGCCGCGAAGGCCCGGTTGAAGCGGACAGCATCGCTGCCCACCAGGAGCATCAGCACGCCGTCGGCGTCCGCCCGCTCAATGCGCCGCAGTACGTCGTGGAAATCGTCGGTCCCCAGCGGGAGGTACGCCTCGCCGCAGACCCGGCCCAGGCATTCTCGTGCGTATCGTCGGGCGGCCCGGGCGGTGCGCCGGGGCCAGACGTAGTTGTTGCCGACGACGAACCAGCGCCGCACGCCCCGCGCCTCGGCGAGCAGCCGCATCGCGGGCAGCAGCTGCCAGGCCGGGGTCTCGCTGGTCATGAAGACGCCCTCGGTGTGTTCGCCGCCCTCGTACAAGGCCGTGTAGACGTACGGCACCCGGTGCGCGATCCGCGGGGCCACCGCCTGCCGGACCGACGAGATGTGCCAGCCGGTGACACCCTGCACCGCGCCCGTCGCCACCAGGGCCTCGACGTCCTCCGCGACCCGCTGCGGATCCGCCCCGCCGTCAACCTCCAGCAGCCGCAGCTCCTTGCCCAGGACGCCGCCCACCTTGTTGATCTCCTCGGCGGCCAGCTGCGCGCACGCCTCGCAGGTGGGACCGAAGATCCCGGCAGGCCCCTGCATCGGGTACACGAGCGCGACGTTCAGGGTCGAATCGTCGGCCGTGAACCACTCGGGAGTGGGGAGGCGGAGCGGCCGGTGCATGGCCACATGATTGCCCGGCTGCCTGCGCCACCCAAGCAGCGGCCGGGATCGAGACCGATTCGTAGGCATACGAGGAACAGGGCGGGCGCCGTCCCCGGCGGCGGTGGAGGCGTCGAGCATGGCGGTCATCTCGTCGCAGATCAGCCGGCGCGGGCGCAGTGCCAGGGCGCGGAAGACGACGCCGACGGCGGTGCGCTGTGCCCTCCCGGCCTCACCACCCGAGCCCAGGCGGTTCCCGCGGTGGTGTCCTCTCAACTCCCCCTGAAGTCACGGCCTTCACGCCAGGAAGGGAGGGACATGTTCCGAATCCCCAGGACGCCTCAACGGCCCGTACAGCACACTGAGGTTGTGACGGGAAGCACAAAACTCGTGGCACGCTGTGAACGGGGACGGACAGATGCGCACAGGCGCAGCCCTTGCCGCGGAGGACAGTTGGGCGACGCCCTTCTCCAACGCCATGACCCTGCTGATGCTGGCCGGTGCGGTCGTGCTCTTCTACGTGGGAGTCTCCGACGCGCGCGCCCGCTGGTTCCTGAACTGGCTGAGCAACAACCTGAAGGTACCGGCCTTCTTCTGGGGCTTACTGGGGCTGCTGGGTCTCACGGCGACCACTACCGCGACGGTGCTGAAGGCAAGGGAGTTGTTCCTCGCCTACCGGAATCCGGAGCCCGCCGGTGACCAGTCGGGGACGATCGTCCTCCTGATCTTCCTGGTGGGTGCGGTCCTGGCCTCGACGAAGACACTCTCGAACGCCCGCCGGATGTACGCCGCCGGAGCAGCAGCACGCGCGGACAGGCTGCGTGTGCTCAACCCGCTCTCCAAGCTGAGGACTTCAGAGAAACTGTCCTCGCCGTCCGGCAGGTACCTGGCCTTCGTCTTCTCGCTCTTCATGTCCGCCCCACTCTGGCTCGGCACGGTCGCGGTGTACCGGCTGTCGGAACCGGCGGGCAGCAACGTATTGCTGCACTGCCTCAGCACGTCTCTCCTCGGGCTGTGGCTCTGCGGCTACGCGCGCACGAGCCGCAGCCTCACGTCGCCGGCCTCGATGCTCGTCGGGATCGGCCTGCGTGTCATCGGGACGGCGGGCTGCGTCCTGGGCCTGTCCCTGTGGACCTCCTCCCTGCTGCTCTTCCTGTTCAAGGAGCACGCCCCCGACTGGTGGATCTACGGTTTCTACGGCCCCGTGGGAATGGTGCTGGCGGGCCACGTGTACCACGCCGGCCAGGATGTGCTCCGATACTCGCGCCGCCATCTGACGAAGATCATCAGGGATCCGGACGACCTGGACGGGGAGTCCTTCGTCCTCTACCTGCGCCCGTTCCCGAACGATGCGCTGCAGGCGTCGCCACAGCGCATGCCGTGGCGCGGCATGATGCCGCTCGCCGGACTGTTCGTGACCGGCCGGAGCGAGGAGGAACGGGTCGCCGCGGCTCTCAAGAAGCAGGTGGGCCCCCTGGTCGCGGTCGGTGAGCCCGGGGAGACCCTGCCGTACGTCGGCGCCAGCCGCTTGTATCTGCCGCTGCACGACTGGCAGGACCCGGTCCGGAAACTCATGGCACAGGCACGGATGGTCGTGCTCTCCCTGGGGCCGGGCGAAGGCACCATGTGGGAGTTGCGCGAGGCGCTGCGCACCCTGCCTCCCGAACGCCTCGTTCTGCTGGCTCCCATGGGCCGGGACGAGTACGAGGAGTTCCGGCTGCGCGTACAAGCCGACCTCGAGGAACACGATGTGCGGGTACGTCCCAGGAGTCGAGCCGCGACGCATGTGCCCGTGCTCCCCGAGTCCACCAGCAGAGGAAGCATGCCGTCAGTCGTTCAGGGGGCGATCTACTTCTCGCCCACGTGGACCGCTGAGTATGTCAACCTCGAGGACTTCGCTCTCGTGTCTTCGGCCTTCTTCGACCGGCTCCCCAGGGCTCTCAAGGCAGGATTACGCCCAGCCGTACAGCAGTTGGCGGCTCATGAATTCGATCCTGATCGCCCCGCGGACAACCCGGATACCCCGGACACCCCGGATGCCCCGGATGCCCCGGACGCTCCAGCGAGCCGTGAGCGTGCCCTCGTAGCCGACGCGCGGTATCAGCGGGCGGGGATCGCTGCGGCAGCTGTGCTCAACATCGTGTGCCTCGCCGTCGCGTTGGCCTATGTGCCCGAAAGCGGCGGCCGGAGCAGCGGAGAAGACGACTCGAAGTCTCCGCGTACCACCGGCTTCAACGACGCCACCCACCAGGTCGTCAACAAGTCGAGTGCCCGCGGCGGAACCCTCAAGTTCGTCGGGACAAGCGATGCCGACTCCTGGGATCCGCAGCGCACCGACTACAGCTTCGTCCGGGACTTCATGCGCTTCTACACACGGCAACTCGTCACGTACCGATCCGCGCCCGGTGCGAAGGGGCACGATCTGATTCCGGATCTCGCCACCTCCAGGGCGAGGATCACCAACGGCGGCCGCACATACACCTACAGACTCAAGAGCGGCATCGCCTGGGAGGACGGCAAGCCCATCACGTCCCGGGACATCAAGTACGGCATTGAGCGGATCTGGGGAAAGAACGGCGTACCGGGCGGTTCCACATATCTCCAAGAGGTTCTGGACCCGAACCACCTGTACCAAGGCCCGTACGAGGACAGCGGCAAGCAGGGACTCAAGTCCATCGAGACGCCCGACGACCGCACCATCGTCTTTCGCCTGCCTCAGCCCAATGGTGCCTTCGAGCAGATGCTGGCCATGCCCGCGGGCTCTCCGGTAAGGAAGGACAAGGACAGCAAGGCAGCGTACGGACGACGGCCGTTCTCCTCCGGGCCGTACAAGTGGCGCTCCTACCGTCCGGGCAAGTCGCTGACCCTGATACGCAATGACGCGTGGAAGCGATCAACGGACCGCGCACGCACGGCACTTCCCGACAAGATCACGCTGACGATGTTCACCGACTCCGCCAAGGCGGAGAGGGAACTCCTCAGCGGGAAGTACGACCTCGACGTCGTCGGCTGGGGCGTGGGGCAGAACGGTTACGACGCGATCATCAGGCGGGACCGAGGCGCCACTTTCGACAACCCCTATAACGGCTACCTGAACTTCGCGGCACTGGTGCGGTCGGTGAAACCGTTCGGGAACATCCACTGCCGCCGGGCCGTGATCCACGGCGCGGACCTGGTGGCGGCGCGAGACGCGAGCGCCACCTCCTTGGTGGCGGACATTGCCACCCACATGATGCCGACCGTGGTGCCGGGCAGCGATCCCGCCTACGACCCGTTCGGCATCGCACGGAACAGAGGAAAGCCGGACACCGTCAAGGCCAGGTCCGAACTGGAGAAATGCGGCAACCCGAACGGTTTCAAGACCACCATCGCGGCCGCCGCCGGGAACGACGAGGAAACGGCCATCGCGCGATCGCTGCAGACCTCGCTGGGGAAGATCGGCATCCGGGCCGAGATCGACACATATGAGGGCGCGTGGGCCGCCACCGTCGGGGATCCTGGCGTGGTCCGGAAGCGGAACTACGGCATCATCGTGTCGGGCTGGGCCCCTGACCTGCCGTCGGCACAAGGCGTACTGCCGCGGTTGGTGCACTCGAAATACATCCTGCCGACCGGCAATTTCAACTACTCCACGCTCAAAGATCCGGCCCTCGACAAGAGGCTCGACGCGGCGGCGGCGGAAGCCGATCCGCACAAGTCCGCCGCCGACTACGAGGCGATCAACAAGATGATCTCCGAACACGCGGTGTTTCTGCCGGTCACTCTCGAGAAAGTGGTCCGCTGGCGCAACCCCCGGCTCACCAACGTCCACACCACCGACTCCTTCAACGGGCTTTACGACTACGCATCTCTGGGGGTTACGTCATGACCGAGCCGGAGGACATCGCGGCGCGAGTGTGGAACAGCTCCGTGGCCGAGCACTGGCAGGGACCGGAAGCGAGGGAGCACCTTGGGACCGCCGTGCTCGAGCAGTACAAGCTGTGCGTCGAGATGGCCGACAGGGTCAGCGCCCGCCGCAACCTCAACAACACGTTCTTTCTCTCCCTCAACAGCCTTGTCGCCACTGGTGTGGTGAGCGCCGGCGGCGCCCGGGCGGACAAGGCACCCATGTGGCTGCTGATCGCGGGGCTCGTGATTCTGCTGACACAATGTGCCGCTTGGTTCACGCTCATCCGCTCCTACCGTCAGCTGAACACGGCCAAGTGGGCTGTGATCGGCGCCATCGAAGAGCGGCTTCCCCTCTACGCCTACTCCCGCGGCGAATGGGAGATACTCGGCAAAGGCAGTGACCGACGCAAGTATGTGCAGCTCAGCCAGGTCGAACAGTGGGTGCCATGGATCTTCGCGGCCTCCTACCTGTGCGGTGGTATCGCGATCGCCGTCCGCTGAGTCCGCCGCAGGACGAGGAGGACTGATGAGGGTCGGCATCACCGGACACCGCGGGCTGCCCGAGGAGATCGCCCTGCCGGTGCGCGAGCAACTCGCCAGACATATCGATGAATACGCCGTCGCCTCGCATGGCGACCTGGTGGTGGTCACGTGTCTCGCCGACGGCCCGGACACGTGGTGCGCGTACGAAGCCCTGGCGCACGCGGGGAGCATCGAGGCGGTGATTCCCGCCGAGGATTACAGATCCGTTCTTCCCCCACGTCACCACGCCGACTTCGACCACCTCCTCTCCCACGCCTCCACCGTGCGTCGGACAGGCCTGGCCACGTCCAACGGGCACGCGTTCATGGCCGCCAGCGAGCTCATGCTCGACAGCATCGAGGCCCTGCTCGCCGTATGGGACGGACTGCCCGCCCACGGGTACGGCGGCACGGCCGATGTCGTCGCGGAGGCCAGTAAGCGGGGAATCCCAGTGAACCGGGTGTGGCCCGTGGGTACGGTGCGTCCACCGAACTCAGCGCCCGTGTCCTGAACCCTCGGCGTTGCTCCTGACCAGGAGGCGCTGGAACCGGAAGGGGCGGGCGCTGGACGGCGCCCGCCCCCTCCGGTCCGTGATGGTGGGTCAGGCTGGGACGGGGCGAGGCTGCGGCTCCGGGGTCGCCAGTCGGCCCGTGCGGTGCAGCCCGTACAGGGCCATCGCGCAGGCGAGACCGAGTGCCAGCAGGGAAATCCACGGCAGCGCGGGCATACCGGCCTCGCGGGCGGCGTCCAGGGCGGCGCCGGTGAGCAGGTTCCCCAGGGTGATGCCGACCCCGCAGATGGTGTTGTAGAGCCCGTAGTGCGTGGCTACGAGGCGGTCACCGGAGAGGCGGACGATGGTGTCCATCTCGAAGGGGTAGGCGATCATCGTGCCGATCGCGAGCAACAAGGCGGCGAGCGTCGGCGGCACCGCGGCCAGCAGCCACCGTCCGGCGCCGGACTCGGGTACGGGCACGGCCGTGGCCGCCAGCAGCGGCACGAACGCGACGCCCATGACGGCCAGTCCCAGGGTCAGCGACTGACCGGGTTCGTAACGGGCCTTGCACCAGGCGGTCACCCTCGTCTGCCCCAGGATCGTGCTCAGGCCGGAGACGGCGAAGAGCAGCGCCACCGCCGCAGTGCCGAACTCGCCCTCGCCCCCGAGCCGGCGCACCTCGAGCGGCAGCGCGAGATAGACCTGGAACGACAGTACGTACGAGCCGATCATGGCGCCGGAGAAGAGCAGGAACGGCCGGTTGGCGAGGATGCCGCGCCACTGGGCGAGCACGCTCTCCTGGCCGTCGTCGTCCCGGCCCTTGCGGTCATCGCCCTTGCGGGCGGGCAGGGCGCGGATCTGCACCACGGACAGCAGCGCGAAGATCCCGGCCGACACCAGGCAGGTGATCCGGAAGTCCACCCCGGTCAGCAGCATGCCCACGAGCGGACCCAGCAGGATCCCGGCCTGGTAGAAGATGTTGAACAGCGCGAACGCCTCGACCCTGCGCTCCCCCGCGTCCGCGGCGAGATAGGCCCGTACCGCCGGATTGAACAGCGCTCCCGCGAGACCGGTCGCCGCCGACGCGGCGAGCAGCGCGGCCAGCGAGTCGACCAGCCCGAGCGTCGCGAAACCGACCGTACGCAGCACGCATCCCGCCACGATCATCGGCTTGTAGCCGAACCGGTCGGCGAGCGTCCCGCCGACGAGGAACATGCCCTGCTGGCTGAAGTTCCGTACGCCGAGGATGAGTCCGACGACCCATCCGGCCAGTCCGAGGGTGCCGGACAGATGGGCGGCAAGGTACGGCATCAGCATGTAGAAGCCGAGGTTGATGGTGAATTGATTGACCATCAACAGCTGGACGCTGCGCTCGTACGTGCGTACCTGTGCGAGGGTGCCCTTCACCGGCCCTCCCCCACGACGTCGGCCCGCACGTCGGTCTCCTGCGACGGCTCGGTCAGCGTGAGTGGGTCGACCACGGCGGGGCACCGGGTCCAGCGGGTGACCTCCTTCTCGTCGGCCCGCCCGATCACCTCCGGCTCGGGCGAGGGCGGAGTGTCCAGCAGGCCGTGGGCGGCGCAGTAGTCGTCGTCGAACACCGTGCCGAGGTAGCGCTGCGGGCCGTCGGGGAAGATCGCCGCGATCCGGGTGTCCGCGGGCAGGGTGCGGGCAAGCCAGCCGGCGACCAGGGCAGCCGCCCCTACGCTCCACCCTCCGGTGGCGTAGTGCGAAGTGCCCAGTTGGCGGCAGGTCCACACCGCCTCGGCCGGGGCGACCCAGTGGACCTCGGAGAAGTTGTCGTAGGCGACGTTGCGGGGGTAGATGCTCGACCCCAGGCCCCGCATCAGCCGCGGCCGGGCCGGCTGTCCGAAGATCGTGGAGCCGATGGTGTCGACCCCGACCACCTTCAGCTCGGGGTACAACTGCTTCAGTACGCGGGAGACGCCGGCGGAGTGCCCGCCGGTGCCCACGCTGCACACCAGGACGTCGATGTGGCCCATCTCCGTCGCCAATTCCAGCGCGAGCGGGGTGTAGGCGGTGGTGTTGTCCGGGTTGTTGTACTGGTCCGGGCACCATGAGTCCGCGTGACGCGCCATCAACTCCTTGACCCGCTCGCGGCGGGCCTGCTGCCAGCCGCCGGTGGGATGGGGCTCGGAGACCACGTTGACCTGGGCGCCGTAGGCGGTCAGCAGCCGGGTCATGGACATCTCCAGTCCCGGATCGGTGACCAGGGTGACGGGGTGGCCGTAGACCATCCCGGCGAGGGCGAGGCCCAGGCCGAGGGTGCCGCTGGTGGACTCGATGATCCGGGCGCCGGGTTTCAGGTCGCCGCGGGCGCGGGCCCGCTCGACCATGTGCAGACCCGGACGGTCCTTGATGCCGCCGGGGTTGAAGCCCTCCAGCTTGGCCCAGAAGCCGCGGTCCCCGGGAGTCAGCGGCTCGGACACCCGCAGCAGCGGCGTGTTCCCCACCAGCGCCGACAGGGCGGACCGGTCGGGTGTGACAGGGGTGTCGGGGGTGACGGGGATATTCATCAGTGACTGCATCTCTTTCGCTCTCGCTCGATGAATGCGTGCTACGTGCTCATCTCGCGCCACGGCCCTATGACGGACGGTCAGTCGTCCGGGGGCGTGAGCCGTGGCGCGGCAGCCGGTGCGGAGCCGGCTGCGGGCGAGAGGTCTAGATGCGCCACCGCGAGGTGCGGACGAGCGCGGTCCTTCCCGTACGTCTGCTGCGGAGCCGGTACGGTCGGCGGTTCGCGGCCGATCGCCGCACCAGAGCCGTGGAGAGGCCGGCGAAGGCCGTCGCCTCCGCCTCAGCAGGTGGTTGGTGCGCGGCCTGGACCGTCGTACGGACGGCCTCGTCCAGTGCGCATTCCTCGTCCCCGTGGTGCCGATGCGGTCCGTGCGGCACCGCATCGCCCGGCACCGCCACCAGCGCCGACGCCGGGGCCGACGCGGACACCGAGGCCGAAACCGACGCCGGCGAAGACGCCGTGGTGAGGGCAGGTGTCCGGTGCTGCTGCTCCGCCTCTTCCGACGGCCCGTGTATGAGGGCACACAGCGCGATCGCCGCCAGCAGGGCGGCACGTAACAGGGTGACGAGCGGGCGCGGCCACCGCGAGCCGGCCGAGGCCCGCCGGACGTGCGCGGGCGTGGAGAAGTGGGTCGTCACAGGTCCTCCGTGCGCCCACCGCCTCATCGGCCACGAAGACAGCCATGGCGGACGGGAACGGCAGGCATGAGTGGGGGGTGGGACGGCGTCAACGATGAGAGCCGGGTCCACAGTGGCGTTTGAGGTGCGTGTGTGGGTTCCGGTGCTCGTCGCGCGCGAGTCGTCGGACCGTTCTCACTGGCCCGCCGGAGCAGGGCGTGGCAGGAACGGCCGGAAAAAGCGGGACGACTCCGCCTTCTAGACCTGCTGAACCACGGACAATCTCAGGGCCGCCGGCGAGCGGACAAGCAGCGCCGGCTCGTTGAGGCCCCGCCCGACCGAGGCACGCCCGGAGGCGGGCGATTCGCTGACCGACGCCGCACAGCACGGGGGCGTCAGTACCGGGCCCTGCTGCGGCTGGCCGGATACACAGTGCTCGCTCGGATGCGAAGAGCCGTGATCCCCGTGCGGTTCGGCTATCGCGGCGGGCCGAGGCAGAGCGTGCACGTCCGTGGCGTCGCGGGCCTCTGCGGGCAACCCGGTCGCGGGCACTGCCGCGCTGCTCACCAGGTGTCCTTGGACGCTCTCGGCGTTCACCGCGTGCGTGAACACGACGCCGAACAGCAGCACGGCCATGGCCAGCACACGCAGCAACGGACCCGCGCAAGCACGGGCCCGCACTATGCGCGGGGGTGACCAAGCCGTAACCATGCCGTGATCCTAACGGCTCCTGGACCTTGATCCACCAACTCCCGCGCAACAGCGCGTTAACGAGCCAAACACATGACCGGTTTGCTTCGGCGATCCCCTCCGTCCCGGGCCGCCTCCCGAACAGGAGAACATCCAGCAGCCGCGCGGAGCGGCCCTCGGCCTACGCCGAATCAGCCGACTGCCTTGCCACACGCTCCAGTTGGCCGCGGTAGCTCTCCCACCACGCCGGATCCTTCGACGCCATGCTGTCGTTGCCTTCGTTCATCCCCACGGCACCGTCCATGAGTTCGCGGAGGATGTCGGCGTGGCCGGCGTGCCGATGCGCGTCAGCGGTCACGCGCACTACGGCATGAAGCAGCGTCACCTCGTTCCTGTCGCGCGGCCACCACGGCACCTTGCCGATCACGTCGAGCGCCAGCGCGTCGATCGTCGCGTCCGAATGTGCCCACGCCCGGCGGTAGAGCTCCACGATGTACTCGCGTGACTCGTCGGCGGTGGCCCACATGTCCGCGTTGAGCTCGGCGCCGTCATCGAGCCAGGGAAGCGGCTCGCCGGACGGACGCCCGAAGGTCTCGCCGAGGTAGCCCAGCTCTACGCTCGCCGCATGTTTGACCAGGCCCAGGAGGTTGGTGCCGGTCGGCGTCAGCGGGCGGCGGATGTCGTACCCCGAGAGCCCTTCGAGCTTCCACAACAGGGCATCGCGGGCGGACTGCAAGTAGAAGTGAAGATCAGCCTTGGGATCCGATGCGGTCATGGGGCCAGTCTGCCGGTCACGCGATCTTTCCACGCGATCTTTTTCCACCGCCCTTTGTTCACCCTCCCCCACTGGCCCACATACCCCGAGGGGGTATATAGTTTGGCGCACCGGGAGGGCCTGGCCTGACGCCGGGCCTCCAGGACACCCATGCGTCGAGACCTGAGGATGAAAAGCCATGACCGACCAGAAGAACTCCGGCTCCTGCTGCTCCACCGACGGTTCCTGCCACTCCGACGCCGCGGCCGGCGCCCGGACCGACGGGGTCACCACCGTCTACAAGGTGTCCGGCATGACCTGCGGCCACTGCGAGGGCGCGGTCTCGCAGGAGATATCCGCACTGGACGGCGTCACCGCGGTCACGGCCGTCGCCGGGACCGGTGAGGTGACCGTCACCTCCGCCGCCCCGCTCGACGAGGAAGCCGTCCGCGCCGCCGTCGACGAGGCGGGGTACGAGCTCGTCGGCACGGTGTGAGAGCCCACGACCGACAGCCGCGGCGTGCGAAACGCCACGTCGGGCGTTCAGTCGGCCTGCCGGACGAGCGCTGACATCTCATCGCCCGTGTCATGGCCGAGACGTCCGGTCGCGTCCGTCGTCAGCAGGCCGACGTGCGTGGCCGGTTCGCGGCCGTGTACGTCCGCCTCATCGAGGCCGGCGAACGAGTCCCGGGCCGACTGGATCTGCCGTCGCTCCCCACTCCGCGGTGCGGGAGCGACTACCCGGTGGCGGTCACGCGGTGGCGGGTGTCGGGCCGACGAGCTCCGTCAGGACGTCCTCCATGGTGACGAAGCCGAGCACGGCGCCCCTCTCACCGGTGACGGCGGCCAGATGGCTGCCTCCGGCGCGCAGGGCGGTGAGGGTGTCGTCCAGCGGGGTGTCGATACGGACCCGGGGGACGGGGTGCAGGGCGGTTCGCGGGAAGGGCCGGTCGCGGTCGGTGACGCCGAGGGTGTCCTTGATGTGCAGGTAGCCGAGCAGGGTCCCCTCTGGGCCGGTCACCGGAAAACGGGAGAAGCCCGCCTCGGCGGCCACCCGCTCCAGCCGCGCCGGGGTGATCGTGTGGTCGACCGTACGCATCTTCCGGGCCGGTACGAAGATCTCGCCGACCGGGCGGGTGCCCAGCTCCAGCGCGTCGCGCAGCCGCGCGCTGTCCGTGGGGGCGAGCAGCCCGGCCTCGCTGGAGTCGACCACCATGCGGGCCAGCTGGTCGTCGGTGAAGACGGATTCCACCTCGTTCTTCGGTTCCACCCGCAGCAGCTTCAGCAGGGTGTTGGCGAAGGCGTTGATGCCGAAGACGACCGGCTTGAGCGCGCGGGTGAGCGCGACCAGGGGCGGGCCCAGCAGCAGTGCGGTGGGGACGGGAGCGGCGAGTGCGATGTTCTTGGGCACCATCTCGCCGATCAGCATGTGCAGATACGTCGCCAGGGACAGCGCGATCACGAACGCGATCGGGTGCACCAGCGCATGCGGGATGTGCACCGCGTCGAAGACCGGTTCCAGCAGGTGCGCGATGGCGGGCTCGGCGACCGCGCCGAGCACCAGCGAGGAGACGGTGATGCCGAGCTGGGCGGTGGCCATCATCGCGGAGATGTGACGCAGTCCCCACAGGGTCATCCGGGCCCGCTTGTGGCCCTCCTGCGCACGGGGTTCGATCTGGCTGCGGCGCACCGAGATCAGGGCGAACTCGGCGCCGACGAAGAACGCGTTGGTCAGCAGGGTCAGGGCGCCGATGGCGAGCTGCAGGGCGGTCATCGGGCTTCCTCCGCGACCTGGTGGGCCGGCGGGGCGGCCGGCTCCGGTTCGGTGATGCGGATCCGGTCGGCATGGTGGTGCTCGACGTCGAGGACGGCCAGATGCCAGCCGTCCAGGTCGACGGTGTCGCCCTTGGCGGGAATGCGGGCCAGCCGGGTGGCGATGAGCCCGGCCACGGTCTCGTACGGGCCCTCGGGCGCGGCCAGTCCTATCTGGGCGAGCTGGTCGATGCGCACCCCGCCGTCCGCCTCCCACACCGCGCGGCCGTCCTGGGTGACCGGGGCGGGCAGCAGGTCGGGGACCTCGACGGGGTCGTGCTCGTCGCGGACCTCGCCGACGACCTCCTCGACGATGTCCTCCACCGTCGCCAGACCCGCCGTGCCGCCGTACTCGTCGATGATCACGGCCATGGTGCGGCTCTCCCGCATCCGCTCCAGCAGCCGGTCGGCGGGCAGGCTGTCGGGCACCAGCAGGGGCGCGGTGGCCAGCTCGGTGACCGGGGTGAGCCGCCGCTTCTCGGGCGGCAGGGCGAGTATGTCGCGGATGTGGACGGTACCGACCACCTCGTCGAGGCTGTCGCGGTAGACGGGGAAGCGGGAGAGACCGGTCGCGTGCGTCAGGTTCGCCGCGTCGGTGGCTGTCGCGCGCGCCTCCAGGGCCTTGACGTCGACGCGCGGGGTCATCACGTTCTCCGCGGTCAGCTCGCTCAGGTGCAGCGTCCGTACGAACAGTTCGGCGGAGTCCGCCTCCAGGGCGCCGTGGGCGGCCGAGTGCTGGGCGAGCGCGACCAGTTCCTCGGGGCTGCGGGCGGAGGCCAGCTCCTCGGCTGGTTCCAGGCCGAACCGGCGCACGAAATGGTTCGCGGTGTTGTTCAGGTGCCGGATGAACGGCGCGAACGCGGCCGTGAAGCCGCGCTGCGGGCCCGCGACCACCTTCGCGACCGCCAGCGGCCGGGATATCGCCCAGTTCTTGGGCACCAGCTCGCCGACCACCATCAGCACCACGGTGGAGACGACCACGCCCAGCACCGTGGCGACGGACGACGCGGCGCCCCCGAGGCCGGCCGCCCGAAGGGGGCCGCGCAGCAGCGAGGCCAGCGACGGCTCGGCGAGCATGCCGATCACCAGTGAGGTGACGGTGATACCGAGCTGGGCCCCGGACAGCTGGAAGGTGAGCCGGCGCACAGCCTTGAGCGCGCCGTCCGCGCCGCGCTCGCCCGCCTCGGCGGCCCGTTCCAGCTCACCGCGCTCGACGGTGGTCAGCGAGAACTCGGCCGCCACGAACAGCGCGCAGGCAAGGATGAGGAGGACAGCGACCAGGAGCAGCAGAACTTCGGTCACCGTGCCACCCCCGCTCCCTCATCAGTCAGACATCGAGGTCGGGGGATGGCACGGCTGGGACTGGGAGGCTCACCCATCGCGGGACCGTCGCTCCTTCTGGAAACTGGTACGACTTGCTCGTACGGAGATAGTGGCGGAGGAAAGCAGTCTTTCTTCTCCGCCCTACTGTAAAGGAAAGGCAAACTGCCCACCCGGCGCTGTCCTCGTGCTGTGGAAAACCAGAACGGCTCAGGAGCCTGGCAGGCCGAGCCAGTATCCGAAGCCCCGGCGGGTGTGGATCAGTGCGGGTTCTTCCCGGTCCACCTTGCGCCTGAGGCGGGAGACGAGTTTCTCGATCGCATTGTCGGCACGGAACTCGCCCCAGACGTGCCGGCTGATCTGTTCCTTCGACAGCACGCGATCCGCGTTGGCCAGCAAGTGGCGCAGGAGCCGGTATTCGGCGGGGGTGAGATCGATGGCTCTCCGCCCGCGCCGCGCCTGACAGGCGGCGTCGTCCAGGACCAGGTCGCCGTATCCCGGCATGCCGTCCCGACGGCCGGGATTCCGGCCCGGGATCCGGCCGGCGTGCCGGCCGGAGTTCCCGGCTGGGTCTCGGCCGGCGCCACGGCCTCGGAGTAACACCTGTGCCCTGGCCAGGAACTCGGCGATCCGAAAGGGCTTGGTGACGTAGTCCTCCGCCCCCAGGCCGAGTTCGGGGACCAGTGCGTGGAGGGAATCGCACGCGGTCAGGAAGAGCACCGGAGGACGATCCACGGGGGCGAGCCGGCGGCCCCGCCCGAAGTCGGCCAGGTCCGACAGCGTGGCATCGAGGACCACCAGGTCGAACCGGTGTCGCGCGACCCGCGCCATCCCCTCGGCGCCGGAGCCCGCCGCGCCGACCTCATAGCCCGCCAACTCCAAAGTGGTCGTGAGGAGTTCGGCAATATCGGGATCGTCGACGACGACCAGGACGTGCTGCCTGTCGCCGCGAAGCGGCGACGGTTTCTCGCTGACGATGCTCCCGTACATGGCAGACCATTCGTGTAGGGCTCACACTGCATGTCCGAACGGCGGCGCGGGCGGGACCCCGGCGGCCCGGGGCGTCCGCCGCGCGATCAGGCAGACGGCCGGGCGTCGATCTCCGCCTCGGCACGGGCGACGAAGTCGTCGACCATCCGGTGGAACAAGGTGGCGAGCTGCCGCAGCTCCTCGGGAGACCAGTCCGCCAGGGCCATCTGCATGCCCGACCGGCTCACCTCCCGCATCCGGTCGACCGCGGTCCGGCCGGCGTCCGTGAGCCGGATGCGCTGGGCCCGGCGGTCGTCGGGGTCGGGGACCCGGGTGACGTAGCCGTCCTTGTCCAGCCGCTGCACCTGCCGGCTGACGTGGGACGCCTCCACCGACAGCAGGGCCGCCAGCTCCCCCGTACGCAGCGGCTCGGCCTCGGCGAGCCGGCGCAGGAGCGCCACGGCGGCACGGTCCAGCGGCAGTCCGGCGACGGCCATGAGGCGCTCGTGCTGCCTGGCCCGGCTGATGAGATACGTGATGCGGGCGAGGGCCCGCTCGATCTCGATCACGTGCGTCGAGACGGAGGCGGCAGCGGGTTGCGGTGTGGGCATGAAGTCACTCTAACAGCTACTTGCGTAAGTCAAGCAAGGTTAAGCGAAAAGTGGATCGCTTCCCCTAACCTGTCGCTCATGAACACACCGGGGGACCTGATCGACGGCCGGTTCGAATTGGTCGAGCCGCTCGGCAGCGGAGGCATGGGGACGGTGTGGCGGGCGCGCGACACCGTGTTGCACCGAGAGGTCGCCCTCAAGGCCGTACGGGCGGAGGCGGCGGCGTCGGACGCCGTGCGGGAGCGGGTCCTGCGGGAGGCGCGGGCGCTCGCCCGGCTCAGCGATCCGCACGTGGTGACCATCCATCACATCGTGGACGAGGACCCGCACCCGTGGCTCGTGATGGAGCTGGTGCCCGGCACCTCGCTCCAGGACAGGCTGGGCACCGGCCCGCTCAGCCCCGCGGAGGCGGCGCACATCGGCCGTCAGGTGCTCGCCGCCCTGCGGGCCGCGGACGCGGCGGGCATCCAGCACCGGGACGTCAAACCCGCCAACATCCTCCTGCGCGCCGACGGCACGGCCGTACTCACCGATTTCGGCATCGCGGCCCTTCAGGGCTCGACCTCGCTGACGGCCACCGGCGAACTCGTCGGCTCGCCCGAGTACATCGCCCCGGAGCGGATCCGCGGCACCGACGACGATCCCGCGTCCGACCTCTGGTCCCTGGGGCTCGTGCTGTACGTCTGCGTCGAGGGCGTCAGCCCGCTGCGCCGCGGGACCACGCTCGCCACCCTGGCCGCCGTCCTCGACGATCCGGTTCCGCCGCCGGTGCGCTCCGGCCCGCTCGCGCCCGTACTCCAGGCGTTGCTGGTACGGGACCCGGCCGCCCGCCCCGACGCGGCACGGCTGGACGCGATGCTGGCGCAGGCGGAGGCGGGCACGACACCGCACTGGACACAGCCGACACTGATCACGCCGGTGCCACCCGTCCACCCCACACCGGCCATCCACCCCACACCTGCCGAACCCGCACCGCCGCACGCCCCCACCCAGCTGGACACCCCCCGGCCGGCGCCGCACCCGCCGGGTGCCCGGCCGCGCCGCCGTACGCCGATCGTCGTCGCCGTCGTCGCGGTCGCCCTCGTGGTCACCGCCGCGACCACCTTGATCCTCACTCTCGGCGACAAGGCCGACAGCAAGGCCGGCCGCCCGGTGGCCGGTACGTCATCCGCGCCGGCCGCATCACCGACGCGCCCCACGCCCACACCGACCCCCTCCCCCACGAAAACGACCACCCGGCCACCCACCTCGCCCCCTGCCCCCGCTCCCACCCCACAAGGCCGTTGGATCGCCCAGCTCTTCTCCGAGCCCGTCGGCGCCGGCACCGCCGCGAGAGACCAACGGCTCGCNTCCCACCCCACAAGGCCGTTGGATCGCCCAGCTCTTCTCCGAGCCCGTCGGCGCCGGCACCGCCGCGAGAGACCAACGGCTCGCCAAGGTCCGGCAGTCCGTGCCCGAGGCCCGCTTCCTCCGCAGCGACGACTTCGCGTCCCTGCGCCCGGGCTTCTGGGTCTTCTACGCCCCCGGCCCGTTCCCCAACGGGCGTGCCGCGCTGAACTTCTGCCGAGACCGCGGCCGGACCTCCGCGAACGTCTGCATCGGCCGCTACCTGAGCAAGGACCCGGCCGACTTCGGCCTGCAGTGCCGCCCCCCGGCCGCCAGCCCGACCGGCCGCTGCACGCGCCCGTAACCGCCCCCGGAGCCAAGGCGGTCGAACAGCGCCGGCGTACGCATCCCCGACCCGACCCTGAGACGTCCCCCATCTCACCCTGAGATCCCCCCGGGTCTCACCCCGAGATGTGTCAGAACTCTTTGACAGGTTCCTGAGGCGCTGTCAGCATTTTCTGACAGGTACGAAGGAAAGGGGCCGGGATGCCTGAGGTTCCGCCTCCGGCACCGACCGGCGACGAGCTGCTGAAAGTGCTCTCCGCGCTCGGCAATCCGCATCGCCTGCGGATCGTCGCGGCGCTCATGAGGAGCCGTAACTACGTCAGCGCGCTGGCTCGCGAGATCGGTATGGGCCGTCCGCTGCTGCACATGCACCTACAGCGGCTGGAGGCAGCCGGACTGGTCGTCGGCACGCTCGAACTCTCGGAGGACGGCAAGACGATGAAGTACTTCGAGGTCGCTCCGTTCTGGTACGAACTGACGCCGCACGTCATCGCGAGCGCGGCCACGTCGATCACCGAGAAAACGGATCGGACCGCGACAGATCAGACCGCGACAGATCGGACCACGACGGATCAGACCGCGAAAGAGGAAGCGAAGTGAAGGAGCAACTGGTGACGTCCGCTTCGGCGGACGAAGCGCTGGGCGTGCTGGTCGGAGCCGTCGCCGCGGCCGGGTTCTTCTCCCTGCTGATCGTGATCGTCTGGCAGGTCGCCGCCACCTGGCGGGCCCGGATGCTGGCCGCACGCGAGCAGCAGTACAAGGACCTGGCGGCGAGGTACGCACAACTCCTGGAGGACACCGTCGAGTTGCAGCGCCGCACGGCGGAGGAACAGCGGCAGACCCTGGACGAACTGACCCAGACCCGGCTCGCGGTCGGCTCGATGGAGAAGATGATGCGCGAGATCGAATAGAGGGCCGGAGCGTACGGCCGGGAGCGGCAACTCCCGGCCGTACCCATGGAGAACACACCCCGGACATACATCCCTGACACACATCCCGAACGCCACGGCAGGTCGTGACACCTGCTGCGCCGTGGCGCGGGTCCCGTGCGCCCTGAGCCGGTCAGCTTCAGCGACCGGCGGGGCCCTCCACACGAAGGAGACTACTCATGCGATGGCTGCTCCAGCACGTCGCGGGCGCGCCCGGTGGGCGGCGCGGCAAATGGCTCGTCCTGGCGGCCTGGCTGATCCTGGCCGTCGCGCTCGGCCCGCTGGCCGGAAAGCTCGGCGACGTCGAGGACTCGAGCGCCAATGCCTTCCTGCCGCGCGGCGCCGAGTCCGCGCAGGTCAACACGGAACTCGAGAAGTTCCGTACGGACACGGTGATGCCGGCCGTCGTCGTCTACACCGGCGACGGCGCGGACGCGAAGGCGGCCGCCGACCGGAAAGCCTTCGCACCGTTCGCCGCGCGGGGCGAGCAGGTCTCGCGGCCCGTCCCCTCCGAGGACGGCAAAGCGCTGATGACCGTCGTGCCCCTCGACCGCGAGGACGGAGTCACCGACAAGATCGACGAGTTGCGTGAGATCGCCGGTGCCAACGCCCCTCCCGGGGTCGACGTCGAGGTGGGCGGCCCGGCCGGCTCCCTCGCCGACTCGGTCGCCGTGTTCGGCAGCCTGGACGCGACCCTGATGATCGCCACCGTCCTGGTGGTGGCGGTTCTCCTGCTCATCACCTACCGCAGCCCCGTCCTGTGGCTGCTCCCGCTGCTCTCGGTCGGCTTCGCCGCCGTCCTCACCCAGGCCTGCACCTATCTCCTGGCCAAGTACGCCGGCCTGCCCGTCGATCCGCAGAGCGCGGGCGTCCTCATGGTGCTCGTCTTCGGCGTCGGCACGGACTACGCGCTGCTGCTGATCGCCCGCTACCGCGAGGAGTTGCACCGCGTCGAGGACCGGCACGAGGCGATGCGGACCGCGCTGCGCCGCTCGGGCCCGGCGGTCCTCGCCTCGGCCGGCACGATCGCCGTGGGCCTCGCCTGCCTGGCCTTCGCCGACATCAACTCCTCGCGCTCGCTGGGACTTGTCGGCGCGGTCGGCGTGATCTGCGCCTTCCTCGCGATGGTCACGGTGCTGCCGGCGCTGTTGGTGATCACGGGCCGCTGGGTCTTCTGGCCGTTCGTACCGCACTCCGGCACCCCGGCCCGCAAACCCCGCACCGTCTGGTCCCGTATCGGCGACGCGGTGGCCAGGCGCCCCCGCTGGTCGTGGATGATGTCCGTCGCCGTCACCGGCCTGCTCGCCCTCAGTGCGATCGGCATCAACATGGGCCTGACGCAGGCCGAGATGTTCCAGGACAAGCCCGAGTCGGTCATCGCGCAGGAGAGGATCTCGGCCCACTACCCGTCGGGCGCCTCGGACCCCGCCAAGATCATCACAGTGAGCGACAAGGTCGCCGAGGTCCGGGCCGCCGCGGCCGCCGTCGGCGGCGTCGCCCGCGTCGAGGACGGCGACCGCACGCCGAACGGTCAACTGACCACGCTGGAAGTAGTGTTGCGGGACGCCCCGGACAGCGGAGCCGCCAAGGACACCGTCGACGACCTCCGCGACGCCGTGCACCAGGTGGACGGCGCGGACGCCCTGGTCGGCGGCACCACCGCGCAGACCCTGGACACCCAGCGCGCGGCCGACCGCGACCTCACGACGGTCATCCCGATCGTGCTGCTGGTCGTCCTCGGCGTACTGATCTGGCTGCTGCGTGCCCTGGTCGCCCCGCTCCTGCTGCTGGCCACCGTGGTGCTGTCGTACTGCGCCGCCCTCGGCGCCTCGAACCTGCTCTTCGAGAACGTCCTGGACTACGCGGGCGTCGACTGGTCGATGCCGCTGATGGGCTTCGTCTTCCTGGTCGCCCTCGGCATCGACTACAACATCTTCCTCATGCACCGCGTGAAGGAGGAGGCCGGCCGCCTGGGGCACGCGCGCGGCGTACTGGAGGGCCTGACCAGCACGGGCGGCGTCATCACATCGGCGGGCATCGTCCTGGCCGCCACGTTCGCGGTGTTCGCCGGGCTGCCGCTGGTGACCCTGGCCCAGATGGGCGTGATCGTCGGCATCGGCGTCCTCCTGGACACCTTCCTCGTCCGTACAGTCCTGGTGCCGGCGCTCGCCCTCGACCTGGGCCGCTGGTTCTGGTGGCCGGGCCGCCTCTTCCACGAACCGGCCCACCGGGACACGGCCGACGACACCTCGCGTGCGACGTCCCGGGCCCACGAGCCCGCGTGACAGGGCGCTCATCCTCCTGTGCGCCCGTCGACGGAACGCGCAGCCCGATGATGGAACGGAAGTGACACGGGCCGGCTGCCTTCCCGAAGGGAGGGCAGCCGGCCCGGAAGGGTCCTCAGCGACGACGCGGGACGTCAGCCGTTGGTGCAGGTGCTGCCGGAAACCGGGTTCAGCAGCCCGCCGGCGGTCACCGTGTTCCCGCAGACCCCCACCGCCCCCGAAACCGGGGTCTGCACGAGGTTGCCCGACACGACGCCCGGCGACTGGGTGGCGGCGGCGCTCGCTCCGCTGTCGGCGGCGGCGACGCCGGCGCCGCCCGCCATGGCGGCGGCGGCAACGGAGGTCAGGGCCAGGCCCTTGGCGATACGCGACATGGGGAAGTGCTCCTTGGGGTTGACACAAGCACCGGGCGGAACGCCCGACGCTGAATCAACGCGCTGGGGCGACCGGGGTTCTGCCTCCAATGGAGTGAACTCCTGGCATGAACCGGACAGGGGAAAGCCGGCCTTGGAGCCTGAAGGGACCTCCAAGGCCGGCCGCGACGTGGCGAGCGGCTGGTGTGTTGCGTCAGCCGTTGAGGCAGGTGTTGTTGAGCGCCGGGTTCAGCAGCCCGGTGATGGAGATGGTGTTGCCGCACGCCTCGATCGGAACGTTGATGGGGACCTGGACGACGTTGCCGGAAGCGACACCCGGGGAGTTGTCGGCGGCCGCCTCGGCACCGGAGTCGGCGACGGCCGGCGCGGCCATACCCATGGCCATGATCACACCGGCGACGACAGCAGCGCTCTTCTTGTGCTTCACGTGCTTTCCCTTCTCTGCGGTCATGCCCCTGTGTCGGCCGAGACCGAGCGAGCAGCTGGAATGGCTCGCGCCATGACCTACGGGTGGTGAACGAGAGACACGCGGACGAAGAAACCGAGGAACGTCGGCCTCGCGGGAATTCACTCGAATCGCCCTGCGCCCGAACGCCGGGCGCGCGGGCAGGAGAAATGCGGGATCGCCGATGAAGCGCAAGCGCCGATAAGGCACGAGCACCGATAAGGCGGGAGCACCGGGAATACGAGGTCGCCGAGAAAAGAGGCGGCCCGCGGCGGCCCGCTCTCCTGCGCCTGTACCGTTCCGTACCCTCTCCGCTCAGTCGCGGTAGAGCGCCTCGATCTCGTCCGCGTACGCCGCAGTGACGGCGTGCCGCTTGGTCTTCAGGGACGGGGTGAGCAGGCCGTTCTCCTCTGTGAACTCGCCCTCCACCAGGACGAATTCACGGATCGACTCGGCCCGGGAGACCGCCTGGTTCGCGTAGTCCACGGCCTTCTGGACGTCGGCGCGCATGCCGGGGTCGCGTACGAGCTCCGACATCGGGGTGTCCGCGGGCATCGCGCGGACATGGAGCCAGTGGTCGATGTCCTCGCGGTCCAGGGTGATCAGAGCGGCGACGTAGGGACGTTTGTCGCCGACGACGACGCACTGGCCCACCGGGGGGCGGCTGCGGAGGCGGTCCTCCAGGACGGCCGGTGAGACGTTCTTGCCGCCGGAGGTGATGAGGATGTCCTTCTTGCGGCCGGTGATGGTGAGGTAGCCGTCCTCGTCGAGGGAGCCGAGGTCACCCGTCGCGAACCAGTCGTCGGTCAGGACGGCGTCGGTGGCGGCCGGGTTGTTCCAGTACGAGCCGAAGACGACACCGCCCTTGATGAGGACCTCGCCGTCGTCGGCGATACGGATCGCCGTGCCGGGGACCGGGAGGCCGACCGTGCCGGGGCGGGGTTTGAGGGGCGGGACGATCGTGGCTGCGGCCGTGGTCTCCGTCAGGCCGTAGCCCTCGTAGACGATGATTCCGGCGGCGTAGAAGAAGAGGTTGAGGTTGCGGTCGAGGGGGGAGCCGCCGCTGATGGCGTAACGCATACGGCCGCCCAGTTCCCGGCGGATACGGCGGTAGACCAGCAGGTCGTACAGGGCCCAGGCGGCGTACAGGCCAAGGCTCGGGCCCTTGCCCCGGTCAAGGAACCTGTCGAGGTGCGCCTCGCCGAAGCGGACGCCGAGGCGGTCCGCGCGGTCGAAAGAGGCGGCGCGGCCGATCCTCTCCGCGGTCGCGCGGCCCGTGGCGTGGATCTTCTCGAAGAGATACGGGACGCCGACCAGGAAGGTGGGGCGGAACTCCCTTAGGGCGGGCCGGAGTTCGTCCGGCTTGAGACTCGGGCAGTGGCCCAGCTCGATACGGGCCATCAGGCAGGCGATCTGGATGCTGCGGCCCAGGATGTGGGCGAGCGGGAGGAAGAGGAGTGTCGAGGCGATCTGGCCCGAGACCTCCTTGAAGATGGGGTGCAGGAGCTCGACCGTGTTGGCGGCCTCGGCGTGCAGATTGGCGTGCGTGAGGAGGCAGCCCTTGGGTTGACCGGTGGTGCCGGACGTGTAGCAGATCGTCGCCACCGTGTCGGGGGTCAGGGACGTACGGCGCTTGGTGACCTCGTCGTCGGGGATGTCCCGGCCCTGGGCGGTGAGTTCGGGGATCGCGCCGTCATCGAGTTGCCAAACGCGCGGCGGGGCCGGGTGGCCGGCCGTGCCGGTGAGGACCGCCTCCTCGTTCTCGGGGGTCTCGGCGATGACGAAGCGGGCGCCCGAGTCGCGGACGATCCACTCGATCTGCTCGGCAGAGGAGGTGGCGTAGACGGGGACGCTCTGACCGCCCGCCGCCCAGATCGCGAAGTCGAGGACCGTCCACTCGTAGCGGGTACGGGACATCACCGCGACGCGCCCGCCCGGTTCGAGCCCCGCCGCGATCAACCCCTTGGCGACGGCGGTGACTTCGCCGGCGAAGCCGGCCGCGGTCACCGGAAGCCAGCCGCTGTGGTCCCTGCGGCGCAGGACCACGGCGTCGGGCGCCTCGGCCGCGTTGGTGAAGGGGAGGTCGGCGGTGCTGCCCGTGGTGGCGTCCGGCGCGAGGCGGGGCGTGCGGGCCTCGCGCACCGTGCCGGTCTCGTCCCTGATCAGCTCGACCTTGCTGCGGGACGCCAGGTCGGTGCGCTGTTTTGCCCGTTTCAAGTCCTTGCGTACGCCCATGACAGCACTCCCGATCGCGGCTCACCCTGCGTTCTTACTGGTGGGTCAAATTACTCAGGCGTAGCGGAAGTTCAATCGATTGTGCGCGAATGTTCGAACGGGTGACTGTCGGACAGTGACTACGCGAATGGCTGCCTGATGGAGTGTCACCGTCCCCCGTTCGGCCCACCGGCGGCGTCAAGGCCCGGCTGACGTGGTGCGATGAACGTGTGACGTCGACGTATCCGCCCGAGCACCGGAAGCCCCCTCTCTCCCCTCCGCCCTCGTCCTCCTCCCCCCTCCCCCGGGCGTCCCGGCCGGCTGCCGTGCGTGCGGCGCGGATGCGGCTCGCGGTGTGGTTGCTGCCCGCGGTCGTCGTGACGTACGCGGGATTCCAACGGCGGTGGATGTCCGACGACGCGTTCATCTACGTACGGACCGTGCGGCAGGTACTGGCCGGGAACGGGCCCGTCTTCAACGCGGGTGAGCGGGTCGAGTCGTCGACCGGCACGCTGTGGCAGTGGCTGCTGGTGGCGGCCGGGGCTGCGGGGGCGGATCCGGCGACGGCCGCGGTGTACGGGGGGCTGGTGCTGACAGGTGTCGGGTTCGCGCTCGCGGGGCTCGGGGCACTGCGGCTGTACGGCGATCGGGCCGCCGTGCCGTTGGGTTCGCTCGTGCTGCTCGGGCTGCCTCCCGTGTGGGACTTCGCCACCTCGGGGCTGGAGACGGGGCTCGCCACCTGCTGGATCGCCGGCGCGTGGATGGCGCTGAGCACCCGGCCCGCGTCGCTCGCGACCTCGGTACTCCTCGGTCTCGGCCCGCTCGTACGACCCGATCTGGGGCTGGTCTCCGCGGTCTTACTGGGGGCGCAGTGGCTGCTCGCGCGCCCCTCGCGGCGGGGCGTGCTCGCGGGTGCCGTGGCGGCGGGCGCGCTGCCGGGCGCGTACGAGATCTTCCGGGCGGGCTACTACGGGCATCTGGTGCCGCTCCCCGCCGTGACGAAGGAGGCGGCGGAGAGCCTGTGGGGACGGGGCTTCGGGTATCTCGGGGACTTCGCGCATCCCTATCTGCTGTGGGTGCCCGCGCTGTTCGTTCTCGCCGCGGTCTGGGCCTCGCGCGGCGGAGGCTGCGTGTACGGCGAACACGGCGAACGTGACGCGTGGGCGACCGCACGGCTCGTCGCGATGCTCACGCCCGTCGTCGCCGGGCTGTTGTGCTGGGTGTACGTCGTCAAGGTCGGCGGCGACTTCATGCATGGGCGGATGCTGCTGCCGGGCCTGCTGCTGGTGCTGCTGCCCGTGTTCGTGGTGCCGGTGTCGCGGGTGGGCCTGCTCGCGGCGGTCGGCGTCGGGGCGTGGGCGGTGGTGTGCGCCGGTTGGCTGCGGACCCCGTACGTCGGACACATCGGTCCGGGCGGGATCGCCGACGAGCGCGGGGTGTACGTCCGGCACAACGCGGATCCGCATCCGGTGCACCACACCTTCGTCGGGGCGGCGCATCACCGGGACTACGCACGCACGGTGCGGGCGGCCGCGCGCTCCGGGGCGCCGGAGCTGCTGTTCGGCAGGGCCGCGCGCACCGCCGCCGCCACCGCCACTACACCCGCCGGTTCGTCCTCGTCCTCGTCCTCGCACTCGCCCCCGCACTCGCCCTCCGTGACGGCCAGTTATGTGGTGCTCGGGCTCAACGGATCCGCCGTTCCCCTGGACGGAGTAGCGCTCGATCCGGTCGGGCTCTCCTATCCGCTGGCCGCCCACTCCGAACGGATCGGGGGTGGACGCGTAGGACACGACAAGCGTCTGCCGCCGGCGTGGCTGGCCGCCGACCGCGGCGATCCGGCCGATCTGCCGCCATGGATCGACGCGGCCCAGGTCGACGCGGCGCGGCGCGCCCTGCGCTGCGGAGCGCTCGCCGAACTGCGGGACGCGACGCGGGCTCCGCTGACTCCGGGGCGTTTTCTGCGAAACGCCGCCGGAGCCTGGGAGCGCACCTCGTTCCGTTTTCCCAGTGATCCTGTGCGGGCCGAAAGGGAGTTGTGCGGTGACTGAGGCCCGTGCGCCTGATGGGCGCACCGGCTACTGCGTGTACCGGCTACTCCGTGTACCGGCCTGCCTGTTCGATCGCTTCGGCGAGTTCGCGCACGTCCTTGTCCTCGGTGGTGCTCGCCAGAGCGTCGGCGCGGTCGGCCAGTTCGGTCAGGGAGGGAGCGGCGGGCAGGCGGCTGAAGCGGGTGTCGCCCGAGCGGAGCGCGTCGGCGAAGTAGGCGGCTATGGCCGTGACCTGGAGTCCGCTGTCGGCGTTTTCGTCGTTCCACAGGGGCCGGTCCAGAGACTCGGCGTACAGTCGGCCCGACTCCTCGTGCGGGGCGCGGGTCTTGGGGTCGAGCCAGCGGACGGTCGCCGTGGCGAGGTGGCCGAAGGCGCCGGGCTTGGTGCGGACCGCGTAGAGGGCCGTGACGGTGTGGCCGGGGCCGATCTCGCCGCCGTCGACTCGGTCGTCGCGGAAGTCCTCGTCGGCGACCTGGCGGTTGTCGTAGCCGATGAGCCGGAACTGGTCGACGGTCTGCGGGTCGAAGGCGACCTGTGCCTTGGCGTCGCGGGCCGTGAGGTCGATGTTGCGGGGCAGCTGCCCGACGAAGACCGTGCGGGCGTCCTCGGTGTTCGACACGTAGGTGGTGTGGCCGTCGCCCTTGTCCGCGAGGCGTTCCATCAGGGCGTCGCCGTAGTCGCTGCCGACGCCGACGCCGAAGAGGGTGATGCCGTGCTCGCGGCGGGCGTCGGCGATGCGGTCCAGGATGGTGTCGGCGTCGGTCTCGCCGGTGTTGGCGAGAGCGTCGGACAGGAGGACGACACGGTTGGTGGCGCCTTCGCGCAGGCCCTCGACCGCGGTGCCGTAGCCGGTCTCGACGCCCGCGCCGAGGTTGGTCGACAGGGTGGGCTCCAGGGTGTCGATGGCCTCGTGGACGCGGCCGCGGTGGTCGCCGAGGCGGGTCATCGGAAGAACGGTCTCCGCCTCGTCGCTGAAGGTGACGATCGCGACGGAGTCGTCGTCGCGCAGCTTGTCCGTCATCACGCCGAGGGAGTCCTTGACCAGGTCGAGGCGGCCGGGCTCGGCCATGGAGCCCGAGACGTCGATGACGAAGGTGAGAGCGGCCGGTGGGCGCTCGTCCTCCTCGGACGGGGCGGCTGCCCGGGTGGCGAGGCCGACCCGCACGAGCCGCCAGTTCCCGCCGTCCGTTCGACCTCCGGTTCCGTCTTCCGTTCCTGAGTCCGGGCCCGGGTCCGTACGGGCGTCCGTGCGGGCGCCGTCCACGGTGACCGTGAAGCCGTTGCCGTCAGGGCGTTCGTAGTCCTGGCGGAAGCTGTTGATGAACTCTTCCGGGCGGACGGTCGACGGGTCGGGCCGCCCGCCGTCGGCGAGGGTGCGGCGCGCGTAGCCGTACGAGGCGGTGTCGACGTCCAGGGCGAAGGTGGAGAGGTAGTCGGCGGGGGGCGGGGTGGTCTCGCGGATCTCGCCCTTCTGGTCGCTCGGGGCGGTGCCGCTCTCGGGGCCCGCGGGGCCCGTCGGCTGGGCGGGGGCGGGGGCCGGGAAGGCGTCGCTGTCGCGGGACTTGTCGCCGCCGTAAGACGAGTCGCCGTCACCCCCGCCGCTGCATGCGGTGAGCAGCAGGGCGGCGGCCAGCGTGCCGGCCAGGAGGCCGGCCGGCAGGGCACGGCGGGTGCGGCGGGTGCGGCTGCCCCGCCGGGCCCGTATTCGGTGGAGCCGGTCGTTCCGGTCGTGCCGTCCGTCGTGCCATCCGTCGTGCCATCCGTCGCGCCACATATGTGCCCCCTCGGTTGACCTGGGTGAGCCGTCCAGTCGGCCCTTGTGACTGTGACGTCGGAGGCGACCGGAAGGAGCGGTCCGAGGCGTTGCGGATGAGTCTCGATGCGGCCACGGTGGGCGGCAGTTGAGACCGGGGGGTGATCCTCCGGAGACCTGCGGGTGTCCGGAGGATCCCTACGACACGATCGCGATATCCCTTACGACACGATGTCCTTACGGGCGAACCCGCGGAAGGCCAGCGCGAACAGCACGAGCGCGTACGTGACGGAGACGGCTGTGCCCTGGATCATGCCGCCCCATTCCGGGCGGGGCTGCACGGCGTCCGCCCAGGCGAACTGCCAGTGCGCGGGCAGGAAGTGGCGCCAGTCGCCGAGGGCGGTGACCGCGTCCAGCACGTTCCCGACGATCGTCAGGCCCACCGCGCCGCCGACCGCGCCGAGCGGGGCGTCGGTCTTCGTCGACAGCCAGAACGCCAGGCCCGCGGTGACCAGTTGGGACACGAAGATGTACGCGATCACGATCAGCAGGCGCTGAGCCGCCGTGCCCGAGGAGAGGGCGCCGCCGGTGGGGATCTGCAGCGGGCCCCATCCGTAGGCCACCGTGCCCACCGCCAGCGCGACGACGGGCAGCAGCACCATGGCGGCGAGGCTGAGGCCGAGCGCGACGGTGAGCTTGGACCACAGCAGGCGTGCTCGCGGCACGGGGGCCGCCAGCAGATACCGCAGCGAGGACCAGCTCGCCTCCGAGGCGATGGTGTCTCCGAAGAACAGCGCGACCGGGATGACGAGCAGGAACCCGGCGGACACGAACAGGTTCACCGCGGCGAAGTTCGCGCCCGACGCGGTGGCCGTGTCCATCAGCGTCAGCCGGCCGCCAGGGTCGTCGCCCGGTTCCCCGCCGATGGCGAAGGCGACGACCAGCACGAAGGGCAGTACCGCGAGGACCGCCCCCATGACCAGCGTCCGCCGCCGCTTCAACTGCCGTACGAGCTCGACCCGCAGCGGCAGTGTCCGTCCCGCCCGGTAGCCCTCCGCCACCTCTGCCTTCTCGACAAGGGTGCTCATTCGGAGCCTCCGATCAGGGTGAGGAACGCGTCCTCTAGACGGCGGTGCGGGCCGAGCGAGGCGACCGGCACTTCGAGCCGGACCAGCTCGACGAGGAGTTGGGCGGCTGTGGCGGACCCGTTGGTGCCGTGGGCAGAGCTGCCGTTGGTGGAGCTGCCGTTGGCCGTGGTCTCGGCCTCGTCGATCTCGTCGATCTCCACGCTCACCGCCCCGGCGGCACCGTCCGGCGTCCCCAGCGCGTCCGCGGCCGCTTCACGGCCGGAGCCGCGGCGCTCGCGCCGGCCGTCGCCCGCGGCGCCCACGCCGACGGGCGTGCC
>NZ_VCHX02000103.1 GCF_005768555.2 Streptomyces sporangiiformans
ACATCTCAGCGTGCGACTCAGCGAGCATGGCCTGAACGAGCTGGAACTCACCGATGGGCCGTCCGCCCTGCCGGGTGACCGAGCTACAGGCCGACGCCGTGTGACAGTTCGGGGCGGCTCGCACGAGGCTAGTCGTCGACGCACTTGGGGTACTTCGAGCCCCGGTTGCAGTCGTGGTAGTCGTACTTGCTGACCCGGAACTTCTTCTCTTCACCTGCCGTGGTCGGATCGACAACCAGGTAGAACTTCTTCCCGTCCTTGATCTTGTCGGTGACCTTCCCATCGGGCCCCTGGTCGAAGTTCTGCGCACACCCGGCGAGGGCGAGGGTGCTGACTGCCGTGAGGGCCGCGGCAAGGCGATACATGTCGTGCTCCGATCAACTTGATGTTGATCGCAGTCTAGGGGTGATCGACTGTCTACCTGTCAAGCGAGGGCGGTCACACCTGCGAACAAGATCTCGCGTACAGGATCCTCAGAGAGGGCCAAGCCCCGGACATAGAGCGGTCACATGATCGCCCGGACAGGTCCTAGTAGCCGTACTCCAAGGCCTGGGCTCCCATTCGGAACGCCTCGTCGAGCAGCTCGCCAACCGGGGCCTGACCAGCGGGCAGCGGAAGGTGCATGTCCAGCGGGACGAAGAAGGCCGGATCATCGGAGCCGACGGCGCGGGCGAAGGCAAAGACCAGGAGAACGGCACCGACGGTGCGGCCGAGTCGGCGCTGCTGCACTTCTCCAGCCCGCGGGATGCGGCCACCATCGCCGCGTTCCTGTGCACACGGGTGCACGGGCCGGAAGCCCTGGTCTGGCTCGAGGGCTACCAGGCCCTACTCCGATGGCTGAGAGAGCACGGCATCACCGGCCTACACGCCGTGCCCTACGACGGCGGAGACCGGGATCGGCGCCACCAAGGCGTTCCCGAATTCGACGCCCACCGCAAGGAACTCTTGGACGCCGAGTCGGGGTTGTGGTCGAGGTCGGCCAACTGTCAAGGGCTGTCGCCGGACCAGCTGTGACGACGCGCCGTATCTGGCACATGGGATGTCCAGCTGTGCTGCGTCGTCACACCAGCGCCAACGACCGCCCAAAGCGCCAACTATCAGCCCGCCCCATTGAGTTGATCGTATCGCTGCGGTGGGGGTGTGAGGGCACTCCCGGGAAGGCGGCAGACATGCGACCTCCCCCAGCGCCCGGGTCCCAGGCGAATCTTCAGCACCAAGGTGCATGACGTCGCCGAAGCCGTGATCGCAACGACGCGGCAGCACCCAGGTGTTGACCCAGGCCATGCCCAGGTTCATGCGCTGGGCGACACGCTGACCACGGCGCCCGGCGCTCGGCCGGCATGTGACGGGCACGCAGGTGGCGAACGGTACATCGATCAGTGCCAGCAGGGCCGTTCCCACCACCAGGACCGTCAGGTTCAGCGCGCCCGCCGTCAGTAGCGGCGCGACCTCCCTAGGCACTACACCGCTTCCCAACCAGCACACCCCGACTACCCATTGGCGCCCGCGCCCTAGGTGTATTGACCCGCAGCGTTGTTGATGCGGGTGATGGGTGGCTGGCCGCCGGGTGCGGTGTGGCAGCGGTGGTGGTTGTAGGTGTGGAGGAAGTCTGCCAGGGCCGTGGTGCGTTCGGTGTTGCTGGTGTAGGGCCGCAGGTAGGCCCATTCGTCGAGCAGGGTGCGGTTGAAGCGTTCGACCTTGCCGTTGGTCTGCGGCCGGTAGGGGCGGGTGCCCGTCTGGGTACGGGGCCCGGCGATCTGCGGCTGCGCCGTGTGGCGCGAGTGACCGGAAGCGATGCCGCAGGCAGCGGGACTCGGCGGGGACCTCGGCTGCGTGCCCGCCGGGACGGTGTGTCAGACCATGGCGAGCCGGTCCACCAGCAGTTCCACCCTCCGCTCAGCTTCCGCCGGCGGCAGCCGTCCCGCCCGGGTCAGCGTCGCCAGCCCGTGCAGGGCTGCCCAGAACACCTCGGTGAACAGCCCCGGGTGGACGCCGTCCCCGGCGACTTCGCCCAGGCTCTCCAGCAACGCGGCGAAGGCGTCCTTGAGAGGTTCCGGGGTGTCCTCGGCCGCGAACGCCAGGCCGCCGTCGAGCTGGAACAGGGCGTCGTAGACCGCCGGGTTGCGCTCGGCGAAGTCGAGGTAGGTGCGGGCGAGGGCGGTGACCCGGGTGCGAGGGCCGTCCGCGGCGGAGGCCGCGGCCCGCAGCGCCGCGGCCATCTCGGTGGCGCCTTCGAGCGCGACGGCGCCGATGATCTCGCGTTTGCCTCGGAAGTGGCTGTAGAGGACGGGCTGGCTGTATTCGATGCGCTCGGCGAGCCGGCGGGTGGTGACCGCGTCCCAGCCCTGCTGCTCGGCGAGTTCGCGGGCTGTCGCCACGATGAGGCGTTCGCGCTCCGCCCGTTCGCGCTGTTTGCGTTCCTGTACCGACATGGCTCGATCCTAGCATCGCTAGACAATCGAGCGGCAGCAGTACTAGCGTTGCCTCGTCAGCTAGCAGCGCTAGATACCTGGAGAGGTCATCATGCTCAACGCACTCGAGGTCTTCACCACCGTGGTCGTCGGCGTGATGGTGGGGGTGGAGTTCTCCGTCGCCTTCGTCATGAACCCGATCTTCAACGCACTCCCCGAGGACAGCGGCCAGCTCGGCCGAAGCCACGGGGGCCGGATGCTCGGCGCCGTGATGCCGGTCTGGTACATCGGCTCGCTCGTCCTCGTCGCGGTCTGGGCCATCGCCGGATGGCACCACGACGGCGCCGGACTCGTCGTCACCGCCGGCGCGCTGCTGATCCTCAGCGTGATCATGTCGCTCCTGCTGCTCGTCCCGATCAACAACCGGGGCAAGACGTGGACTCCCGAGAACCGGCCCGAGGACTGGAAGGAGCAGATGAACCGCTGGGACCGCTTCCACTACGTCCGTGTCGCCGTCATCATCGCCGCCTTCACCCTGCTGGTCGCCGCCCTCGCCTGACCCCGCGGGCCGACACCACGCTGGCGGCGCACCATCCCCACTCCCCGGGCGGCAGCGGGCCACCGAAATCCCGACATCCGGGAATGCGACTGCCGCCGAGAGCCCACCACTGCGATCCCGACAAGCTACGCCCCTCGATGACCTGCGCGGCTCCCGGCTCTGGTTCGGGTGAGGTCTTTGAGGGCGATGATCTGGGGCGTTGGATCCAGCAGCAGGCGAAATCCTGGGCCGAGCCGTCGGAAGACCAGCAGCAGCGGCTAACCGCGCTGGGTCTGAAACCCGCTGACCGCCCGTCTGCGGCCCCTGCCGCCAACGGGGCGGCGAAGGCGAGTTCCACCTGAATCCCCGCCGGGGCCCGGGCAATCCGGCGAGGCGACAGTAGGGCTCGGTCTGGGGGCGCGAACGCTGTCGGTGGCGTTCGCCAAGTAGGGAGTGAGACCGCCGACCGGCGCTCCGGAAACAGAGGTCCCATGACCACGGGCCCGAACGACGAGGAGCTGCTGAGTCGTACGGCACGCGACCCGGCCTCCTTCGAGCCGCTGGTGGAGCGCCATTCGACAGCCCTGCACGGCTACTTCGCGCGCCGCGCGCTCGGAGCCGCCGACGATCTGCTCGCCGAGCTGTGGCCCCAGGATGACGAGCACGTCGCGGGTATCGGTCTTGCCTTCGCCCGCCGCCGGAGGCCCGATTAACGATGCGGCCTGGGATATAGAGCACGTTCTGGAAGTCGGTAGAGCGGCCCACCGGGTCGCCGTCGAGGCCGAACGCGCCCTGCTGCACGCCGCACCACGGCTCACCGCGGCCCTGGTCCACGCGGACCCGGTCACCGGCGAGCCGGATCCGCACGAGGCCCTGGCGCACCACGCCGTGGCGTAGTGCGCGGGAGCCAAGGCTGGCTGTCCTGCGGAGCCGGGGCATCCGCTACTGGGGCGCCGGGTGAGGCGGCGGCACCGGAGGCGGCGGCTCATGGGGTGCGGGGGGCTCCTGGGGCTGGGGTTCCTCAGGCGTGGGCTCCGCGGGCGGCTGCTCAGGCGGCGGCTCCTCTTGCGGTTGGTCGCCGGGCGGGGGCTGGTCCTGGTCGCCGGGCGGCGGCTGGTCTTGCGGTTGGTCGCCGGGCGGCGGCTGGTCCTGGTCGCCGGGCGGCGGCTGGTCTTGCGGTTGGTCGCCGGGCGGCGGCTGATCCTGGTCACCGGGCGGCGGCTGGTCTTGCGGTTGGTCGCCGGGCGGCGGCTGGTCTTGCGGTTGGTCGCCGGGCGGGGGCTGATCCTGGTCACCGGGCGGCGGCTGGTTCGGCCCCGGTTCCTCCGGCCCCGGTACGTTTGGCGGCTTGACGGGGTCGGGGGTGTTGGAGGCGCTCCATGCCCAGGCTCCGATTCCCACCAGCGCGATCATTCCGACGCCCGCGAGAACCCAGGGCCCACCAATGGCACCGACGGCGACTCTCGCCAAGTGGGGGATCGCCCGTACGAAAGGTTTTCCGACGGTCTTCGCCCAGGCCCAAGCAGTCGCAACGCCCTGGGTGATCCTGGTCCAGTTTCTCTGCACGAAGCCCACGCCCGCGTTCCACACGTTCACGACGCCGTTGGCCACAGCGCGGGCGGCCTGCACGAGCCCGCTCTTGACTGTGCCTGCCACGTTCACGATGCCGTTGCGCACCATACGTATGGGCCGCATGAAGTCGGGTGGCTTCGGAAGCAATGCCCTCACCCTGGAAGTGAGCCTCATGAGGTGATCCCCAAGAGACGGCCGAGCCGCCATCTTCTGGGTCACCGCCCTCACGACGCGGCCCGCACCGCGCGCCTTGCTCACGTCCCCCAGAACCCGTCGACTCTGCTGTCCGTTCCTGACCAAGTCCCTGGTGTTCTTCAGGGCCGCATCCACCTCCTGCCTCCTGTTGGTGACCTCGTTGGCCTGCCTCTGCAGCGCATTAAGGGCGTCCTGCCTCGCTGGATCGTCCGCGCGGAGACGGTTGAAGTGATCGATATTGTTGGCGAGCCGACTGAGCTGGTCCCGGAGCGACCTCGACTGCCTGACGAGCTGAGTCGTCTGGTCCTTGGCGTTCTTAATCGCACCCGTGATCCTGCTCTTGAGCTCATGCCGCTGCTGCCCCGTCAGCCTGCTCAGTTCGTCACTGGTCAACCTCCTGTTCAGGAGCTCTTCCGTGGTCAGGTTCATCAATTGTTCTGGCGTCGTCATGGATCCTCGCTTGGTTAGGGCTCCCCCCGTCCCCAGGGCGTCCGGACGCCCTCAGCTGCTCGCCGGGGCCGCTGTCACGGTGAGCGCCGCCCGCGGATGCCGCGGCCATGTCCCCGTCCGCTGGGCCGGTGCCGCCCACCGGGCGGGCGAACCGGTCGTCGGCGGTCACGTGGGTGAGCATCAGGACACCCAGCGGCCGGCGGGAGGGCAGTATCGCCGTGCCGGGCTCGAAGCCGGGTCGGCGCTCCCCGGCGTCAACGGGCTCGTCGGTGACCGCCGTGAGGGAAGGCGGGGGGTCACCGCTGGAGCAACGCACCCACAGCACCGCGTACCGGTCCAGCAGTAAAGCGGTTCCGACCCGCAGTACGTCCGCCGGTCGGCAGGGTCGCCGGGGGATGTCTTCCTGGTACCGGCGAACAGCACGAGTTCGCTTCCATACCTGCTGGCCACGGGCACCTTTCCCGGTGCCCAGAGGGCCGACGGCAACCCTGCGCCTGTGCCGCGCGGATCTGCTGGGCCCCTACCTTCCGGCGGTGGTGTCTGCGCTTGCGGGCCGGCTGGTGGTGGGGGTGGCGGACCGTACACGGTCCCGCTGTGAGGGCGATCCAACATCAGCGGAATGTCCTGGGTATGGGGCCTCGATTTCCACCCTTCGCCCCTCGTCGACAGGTGTCAAGGTCGGCCGAGGCCCCCTTCTCCGGGGGCGCGGGCGTCTACGCGCGTGTGAGACGGCCCGAGTCGGTGCCCCGGCACCGGCCGGGCATCGCCCGTAGTGCTGGTCCGGCTCGCCCCTTCGAGGAGGGTCAGCCAGATCACGGCGTCTCGAACGCCGTGGGCCTTCACAGGTTTACCCTCGTTGTTTTCCCAGACCTGTTCCGCGGGCGGACGCCTGTTGGCCTCCCCGGCCAGGGCTTCGTCCCCGGTGGGTTCTGGAGCGTGCCCAGCCACCGCGTGCAGACAGCAGCCCCGAGACGGTGAGCGGCCCGGTGTCGCGGGCGGGGCGGGCAGCGGACGCAGCCCGGGCCTGGAAGCAACACCGGCAGGCCAGATCATGGCCGTCGCGGGCCCGTCGGCACGGGATGCGTCAGGGCCCCGGAGCGCGTGCGCGTGCTCCGGGGCGCCCCGATGACGTCCTGGCCGCGAGCTCAGGCGGGCGTGATGTTCTCCGCCTGCGGGCCCTTCTGCCCCTGCGTCACGTCGAAGGTCACGGCCTGGCCTTCCAGCAACTCGCGGAAGCCGGAGGCGTTGATGTTGGAGTAGTGCGCGAAGACGTCCGGACCGCCGCCTTCCTGCTCGATGAAACCGAAGCCCTTCTCAGCGTTGAACCACTTCACGGTTCCGCGTGCCATGCTCGTGCCTCTCAGTCGCTATCGGGTCCGCACCGCACGGACCCAGAGGTGATCGCCCTGGTCCAGCACTGCACAACAAAGAGCCCACGCCGGAGCGCGGGCAGGTCATGCGAACCACGACATCTGACAGCGACGCTACACGGCGAAACCAGCCGCCACCAGAGAGCAACATCCATAGAGCAAGAGCCGCATTCAATGCGGGGCTATTACCCCGCCTCCCTGCCGGACACGCTCAACAACGTCGTCGTGGAGCGCGGCCAGTTGGCCGGGCGGAGCGGAACGGGACTGCCGGTCAGGGTGTACCACTCCGCAGCGCCGGTGTACTGGACCGTGGCGGCGGCGCGCCCGCCGGGCAGGGCGGTGGTGGCGAGGGTGAGGTCGCCGGTGATGACGCCGACTTCATCGGTCATTGCACCCCCCTCGGCCCGCGATCGCCCCGACAGCTACCAGCCGCTCCTGACCCACCTCGGCGCTCACGGCGCGGACCTCGAACTCCTGCAACAAAGCATGACTGTGCGCAAGATCCCTGAGACGCTCGCGCGCCTGACCCGAGGACTTCAAACAATCGGAAACCGTAAACGTAGATCGGTTTCAGAGCGAACCGAGTCGTCGTTCGCGACCGCCGCCCCCATGGGGACACGTGACCACGAGGGGATGCACTGTTCGTCGGCTGCGGTCAACTCCTTCTGCTCCTGCGCGTGCTCCTTGTTCGCGGCCCGCTCTTCGGCGGTGAATCCGTTGTTACTCCTCGGCGGCCGTGCCGGGGATCAGACGACTCGTGTGCCGCGTGGCAGTTTTCTCTCGTACAGGGATGAGGCAGGTCGGGGCGGGAGCCAGGGCCGGGAGTCAGGACACTGCAGACGCCGTGGACGGCGCGGAAATTAGCGACGGAGCAGCCTCCCAGGCGAATCCGTCCGGGTCGGTGAAGGAGCCGACAGTGCTGCCGAGGACGATGCAGTGTGAGCCGGTGCCGTCGGCAGGGACACCCAGGTCCTTGGCCAAGCCGCGGCGCTTGTACAGCGCCAGCTTGACGGGGCTGGACTCGCCGGAGGCGAACTCGGCGTGCTTGCCGCCGAAGCTCCTGGCTACGGTCAGGCCCCGGCCGACATAGAACTGCTTGCTTGCCTTCACGTCCTCGACGCCGAGCAGGAGGACGATCTCGTCGATCTCACGGGTGGCCAAGCCGGTGTCCTTCTTCGCCGAGGTCGCGACCTTCCAGATCGTCCCGTCCGGCGCCTGGACGACGCCGCCGTAGCCCCACATCGACTTCGCGGCGGGCTTCAGCACCGTGGCGCCGGCGTCCACGGCGGCGCCGAGGAGTTGTCGACGGTGGCTGGCCGGGACACCGTGAGCGCCAGGGTGAAGCCGCGGAATCCGGCGGAATGCGCCTCGGACGCCCGCAGGTGTATGTGCGTGTCCACTCCGAAGGCGGTGTAGAAGCGATGGGCGGCCTCAGGGTCGGCCACCTCGAGGGTGACGGATGTGATGGACATGGTGGATGCGGTGGTTGCCATAGCCATCACGCTAGAGGCTGCTCGGCGGCCGGGGCTTCTCGATTCCTGACCGGTCTTGTCACCTGCTTCGCCACACACGCCGGCATCCCCTCCACCGTGACCGCAGGCCCCGCATCACCGGCCGTACTTGTGGCATCGGCACGGTCGGCCGCCGCATCCGCCGCGCGGCGCCGGAAAACCCCGGGCGGCATGCCGACCAGCTCGGTGAAGCGGGTGGTGAACGTTCCCAGCGACGCGCAGCCGACCGCAAAGCAGACCTCGGTGACGCTGAGGTCGCCACGCCGCAGCAGCGCTGTCGCGCGCTCGATGCGACGCGTCATCAGGTACGCGTACGGCGACTCGCCATAGGCAGCCCGGAACTGCCGACTGAGGTGCCCGGCGGACATGTTCACACCGCGGGCGAGCGCCTCCACGTTCAGCGGCTGCACATACTCCCTGTCGATCCGGTCGCGGACACGGCGCAGCCGCGCTAGATCGGTCAGGCGCTGCGCCTCGACCCGTGCACGCCGCCACTCGGGCTGACACATGGGGGCACTCCCCCTTTCTTTCCTCTTCCATCGACGCCGACGAGCGCCTGGGGCGCCTGGGGTGCCTGCTGAGACAAGCACCCCAGGCCATCGGTGATGAGGAGCGGCCCGCCGGAGCCGACCAGCCGGTCGAGCAACTGCCGGACAGCAGCGGGAAGGACCTCCGGTCCCCTGTCCGGTGCAACGAGGCTGCGGACGCGGCCCTGGTGGGCGGCCAGCAGGCGGGCTCCTCTGCGATGGCGCGCCGCGTTCTTTGCAGGTGGTCGCTGTGCGGGCCAGCACGGCCGCATCGATGCCCGCACGGCTCAGCGAAGCTCCTGGATGCGGACCAGGTTGCCCGCAGGGTCGCGGAAAGCGCAGTCCCGGATGCCGTACGGCTGCTCGGTCGGCTCCTGGACGACCTCGGTGTCACCGGCCTGCACCTTCTCGAACGTGGCGTCGAGGTCCGGAGTGGCCAGCAGGATCCAGCCGTACGTGCCCTTGGCCATCATCTCGGTGATGGTGCGGCGCTCGTCCTCGGTGACCCCCGGGTCGGCAGTCGGCGGCGCCAGGAGGAGGGACGTGTTGGGCTGACCGGCCGGGCCGACCGTGATCCAGCGCATCCTGCCCTGCCCGACGTCGCTGCGGACTTCGAAGCCGAGGACGTCGCGGTAGAAGGCGAGCGACGCGTCCGGGTCGTCGTGCGGCAGGGAACTCGTGTGGATGGTGATGTCCATGGCGAGCAGGCTAGAACCGGCTCCGTGTCCCGCGCTTCTCGATTCCTGATCGATCCGGCCACGCTTGGACGTTCACGTTCACGTTCACGTGGCCTGTCGCGGGAAACAAGTGCGTTCCGCGTGACATTCAGGCCCGGCGCGGGCAGGTCATCGTCCGGTTCATCGAGTCCACCACGCTCAGTGCCTCCGGCCGGGAACTCCCCAACACTGGTCGACCGCCCCCTGCGGGGACGTGTGAGCCTCAGCTCGAGCGAATACAGAGCCCTCCGGATCGAGGACTGCATCGATTCCGCCCGGCGTTGCTTCTCAGCGCCGACTGCCACGCTGGGCACCTCCGAGCGCGACTTCGTCGAGGGCCTCGCAACCGGGCGCGCGGTGAAGGTCAAGGTCAAGGTCATGGACCGGGCCGAGCGGGTCGCCGCGCTGGGCCGGCAGTCGACGGCCTGGATAGCAAGTACACGTCTGCCTTGGCGCCTGAGCGGCGTTCGCGCATCTCGGGTGCGATGAAGTTGGCCGTGCCGAGCTTTCCCCCGACACGGATCTGGCCGGGCCGGGCGTCGGCGGAGGCCGCGATACCGAAGTCGCCCAGCACCGGGCCATCGTTGTACCAGAAGGGATTGTCGGGCTTGATGTCCCCGTGCAGTGTCCCCTCCTCAGCCAGATCGGCCAGGACGCCAGCCAGGGTGGCGATGTGATGGTGCTACGCGCCAGGCACGGTCAGGTCTGGTTGAAGACGAGCAGCACGGGTTGGTGGGCCAGTCGAAGTACGGGACGGGCGGGGCCGACCCTCAGGCGTCACCTCGCCATCTCGGCCCTCGGCATGACGTACCAAGATTCTTTGCTTATCCCACCCGGCGTAGTGTTTTGCGCACAGATGTGCTGCATCCCAGCCCAGCCTGCCAGAGCCCCGGGTTCACGCGCGGGCGCATCGACAGGCGCTTACTCCGCCGCAGCGGGGTATACAGGGCTGCGCACGGATCCACTTCACCGCCCTCGTCGTAGGAGGAGAGTCGTGCCAGGAATGATAGAAAAGATCAAGCGGTTCGCCAGAAGCCCACAGGGTCGGCGCACCATCGAACAGGTACGTCGGGCCTCCGCCGATCCGCGGCGAAGGGCCCAGGCCCAGCGGCTGCTGGACAAGCTGCGGAGGCGACGCTGACGTCAATCGGCCGGCCCCGCGGCTAGAACGAAGGTACGCAGCGGCTGCCAGCGCGTCGTCCGGGAAACAGCCAGCAGGATTTGCGGTTCGGCGCGGTGGCCGCCTCGCTAGGAGGCGGAGCCGTCCCGCAAAGTCCGCCACGGTCCCGAATCCCCTCGCTCAGGCAGCCTGACGGCGCAGGCTTCGTGGGTCGTCGAGCGGTCGTCGGCCGACGGCTGACGAGTTGTTGCACGACGACCGGGGATCTCGAGCTGGGGGATGCGGGCCAGGCGCAGGACCTCACCGGGCGGTTGACGATGTACTGCCGGGCGTCCAGAAACCGCACCGTGACGTCGTCGAAGGCTCTCACGTACCGGCCGGTGACCTTGAAAACCACCGACCGAAGCTGCGGATTGCCCAGCGAGCTCTCACCTCGGGGCGTGTAACCGAAGGCCGCGGCGAAGGTAGCGATCGGTGGCCGTCACTCGTCGTTCCTCAGGTCGGGTGTCGTCAATGAACGTGCCACCGGCTGCAAAACCGCGGCTCGCACAGGCAGTCACGGGTGCAGGGCGCCGCCGGCACCCAAGGCGTCCTTCAGGGCACGCAGCGCGTAGTGCGTCGGAACTTGACGGTGCCAGGCGGTATGCCGAGGTGTCCCGAGGTCTGCCAGACGGTGTCGCCGCGATAGCAGGTGAGGGAGATCACCTCCCATTACAGGTCGATCATTTTGTCCAGAGCGTCCAGGACGACCTGTGACGGGGAGGTTGATGTCGTCGATGCGGTGGTCTCGAGCGGGCAAAGACTGCGGGCCCAGTGGTGGTCGATGACCAGGTTGCGTACGACGGTGACCATCCAGGGGCGCATGGAGTCGGCGTCGGTGGTCTCGGCGTTGAAGAGTTTCCGGGCGCGGGCAGTGGCCTCCTGCAGGAGGCCTTCGGCGGTTGTGCCAGTCGCCCCGCAGGAGCCGGGGCCCCTGACCGGCAACTCAGTGTTGCCGCGGCAGGACATGTCGTGAACGCGCTCAGCACTCCCGCACGTACAGGGCGATAATGGAAGAAACTGACTCCACGAGATGTTCGTCGCGTCTTGGGGCCGCATATGAACGAGCAATACACGCAGACGCATGGTCCCCCGCCCGTCGTGGGGATGGTGGGCGAACGGCTCGTACCCCTCACGGACGAGGTGGAGTGGGCGGCCGTGTCTCCGCGGCAGATCACCTCCGAGGAGTGGCAGCGGTTCGAGGGGTACATGAGGGAGATCTTCGGGGCACTGGGCCTGGCCGTTGGGTCGGAAGCCACGGTGGACACTCCCCGGCGCTTCCTGCGTGCGCTCTTCGACGCGACCAGCGGGTACGAAGGCGACGAGAAGCTGGTCACCGCCTTCGAGACCGAATGCCATGGCGGGTCGGACTGCCGGATCAGCCAGATCGTCGAAGGGCCGATCCCGTTCTTCGCCCTCTGTGAGCACCATGGCCTGCCGTTCTTCGGCAAGGCGTACGTCGGCTATATCGCGCATGAGCACATCGTCGGGCTGTCCAAGCTGACGAGGCTGGTGCGGCTTTTCGCCCGCCGGTTCTCGATGCAGGAACGCATCGGACGCCAGCTCGCCGAATCATTGCAGCAGATCCTTCTGCCCCACGGTGTCGCGGTCCACTTGGAAGCGGTGCATCTGTGCACACAGATGCGCGGCGTACGGGAGATCGAGTCCAGCACCCGTACCACCCACTGGCGGGGCACCTACGACGAGGATCCGCAACTGCGTGCCGAATTCTTCACGTTGTGCGGCCAGCGGGGTCTGGCCGGCCATGGCTGAGGACAGCGCCGGGCACCCCGTCGGCGGAACACAGACGGGCTTGCTGGAGCCGCTGGAGTTGCTGTACGAGGAGACCGGGCGGCCCCGTTTCGGTCTGCCTCCGGCGCTCGCCACGGCCTACGGCGGCGATCTGGGTTTCACCCTGCCGTGCGTGTACGCGAACTTTGTCAGCTCCATCGACGGAGTGGTGGCACTCGGCCCCGAATTCCCCTCCTCCGGCTCGGCGATCAGCGGGCGTGAACCGGCGGACCGCTTCGTCATGGGGCTGCTGCGCGCTTGCGCCGACGCCGTACTCATCGGGGCCGGCACGCTCCGCGCCACACCCCGCCATCTCTGGACACCCGACCACGTCTGTCCACAAGCCGCCCCCGACTTCGCCGCACTACGACGCAGCCTGCGCCGCGCCACCCAACCGGAACTGGTCGTCGTCACCGCGAGCGGCGACCTGCCCACCCAGCACCCAGCCCTGCAGTCGGGCGCGCTCGTGACCACCACACTGGACGGCGCCCGCAAACTGGAGGGACGCCTCCCAGCGGCATGCACGGTACTCATCGCAGGCGAAGAACCCACCCTCCGCATGGCCGATGTGCTCGCGGCTCTCCATGCTCAGGGGCACACCGCGGTGCTCACTGAGGGCGGGCCGCATCTCACCGGCCACCTGCTCGGCGAGGGGCTGTTGGACGAGCTGTTCGTCACGACATCCCCGGTACTCGCCGGCCGTACCGGCACCGCCCGCCCCGGACTGATCGAGGGGCTCGAACTCCTGCCGAACCGGCAAGAGTGGACAGACCTGATCAGCATCCGGCGACGGGATTCATATCTGTTTCTCCGCTACCGGCTTCGGGCCCCAGGCAGCAGCGGCACTGGCCGATCGCCGCAGACCGAGGTGGCGACACCGAACGCCTGATCAGGGGAGCTTGGTCACCTATTGGCGAAGGTCTTCAATTACGGTCTGGGTGCTTACCTCTACTGCGTCTGCGGGCTTCGGCGGCCCGCGGCTTCGTCGGTGCGTTCCCACTCCGCGAACTCGGTCGGGCCCGCTCACCCTCGGCCAGGCCTCGCGCCGGGAGCCCTGGCGGTCGTTTGAAGCGGGCGTTGCGACGACGTGCCGTAAACGGTGGTCCGTCCCTGGCGGCGTGCCGTACGCGACAGGGTCGGCCACCATGGAGGAGTCAGCCGGTATCCGCGCTCAGCCGGAGCCTCCGAGCAGGAAGGAAGGCTCATGGAGATCTTCCCGCCGATTCCGCTCGCCGAATGGCGGGACTGTAAGGAGACGCTGCACCGGTTCGCACAGGTCGTCGGCAAGATCCGGCTCGCTGCCAGCGTTCGGCGCAACCACTGGTGGAATGTGCCCTTCCACCTCACCGGACGTGGCATCACCACGCGTCCGATGGGGCAGGCCGAGGGTAATCCGTTCACCATCGACTTCGACTTTGTAGGCCACCAGCTGGTGGCCGCTTCGCTGGACGGCACAGTGGTGTCCTTTCCGCTCTCCGGCCGGTCCGTGGCGTCCTTCCACCGCGCGACCCTGGACGCTCTGGCTGTGCTGGGTGTCCGGGTGGACATCCCAGTCCCCAGCCCGTTCGACTTGCCGGACGCAGCCCGGCCGTTCGCCGAGGACACCGAACACGCGGCCTACGATCCCGTGCAGGTCAACCGCTATTGGCGAGTCCTCAGCCAAGTGGCTCTGGCGCTCGAGGAGTTCGCGGCTGACTTCTCGGGAAAGGGCAGCCCCGTGCACCACTTCTGGCACACCTTTGACATTGCCTACAGCAGGTTCTCCGGACGGCACGTTGAACAGCCGGCGGAGGCCGACCCGGTCACCCGCGAGGCGTACTCCCATGAGGTGATCAGCTTCGGTTTCTGGTTCGGGGACGACACTTTCCCCGAGCCGGCCTTCTACTCCTACACCGCTCCGGAACCCCCAGGGCTGGCGGAGGAGCCGCTCGTACCCGGCTCCGCCCGATGGGTGGCGCGCAACGGCAGTCATCTGGCCGTGCTCCGCTACGACGATGCCCGCGCCGAAGCAGACCCCTACGCCACCGTGCTCGCCTTCTACGACAGCGCCTACCGGGCCGGAGCCGGGCGTGCCGACTGGGACGTGGCCGGGCTGGCCTGCCCTGGAGGAATAACGGACCAGCACCTTGCGGCTCCTCCCGCCTGATCCCGACTCGGCGCGCGCTCGCCCCGGCTTCGACCCGGCCACAACTCGCGACTGATCCCGTCCTGCCGTTCCCGTTCCCGTTCCCGTTCGCCTCGCTTGTGGGGCTTTCAGTGCAGGTGCCGCCGCCAGTCCGCAGGCACCTTGCCCTTGGGGCCAGGCACCGGCTGGGATTCCGGGCGGGAGGTGGGCGGCAGCAGTTGCGGCCCCTCGCAGAACGTCTCGGTCTCGACATTCCAAAACCAGCTCTCTCCGGGTTCGAAGCTGGTCAAGAAGGGGTGCCCGGCGTCACGCGCGTGCCTGGTGCCGTGCTGGGAAGGTGAGGAATCGCAGCATCCGATATGCCCGCAGGCGGCGCAGCGCCGCAAGTGCAACCACCATCCGGGGCCGTCGCCCGCCAGGCACTCCACACACCCCTCCCCGCTCGGCCGCGCGGTGGGGTCGATTCCGGGGATGGGCTGGGACGTGCCATCAGACATGCACCCATCATACATTTTGTGCAAGTTTGAGTATTTTTGTTCAGGAGGGGTGGACCGACTGCCGCACGGCCGCCGGAGTGGACGAGCCCGGTGTGGACTGTGCGACTCTCCCGTACGGAGTGCTGCTGCGGGAGCCAGCCGCTGCAGCAGTTGATCCGCCAGCCACCCGTGCGACGATGCCGCCACCTGCGCCGCAACGGCGCCCGACCTGCGCTCGCCTTTCTCGGTCAGTGGGTAGGGCACCATGACGGCGATCGCGGGGATGGTGACCCACGCCGGAACAGCCCCGGCCGCAATTCTGATCGAGGTGAGAGCGACGTCGCTTTGGGTGGCCGCGCCGGATTCGTAGGCTCCGAGGCCGATGATGTAGGCCGCGGCGGCGGCACCGATGGCCTGTCCGAATTTGCGGCTGAGGGAAAGGACCGAGTAGGTCGCGCCTTCGGCGGGCTCGCCGGTTTTGCTGACCCGCAGGCGCGGGCCAGCGGGGACGCTCAGGACGGCCCGGTGAGCAGCGGTCTGGGTGGGCAGCGGAGCCGAAGTTATGGACAGGGTTCTTCAATGTCCGTTGACCACGGAACGCCGGAGGCGGATACGGCGACCTCCCGGTTGAGGAGGCGTCAGGCATGGGCTCGCGTCAACACGCCGGAGCGGGCAAGCCTACCGGTCAGGGGAGGTGGCCCATGTTGCTCGCGACGGCGTCGACCGGTCGGCCCGAGCCGTCGAGTGCCATGGCCGGGTAGGGACCTTGTTGGTCGCAGACCCAGAACGCCGGCCACCTGGCCGCCTACGCGGGTCTCGCCCCGGCGACCCGGAGCTCGGGCTCATCGATCCGCGGCGAACAGCCTTTCCGGAGAGGAAACGAGCAGCTCAAGCGGGCCTACTTCCTATCGGCGTTCGCGGCGCTCGGTGACCAGGCCTCCCGGGCCTACTACGACAAGAAGATCGCCCAGGGAAAGCACCACACCCAGGCCCTGCTCTGCCTCGCCAGACGCAGGGCCGACACCCTCTTCGCGATACTCCGCGACGGCACCTTCTACGAACCCCAGACGTCAGCCGCAGTCACCTGACCAGCGGCTCTGCGAGGAGAACGACTCGATCAGCCTCGACGTCGAAGCCGAGTACCGGATGGCCACAGTCGCCCTCCGGGTCCATCAGCACCGGCTTGCCCAACCGCCGCCCGATCTCCCGAAGGAAGCCACAGAACACATCAAGTCGCTCCTGGCCCTGCAACTCCCGCAGGTCGACGTCGAAATCGACTTCATCGTCAGCATGGAAACGAAAGATCGCCAACACATCGGCAGCCGGCCAGACCCGCAGGTCCGGACACTCGGCATCCGCCGGGCGGGACAGCACGCCCTCCGCCCGGGGCACCGGAAGCACCGTCTCTCCGTCGGAGTACTGGCACTTCCAGCCCTTCTCCGCGACAAGATCGAGAACCGCCTGCCAGTCCTCCACCGAGGCATTCGGAACACGCACGTCTGGCAGCGACCCCATCAAGTCCGGGTCGAAGAAACAGCTCACGTCATCCCACAGCAGATCAGCCACCCGGCCATGCTGTCCGGCTCCCCAACCCAACGCACCCCCGTTTCCCTTGACCAAGGACATAAGGGCACCCCCCGACTCGGCCAGTGAAGACGCCGGCACCGGAGAACCTCTGCCTGACTCTGCACGTGGGGCCTTTCATGACGCTGATCAACGAAGCGCATGTGGCAGAGCCGGGTCTGGTCATCGTGGAGGTCGCGGCCGCCGACGACGCAACCGCGTTCGCGTTCCAGGAGGCGATCGCCGCCCGGTGGGCGACCGCGACGGCGGACCGAACAACCCGGGAGGCGGCCGACCCGGCGTACGGCTGCGCTGTTACCTGGACCTGCGCCAGCAAGTCGACTCACCAGAGTCCGCCCACGTGCACAGCGGTGATGCCACGACACCGCGTTGACCAGCCGTGGATGGGGAAGGCGGCAGCCTGGTCGGGGGCATGGTCGAGCGGCCTGCGTACGGGTGCGCCACATTGATCAGACGCGGGTGTTATCCGTGCATACACCTGGAACATAACGTCATTGCCGTCTGACGCCGGATGTGCCACCACTGTGGAGTCGAGCTGCTGGGGTCATCACGGCATATCGATCGAGCCGCGATCATGACCCGGTTGTTACCGGCTCGTAAGCCCCACCGCGCAGGCTTTTGTCGCATGTATCCACTGCCCCGCCGCCTTGCCACAGTCCCGGCCATCCTCTGCGCGGCCGCCCTGACGCTGACGGGCTGTTCGGGAGACGGCGACGGCAAGTCCGCGCCGCCGTCCCACTCCCCCGCCGAACGGGACCGGGGCGACGGCAAGTCCGCGCCGCCCGCCCACTCCCCCGTCGACGGGGACCGCAGCCCGTTCAACCGGGACGACATCAACGGCGACGGGTACGCCGACGCGGTCGTCAACAGCTGGTACCACGAGCCGAAGGCCGGAGCCGGCTGGCATAACAGCCGTTTCGTCGTCTTCGCCGCGCCCGGCGGTACGAAGCCGGGCACGGCCGTCCGCCTCACGGGCCGCTACTTCAAGCCCCAACCCGCGCTCACCCCTTTTCCGTGGGCCGACGATCAGTCAAAGCAGTTCACCGGGGATCTGAATGATGACAGGCACGCCGACGTCGTCGTACGCAACACGGTGTATCACGGCGAGAAGTTGACCGACGAGCAGCGCATCGTCTGGGGCGGCCCCGACGGCCCCTCGGGCGCCACCAAGCTGCCTGCCGACGTCCTCCCGGCCACCGCCGCCGGCGACTTCGACGGCGACGGCACCCTCGACCTGCTGACCCTTGCGAAGCCGGGCAGCGGGTACGACCGGAAGCCCCAACACGCCACTGTCCTGCACGGCCCGCTGAACCGCGACGGCGTGCCCCGGACCACCTCGACCCTCGACGTGGGTCACGGCGGCTGGGCGTCCATAGCCCACACCGTCGTGGGTGACTTCGACGGCGACGGCCGCGACGATCTGGTGACCAAGGCCGAGTACGACGAGGAGGACGTGCGCTTCGAGGAGGACATGCCGGACGACGTCCTCGACGCCGCGTTCTACCGGGGCACCGCCAAAGGGCTGAAGCCCGCTGGAGCCGTACCCGGCATCACCGGCCAGGGCGCCACCCCCGTCGCCGCCGGGGACTTCGACGGCGACGGCCGTGACGACATCCTCGCCCGGCGCGACGGCGATGAGCCAGTCGCCGTGTACGGCAGCGGCAAGGGACCGGGCCGAGACAGGCCCGCCTCCGGCGGGCTCGGGCTGCGGATGGGTAGCCGCGTCACGGTCGGCGACAGCAACGGCGACGGCCGCGACGACATCGCCGCCTATTCCCTGAAGGGCTCCCCCGTGGCGGTGCTGCTCGGCGGCAAGGACGGCCTCAGCTCATCCCGCACCCTCACGATCGACCGATCCGCGATCGGCCTCGCTCGCCCCCCACGGGGGTACGGCGACGACTTTGGCTGGGACCTACTCCTGGCGGACCTCGACACCGACGGGCGCGACGAGCTGCTGATCGGCACGACCGGCGGCTACAAGCCGCCCAAGGGCGGCGGTTACTGGATTCTGCGCGGCACGAAGGACGGCCCGTCGACGACGGACCGCCGCTTCGTCGAGACCAAGGATTTCGGCGAGGGCTGACGAGGAACCGCCCGCCGCACTGAGAGATCGGCAACCCGTGCAGCAATCAGGGAAACGGCCGCCGAGGTCAGGGACCGCACTCGGGGTTTGCTGGGCATCGCGAAGGCGACCGTGGATCCGGTGGCAGCTGCACCTGGAACCGGGGCATCGGAGCTTGCCCAACTGCGGCCTGCTGCGCAGGAACACGTTTCCGCTGGCCAGCAAGGCGGAAAGCATGCTCCCGACCCAGCCCCGGTCTGGCCCCACGAGTGATCAACGGCCGAGCCGGACCCCTGCCCCGCCCGCCACCTGAATCGCTCAGCTCCGCCAACCAAAGCGCCCACCCGCCAAGTGAGGCACCCAGTCACAGGCGCGGTTCTGTGACTGAGCACGCCAGTTGGCCTTAGCTTGTCTTTCAACGCCCCTGCCGTGCAGGGACGTTAAAGACCAGTCAGTGCCTGTTTGCAACCCCGCCCAATCGAACGCTGTTGCCTCTGCTGGTCGTCAGGCTTGCGCAGTGGGCCGGACGACGACCTCGCTGATGTCGACGCCGATGGGCTGCTCGATCGCGAAACCGATCGCGGATGCGATGGCGGAGGGCGGGATAGCGATCTCGTCGCGCTGTCGGGCCATCGCCGCCGCTGCCTCGGGGCTTGCTCCCTTGCCGACGCCCTCAGTGTTGGTGAACCCGGGTGAGACGAGGGTGACACGCAGGTCGGGACCGGACTCCTGCCGCAGCCCCTCGGTCAGTACTTTGACCGCTGCCTTGGTGGCCGCGTAGACGCTCTGCGGTGATTTCACGACGTAGGCCGCGGTGGAGGCGACGTTGACGAACTGGCCGTAACGCTGCCGCCGGAAGACGGGCAGTGCCGCTCCGATCCCGTTCAGCAGGCCGGTGATGTGAGTCGCGACCATCGCGTCCCAGTCGTCCTGGCGCAGGTCGTCGAACGGTGACACCGCCATCGTGCCGGCGTTGGAAACCAGGACGTCGAGCCGGCCGAACCGGTTGACTGACATGTCCGTGAGGAGCTTCAAGTCTTCCCGGCGCGTCACGTCGATGACGGCTCCGGAGGCTGAGCCGCCCTGCGCAGTGATCTGGTCCACCACGGCGTTCAGCCGGTCTTCCCGTCGGGCTCCCAGTACGAGCCGGGCCCCTTTCTCGGCGAGGTACGTCGCCGTCGCCGCTCCGATGCCGCTGCTGGCACCTGTGATCGCTACTACCTTGCCTGCGATTTCCGACATGATCAACAGTCCCTACAGGGTGAATGCACGCAGGTCAGACCATGACCTACAGTGAACTGGAGGAGCCCCCATTTATTGGAGATTAAATGGGGGAGCCTCCGGTTAGCAACTGCGGAAGACTGGAGAGGAGACAGCAGCCGCCTATGGCCAAAGACGCACAACGCCCGTTGCGTGCTGACGCGCGACGCAACCGGGACAAGATCCTCGAGGCTGCGGTGAGCGTGTTCACCGAAGAGGGGCTGGACGCACATCTGGAGCGCATCGCCAAAGCAGCGGGCGTGGGCAGCGCAACCCTGTATCGCAACTTCCCTACCCGTGAAGCTCTTATCGAGGCGGTCTACCGCAACGAAGTGGCCCAGCTGTGCGACGCAGTCCCCGACCTTCTGGCGACGAAGCCGCCACACGAAGCCCTGCGTGTTTGGACGCGCCTCTTCCTGGACTACGTCACTGCCAAACTCGGCATGGTCGACGCCCTGCGCGCCATCGCTGCTACGGGAGAAAACCCCTACGGCCACAGCCGGGAGATGATCCAGGCTGCCATTACCGCACTGATGGACGCATGTGCAGCCGCCGGGACGATCCGCACCGACATCAGCCCGTCCGACATGGGCGCGGCCCTCGCAGGCATCGCCCTCACCTCAGCACAGCCCGAACAACGAAAGCAGGCCGAACGCCTACTCGACCTCACCCTGGACGGACTGGCTGCCCGGTCGTGATGCCGCCTCTGATCTTGTTCTTTACGGTCTGGCCTGGTCACGCTCGGCAATGGTCTCGGACCGCCTGACCGTTTTGCCCACGTCGTAGCGGATGGCGGGGAGCTGGTTCTTCGAGCCGGGTGACCTGCCGGGGCCGGGCCGGTTGAGTTTCGGCGAACGGGCCGGACAGGGCAAGTTCGGGCGGAGGTTCCTGCCCCCCCCGGCACACCCGGGCGGGGGTGAGCCGACCGGGCTCGGCCGGCCTCTCTAACGCCTGCCAGTGCAGGTCGACGTCCTTGCCCAACAGGCCGGTGGCCGACGACCACAGCCAGACTGGGAGTGGAGCGTGGCCACCGGGCAGGCGGTCGACCTCCAGGCGGATCAACGTGCCCTCGATGACGGGGAGTTCGCCGGTGTGGTCGATCCACGCGGAGCGCGTGGTCAGACGAGGATGGATGCGGTCCCAGGCCATCGCGCGAGCTGTGCCATAGCGGTCGGTGACCTGCACGGTCGCGGCATCGAGTTCGCCCCAAGTATCGGGCTTGGCGAAGCGGAACTCCTTGCCGTGCTTCGGCGGGCGTCCGCCCTGCGGTGGTGAGATCCACGGCACCGGAACCGGCTTGCGCATCACGCGGTCCGTGCGCATCCGCCCCAGGACCTCCACCGGCAGTCCCGCGAGCAGGTAGGCCATGCGCGGAGCGTCGTAGCCGGCGTCGAAGACGATCAGGATGTCGTGGTCCCCCGCCTTCCCACGGCCCATGTCGATGAGGTCCTCGACAACGCGGCGGACCTGGACAGCGGTGACCTCGGCGACATCGTCGGCCGGCCCCAGCCGCAGCGCGTCCAGGATCTGGCACCACGAGGTCCGGCCCGACTCCAGCGGGGCGACGAACGAGTAGGGCCAGCCGGGCACGAACTGGTCCGACGAGCGTCCGCTACGGCCATAGACGTGACAGAACAAGCGGTCCGCACTGCACGGAGCGTCCGGCCGGAGCCAGTGGGTGACGTCCGCCTCCAGGACCAGGCGCCCGTCGGCGGCCCCGGGCTGCGGCAACCCGGCCAGCACCTGCCGCAGCCGATGCACATCGACGTTCCCACTGTTCAGCGCGTCGTACTTCGCGCCGTGACCGCGAACCGCGCCGGTGCTCGGCCGTCAGCGTGAGGTCCACCGGCGTGGTCACCGGCCCGTCCGCGCACAGCAACGCGTCGGTCAGCTCGAACAGCGTGTCCCCGCGCACGGGCAGACAGTCGAAGAAGTCGTCCCGGAAGTGTGACGCCACCGCGAACGCTTCCCGCCGGGCATCGTGATGCAGCAGGCTCATTCCCCCACGCCCTTCGTGCTGGTCAAGTGCCTCTTTGGTCGGAGCACAGGATCAGACGGAGGCCGTGTTCAGGTCCCCGGAATCCTCGAACGAACGATCGCGTTCGGGGCATCGTTCGAGGTCAGACCATAAAGAACAAGCTGAGCTTGAGTTTTAACCTCGGGTGCTGCGGATCCGTCGAGTGCGCGAAGTCCGGCCGTGGCGTGTCAGTGCCCGCCGTTAGTCTTCCACCGTGGGCAACATGCGAGACCACGGTGGGGGACCCTCCTATCAACCCATGACATCGACCGGATCCTGCCGGTCCGTGAGGTGGGATGGGCGCGGGACCTGGCCCTCGAGCTCGTCACCGGCTGGACTGACGGATACGGCGATGCTGGATTTCGGGTCGGTGACGAGGACTGTTTCGTGTACGGCGAGGCCCAGGACCCTGTCTCGTTCCGACTCGAGTACCTGCCGCACACCCTGAAGATCAGTCACACGCCGGAGGCCACCGACGTCTACCTCCTCAACCCGTGCGTGGTCACGTCTGACGGTGAGTGGGAAGCCTGGTACCTCGCTCATTGAGATCGTTTCATCTTGAACTCGCAGGTCGCGGTACTGGTGTGAGCCCGTGATGCGGTCCTCGTGCTGGCAGGCGGCGTGATCGCCGTCGGGTGATCGTCT